>CAZXTL010000001.1:0-193369 GCA_964643725.1 uncultured Candidatus Marinamargulisbacteria bacterium
ATGGTACTGCATGGGCAACTTTGTGGGAGAGTAGGACGTTGCCGGCAAGCATTTTATACAATTTTAAATTTCATAATATTTATATTCAAAATCTTTAATAAGTTATAGCTATGTCTTTAATTTAGACGTTTTGGCTAGTGAAGCTTTAATTATTCATATCAATGTAGTAATTTACATACCAATAGAGATATTTTTGAATGTTAATTTATAATTGAGATGGTTTTCTGAGCCAATAATTGTTATTATCTTGGTATGCAAAATATTAAAACTGGTAAAAGAATGTCAGGGATATCATATAGAAAAATATCTATAGCTAGTTGGTCTCACCCTAAAGATCCGAGTATTTATTGTCAGCTCGAAGTTGAGACTTCAAACGCTATGAAGTATATAGATGAAATTAATAAAAAAAATGGTAATAAAGAAATAACACTCACCCATTTTGTAGTTAAAATATTAGGTGAATGCTTTTATAAATATAATGTATTAAATTTGGTTTTGATTAGAAATAAGTTGTTTCTTAGGAAAGAAACTAATGTTTTTGTTTCAACTTTATTGAGGACAAAAAAAGGAAAAGATCTTTCAGGTGTTTCTGTTAAAGATGTCCCTAATCTTAACTTAGATGAAATCGCTGATATTGTAGGCAAACAGGTTGAGATACTAAGAAAGTCTAAAGAAAGTGAGTTGGAAGGATTTCAGTCAATTGTTAAGTGGATACCATCCTTGCTTTTAGGGATAGTTTATAAAATCATTGATTTTTTTATTTATACCTTGAACTTATCTCCAAGATTATTTGGTCTGCCCTCTGATCCTATAGGATCAGTAATAGTAACAAATATTGGGTCTTTAGGATTAGATAATGCTTTTGTACCATTGTCTCCATATACAAGATGTCCACTAATAGTGGCAATAGGAAAGACAAAAAAGAAACCAGTAGTAGAAAATGATATAGTAGTGCCTAAGGATATAACTTCTATTAATTTCACCTTAGATCATCGTTATGCTGATGGTGCTGATGCAGGTTTATTCTTGCATTATTTCAAGAAAATATTCGAGAATCCCAAAAAATATTCTGGAGTTTTTTTTCGTGAAGACAAAGATACGCGGGGTTAATCTCGGAGGTTGGTTAGTCCTTGAAAAATGGATAAAACCATCTTTGTTTGAAGGTTCTACTGCAGACGATGAGCTAAGTTTGTTATTAGAACTTAAAGACACAGCAATTAACCGAATTAAATTTCATAGAGATAATTTTATAATAGAACAAGATATAGCATGGTTATCCTCTATAGGCATTAATGCTATTCGAATTCCTTACGGTCATTGGGTGTTTGGAGATGGCTATCCCTATCACGATAACTATAAAAACAAAAAGTATCCATATGTCGAAGGTTCATTAGAATATTTAGATAAAGCAGTAACTTGGGCTGAAAAGTACGGATTGGCTGTGGTGTTGGATCTACATGCTGCTCCAGGTTGCCAGAATGGTTTTGATAATGGAGGTATGTTTAATACCTGCGATTGGCATAAGAGCATTGAATATGTGGACTTTACAGTGGATATATTGAGAAGGATTGCTCAAAGATATTCAAACAAAAAGCATATTTTAGCGATTTCCTTACTCAATGAGCCAAGATGGGATATCTCTACAGATTTCATGAATAAATTTAATATAAGGGCAATAAATGCCATTAGAAGCGTTTCTGAATTAGATATTATGTTCCATGATGGGTTCAGAAATCATAATGAATGGAAAGATGAGTTTTCTAATAACGAAAAACAAAAATTATTTTACGATGTACATCGTTATCAGTGTTTCGAAACAGGAGATATGCTTATGGATATTTATGGGCATATTAATAAGTCAGTAACTAAATTGAAGAAAGAAGCTGAAGACATTAAGCGGGAGTTAGGGATAAGAAGCATTGTTGGAGAATGGAGTTTAGGTCTTGATCCTAAGGTTGTGCCGGTTCTTTTTGAATTGAAAACAGAGAAACATGCATATTTAGGGCTTAATGATATGCAATCGGAAGCAGCCAGAAAAGCTTTTGGGTGCTCGCAGCTATTAGCCTATGAGTCTTTTGATGGCTGGTTTTTTTGGACATACAGAACAGAAAGTCAACCTGAGTGGAGCTTTGAGGAATGTGTTAAGAGAGACTGGTTACCAAAAAGATTTAATTAGGTATATTCTTTATCTTTTAGAATAACGTCGTGGGCTCCGCCTTCTATTATGCTTGTTGCAGAAACAGGAGTGAGTCTTGCAGTTCTTTTAAGTTCTTCAATAGTTTTTGCACCACAACTACACATAGTTGATTTAATTTTAGCGAGTGTGATATCTAAAGTATCTTTTAGTTTTCCAGCGTAAGGAACATAACTATCAACGCCTTCTTCAAACTTAAGATGACCATTCTTTTCTCCAAGCTCATATCTTTCCCAGTTCTTAGCTCTATTAGAACCTTCACCCCAGTATTCTTTTACGTAATTCTTGCCTAGACGGATTGTTTTATTTGGACTTTCGTCAAATCTGGCAAAGTATCTACCCATCATAATAAAGTCAGCTCCCATAGCTAGTGCTAAAACTGTATGGTAGTCATGTACTATTCCGCCATCAGAGCAGATAGGAATGTAGATTCCAGTTCTTTCAAAATATTCATCACGTGCTTTTGCTACTTCAATAATAGCGGTTGCTTGTCCTCGTCCTATGCCTTTTTGTTCTCTTGTAATACAGATGGAGCCCCCACCAATACCAACTTTAACAAAATCAGCTCCAGCTTCTGCTAGATATAGGAATCCTTCTCTGTCTACAATATTTCCAGCTCCAACTTTTGCGCAGTCACCAAAATTAGACTTAATGTATTCAATGGTTTCTTTTTGCCAGACGGAATATCCATCAGAAGAATCAATACATAGAACATCTGCTCCTGCTTCAAGGAGGGCCGGAACCCTTTCTTTAAAATCTTTTGTGTTTATGCCTGCGCCAACAATTAATCTTTTTTCAGTATCAAGTAGTTCAAAGGGGTGTTCCTTATGTTCATCATAATCTTTTCTGAAAACGAGGTTACGGAGATATCCTTTATCGTTAACAATAGGAAGACAGTTTAGTTTGTGTTCCCAAAGCAGGTCGTTTGCTATATTAAGTGCGATTCCTTTTGTACCGAAAATTAATTTATTAATTGGAGTCATGAAATCAGCAACTTTTTTATCTAGGGAGTCTCTACTAATTCTGTAGTCTTTACTTGTTACTATTCCCATTAGTTTTCCAGTAGGAGAGCCGTCTTCTGTGACAGGCATTGTAGAGTGTCCAGTTTGTTTATTTAATTCAAGAACATCGGCTAACGAGTTATCAGGTTTTAAGTTGGTAGTGCTTATTACAAATCCAGCTTTGTATTTTTTTACTTTTTTGACCATAGCTGCTTGAGAACTAATGTCTTGAGATTGATAAATAAAGGATAATCCACCACATCGGGAAAGTGCTATTGCCATCGAGTCGTTAGAAACAGATTGCATGATAGCAGAAACAAATGGAATATTTAGCTTTAACTCTGGTTCTGTGCCTTTTTTGTAACGCACTAATGGAGTATGTAAATTTATCTTATCAGGAGTACAGTCTTTTGTGGTTAAATTTGGGACAAGGAGATATTCATTAAAGGTTCTGGAGACTTCTTCATAAATATAGGTCATAAGTTACTCCTTCTATCGTTGCTATATAATATATCACGAAGAAGCACAGCAATAAAGTAGAAGATAAGTATGTTACAATATATTTCGAAAGAGACGAATGTAAATGGAGAAAGATATGATTAAAATTGAGAAGGTAAGTCTTGCTGAAGCCAGAGACAAAGGAATTTTAAAATGGGGCATTTGGGAGAAAGAGATAAGCGAATTCCCATGGAATTATGAAATAACTGAAATGAGCTATATCTTAGAGGGTGAAACAGAAGTAACTCCTGATGGTGGAGACACCGTTCATATTAAGCCAGGCGATCTAGTTACTTTTAAAGCTGGGTTAAATTGTACTTGGAAAGTGAAGAAGCCTATAAGAAAGCATTATAGTTTTTAGATAGAAAAACTTTCTCCGGTATATCCGTAAAATGCTTTATTTTTAAATTTTGTTTTTATTTCGTGGAAAGCAAGAAGTCCAGTACAATGGTTGGTTACAATTTTATTTATTCCAATCTCTTCTATTTTTTGAATGATAGATTTCCTTCTTGATTCCCCAGAAGATCTTAGATGTAAACCGCCATATACTAAATTAATAGGAAGATCAAATATATCCTTTGCTGTTTGCAGGATGTTTGTAATTCCTCGGTGTGCACAACCAGTGATGATATTAATTTGATTGTTCTTAATAATTGCGATGAATAGCTCATCCTCAAAGGTATCGGTTTTGATTTCTCCGTTTTCCTCAATGTTCATGTTTTGAAAATTAGTAAGTTCTTGGTCATAAATTTTGGTGTTAGCAATAAGATGAATGTTTTTACTGATTTCAGTATTAGTTGTAACCTTTGTTGCTCTTTGTTTGATGGTTGTTTTAAAATGTTCCGGAATCCCGATATATTTATTAATATTAAGTTTGTTTTTTAATCCAGCTGGATGGATATAGATATTAGCAGTAGTGTTTTTGTCAAAGAAAGCTTGTAATCCTCCAGTATGGTCGTAATGGCCATGGCTTATTACAAGGTCAGTTATTTCTTCAAGATTTAATTTAAGTGTTTTAGCGTTTTCCGCAAAAAGATTACTTTGTCCCACATCCATTAGAATCTTTTTTTCGTTAGATTCAATTAGAATACTTAAGCCATGTTCTCCATATAAGGGAGAAGAGGGAGCATAATTATCAATAATAGTGGTTATTTGAATGTCACTCATTACGTTATAATATCATTTATGGAAATGAAAAGAGAGCTAGATTTGTCTAATTTAAAGATTTCAGTGGATTGTTCTAAGTGCGAGCAATGCTGTAAGTTTAATTTTAATATTGGTGAGAAATTTGCTTATGAAGAATTGCCATTAAGTGGTTTTCCAAGAGAGTTGTGTGATGTCATATTAGATAAGGTTGGGGAGGAATATGTTATTCCAGAGAACTGCCAACATTACGATGGGAAATGTGCAATATTCGGTAAAGAAGAACGACCAATATTTTGTAATTTATTTCCAGTAATGATAGCAATGAACAGTAGAGGAAGAGTCAACGTATATGTAGATAAGAATTGTCCTGAGTGGAATAATGTTCAGAATAAGTTTAACAAGCAGGATTTTTCAAATGATTTTTTCCAAAATGTAATTGAAGCGATTGAGAATAAGGTGTTGCCATTAGTGTTTAAAAAAGATTATGAGGAGCTAGGATATAAGCTTAAGAAGCTCATCTGATTTGTTGTCTAAATGTAACTGGCTATAGCTTTCTGGTTTTTTAAATGTCATCCCGACCAATTCAGTCGAAGACTGAAGCGCGGAGGGATCTCTCGACTACGCATAAATGCTCCGCTCGAGATGACATGATTCAAAAATTACCGGATACTATTGGTAGAAGTGTTGGTTAATTCTTAGTTTATAGATATACTAAAATCAATGTCTAAAATACTTAAGATTTTTTTTCTTATTGTTCTTTTACTTCTAATAGTATTTTCAATAAAATTTATAGTTTCAAAAAAAGTTAACACTTGGACTTTGGCTTTTTATTTTGCCGGAGATAATAGTTTAGAAAATGAAATGGTAAAAGACCTAAAAAATATTGCTAAGTATTATAAGAATTATAAAGATGTTAATGTTGTCGTATTTTTTGACCGTAATAATGATATGAGTAGAGATAATTTTTTCACAACTTGGATGGGGGCAAGGGTTTTTCATGTTAATAAGCCGTACAAAGAACTTTTAAGAGAATCTTTTGTTGTTCCATTTTTAGATAGTCCATGGGGGACAGAGGTTATGAGTACAACTTCTGATACCGTGAATCAATTCTTTAGTTTTGTAAAAGATAACTTTAGGTCAGAACGTTATGCATTTTTTATAACAGGACATGGGAATGGTTGGTTTTATGGAGAAGAGAGGTTTATGGATAAAAAACATCCTTTTTCTAAGGAATACTCTTTGGATATGAATTCAATAAGTATTAAAAAAGGTCTAATAAATAATTATGCTGATTTGTTGGTTTTGGATATTTGTTTGATGGGTGATCTTGAAACAGTTAATCTGCTTAGTGATTCTGCTAGGTGTTTAGTTGTGAATCAAACAACCATTCCTGCTGAAGGACTTGATTATGATGATATCATGAAAAGGTTTACTGAAAACCAGAATATGTCTGCTAGGAAACTTGCTTATGAGGTTGTTGAAAGTTATAGTCAAACGTATAAGGATAGTTCTTTTCATTTTGCTACAACAGCTATTGAGTTTAATAAAAGATACTTTGATTTTATGAAAGAGTTTACCGAGAAGGTTTCTTCTAAAGAGAATCAAGATATGGTTAGAGGTATTGCCGAAAGGTCTACTAGGGTAAATGCTTGGACAGAGGTATCTCCAGAGATGATAGACATGGGATTGTTGCGAGAAGAATTAGGTTTAGGGAAATATTTTGAGAAGGCTCCTAAGGGATTTGTTATTAATCAATTTTCTAAAAATACTTCGTTGACTGGGCTATCGGTTTTTTATCCTAAGATAAATAATAAGCAGATGATTGAGGATTACGATAAGCTCAATGCCTTGCCTTTTTGGAATGAACTAATAAAAAAGGGCAGTACTGAGACTACCCCTTTTTTCTTAAACTATTAGAATACTTTAGTTCAATATAAGTGTTACATTCGCAGAGGTTGCAGGATAATAGTTGGTCCAACCAAGACAGTCAGGATTACCCATTGTAATATATTTTCTTGCGTCTTCTGATTCAATAGTTAAATCGCTTGATACTAATTTAGGCCAGCCACGAGACCTCTGCATAAGTCCTTTAGGTTCTTGTTCATTATCAAGGATAGCCAGATCTGATGTAAAAATAGCCTTTAATGCAATCAATTCCTCATATGTCATTTTCCCTGTCACCGTAAGCATTCCATCCTTAAAAGTATAATTTGTGTGGGCTGTAAGAAACGCATTTAATGATTTTTCGATATAGGGGTTATTGAGTTGTGCAGTGGTCTCGCCACCAGCTGGAGTAGCTCCTGAATATATTTCACTTCGGCTCAGTATTACATAGTAACCATTTGTGCTGCTGAGATTGCTTGCGTCATTACTATATGTTGCACTGTCTGCTTCGGAAGTAGCTCGTATTGCATATTTGCTGTTATCATTGGCTACACTTCCTCCACCCATTACTGCTCCACCTTCACATGCATTTGTTTTCAAAGAAAATTTACTAGTTTTGTTGAGATAGTCACCTTCGAATTGCATGTAGCATCTGAAGTTTGGAGGACTATCAGTGTGTTGAGAACCTGGATTCGGCAGAGGGTTATTAAAGGCAAAAGCTTCTTTATAGCTGATAGTTTTATTGGTATCGTCAATTATTGCGTAAGCAATGGATTTGCTGTCTTCATTCAGATTATTATTTTGATATACTATGGTTTGAATATTATTTGTAATTCCATAATATAGCTCTATCTCACATTGTTTGATTCCTGCATTGTAAACATCAAGCGTAACTTTCTTAGGAATGTCAGTGTAAGGGATTGAGCTTCCGCCAATAGGATTTGGAAGAGAAACTGATCCTAAGAAGTCTGAGTATTTGCCATGTAAGTCAAATCCCATAACAGAAGTATTTATGTTTCCACTGCTATCAACTGACTCAAGGGCTTCACTTATAGCACTGAGCATAGTGTCAAGATTAGTTGCACCAGAGAAAATACACTCGACACCACTACTTAAGTTAAAAACCTCTTTTAATATGCCGTAGTCGGCGGTGATGCTCCACCCTTCCCATTCATTAAGACCAGCAGCACCAGAAGTATTTGGAGCACACTCTTTCATTTTTTCTCCTACAGAGTTAAACAAGGATGTCCCGCTATTATCACTGGTGTTATTAATTACTTGACCACAACCATTGATTAACAGTCCTCCTATTACAAATAATACTAATAAACTTAACTTTTTCATTTTTTACCCCCTATTTTATTTTTCAATTGTTGAATGCCTAGGATAAATATTGACAAAACATTCAAATTTTATGGTTTATTTATTATTGTAAGTTGATGAACGTTAAGGAAAAGCCTATAATAAATTTATGGCAAATTTTGAAGATAAGATTATTTCTGGCAAAAACATTTCTCAACTGATTAAAGATGAAGTTAAAGCGGAAGTAGTCTCCTTAAAAGAACAGGGAATATATCCACATTTAGTTGTTATTTTGGTTGGCGATGATCCAGGCTCTCATGTTTATGTTAGGAATAAAGAGTTAAGTTCTGAGTATTGCGGAATAGGCTCTACGGTTATAAGACAGAGTAAGGATATTACAGAAAAAGAATTATTACAGATCATTAAAGGGCTTAATAAAGATAAAAAAGTTCATGGGATTTTAGTTCAAATGCCTATTCCAGAGCATATTAGTAAAGAAAAAGTTATATTAGCTATTGATCCTGCTAAGGATGTTGATGGTTTTCACCCTTATAATGTTGGACAATTACTTTATGGTAGTTCAGAGGTATTGTTGCCATGTACTCCTTCAGGGATTATTGAGTTATTAGATAGGTCAGATGTAGAGATTGCTGGTAAGCAAGTTGTTGTTGTTGGTAGAAGCAATATAGTTGGCAAACCAGTATTTCACATGCTTTTAGAAAGAAATGCAACAGTTACAATTTGTCATTCAAAAACAAAAAACCTTGCTTCAGTTACGAAACAAGCTGATATTTTGGTTGTAGCTATTGGCAGGGCAAATATGATAACAAAAGAACATGTTAAAGACGGTGCAGTTGTTATTGATGTTGGCATGAATCGTCTAGATGGGAAGTTATATGGTGACGTTGATTTTGAATCAGTTGCACCAGTCGCTTCAAAAATAACACCAGTACCTGGTGGCGTTGGTCTCATGACAGTAGCGATGTTAATGAAAAATACCGTTAAGGCATCGAAACTTAGTAAATAGTGAGTGGTGAATAGTGAATAGGACACACCCCCTAACCCCTCTCAAGAGGGGGGATAAGAAATGGGTGATTGGGAACTTTGTCATTCCCGAGAAGTCGGGAATCCAGAGTGAAAAACATAATGGCAGGAAATACATTTCAAAAAGTTTATGAGTTTGTAAAATCTATCCCATCAGGTAGAGTAGTTTGTTATGGTGTCGTTGCGAAAGTGGTTAATACTTCTCCAAGAGTTATTGGGTTTGCCTTACATAGGAATCCTGACCAAGCAAATATACCTTGTCATAGAGTAGTTTTTCAGAACGGTACACTTTCTAAAGGTTTTGTTTTCGGTGGAGAGATGAAACAACGCGAAATTCTTGAAAAAGAAGGAGTAAGGTTTGATAATGAAGATAGGGTTTTGAAAAAGTATTTCTGGGAGGAAGAATTGTGAAGTGGTTAAAAGCTTTTTGGGAAATAATAAAAAACATTAGGACTTTGAAAATTAATCGTCAAACATTAATCATTATGTTGGTTTCAGCTTTCATAATATTGTTTATTATTTTATGTACGTTGCTTATTGTTGGTGGCTGTCGTGCTAAAAATATGGCAACAGAAGACGCAAAGCCAAAGTTTGAAAATGTTAGAGGATATATTTACCATGGTCCAGAAGTAAGTGCTTTTAGGAAATGTAATGGCGCTGAAGAATATTGGGTGACAGGTGATGTTGATATTATTTTGTGGAAGGTTTATGCAGACTTAGCGCCAGAGGAATATGTGCCGGTTTACGTTGAGATGAAAGTTCAGTTTTTGAAGAATGAAGATGGTAGTGTTCGAAGAGATTATGCAGGACAGGTATTGGTTAAAGACGTTTATCATTTGGCTTATGAGTCGCAAGGATGTGAGTTGGAGAAAAGTTATAATT
This sequence comes from uncultured Candidatus Marinamargulisbacteria bacterium, assembly GCA_964643725.1. GTDB lineage: Bacteria > Margulisbacteria > Riflemargulisbacteria > GWF2-35-9 > DYQY01 > DYQY01. Next base: position 9,952 of record CAZXTL010000001.1, read on the forward strand.
ATCTGTTACAAGGAAACGAGCCATCATGGAAGATTATTATTTATGAAAAAAGAGGAGTTTTTTTGCAAGAGCCTGGTCAGCCTGAGGTTTATGCTCCATATGTTGCTCCTAAAAAGATGGATAACGGTATTGTTTTTAATTTAATCAGTGGGAGCAGTTCTATGGTTATAAAGATTAGAAAAATTGACACATACGACACAATGTCTGGCGCTTATTATGCTTATTCTGCTTTTGTTAACTTCAAAGATAAGGCTTATTATGGTCAGGTGCTTGTCGGAAAACCATTGTTCTGAGAAATTACTTTTTTAGATAACATTTGCAATCATTTTAATATTTATGTAAACTTATTTATAATATAATTTTTAAATAAATTTCTGTAAAAGATGTAAGATACTTTGAGCTCTTTTAAAATAAGGGATGGTGTTTTATACACTCAAATATATATTAGGGAGGCCATATAATGTTAGAGATGAATAAAGGTAAAGATATTCTGGAAGCAATAGGCAAGATAAAGTCTATCAACGAGGCAAAAGAGTTAATATTAAGTAAGGTTGATAAAGTTAATCAAGTTAAATTAGCTAAAATAAAAAATGAAGAAGCGCTTATTAAAATAGCAAACTCCATAAGTATGTGTAATCCTGATAGTGTTTTTATAGATTCAGGCTCAAAGGAAGATATTCAAGTTATTAAAGAGTATGCATTGGCTAGAGGTGAAGAGAAAAAGTTAGCTATTGATGGCCATACTATTCACTTTGATTTGCCTGAAGACCAAGGAAGAATGGTCAGCCAAACATTATATATTGTTAATCCTGATGAAAAGATTAGCTCACTAGCAAAAAAAGAAGTTCGAGATGCATCGTTACAACACCTTGAGAAATATATGAAAGGCATTATGAAGGGCAAGACGATGTTCATCGGCTTTTTCTCTAGAGGACCAGTTGGGGCAGTTGCATCTACACCTGCTATAGAAATATCTAGCTCAGCATATGTTTTTCATTCAGCAGAATTATTATATAGAAATTGTTTTGAGGATTTTGACAAAGAAGTTAAAAGAAGAGGTTTCTTTTTTACTAATGTACATTCAGAAGGTACAAACACTTCAGCAGACATCCCTGTTGCACGTATTTATATGGACAGAAGTTGGTTGACGACCTATTCAATTCTTTGCACTTATGCTGGGAATACGTTGCTGATGAAAAAAGGAAATCATAGGTTTGCAGTTGATGTAGCAGTTTATATGAAGAAAGGCACAGAGCTTTCTGAGCATATGTTTATTACTGGAATGACTGGACCAAAGGGTAGAAAAACATATTTTGCTGGTGCAGCACCGTCAGGATGTGGAAAGACTACTACTGCTATGGTTGGTACTGATTTTATTGGTGACGACTTAGCTCAGATATGGATAGATAAAGATGGTTCATGTAAGGCAGTTAATCCTGAAAAAGGTATTTTTGGTATTGTTGAAGATGTTAACAAGGAAGGTGACCCTTACTTAATGAAGTGTCTTCGAGAACAAGGCACTGAAGTTATTTTCTCTAATGTGCTTATTGATGCAAACAACAAACCAAGATGGGTTGGCGATGGTGAGACAATGGCTACCAAAGGCATCAATTATCAAGGAGAATGGACTCCTGACTCCAAGGAAGATAATGGGTCGGCAATGGCGCCATCTAATGCAAATGCGCGTTGTACGTTATTGTCCGAAGCAATTCCTAACCATAACAAGAAGGTTAATGCTGATCCAAAGGGTGTAGATATAAGTGTAGTTACTTATTCTGGCAGAGATTCAGATACAATGCCTCCAGTATGGGTTGCAAAATCAATGGATGAAGGTGTAGTCATTGGAGCTTCTATTGTGTCTAAAGCTACTGCAACAGAAGTTGGAGCTACTGGTGTGAATAGACAGCCATGGGCTAACGCTCCGTTTATTCCTGGTTCTTTAGCTGATTATATGGATTCTCAATTTACTTTTTTTAATAACCCAAACTTAAAGAAAAAACCTGTTATGGCTGGTCTTAATTATTTCTTAACGCATGATAGCAGGGGTAGTTCAGGCAAAGGACTTATTGGCGAGAAGAAAGATGTTAAGGTTTGGTTAGGTTGGTTAGAATTGTATGCTAATGGAGATGTCTCATCTATTGAGACTCCAATTGGTTTTATCCCTAAGTATGATGACCTAAAAAAATTGTTTTCTGGGATTGGTAAGGAATATGCAAAAGATACTTATACAATGCAATTTTCTTTATATCTAGACAAGATTGTTAGTAGAATAGACTTGCAAACAGAAGCTTATAAGAAAGAAGAAAATATTCCTGCTAACCTGTATCAGGTTTATGATAAACAGAAGAAAGAGTTGCTCGCACTTAAAGATAAAAAAGGTGCAATCGTAAAACCTCAAGATCTATAAATTTTAATGATAATTATCTAATAATAATGGCTGCTCAAATATGGAGCAGTCATTTTTATTTTATGGGTTGTTGACTTAAGAAAGCACCATATTTTTTATCACTTTGAAGAGTATGGGTGAGTAGCCAATCTTTTAAGAATGTAGATAATGGCATCGCAATATGGTTTTCTCCTTTTTCAAATTTTTCGTTAATGATATTAAGTTGTTTAGTTAAAATTTCGTGTTCTTTTTTGTGTGTCTCTTTTTCTGGGTAATCAAATGCTTCGAATAATGATTCTTCGGTTAAGAAGTGATAAGCCGTATAATCTAAAAGTTCTGATAAAATCCTTTGTAAGGAATCTTTACTAGTTCCGTTTTTCATTTTTTCATGTAACTCATTTATTAGTCCAAAAAGTTTCTTGTGTTGTTCGTCACATTCTTGAACGTTTGTTAAATAGTTGTCGTTCCATTCAAATAGAACCATTTTATTCTCTTTTCTTATTTGTTAGGTAATTTAAGTATACTTGAAATATTTGTTTATGAAAGAGTTAAATAACACTAAGAATGTGCCAAATCAGTAAAAGGATGATAATGCCTGCAAATATTTTATGCATCTGTAATATGTTTTTATTCTTTAATATTTTAAAGGATATTCCGCCAATACCAGCAAAAAATATGGATATAAATAGAACATAGCCACTATGGAAATATATTTTACCTCCAAGAGCTAAATATCCATGAATTACAGCCACGATGATGAGCATTGCAGCGCTATAGATGTGCCAATTTCTGCTTATTTGGACAAAACTTTTAAACAGTTTAGATTTGTCTTTGAAAAGGTATTCGTTGATTTTCTTTCCTAAAAACAGAAATACAGTTAAGAACAATAAAGCTACATTTAAAAATCCTAAAAATACTACCATTTTTTACTCCTTATCGGGTGTCCCTACAAGTTTACCAATAATATTAAGTTTCTCTAACACTGTCATGCCATGTGGTGCCTTCTGTATTTCTTTGCTAACGTCTTGACCAGCATTTACTCCTTTATGGTTGCCGCTTACCCATGACTTTTGTCCGCTTACATCATAGATTGTTTCATCTACTGCTATAAAAGCTTTTTTGCCTTCTTTCCCGTTAAAGTTTTTCAGTTCTTTAATTGTTAGATTATAAGGAGTTAGTTGCTTGTTTAAAGTTAATGGTTTGCTTTCTTTGATGTTTTTTAGTTGGGATTCAGATGCATAGGACATTACAGATAGAATTATGAAAAGTGATAATATTTTTTTCATTTTGTTTCCCCCACTTGTTTTTTATAATTATATCACAAATACAAAGGGGTTTGGTTTTGTTCATGTGTGAAGTTGTTTTATATATTTCATGCAAGGAATCTTCAGTAAATAACGTTATAATAATAAGAGCTTTAAAAAGGGGGAATAGTTATGGCAGAAATGCAAGGAATTCAAAATGTAAATATAAGTGATGTAGGTCCTTCTTTAGGCTTATCAGACTCAGATTCTTTAAGTATTAAAGTTGATAATCAGATTAAGATGAAGGTAGCGGAAGAGGATTCATCAGAAGAAGAAAGAGTTGCAGTAGATTTAAGCTCAATGATAAGTGCTAAAGGGTTAGATAGTAATGCTTTGCCAGAGCTTACGAAGTCAGAAACAAATAAAAATTTTGTTACCAAGGCAGAGCTTATGGAAGCAAGAAACAAGGCTCAAGCCACTGAAGCTACATCTTCATCAGTTAGCTCAGGAGCAGATGCTCCATCGCCGACGGTATCAGTTAATTAAAAGCAACGTCGATAGTTTTTTTCGGTAGTTGCTTAGTGAATGTGCTCACCACGGGTATAACGAAAAAAGGAACTATCATCGCAATGCTCGCCGATAATGGAGCTTGCGCTGGTCCAAGCGTAAAGAACAGGATGATAGCGGTAAAGAAACCACTTAACATTCCTGCCCAGCTCGCTACTTTAGTTGTTTTCTTCCAGAATAGTCCATAAACGTATGGCCCTAAGAAGGAACCTGCTACAACGCCCCAAGATAGAGACATTAAGGTGACAATAACGCTAAATTGATACCTGGCAATTACCCAAGAACCTATAATGAAAACTCCGCTGAGAACTCTCATTAGGATTAAGAGGTTTTTCTGAGATGCTTTCTTGTTGATGACGCCGTGATAAAAATCCATAACAATAGCAGAGGCAGATACAAGCACTAGGGAAGAAAGTGTAGACATCGACGCTGACACTATAAGAAGTAAAATAACCGCCATAAATACGGGTGGCAAATACTGGTTGAGCATGGTTGGAATAAATAAATCAAAAACAGGTTTGCCATCTACTAATGGCACAGACGTAAAGAACACATGGGTCATTGCGCCAATAAAGTAAGCAGAGAAAACGATTACGATTGCAAAAATTGAAGTAATGATTGCTGCTTTGTTGATTAGCGATTCGTCTTTTATGGCATAAAACTTTTGAACCATTTGAGGAAGTCCCCATGCTCCAAAAGAGGTCATAAAGACAAGTGAAGCTAAAGTTAGCCAGTCTGGTTGTTTGGCAATCGGGATATGTTGACCATAGTTTACTAGGATTTGACTGACAGCAGAGACAACTCCACCAGCTTGATTACTTAAGATATAAACCATTATGAGTGACCCGAAAAACATTACAATACCCATGAAGAAATCGCTAACTGCTATGGCGATATATCCTCCTAGTATAAGGTATACGCCAGTAAGGAGAATCATTACAAATAGTGCTATGTCGTAAGGTATATTAAAGCTTATTTCAAAGAGATGACCTAATCCTTTAAAGACAGAAGCAGAATAGGGGAGTAGAAAAATAAAGATTATTAGGGAGGAAACTATTTTAAGTGAAGGGCTTAGGTATCTTTTATTAAAGAATTCTGGCATTGTAAGAGCGCTTAGGTTATTGGTCATTCGGCGCGTTCTTTTGCCTAATATTTTCCAAGATAAATAGCAACCAATAACAACATTTCCAGCAGCTATCCAGAGAGCGTTTAGTCCAAAACCCCATCCAAGCTTTCCAGCAAAACCAATAAAAAGAACAGCAGAAAAGTAGGTTGTTCCGTAAGCTATTCCAGATAGCCACGCACCAATTGTTCTTGAACCTAGGAAGAAATCGTTAACAGAAGTTACTTTCTTCATACTCCAGATTCCGATGGAGATAATTACTATAACAAAAACACTTAAAAAAATGGCATTAATCATTGTTTAGTCCTTTCAATGTAAATATTATATAAAATGTATCATTGAATTTATTGAAATGTCGAGAGTAGACTAAAAATAGTAATAAAAAAGCCTCACATAGTGAGGCTTTTTGTTAATTACAGAACTGTGAAAGTAACTGTTATTATTTAGGACGAGCAGCGTTTACTGTGATTGCTCTACCTTTTAGGTCTTTACCATTTAAAGCTGCAACAGCTGCTGTAGCTTCAGTAGTATCATCCATAGTTACGAATCCGAAACCTTTTGAACGGTCTGTATCACGGTCTTTTACGATTTTGACCTTGCTTACGTCGCCGAATTCTGCGAACATTTCCTGAAGGTCCTGTTCCCTTACTTCATATTTTAGATTGCCTACGTATATATCCATTTTTTCTCCTTTTCCTTTTGATATTGATTAGTTTTGGGGATTGTTTTTGTGTCGTTGATACTTAACTTAACCATTTACTCCAAACCTAAATTTATAAGTACAATCAAGATAAACACTTGTCCATACTTATATCTTTTAAGATTATATACTTATATTTTTAAGGATGCAATATCATCTAAAAGTTTTTTAATAACTAGAGTTATTATCTTCTTTGGAGGGTTGAAGACGGTTTAATTGCAGAATTTTAACCTGATGGTCTATGGTGGTGGATATGTGAATCTGTTAGCTTTTGGTTACATGGATAACATTAAGAAGCCAGAAAAAGCTAGATTGTTTGGCTGTAGTGATTTATGAGTATGAGTTTTCAATTCGTTGACAGTAGCTCGGTATTTTGAATAAAAATCAAAGCTTGGGGTAGCTGAATAGGTCAAATTTTCTATATCAAAGAAACTTATAATATTCTTAACTGTAGTTGGTTTTATAAATACTTCCTTTTCAGGATAATAGTATGCAGGGATTATTGTGATTAAAGTCCATTTTGCAAGCTTTTCTGGTTGAAGGAATTTAATTAAGGAATTGAATCCTTTCTTTTCATTGCCATGCAATTGTTCATATAAGGCTTTTGCAAGTGTCTGACATTCGTCAGGAGATAAGCTTTCTATAAAATCACGAAACCGAGGTTTTTCGAAGACTGAAATAACGGAAGACCGAGAGATAATTTTCGTCATATTGATAGCTATTTGTTGTGAGTTTTCAAAACTTTCTGGAGCAAACATTTCTTGAGCCATTGCAGTCATTTGTGGCCCTCTATGCTTTTTGCTTTCCTTTAGAATTTCAGGGTTATCAAATCCTCCTGGGTAGAGTTGGAGGAACTGTTTTTCTACAAGTTTCAGTCGTTGTAAATTCATAACTTGATTATAACATAGCGTTAGTTGTGTCCTGCAGTTTTTGCGTCTTGTCATGCCTGTATTCATTAGGCTGTCATCCTGAACTTGATTCAGGATCCATGTATATATTAAATTTGACGATTACTAAACATTAAGCCTGGATCCCGGATCGGAGTCCGGGATGACATTTTGTTAACGAATTACTTAACTTGTACAATCCCGGGATGACTTTCAAAACGGACAACTATGATCATGTTGGGATATTTGTTTGGATGTTTATGTTGCTTATAGGCTATAATACCCCTATGTTAAATATTCTTGACTATGAATTAAGTGAACTTCAACAAGTTTTTATAACCAAAGGCTTTCCTGCATATAAAGCAAAACAGGTTTTTGATTGGATTCACAAAAAGGCAGTTTGTGACTTTACTAAAATGACCACAATCTCTGCACTTGATGCCAAGATCCTTAGTGAGGTGTTTGAACCTATTATTCTTGACTACGTTAAGACTGAAGGTACCACAACGGTAAAGTTTTTAATTACCATGCATGATGATTTAGCAATAGAGGCAGTCGTTATACCAAGCAATAAAGGAAACACGCTGTGTGTGTCAACACAGAAAGGTTGTGCGCTTAAATGTGACTTCTGCGAGACAGGTAAGAGTGGATTTACAAGAGACTTAACATCAGCTGAGATAATTACTCAATATTTGATAGCCAGACAAGAAGGCTATGAGATAGATAGAATAGTTTATATGGGAATGGGTGAGCCGTTACTTAATCTTGATAATGTTCTTAAGGCAACTGATATTTTTAATGAAGAAAGTGGAGCCAATATTGGGGTTAGGAGATTTACCTTATCAACCGCTGGAATAGTCCCTGGGATAAAGAAACTTTTGGAAAAAGGTTATAAGTTAAACTTAGCTGTTTCGCTACATGCACCAACAGATGTTTTGCGAAGTAAACTGATGCCCATAAATGATAAATATAAGCTATGGGAGCTGTTTGCTGCCTTAGCGGAATATCGTGAAGCAACAGGCAGAAGGATTACTTTAGAGTATATTTTACTGCAAGGAGTAAATGATTCAGATAGTGATGCAGATCAATTGATAGCGCTAGTTAAGGGCACTGATTTTCATGTGAATCTTATCCCTTATAATAAGACTGCTGCAAATTATCAACGTTCCAAGAACATAGATAGATTTATGAATAGGCTATCCAAAGCCAGTGTTAATGTTACTAAGAGACGAAGCGAGGGAGGGGACATCAACGCCGCTTGCGGGATGTTGTCTGGCAAAAAGTGATTAGTACCGTAAAGGTTGCCTTCTTTGACATAGATGGCACGCTCCATCAAGGTGATACTATCTGGGAAGCTATCCATAAGAAGAACGGCACTTGGGAAAGTCATGGTAAACTTTACTTAGAACAATATATTAACAAGCAGATTAATTTCGAGCAGTTTGCGTATTTAGATGTTTTAGCGTGGAAGGGTTTGCCGGAGACAGTAGTTATCGAGACCGTTAAAGAACTAGAAATATTCCCAGAAGCTAAGCAATTATTAACTGCCTTAAGACAAAAAGGTGTAGAAGTATATATCGTTTCCAATAGTTTATCTCACGTAGCAAAGAGAATCGTTGATGAGTTTGGGCTAACGGGGCATATTTCTAATGACTTAGTAGTTAAAGACGGTGTTCTTACTGGTGAGCTTATTATTAATATCAAGTACGACGAGAAAGGTCAGGTAGTAAGGAAGATATTAGATGAGAAGAAGCATCAATTTTCTATGGCAATCGGAGATGGAGGTAATGACCTACCGATGCTTAGAGAGGTAAGCCATCCGATACTATATAACCCAAGAGCAAGACATTTCCCTGACTATAAGGGCTTTGTAGCTAACGATTGGCAGGAGGTTCTTGGGCATTTTGGCACTGAGTAGGTCATCGAGTGCCCTGAGGTTCTCGAAGGGTGTATCGAGATGACCTACAATTAAGTGAGTTTAGTTTAGTTTAGTGAATAAATCTTTGGTGATAAAGACAAAAGAAGCTAACCAACATCTTCTTGTTGTTGTCTTTTCGACAAGTGAGTTGCAAGCGCTTGAAGTAATTGACCTCTTTGATAATGTGTATCATCGCTTCCACGACGAACATTTTTTGTTTCCAATACATTCTTTTCATCAAAAATAGTTTTAAGCATTGCACTATGCGCCTGCTTATCGCTCTTTCCAGGTGGGATTATAGTATATCGAATATCGTTTTCAATTAATAAATTATGCATTTTTGAATACCATTTTTCAGAAGTAGCAGGATTAGTGCCTGCATTGTCAGCACCAGGAGAAAGTATTATTCCTCTTTTTTTTAATTCAGTTAACTTTCCAGAATGAACTAATGCTTCCATTTTTTTATATATTTCTTCAGGTCCTGCTCCTATTCTTGTACATCCATTTTTATCTTCAAAAAATATTTTTCTATTCGTTGGGTCAACAGGGTTAGTTACAGTACTTGTCTGACTATCACCTAAACAAAACGGAAGTCCATTCGTATTAGTTTGCCCTTCATCAGTAGTTGATTGTGATGCCTGTGCAGCGGTTGGTCCAGGTTTATATGCTGGTGCTGGGACTATTGGTGGTTTACCAGGAGTTGGAGTTATGGCTGGGTCAGATGCTGGGTTTCCTCGTGTGTTAAAGGGTACATTTGATGGTGTTGTGGTTGAGTTAGTTGCTTCTGGCTTTTTTACTGCAGGAGGGTAAGGGTCTCCACCTAATTTACATAGGGCCAAAACTCCTAATAGAGGGGACAATATAGCTTTTACTATGCTAGTAAGAGCAGAGAATAGTTTGCCAAAAATACCAGTATTCTCACTTTTCGTTTCGGAAGTTCCTTGAGGTTTAACTCCGGATACTTGGTTGGTATTTATAGGACTTACAGAATCAATCCCCATTCAAATCTCCTTATTTAAGGGTATATTTATTAATAATATTTTGAGCTATGGCTCTGTTTCTATTTATCCATTAAGTTTTTTAATTCCAGATTGAGATTTTTGATAGCCGTTGTAACATCATTCTGCTGGGTTGCATTAGAAATTGAATTTTTTGCTGTAGCGATTAATGCATCTATTTTTCCCTTATTAGCAAGATAAATAGGTGTGTTATTCATATCTTTTTCTACTGTATTTATATTTTCAATTGCTTCTTTTTTTTGATCGTGAGATGTTTCTAGGCCTCTAATAAGTGCTGGATTTTTTACCTGTGGGACTCCAGGGTTTGCTGGAGGTGTTGGTGGTGTTGTTGAAGATTTTTCCACCAAGGCTAATACTTCCTGTTTTTGAGCTTCTGATAAAGCTGTAAATGCGTCGCTGGATTCTTTTTTCTGTGCGTCTGTAGGATTAGGAGTATTCATAATAGACAATATTAAAGCAGCTGATTTTTTTACTGGGTCTGTTTCTGTTGCAGGTACATTAGGTGTTTCTTATTCAAGCGTAAGTATTATATTTTCTGCTTCATCCAAGATTTCTGACTTTTTTAGTAATATTCTTTGAGCTTCACTTAATTTATCATATGCTGTTCTTGCTGCTACTATTTGCTCTTTGTTTTGAATTGTTATCTCATCAGTCTTGGGTAAGGCACCAATTAAATCATCTACAGACGAAGCTGCTGCTTTGTCAGCCTGAGTTGCTTGTTCTGCGGTCAAGACTTTTTCTGTCTTGTCAGTTTTTGGTGGGTTTGTTGGCTTAGGTATTTCAAGTTTTGGTGCTGGCTCAGTTCCTGTTGGTGCTGGCGGAAGGTTTGGTGCTTTAGGGTCGACTGGAGCTTTAGGTGCATTAGCTTTTGCTGCATCTTGTTTTTCGTCTGCTTTTTTTGTGTCTGTTGCAGGTTTTTGTGGGTCGCCGCCTAATAGACTTAAGCCAAGCGCGCCAAGACCAATCCATCCAACTGGTCCTAATGAAACTAAGGCAACACCGGCAGCTATTGGGAGAGCTATTTTGGCTAGACCAGCGGTTGCGTGTATTGCTGCGTCACCAAGATTTTTTAATCCACCAAATATTCGTCCTAATATGCTACCATCTGAAGGTTTATCAGCTACCTTTGAAAGAGATGTTCCTGCGTTACTGAAATTGCTTTTTATACTATCAACATATTGTCCTACTAAACCCATATAAATCCCCCCTTTTTTATATAATCAACTGGCTATTTATTTGCAATTGATTTTGACCAAAATTTTCCATTTCATTATTTTGTTGTAAATACATATTATTGATTTGTTCTTCACTGCAGTTTTTGTCACCAAAGATATTGAATAGTTTTTTTGAAAAAGCATAGATCTCTTTACTTAAATTAAAGTAGGCTTCGGCAAAGGAGTTAATAAATTCTGATGGTGATAGGTTACTATTTAATAGTTCTATTTGGAAATCAGTGAAAGACATGTTCGTCCTTACCATGATTTTTCTATTGTAATCCACTCCTTTTAGTGTCAGCTTTTCAGACTTTTCAGTAAAAGCATTTATTTTCAACTCATCTTGTTTTTGAGTTTTTTGTAGCTCTTTTATTAAGATATCAAATCCAGACATTACCTTTTCAGCAAAAGCAGTTATAAATTTTGAACCAAGGTTTCTGAACCTTTGATGATATTCAGTAACTATTTGAAAGGCTTCTTCCTTAAGTTGTTCAACACTAACGTCATAACTAAGCAAAGAAACTGAGACTAAATGACCAAAAGAATTAAATTTGCATGAAATATTGTTCCTTTCAATAATTATTTCTTTTTCTTTAATGGTATTTAAAAGTTTATCAAATAGGCTAACAAATATTTTGGTTTGTCCTTCTTCTTTTGCTTTTTGAAGGTTTTCTTCTTCTTGTTTTTGTCTTTCTTGTAATGTCGGCATAAGTCTCCCCCTGCTAGGTTATATCTCTATGATGCCCGTTTTTTTTGAGGTTAAACATAATATTTTTGGCTTGCCCCTTGACTTGTCACTACTGATATTTTTGAATGCCTTGTTTTTATTGAGTTGTAAGCCAATTAAGTGATTTGTCCTTTTAAATGGGTATAGTGATATTGATTTAATAAAAAAGGGGAGTGCTTTATGAAAAACAGGGGAAGAATTATGTTATGTCTAGTAAGTATCATTTTGAGTATTGTTTTGTCAGGTTGCGGAAAAACAATGCAAATGGATGGAGTAGGCATTAGTAATCAACCAGAGGAAGATAGAATAGTTGAAATAGCATCTGGGACTACCGCTGTTGGAATAAGTGTTGGTGGAGCTACACTTCAGTCTTTAGATGATTCCACTCAGTCTATTGGTAACAAAGTTCCTACTATGTCTTTAAGCATACCTAATGTTATGCAAATGAATCTCGTAGGAGAATTAAGTTTTAAAAATATATATTTAGGCGAGGTTTGTTCCGACACACCACTTTCGTTGAATATTGTGTTTAACGATGTACTTAAATATAGCAAAGTAATGGTTAGGATTAAGACTATCAATAATGGTGGAAAGGAAGCAAAGGGATTAATAGGCAATACTAATAGTAATGTAAGGCTTAGAATAAAGGTTCTTAATGAAAGTGGTCAGTTTGAGGAAGTTCCAAATATCGATGGCGTTAATTATGTTTCTTTTATTATAGATCAAAAGAACCCTAAAGTTATTAATGAAACATTAGGGATATATCTTAAAGTAGATTTCTCTAATGCTGTAATGCAACAATATTCAGCTAATTTGAAAGTTGATATAGTTGGAGTTCCTATTGAGGTAACTGATGAGATAGCTCCAACTTTTGACCCTGTAATTGTAACTCCAAATATTCCAACAGTTAATCCTAATCTAAAACCAGATTTAGTAATAACAGATGTTTTTTTGCAGGATAAAAATACATGCAGTAAAATTCTTAATGGAGTGATTCAAGAAAACCAAGCATATAACTTTTTAGTTTTTCTAAAGAATCAAGGTAATAAAAGTGTTGATTTGTCAGGAGTTAAATATACAGTTGGACATAACGGAGCAATAAATGCGATTTATACATTCCCTTCTCTGATTCTTCAGCCAGGACAAACTATTACATGTAATTATGCTAATTTGGGTGGATATGGAAATTCTCCTGGTACATATAATGTAGCGATAAGGATGGATTATTATAATTTGATTCAGGAGTTAGATGAAAACAATAACATGTATAGCAGTTATTTGTTTATTAAGCCAATAGCTAGTAATCCTGTTGTAGTTACAGCAGACAGCTACGAGGGTTGTGGTGGCTTGACTATAAAGGATGGTAGGTTGATTGTGACTGGGTTGCCTTACTGGGGAGTTCCCGCAACTAGTGGGGAGCATGACACAACACAACTTTCTTTAACTTTTCCTGAGATAAAAAGTTGTGGTCTTGCTTCACCTGGTGATCATATAAGGTTTGATTACTCAATGACGTATTTTGGTGCGCGTTATTTCTTAAATAAGTCAGGATACTTGTATAAAAATTCAATCGTATCTTCAAATATACTTACTAATATTAATGGTAAATTAATTAGTGAGATTAAGAGTATTATAGAAACCGATTTATCAGTGTTAAATCCACTTTTAAATTATGGTGGAGCAACTATCAAAGAAGGTAAGTTAATTGTTACTGGTCAGCCATTTAATTCTCAGAATGTTATAGCTGGTGAGCTTGATGTGACACAGTTCTTTAGAATTTTTCAATATCAAGTTTCATGTGGTGTAGGTTTTGATTCTATGGATTTTGTAATACAAAAGAATGGCATAATTATATATTTTATTATAGACAAGCAAGGCAACCTATATAAAGGTGCAGTTGCTTCTCAAAATTATATCCAAAATATTAATAATATGAATATATCAGAGATACAACTTATATTTAATAGATATATTTAATTTTTAATTTGGTTTATAAGCTAGAGTTCTATGGTTCGTAGTTTTCAGGAAGGCCTAGTTGGGTTTTAAGTGCTTGGTTAAATTCATAAGCCTGTAATGCTGCAGTTGATGGGGCAACAAAATGTCCTTCAGGAGGAGTAGCAGTTAACATGCTAAAGCCAATAAGTGTACTAAGTATTCCAAGTGTTGCTACAATGGCTCCTCCATCGGCACTTGCTGGAGTTGATATAGCAGAAGCAAATCCACCAACAACAGCTACGATACCACCAAGAGTTAGGATTCCGCCAAGCCCATAACCGTCCTCGATTTCTTTTACTCTTTGTTCATAATAGGCGACAGTATTTAAATCATTTACCATCTTAGCAAACTGGAGATCTGGTATTTGTTGTAAGCCACCTTGGACTATTTTCCAATCAGTAACTTCATAAGTAGTGGAAGCAGATTTCGTCCAGCTAGAGTTGAATATTGAATAATAGCCAGGAAAGCTATCCCCATAAGTGTAACTAGCTCCGCTGGTTTGAAAGTTTTTGCTAAGTAGAATATCTAGCTTTTTTCTTTTATATTCTTGTTGTTCTTTATACTTTGCTGAGACTTCAGTTGCTTTTGGGATATTAGTTCCTTTAACAAGAACAGTCGTTGTTATGTCAGCAGGTGTTGAAATTAATTCACTGAAGATTATAACTCCATTTTGAATAGCTTTTATGTAATGCGAACCTGCTTCAATATTACTTATTTCAGCTTTATTGGTTCCGACGTGTTTCTCGTCAACATAGAGTTCAACTCCTTGAACTTCCGAGAATATCTTTACCGTTCCTGCTGTCGCAAAAATAGTTGTTGATAAAAATCAACTTAAAATGGTTAGAGTAAATAATCTAAGAAAGTTATTCATATTTCTATTATATAGTAGAGAGCGAGTAATAAGTAGTGCAAGGAATATTTATCGACAACTGTGTAATATTTCAAGATAGGGTGTTGTCTAATGTATAATGGAAGCAATTAGTTATGAAAGGATAAATTATGAAAAATAAAAGGTTTATATTGGTTAATAATATTTTTAGTTTTGTTTTAATGTTTACGCTTAATGCTTTGGCAAATATATTGCCAATTAATGGCTATAATACCGGGCAATTATCAGACATGTATCCAAATCTATTTGTTCCAGCAGGAGTTACCTTTTCTATCTGGGGACTAATTTATATAGCACTTCTATTGTTTATTTTTGGCATGTATAAGTTAAGTGGTGTTGAAGAATCTAAATATTTTGAATTGTCACTTTTATTTGTAGCAAGTAATTTACTTAATGGGTCTTGGATATTGGCATGGCATTATAAATTTGTTGGTCTTTCATTAATAATAATGTTAGCGTTGCTGGCAACTTTGATTGCAGCCTTTTTAGTTGTGAAAAGCATAAAAGCTACAACATCATCAATGGCTATAAAGTTTATAAGTAGAGCAACAAGTTTGTATCTTGGATGGATTTCAGTTGCAACTGTTGCGAATTTCTCTGCATTTTTGGTTAATATTGGCTGGAACAGATTTGGATTTAGCGAAGTATTTTGGACCGTAGCCATGATTATTATTGTGTTGTTGTTAACTCTGGTAATGCTTATTAAAGAAAAGGATATTGTTTTTTCACTTGTTGTATTATGGGCCTACTTGGGAATTGTCATTAAAAGAATGTCAGTTGCTCCAATTTATAATGGAATTATACTTATAACTGAGATTGCGATTGGTTTATTAATTTTGGGAATATTTTTAACGATTGTGAGATCAAAAACCACAAGAGCAACGTCATAACAACGTTGCTCTTGTAAGTCATATTACCAACGGTTGTTAGTAGTACGTTCTTCTTTTGGTTTAGCTAAAGATACTTTTAGGTTTCTTCCATCAAGATCTTTGCCATTAAATGTGCTGATAACTTTGTTAGCTTCTGCTTCAGTACTCATTTCAACAAAGCCAAAACCCTTTGAACGGTTTGTCTCTCTATCCATAACTACGTTAGCTGAAGTTACTGTGCCAGCTTCTGAAAATAATTCTTTGATTGAATCATTATTAGCAGAAAAAGGTAGGTTACCTACGTATAATTTATTTTGCATAATGTTCTCCTTTCTTTATAATTAACAGACTTTAGACGACGCAATTAAATTGCGGTAAATTTTTCAGAAATAATTAAGGGGAAAATTTGAACAATCACAAGAACCATGTAAAAATATCGAATAACTAAATCTATCATAAAAAGTACTATTGATGACAGCATATCACTCATTTTTGATATTGGCTACTGTTATTTTGTGTGTATTATAAAAATGGTGTAGCTAGGTGTGCTAGACCATCACGTAATTTTATTAGCGTTGGGCGGTTTTCGACAAAGGCAAGGTCAATCTGTTTTGCTTTATGTAGTTTTTCTGTAAATACGTCTTTTAATTCTTTAGCTAGTTTAGTTGAATAACATTCCACATTGAATTCATAATTAAGTCTAAAACTACGCTGGTCCCAATTTGCAGATCCAATGAAGCACCAATATTCATCTATAATCATGTATTTGCTATGATCAAATGGTGGTTGTCCTAAGTAGACTTCGCACCAATCCAAAACTTGCCATAGTTGAGCCATAGCGGCCCATTGGGTTAGTCGTGAATTGTTTTTTTCAGGAATGAGTATTTTTACTTTTACGCCTCGTAAAGCAACGCTTTTTAATGCAGCAACAAGAATGCTGTCTGGTAAGAAATAGGGAGTTTGAATAAGTACTGTTGAACGTGCACAACTAAGGGCTCCAAGTATAGTGTCGCGTAGCTTATATTCTTTTTCGTCAGGGCCATCACTTATCCCTCTAGCTGGGACGTTGCCAGCCACTTCTAATGTTGGGAAAAGCATTTCTTCTGTCAAGTTTTCTCCTGTGATATATGCCCAATCACGCACAAATGTTTCTTGTAAGTGTCTTACTGTGGGGCCTTCCATTTTAAAGTGGATATCTTGAATATGATGTTTCTGTTTCCCCAGAAACAGTGATGATTTACTAATATTCATTCCTCCGGTAAATCCAATTTTGCCATCTACGATAAGGATTTTCTTATGGTTTCTTAGATTTAAGTATTTTGTTTTCCAGGGGATTAGCGTGGGGTTAAATAATTGGATATTTATATTATTCTTTTTGAAACGTTTAATAATAGAGGGAAAGGAATAATGAGAGCCAACAGCATCAATAAAAATATGTATTTTAACTCCTTTTGCTTTTGCATTAGTTAGAGCATCAAGAAACTGATAACCTACTTCATTATTGTCAAAAATATATGAACACATATTTATAGAACTGGAAGCATTAGCTATTGCCTTGAGCATAGCGGAATATGTTTCTTCACCGTTTTTATAAATTTTGAAGTTATTCCCAGCTAATAAGTGAGTAGTTGTTAATTGATCTACAATTTTTTCAATTTGTTGAAGATATGTTTTACGGATTGGAGCATATTGTTTTGGAAGTGCAACTTTTGTTAGTAGTGGGATTTTTAGTTTTCTAGCTTTTTTTAGACTTTTGAGGACTTTAAGTTTAACTCGATTGATGCCAAAAAAATAGTAAGTTATAACTCCTAAAAAAGGGTACAGAGCTATAAATAAAATCCAGTTTAAGGCAGAATTAGATTCTCTTTTATGTAAAAGAATGTGGCTTATTGTAATAATTGCTAGGATAAAGTGAAATAGAATTATTAAATGAGTTGCCATATTATTATTCTGCCATAGATTATGAAGTAATCATAATGGTTGGTATTATTTAAAGATTTAGATCTATGTTAAAATGTACTTTATGGAATTTGAGATTATAGATGACTATATTGAACTGTATCAGCTATTAAAAGTAACAGGTGTATGTGGCTCTGGTGGTGAGGCTAAGCATGTTATTTCTAATGGACTGGTTAAGGTAGACGGAATAGTAGAGACTAGAAAAAAATGCAAAATTTATCCTTATCAAACAGTTGTTTTTGATGGTCAGAGCATTCTTGTAACAAAAGCTGAATAAACTATTCGTCGTGACTTTGTTCGTAACCTTTATAGATAAGACTATCTTTACTACGTAATTCTTCTGTGCCTGGCAAGACACCTAAGACTACTGGTCGAATAGCTTTTGTTGGGCACTTGGGAAGGCATACTGGATCGCTACATTTTTTTATACAAATACTTTTATCAACTACGGCAAGATTATTGTCTAGTTTGAGTGCAATATGTGGACAGGCTTTGACACAAATACCACAACCGATACAGCTAATCTGGCAGTTCTTTTTTGAAACTGCTCCTTTATCATGAGAGCAACAGTTTACTCTAACTAGGGCATTAGGCTCAATTAATTCAATAATATTTCGTGGGCAGCTTGTTACACATTTTCCGCATCCGGTGCATTTTAGTGGATTAATGATTGGCAATCCTTCTCTACTCATTTTCATTGCCTTAAAAGGACAGGAACGAACGCAAGTACCATAGCCCAAACATCCGTATTTGCAGCCTTTATCGCCACCCTGTAAGAGATGTGCAGAGACACATCCTTTAATTCCTTGATATTCGAATTGTCTAACAGCTTTCTCATAAGTTCCTGCACAGTTGACGCTTGCTTTCTTTAAGGCCATTGAACCCATAGTTTTACCAGTTATTTCAGCTACTTTTCTTGCTACTTCTTCTTTGCCTGGGGTACAAAGATTTGGGGGTACATCGGGGTTTTTAACAACGGCATCTGCATAACCTAAGCAACCAGCAAAGCCGCAGGCACCACATTGTCCTTTTGGTAAGACTTCATCAACTTCATATACGCGTGGATCAACTTCTACAAATAATGTATTACTAGCTATCCCTAGCAATAAGCCAAAAATAACTCCTAAACCAACAACAACAAAAAAAATAGAAAGAGTGCTCATCATATTGGTATCATTCCACTGAAGCCTTGAAAGGCGAGCGCCAATAAACCAGCTAAGATAAAGGCAATTCCAAGACCTTCTAACGGTTTAGGAATATTTGATAGTTGTAGTCGTTCGCGCAAGCTAGCCATTAAGATTAAGGCAAAAGCAAAACCTGTCCCAGAGCCAAATGCATTAATTGTGCTTTTTAGAAATCCATAGTTAGCCTCAGCGTTAATAAGAGGCACTCCTAATACAATGCAATTTGTAGCTACTAATAATAGGTATATTCCCCATACTGCATAAAGGGTAGGAGTAAATTTTTTGGTTAACATTTCCAGAAGTTGAACAAAACAAGCGATAATTATTACAAAAACTATTGTATGTAAAAACTCCAGGTGTAAGGGTACAAGAACAAAATGATTCACTGCCCAGGCTATCATAGAGCTTATTGTCATTACAGAGATAATTGCTAACCCCATACTGAAAGAAGATTCTAAGTGTTTGGAAACCCCAAAGAAGATACAAAGCCCCAAGAACCTAGTTAAAACAAAATTATTTACAACAGCGGCGCTTAAAAAAACTAAAATAAACTCATTCATATTGTGCCTCCTCGTTTGAGAGAGTTGCTTTTTTTCTTTCTGCAATATCGCTTAGTTTAAAACCTAGCATATTGAACAAGCCGATTAATATTCCGATTATTATAAATCCACCAGGTGGTAAGATAATTATAAGTGGTGTAGCGTACCAATTATCTAATAACTGGATATTAAAGATAGTTCCATGGCCAAAAAATTCTCGAATTATCCCGATAAGTACCATTGCTCCCGTGAATCCTGCACCCATACCTAAACCGTCAAAGAAAGAAGGAATAACCTTGTTTTTGGAAGCAAATACTTCTGCTCTTGCTAAAATGATTGCAAACACAACGACCAGTGCCAGATAAATTCCAAGTTCTTTGAAAAGTATAGGGAAAAATGCCTCTAAGACCAATTCAACTACTGTTACGATTGTTGCGATAGACATAATAAATAGCGGAACCCTAATTTTGGGGTTAATAAATTTACGGAAGATTGAGACAACAACATTATTAGTAGTAATAACAAATAACACGCAAAGGCCCATGACTAAAGCATTTTGGGCTGTTGATGTTACAGCCAGTGCTGGACAAAGACTTAGAGCTAAACGAAAGATAGGATTCTCATCGAATAAACCTTTATAAAATATTTTCCAGAGTTTCATAGTTCACCTTTAGTTGTTTTAAGAAAACTATCAAATTGTTCAAGGCTTTCTTTAATACCTTTAGTTACAGCTTTAGAGCTAATAGTTGCTCCTGTAATCGCGTCAATCTTAGTTGTATCATGAGCTTTAACAACAATTAGGTTTTCAATTTTTTTGCCAACGAATTGTTTTCTGAACTTTGGTAAAGCAGTAGCATCGCCGAGTCCAGGTGTTTCGTTATGTGCAAGGATTTTGTAATCAAGGATTTGTTGTAATTTATCCACAGCAACTAATATTTTAATAGTCCCGCCGTATCCTTTGGTTTCTGCTGGTAGGATAAATCCAATTATTTTACCTTTGCTATCAGTTGCTTTATACCAGTCAATTTTATTAGGGATTTGTTTAAACTCTAGTGCGGTTGGGATAAGTTCTCTCATTGTTAGCTCCTTGAGCTTTTGTTGATTGTTTAAGGCATATGGTGCAGTTATATAATAAGTTCCAGCAAGAATAGCTCCTGAGAGAAGACTGGCTAAAGTAAAATTCAGTGCAATCTGTAGAACGCTTGAATTATTATTTTCCTGAGACATTTTTGCTCCCTTGGCGTGGATCTTTAAGCGTTCCAAATTTTTTGGGTACAAACATTCTATCTATTAGTGGAGTTAAGGTGTTCATGAGCAGTATAGAATAACAGACACCTTCAGGATAACCACCAACTAAACGGATTAAGGTGGTAATTGAGCCACAGCCAAACGCGAAGACTATTTTGCCAGGAATGCTAATAGGGGTAGTTACCATGTCAGTTGCCATAAAAAAGGCACCTAACAATAAACCGCCAGCCATCATGTGGAAAATAGGATCGCCAGTAAATAGTCCGTGACTGCCACTAAATATCCAAGTTAGCAGGCCAACTGTTCCTACCATAACTACTGGTACTTGCCATTTGATATAACCTTTAAAGATTAGGAAAATCCCGCCAAGTATTGTTAGAAAGGCAGATGTCTCGCCTAACCCACAGGCAGTTTTGTTTCCAAAAAACATAATTTCATATAATCTTAATTTCCCACCAAAAACATTAACTAAATGTTCGTATCCTTGGTGTTTAAGGATTTCTAGAGGAGTGGCAGAGGTGATGGCATCAATATGCATGAAAGTAGATGTGATTGGGTGTCCTGCAGATAAAATGGAAATCCCCCACGTTGTCATTGCAGCTGGAAAACTAGCCATGATTACGGCTCTACCGATAAGTGCAGGATTGAAAACGTTATTACCAAGACCACCAAACATGTGTTTAGCAATACCGATAGAAACAACTGCTCCAAATAAGGTCATACCCCAAGGCAGATTAGGAGGTAGGCATAAGGCTAAAAGTAGTCCAGTTAAAAAAGCACTGCCATCATAAATGGTAATGGGTTTTTTTTGCCAGAACTGAATTAGAGCTTCAGTCAACAATGAACCAAGAATACTGGCACTCAAGGTAATGATTGCAGCTAAGCCAAAATTAAAAATCGCTTGGATAGTAAGGGGTAGTAATGCTAAATTAACCGTCCACATTATAACTGTAATACTTTCAGAGCCACGAATGTGTGGAGAAGCTGAAACAACCAGATTATCAACAGAGATGTTTTTTATTCTTTTTTTCATACGTCCTACTTATTATTCATATTTTTAGCTTTGGAAAGTTTAATATAATGAACTATGTTTCGTTTTGCTGGACAAACATAAGTACAACAGCCACATTCCACGCAATCTAAAAGATCGTATTCAACTAGTGCAGTTTTATGTTGGTGTTTTTCGCTAAGCATGCTTAGAACATTCGGTCGCAATCGCATAGTACAAGCATCAACGCAACGACCACAACGAATGCAAGGGCGTTCGTCGCTGGAAGTAGTTTCTTTTTTTCTTAAAGCCAAAATTCCTGAAGTAGCTTTGATTATAACTGTATTAATTGTGCCTTGAGCTATTCCCATCATTGGACCACCCATTAGCATTTTGCCTGGAGTAGACTTGAACCCACCACAGTAATCAATAGCATCTTTGAAGCTTGTTCCAATTTTTGCCAAGACATTCTTTGGTTTAACTATAGTTTTGCCAGAAACTGTGACGACTCTTTCAATTAAAGGAATATTTTTTAGAACAGCATTGGCTACAGCTAGACAAGTAGAAACATTTTGCACAACACAGCCTACATGCATGGGAAGTTTCCCGGAAGGGATTTCACGTCCAGTAATAGCATGAATCATCATTTTTTCTCCACCTTGAGGATATAAAGTTTTGAGTGTTGCAATCTTAATGCCATATGGTTTGCATAGCTCCTTAAGTAAGCTTATTGCTTTTGGTTTATTATCCTCTATTCCGATAATACAATTTGGAACATTTAGGATTTTCATAATGATGCGGCAGCCTTGGATTAGTAAGTCTGGGTATTCTAACATGATTCTATAATCAGCTGTTAAATAAGGCTCACATTCTGCGCCATTGATAATGATAGTATCTATTTTTTTATCTTTAGGTGGTTGAAGTTTTGTTGCAGTTGGAAAAGCTGCCCCGCCTAAACCAACAATGCCATTTTTAAAAATAAGTTCAACTAAAGTTGTTACTGAAAGGTCGTCAATGTTGCGATCGGTTAAAAGATCAGGCAACCATTCATCTTTTCCGTCTGTATCGATAAAGACACTTAGTGCCATGCCAAAAACAGGGTGAAGGTAATTGCTGATGTCTACAACCTTACCAGAAGAAGGGCTGTGGATAGGAGGAGATTTTTTAGCTAGGTCGTCCGCTAATACTTGGCCTTTTTTTACTAAATCACCAATTTTTACAGTTGGAGTACAAGCGGCTCCAATATGTTGTTTAACTGGGATGATAAGTTTAGCTGGGATGGGCAAAGTTTCAATTGGTTTATTTGCAGTGAACCCTTTATTGTCTCTTGGATGTATACCGCCGTGTTTTATAGTAAACATAAATTACAAGATAACCTCAATTATTTGGGCAAAGTTACCAGGCTTTAGGCTATAATTCCTGTCTTGAAAAATGATATTAAAAATGGAAAACAGGAACAAGATTCCTCCACCAAGAAGCATAAGTAAGTTTGGGCTTATGAGTAATATTGGAGCTAAAAGATAACCAAGATAAGCACCAATGAATATTGAGACTAAAGGTAAAACAAACATTATAAAAGAGATTTTCAGCATATTGTTCTGGTTGATTACAAACTTTACTGTTTGGCCAACTTTTGCGTTAGAGTCGTTATAAGCTAGAATCTCTAGTTCAGGAGACTGACAGGCCCCACAGTCTTCACAACTTGAATGTATTGCAACATGTATGCGGGAAAAATTGCCTTCGTTTTTTAAAACAACTCCCTCTTGTATCACAGACATTTAGTTTCCTTTATTGAACAATAAACACTTTCCTTGTAACAGAACGATGTGTATTATAAAACAAATTCAAAAACATAAAAGGATTATTTTCAACAATTAATAGAAATATATTATTTTGTCTTTAGTTATTTGTTTTGATTTCTCAGGACCTAGAATATAACAAGCTTTTGTTAATATTTCTGCTTCAGTTGCCGTATCGGTAATTACAGTAACGCTGTGGGTTTTAGTTTCTAGATTTGCTGGTCTGCCAGTAATAGGGTTCAAAATATGAGCAATTTTTTTATTGCCTACTAAGAAAAAATGTTCGTAATCGCCTGAGGTGCTTAACCCTTGATTTTGTAATTTAATGACTCTTGCAGTAGTTTTGTCTGTATTTTTTGGGTCACGAATGGCTATTTTCCAAGGCTCACCTTGATTAGTTCCTAAGGCATAAATGCTACTTCCTCCTGCACTAACCAAAGCATTTTTTATGCCATAGTGGATAAGTACCTTTACTGCTTCATCGACAGCGTAACCTTTGGCAATTCCTCCGAGATCAATTGCAACGCCTTTCTTTAAGAAACGGATTGTTTTTTTGTCTGTATTTATTTTAATAAGTTTATAGCTTACAAGAGTTAAAGATTCTTCTATTTCTTTATTTGTTGGAACATGTTTTTTAGTTGAACCAAATCCGTATAGTTTGGAAAGAGGACGAACCGTGATGTCAAAGGCACCGTTGGTTTTCTTTGATCCATTAATTGCTAAGGTTAATATATCAAACATATCTGGACTTAGAGCTATCTCTTCTTCATAGGCAGTTGCATTTATTTTAGCAAGTTCACTATTAGGATCAAATATATTCATCTCTTTTTCAATCTGCTCTATGCGGGCAAATGCTGCATTTAGTGCCTTATTAGCTGTTAGTTTATTATTAGTTAGAACTTGGATTTCGGTTATTGTGTGTAGAAGCACGCGGCTTTCTTGATAGTTTTTAATGGAATTAGAATATGTAAAAAGAAAAATGGCTACAATTAAAATGATTAGAGAAAAAGATAAAATAAATTTTTTCATGTGCCTAATCCTAGCATGTTACTAGTTGTATCTTAAATATAATCTAGAAGGTAGAACCCTTTTTCCTTGTCATATTTTAACCAACCTGAACCGCTGTTTTCAACTGATTGAATGTGTTTTTTGATAACAGTAGCATCTAGCTTGATGCCTCTAAATTGTGGGCCTGTAAATTGGCGTTGAAAATATAATCTATCAACCTCTGAAGCGTCGATAAGCATACAATACGTTTGTACATTATCAATTCTAGAATATGATGCCAATATATCCTTAATGCGCTCTGATTTGGTGTTAAATTCATTTATTTGCATATTGGTTAGTATAGCAAAAGATAACTAATATATATATCACTACTATTTGAAAGTCATCCCGACTATCAGACTGTGTCATAATGTCATCCTCTGGCTTGACCAGAGGATCCAGTAAAACGAAAAGCCTCGCAAATACTGGATTCCCTTTTTCAAGGGAATGACCGATTGAGACATTTTGTTAATTGTGACACAACCTCTATACCCGAGATGACATAAAATCTATGAGACATTACTGTATTACTCTATAATTGTTAATATGCCAGAACAATCAAGTGTAACAATAAATAAACTTAATAAATTAAAATTGAGAATGGAAGCTTTAGGTATTAAGGAAGAAGATCTTGTTGAGAAATTCGTATTAGGCTCAGGAAGTGGAGGGCAGAAAGTCAACAAAACGTCCTCTACAGTCTATCTTAAGCATCTTCCGACTGGCGAAGAGGTTAAATGTGGGGAAGAAAGAGCTAGAGCTCTCAATCGATTTTTAGCGCGCAGGATATTATGTGATGTCATAGAAGAAAAAATATTAGGTAAAGAATCTAAAATTCAACAAGACATAGAAAAAATAAGACGACAAAAAAACCGTAGAACCAAAAAAGCTAAAGAAAAGATTCTACTCAATAAACTTAAAACATCTGAAAAGAAACAAAACAGAAAATTAGCGAAGGATGATTAAGTTAGAGTTTTTAATTTTTTCTTCAAACCAATCAAGGATTAAGCCACAATCCTTAGTATAAAACTCATGTCCCATATTAGGTTCTTCCTTAAAGGTTACAGGATATTTTTTGTTAAGAAGGAACTGATAATTTTCTTTTCCTAGTTTTATTGGTATTTTGTCGTCTTTCTTGCCATGAATCAGTAGAATCGGTCGCTTATTTTCAGCTGTAGTCTGATATTGGATATATGATCCTAGTGAGTTAAGAACCATACCCATGAAGGTAGCTATCCCATCAAAATATTGATAATAAGTGATGCCTAGAAACAAGGCAAAATGTCCTCCTGATGAGGCGCCATTAAGTAGTGTGTGTTTTATGTTGAATTGTTTTTGGGCACCATCAACTAATGTCATGATACGTTGGATATCCTGTCCGCTCCAACCCATAGAGTCAGAAGAGTTTGGAGCAAGGATGTAATATCCGCGTTTTTCAGCTTGTGGTTGCCAGCCACTTGTATAAGTTCCACCACGTTCTCCTGAGCCATGTAACACTACAATCATTTTGGATGAAGGTGTTGTTGGTACATAGATACTATAGTTGCCACTTGTTGGTCCAAAATTATAGATGTCGCCAGCTAAAGTTAGCGTATTAAGGATAATTATAAAAAATATAGTTAGAAATATTTTGTAATGACTCATTATGTAGATTTTATCAGAAATAGTAATAGCTTGTATAATTTTTTGGAGGAAGTGGTATTGGCTCCCGGTGCGAATACTCTTGCCCTTTGGGCTACGAGGATTGTGTTTTTGAAAGGCTTGACACGTTGACCATATTGTAGTATATTATGGTCAACGTGATGACTAAATTACAATATATTAACCAAATACAATTAGAGAACCTTAGAGAGTTGGTTCAACCACAAAAAGCAGTTATTATTTATGGGGCAAGAAGATGTGGCAAAACAACTCTTATAACACATTATCAGCAGGAGTATACTTCTACATCATTAATGGTAAATGGGGAAGATATTGAGGTTCAGCATTATCTTGGTAGTCAATCAATAGAAAAATTAAAAAGTTTTGTGGGAAACGTGAGTTTATTAATAATAGATGAGGCACAAAAGGTACCAAATATTGGGCTGAACCTTAAGTTGATTATTGATAATATTCCAAATATTAAAATTATTGCTACAGGTTCATCGTCTTTTGATTTAGCAGGGTCAATTAATGAACCACTCACGGGAAGGAAATATTCTTTAAGGCTTTATCCATTAGCTCAAAGTGAGATAGCTATCACAGAAAATATAGCTCAAACAAAAGCAAACTTGGAAAGCAGATTGATTTTTGGTTCTTATCCGGAAGTAATTCTAATAAAGGATAATAAGGCAAGAGTCGAATATTTGAAAGAAATAGTTAGTTCTTATTTGTATAAAGATATCCTTGAGTTTGATGGCATTAAACATGCAAATAAGATATCAAGATTGTTGCAATTAATAGCTTTTCAAATAGGTAAAGAGGTTTCTTGTAATGAATTAGCTACTCAACTTGAAATGAGCAAAAATACAGTTGATAAGTATTTAGAATTGTTAGAAAAATGTTTTGTCATTATTAAACTTAATGGGTTTAGTAGAAATTTAAGAAAAGAGATTAGCAAAACATCTCGATATTATTTTGTTGATATTGGGATTAGGAATGCTTTGATAAATAATTTTAATCCATTAATGTTGCGAGATGATGTTGGGATGCTTTGGGAAAATTATGTGTTTATAGAAAGACTTAAGAAACAAGAGTATCAGCGATTACATTCTAATAATTATTTTTGGAGAACTTATAGTCAAAAAGAGATAGATCTTATAGAAGAGAGAGATGGTAAGTTATATGGGTATGAGTTTAAATGGGGAGATAAGAAAATTAAAGCTCCCAAAGAATGGATAACTGCTTATCCGAATGGTTCCTTTGAAGTAATAAATCCAAGTAATTATTTATCATTTATTAATTAGATTGGCTCCCCGGTGCGGATTCGAACCACAGACCCATTGGTTAACAGCCAATTGCTCTACCAACTGAGCTACCAGGGAACACTGAGCAATATTTAACTATATAAAATTAATATCGTCAATAAGTTGAAATCTAGAATAAGGGTCTGGAGCATTCTGTAAAATAAATACTTCATTCTATGTCGCTATGTGGAGGTATGTTGTAAAATTGAGACAGTGACCTTTTGGAAGAGGGAATTATGAAGCTAAGTATTAAATATAAAGTACCTTTATTTTTTTCGGCAACGATACTGACTACTGCTATGATGTCTGTGTTTATCGTTGCGGTTATTAGTGATTATAAAATGTCAGGAATTCATAAGGATTTGGTAAGGAAATTCGCTTATGAGAATTCAAATGAAGTGCTTTCTAGGAACAAAAAGACATTAGATTACAAAATGATGCTACTCGGCAAAGAAAATATTCATCTTAAAGCATTTTTTTTAATAGATAACAAAGCAAAATTAGTATCTAAGTATGATCCTGATAACATTGTTGATTCAAATAAATATTCTATTATCAGTGATAAAGATTTTGGTGAAGAAGATGGGTTCATAAATGATAAGGGGAAATATCTTTCAATAATGAGGCTTGAGACAAACGGGATGCTTATCGGAATACTTGGTGGAGTGTTCGATAAACCTGGTGTTTTGGCGTTAATTTTTGAGATAGATGAAAACGTTAAGCATTTTTTAATAATTTTTCTCATTGTTGGTTTGGCGTTAGTTTTTTTTATATCGGTATTATTGAGTCGACAAATAGTAACACCAATCCTTGAGCTCTCACGATTTATTAACGAGAACAATACCCTTAGTCCTGAATTTATGAAAAACATTAAAATTAAGAAGAAAAAATGTTGGCTTTATAAGAAATGTAATGACAAAGAATGTAAATGTTATAAGGATAATTCTATTAATTGTTGGGATAACTATTTAGAAAACAAAAAAAGTGATGACTCTAATCCTATGCTTGCCCCATGTTTTGATTGCAAGGTTTTTTTAAGTAGAGAAGATGATGAAATAGATAGGCTTAAAATATTTTTAAATCATCTTATATCTAAGATGAGATATCACTATAAACAAAGTAAGCAGTATAGTTTATCGTTGGAAGATAAAGTTAATAGAAGAACGGCTGAACTAAGAGAGATAACCGATGATTTGATTGCAGCTAATTTGAAAACACAAATGATTATTGAGAATGTCGCTGAAGGTATTGTTGTGTTAGATAAAAATAATATTATTATTCAATTCAATCAAGAAGCTAAAGAAGAACTTTTTATTAAGGCAGACAAAAACATTTTCGGAAGCAAGCTGGAAGATGTTTGTCGCGATATAGAAGCAGCTAAGGAAATAAATAAATTAGCAATTAAAACTATTTCTTTGCAAAAAGGGATAGAAGCAGAACTGCTATATAAAATTGAGGAGAAACAAAGTCACCTTTTTGTTAGAACAACAATAGTAATTAACCATCATTTAGGAGAAACATTTGTTATTTTATTAATCAGAGATAATACCAATGCCAAGATAGTTGAGAATTTTAAGAATGATTTTTTCCATATGATTTCACATGACTTAAGGAACCCTTTGACCAGTGTCATCGGATTTATAGACCTTTTACTTAATGGATCAATTAATGATAAGTTGCATGTCAAACAGAGAAAGTATTTAGAGTTTGCCAGTAAGAGTGCAGCTGATTTAAAAAAGATGTTAGACGATCTTAGTATAATAATTAAAATGCAACAAAGAAAGATAGATTTAAATATAGAGACTTTTTATTTGAATGATTTATTTATTGAAGTTCAACAAGCGTTCTATCCCTTATTTGTTCAAAATTCAACAGATTTTAAATTTAAAGTAACACCTAATGATCTAACAATTCATGCTGATTATCAAAGGATAAAACAAGTTTTTTCGAATTTGATTGCAAACTCAATTAAGTCAGGGGAAAGGATTACTATTAAATTAGAAGCGGTAAAACTTTCTTCTAATATAATTATTGTAATTGAGGATAACGGTGTCGGCATTCCTCCTGAAAAGTTGCCGTTATTGTTTGAAAGATTCACGCAACTTTATACGTATCAGCAGTCAGATGCAGGTATGGGGCTAGGCCTCTCTATTGTAAAAAATATCATAAATCTGCATAATGGACATATAAGTGTTGATAGTCAATTAAACAAAGGAACCAAATTTACAATAACGTTGACAGACAATGATTAATTTATTTACATATTTATCTTTAGAAAGTATTTCTCTCGGGCAGCTGTATCAACAGTTCGTTATAATACTTTTTTCAATTATTATTTTATTTTCTGCTTATATAAGCATTATTAAACTTCCAGCAAGTCATAATATGAAATTGCGTTTTAAAGTGGTTTTAATTAGTTACTCAATAGTTTTATTAAATTCTAGTCTTTTTTTTGTTTTTCTTAGCTTAGCAAAATATAGCTATAATACGCCAGCATTCTTGCTTCCAATATTCAGTATTATTATTCAGCTTGGTTATTTGTTTGCACATATTTTATTGCCATTAGCTCTTATTGTTCCAGAGTATGTTCATAATGGTAGGTTCAAGAGGGTAATGATCTTCTTTTTCAGCGTTTTCGCTTGTTTTATAGTCGTTTTATTTGCAATTGCTCTAAATCCTGATTGGACAGATGCATACGTTCTTCTTATAAATAAAGGTTGGATTCTGATTATTGCTGAATTGTTCTTTGTGATAAGTGTGGGAACGATGATTATTTTAAGTAAACTAAAATCTAATTTGTTTTTAGGTGTTGCATGTTTGAATTTGTTTTTAGCTAATGGAATGTATTTTGTTACGTTAATACAGCCTAAGTACATTAAATATCTTGTCGTGTATAGTTTGCTTATTATTTTGGCAAATATTTTGGTAGAGATTTATATTTTTTATGAGATTATTAGGGCACTTAGACTTAGCAATAGTGAGGTTCAAAAATTAAATGAAGAACTTGAAAATAAGATTCAAGAACGTACTCAAGATTTATTTAATAGTAATAAAGAATTATTTCAGGCTAATTATATGCTCCATCAAGAGAAAGAGAAATTAAATGCAATTATCAGAAATATTGACGAAGGCATAATTGTAAGTAATATTTCTGGATATATTCTTTTGATAAATGATAGTGCTTATAGGATATTAGGGATTAGTGATAAGCATATTGGGGCGATGGTTAAGGAAGTTATCCAAGATAATGATTATATTAAGGACATGAATGGTTTGGTGTTAAAGAAAGTCAGAAAGATTAGTAAGGATATTATTGTTGAATTAGAGGGAGAGGAACGTCATATCCAGTTCATTTCTACTCTTTCCATTGACTCTAAGGATAATATAATCGGCATAATAACTTTATTAAGAGACGTATCTAAGGAAATAGAGATAGAGAGACTCAAAACAGGGTTTCTTAGGACTATTTCTCATGAGTTAAAGACGCCACTTACAACTATTATTGGTTTTTCGGAAACACTTGCTTCAGAAAGAAGGGGACAACTCAACAAAGAACAAAAGGAATTTATTGATATTATTGTTAGTGAAGGTGAGCATCTTCATAGGTTGATATCTAATCTTTTGGAGTTCACCAAAATAAGTTCAAGTAAAGGAAGCTTGATGTATGAAGAATTCAATCTCAGAACGTTAGTTATAGATATAATGGAAAGCTTTCTGCCAATCGCAGAATCTAAAGGAATTAAGTTGAGTATAGATGAAGGAGGAGCTAATCTGCCAAGTATTCAGGCGGATAAAGCAAAGTTACAACGTGCGTTTTTAAATGTAATTAAGAATGCTATAGACTATACTAATGAGGGAGAAGTAACAGTTTCTTTCCATGTTGCTAAGAAAAAGATTGTTACTATGATAAAGGATACCGGGGTTGGGATACCAGAGAATGAAAAAGCAAGGGTATTTGATACATTTTTTCATTTTGATCAAAAAAAAGTTACTGGCTATAAAAGTGGGTTAGGGTTAGGCCTAGCAATAGCGAAGAACTTTATTCAGATTCATGATGGTAAAGTTTGGTTAGAAAGCGAAAAGGATAAAGGTTCAACCTTTTTTATTGAGCTTCCAATTGTTCGTTAAAGAAATGGATATGGTCTAGCAAGGGATTAGTTGTAGGAAAGTCATCTCTATAATGTGTTCCTCTGCTTTCTTCTCTTTTTAGTGCATTGTCTGTTATGAGCTGTGCTGTTATTAGCATATTTATTATTTCACCAAGAAGCACTGAACTTTTTGATTCTGAATTGATTATTTTAAGGTACATAGTTTGAATGAATGCTTTTAATTTCAGAAGATCTTGTTTGTTTCTTTGTATGCCGACTTTGGCATACATTTCTTTTTGGATCTCTTTTTGTATTTCAATGAGCTCTGTTTTTGTGATGTTATGTGTAGCAGGATTTTCTTTTTTGATTTTAATATAACTTTTAAAATTCACAGAATTTTTCTTTTTATTGATGTCTTCTGCTGATTTGTGACCAAAGACCATACATTCTAATAGAGAGTTGCTTGCTAGTCTGTTGGCTCCGTGAACTCCGGTTGAAGCTACTTCTCCGCAGGCATAAAGATTTTTTATTGAGGTTCTGCCTTTGGTGTCTGTCTTTATTCCCCCTATCATATAGTGCGCGGCTGGCAGCACTTCTATTGCCTGTTTGGTAAGGTCTATGCCTGCTTCTAAACAGCTGGAATAAATAACAGGAAATTTGTCTGGGATATTAGGGATTGGTCTCATGTCTAGAAAAACTTTCTTATTTTTTTGTAATTGTTCATAAATAGCTCTTGCAACAATATCTCTTGGCGCCAATTCGCCTCTTTTGTCGTAATCGAACAGAAAGCGGGTATTGTCTTGGTTTACAATTATGGCACCTTCTCCTCTTACTGATTCAGAAATAAGAAAGTTTTTAATCTTTCCTTTCTCTAAAAGGATAGCGGTAGGGTGGAATTGATAGAATTCCATGTCGCGTATTTCTGCACCAGCAAGATATGCTGCAACAAGTCCGTCACCTGTACTTCCTTTCCAGTTAGTTGTTTTTTCAAACACAGCACCAGCACCACCAGTGGCAATAATCGTAAATTTAGAATAAAGGTAGAGCTCTTTGTTCGTTTTCATATTAATGAACTTTGCTCCTAAACAAGAATTATCTTGGGTTAATATATTTTTAAGAAAGAGATTCTCTATTAATGTTATGTTTGGTCTTTTTTTTGCTTCTTCAGTTAAGGTTGTTTGGATACTAAATCCAGTTTTATCTCTAACGTGCATTATCCTTCTGCTACTGTGAGCTGCTTCCTTTAGAAATTCAAATTCGTTGTCTTGGTTTTTGTCAAAACGTACACCATGGTTTATTAGGTCCCATACTCTTGCAGGCCCTTCAGTTACCAGCATGTTAACCGCATCTTCGTCAGAAAGCTCACAGCCTGTTAGTAAAGTATCATTTTTATGAATGGGGATATCTGAAGGTTCCTGAAGGGCAACTGCAACTCCGCCTTGAGCATAAAACGAGTTGGTGTTATTCATTTTTCCTTTGGTGACTATTGTAACTTTTATGGAACTATCGAGGTCAATGGCAGCCGTAAGACCCGCGATACCGCCTCCTATGATTAATACGTCGATTCTTTGTTCGTTCTTCATGGTAATGGGTATTATAGTCTATTTGTAAGACTAAGGCGATAAATAGCACAAGCTATGTGAAATAGAATGTTAGAATTTTCCCGATAACTATTGCATCCTGTTTTAATGGATAATAGTTGATTAGAACCTTGCGTCCGTCTTTTAGTTCGAAAGTTCCTATCTCTATGTTTGAGTTTTTGCAGAGTGTATATTTATCTCTAAAAAGTAATTCATCAATGAATTTGTATGAGAAATATTTCAGAAGTTGCTCTTCACTATCGTTAAGTATTACTTCTTCTGGAAGCTCCCAATCGTCGCTTAATTTTTTATTGATTTTAAGGACTTCACCAGTATTGCTTAATATTAATACCCCATCGCAGTAATTTGTTTTTAGCAAACTATCTAAGGTGCTTTCCTTTAGCCTTAACTTTCTTTCAGCTTGAGTTTTTTTTGTGATTTCTTCTTTTAACATGATGCTTACTTCTTTTATTGCTTCTGATTTTTCATCAACGGTTTCTGCAAGATACGTTTTGCTAATCTCAATTTCTTTTTCTGCTTTTTTCCTTTTAGCGATTTCTTCATTAAGGTCATATATTTGTTGAGATATTTTTTGTTTCATATTGATATAGCCACTAATTAAAGGTTCGAACTCTGAATTTCTTAAAGCAGAATAATTGTAGGTGCTTTCGGTTAAAGACCCACTATTAGATGCCTCTTCAAGGTCAGTAACTATTTCTTGTAAAGGTTTAGTGATTTTGCTTGCGAAAAGACGTATTAGGAAGAGACTAAGCAAGAAGGTACTACATGCTAGTATTATACTTATTATGAGTGCTTTTTGTTTTTCTTTATTTATTTTATCCGATGAGTATTCAAGGATTATTCCTCCAATAGGAAAGCTATCAATTTGAATAGGCACATTAACAAACAATGAATTTTTATTAAAAGCTACAGATGAGTTTTTATAAGAAAGAGCTTTTCGAAGGTTGGGGAATATCAATAGTGGTTTGCTTTCTATAGTGTGAATATCTTGTCTGTCAGTATATATGTAGACTTCTTTTAGGTTAGTCACTCTTTCTTTAAGAGCAGGGAACATCACTTGTCCTTGAAGATGAAGTATTATTTGAAGATAATTTTTTCTGTCTTCAAGGTTTGGAATTGATTTTAACATTTCTTGTGTGGCTGATTGAAGTGGTTGTAATAAGAGCAATGTTTGTGCTTTTGCGCAGTTTATTTGCATATTTTTTGAGTTGTAATAAATGAATGCTCCGATTAAGGAAGAAACAATTATTTGCATGATTAATGTTGATATAATAATCTTATTTTGTATTTTATCGACTATAACAACTTTGTTTTTAGATTGATTTGTCATTGTAGCCATATGCTCTGTCGGAACTATCTAAAAGTTGTTTGTTTATTAGTATAGGTTTAATTAATTGTTCTTTTTCAAATGGTAATTTGTTTAAAATTTGTTTAGTGGTCAGGATGGTTTGTTCAGCCATTTTGTCTGAATTTTGGGCAATAGTTGCATTTATTCTTCCAAGGCGAATTAGTTCTATTGTTTGAGGAAGTCCATCAAATCCAATGAAGATAATCTTTTGTTTTGAGTTCACTGTTTTCCAATATGCCTCTGAAATTATTATTCCTGGGTCCCAACAACTAAACACTGCAGTAATCTCTGTGTCCTTTGTAAGAAACTGTTTGCTTAAATTATATGCCTTGTCGTTTGCCCAGTCAGCATAAGCTACTTTGTAGCTTGTTTTATTTTTTTCAAAGGCTTCCGAAACTCCTTGAATCCTTAACTGAGAGTTAGGATGTGTTTTTTCTCCTCCTAGTATTAGTGCTTTAGGGTTTTTCTGTTCTTTCATTTTTTCTACGAGATATTTGCCTGCAAGTCTTGCTCCAAAAAGATTGTCAGAAGTTATGAAAGCAGTAATAGCAGGATGGGGATAGTTTGTGTCTATTAAAATAACAGGTATATTTGCTTTTTTCAATTTATCAAGTATGGCAGTAAGTTTGGCATGGTTTATTGGTGAACCAAGTCCTAGGATAATGGCGCTGACCTTTTCTTTAAGAGCATATTCCATTAGTTGGGTTTGTTCTTTATCAAATGGCAGGAAAGGCG
Organism: uncultured Candidatus Marinamargulisbacteria bacterium; assembly: GCA_964643725.1. GTDB lineage: Bacteria > Margulisbacteria > Riflemargulisbacteria > GWF2-35-9 > DYQY01 > DYQY01. The sequence goes on from CAZXTL010000001.1 coordinate 44,968, forward strand.
GTGTAAGGTCAATGATATCTAGTCCATTGATTTGGGCGTATGTTTTTATTTTTTTACCAAGTTCACTCCAAAAAGGTTTTTCTAAGGTATAGCCGATGTAAATAACTTTGCGAAGTTGAGGCTCTGCTCCATACAGTAAAGTAGTTAAGTTTAATATAGTAATTAGGCAAAAAATACTAAGCTTTTTTAACATGTTATCTATAATAACTCCAAACCCTTGTGAATATCAAAGGTAAGCAAGAATAAATTAGCTTTTTTTATATTTTTTTGTTTTAAAGCTTTCAATGATAGCAATAAAACAAGGCACTACAAATAAGGTTAAGATTGTTGCTCCTAATAAACCATATCCAAGTGACATTGCCATCGGCATAAGGTATTCATCATATCCACCCCAACCATAAACCATAGGTATAACTCCTCCAACTGTTGTTACTGTTGTTAAGATAATAGGTCTTAGTCTAGTTACAGAGCCTTCAATTATGCAGTCAATGTATCCATGATTAGTTTTGCAATCTATTTTCTTTACTTGGTCGACCATTACCAGTGAATCATTTACAACAACTCCAGCAAGTCCAACAAACCCAATCAAAGCTTGAAAGGTTAGTGGTTTTCCGTGTAAGCCAAAGGCAAGGATTACTGGAATAATACTAAGAGGTATAGCCGTCATTATTAATAAAGGCTCTATAAAGGAACCAAATCCTAAGATTAAGACAAAATAGATGCCTATTAAGGCTATAATGAAGAGCTTACCAATGTCGCCAAAAGAATCCATGGTTGCTTTACTTTCACCTTTAAATTCAAATGTTACGTCAGGATATTTTTCAGCGAGTGTACTATTTATGAATTTTTTTGCTTTTGCCATTATCTCTAATGGGGTAGCTTGTCCTTTTACGGCTTCACCTTGAATACTGATAGATCCTAGTCTGTCATAACGAGTAATACTTGGAACATTGTTTTGTGGGATTAAAGTTGCAAAATTTCTGATACGAATAAGCTTACCTTCACGATTAATAACAGGTAGGTCTAACAGGTTGTTACTATCTTTTCTAAATTCTGGTGCAAGCTTCACAATTAGGTCGATGGACTCATCACCTTCTCGTATTGAGGTTATTGTGGTGCCAGCAAAAGCTGTTCTTAGAGTAGAGGCAACACTAAAGATATCTAATCCTAACATGCTGATTTTTTCATGGTCCATCAGTAGGCGTAGTTCTTCTTTCCCTTCCTCCACATCAGTCTCTATTTCAGTTGTTCCTTTTGTTTTTTGTAAGAAGGAGATTAGTTCTAGTCCTGCTTTTTTTCTTTGTTCTTCATTATTAGATAATAATTGGATGGAAATAGATTTGCCAGCTTGTGGTCCATTAGTGCTTATTGCAGTAATTACTTTTGTGAAGCCCTTAGTATAGGGATTAATGTCTTTTTGGAGCTTATTAATGATTTCTTGAGCAGTTCTACCTCTGGTATTTTTAGGTGTTAGGTAGACGTAAATTATGGCACGATTTGAGTCTGTTCCTAAGTTAGTCCAATAAATGGAAGAATCATAGCCAATCCTGGCGGAAAAGGATTCTAATTCACTTTTTGGCAGCTGAGCGACTATTTTCTCAACTGGTCTTACCATTGCTAATGTTCTTTCTATTGGGGTGCCAATGGGAGCTTGGAGCTTAATAGAAAAAGCGGTAGCACCGTCTGTAGGTGCAAAGTAAAAAGGTATGTAGTTTTTAGCATACCAAAGAGATAAGATGAAAAGAAGGAAGATAAAAAGTAAGAATTTATATTTATTTTTAAGAGTTTTTGTAAGTAGCTTTTCATAGATATTTTCCATTTTAATCATAAACTTCTTTTTACCAATAATTTTTTGTTGTTTGTTTTCATTTGGACTTAAGTGACTTGGGAGCATAAACATAGATTCAAACAATGAAGCTAGTAGGACTATTATTACTACAGCAGGGATAGCCCAAATAAATTTCCCTATTATTCCTGGAAGGAATAGTAGAGGTAAGAAGGCGACTATTGTTGTAAATACTGATAAAGAAACAGGAGAAGCTATATCATAAACAGCGTCTACTATGTCTTTTCTTGAAGTTTTTCCTTCCTCTCTAGCTTTATGGATATTGTCTGCAACTATTATGGCATTGTCTACAAGCATACCTAGCACTAGAATTAGTCCCCCTAAGCTAAGGGCATTAATTGTTAAGCCAATCCTTTGGAAGAAGAGAAAGGCAAGCATAAAAGAGAAAGGAATACAGAAAGATGCCCAGAAGGCAGTTTTAATGTCAAGAAATAACCATAACAAACCAAAAACCAAAGCCATTCCCATTAGTCCGTTAGATGCAACCATATTAAGCCTATTTCTGGTGTATGTAGATAAATCATTGCTGAGGGTATAGGATGTTCCTTCTTCCCATTTTGCTGAATTCAATACTTTTTTAATGCCTTTTATGGTTTTTAAGATATCAGCACTTTCTTTTTTGTGAACACAGATAGAGATAGAATTTTCATTATTACTTCTTACATAAAGATCTTGTTTTTTGTAATCCTTTACTACACTTGCTACGTCTTTGACTTTTAAGTTTTTTCCAGAAAAATTTGACCTGATAATAATGTTTTTAATATCATCTGGAGTTTTAAGTTCCTCAACAGTGATAACACTTTTTTCTTTGGGAAGAGTTTCAAGCGACCCACCTGAAAGTCTTATATTGTTAGCGTTAATAATATTTAATAGTTCTGTGATTGATGTTTCAGTAGATCTAAGTTTAGTAGGATCTACTTCTACTCTTAACTCTTGTACTCTGTATCCCACCTTGCTGATTTTACTAACTCCAGGTGACCTTTTTATTTTAAGTTCTAGTTTGTCTACCATCTTGCGGATAGCTAGTTCATCTTTTCCTTGTATGTTAATTTCTATGATAGGAAACATGCTTGTTTTGATTTCTGAGATGATTGGTCGTTTTAGGATATCCTTAGGAAGGTCGCTTATTCTGTCTACTGTTTTTTCAATTTCTCTTTTGACATCATATGCTTGTCGGTCACTTAGATTACTGTCTATCTCTACAACTATTTGCGATAAACCTTCTTGGCTAACGGAGGAGATACTTTTGACTCCTTCTGTTTCTTCAAGGGCATCTTCAATTACCATCGTTACATTTAGCTCAACATCAGATGGAGCTGCTCCTGGATAAATGGTTGCTATTATCATTTGGTTGATGCTTATGTTAGGAATACCTTCTTTTTGTATCGTAAATATAGTCAATAATCCAGCAATAAAGACAATGATTACTAAAAGGTTCACAAGCAGTTTACGTTGTAAGAAGAAGTCTAAAAGGTATTTCATTATTTGCTCCCCATTAATTCATTTATTTTATTAAGCAAGCTGTCATTAATACTAGCAATAGATGCTCTTAATTTTGCAATAGCAACAATCTTATTAAGATGGTCTATTTTATGTTGGGTGTATTTTTGTCGGAAATCAGAGATGCTGAACAGAGTTGTTTTTCCTTGAGAGAACCTTTTTGTTTCCATTTCAAGAATAGTTCTAGAGTTTTCAGCTATAGTTTGTGCGTTATTTTCTATAGTTAGAAGGTAGGCAAGGTTTAATAAATTGTTTTTGTAGATAGTATTAAAAGTTTGTTTGGTTTTAAGTAGTTCTTGCTGGGTTGTTTTTATAGTAGCAAGTATGCTTTTTGTTTGTCCTTGAGTGTTGTTTTGACCAAGAGATGTAGAAAATACTGCTCCAGCTGTGTATTCTGTTTTGTTTAGGTCTAGGAATGAATATAAAGAACCATCGGTATAGTTGTATCTTGATATTTCTCCGTAAACTGAAAGGTCAGGCATGTTTTCTCTGTCTATTTTGGCTAGGTCAAGTTCATATTGTTTTAATGTTTTTTCAAGAGTTGTTAAAATCCTTAGTTCCTTTAGATCCTTTGGCGGTTCTTCTTTGCAGAAGGTTTCGCAGATAATAGGTGCTTGAGGAAGGTTTTTCCAATTCGTTACAACAGTAAATTCTTTTCCCATTTTTTGATAAATATTAGTCGCTAGTGCATTCCAAGCATAGAGTGTTTCATTTAGTACGTTACGGTATAAAAGAACTGCGTTTTCTGCTTGTAGTAAGTCAGTTTTGAGTGCTGCATCATTGCGGTATTTTTCTTTGATTTCTTCAAGCATGTTAGTAGCATTTTGATAGCTTATGCTAAGAGGCTCAAGAGCAAGAGTAAGAGATAGCCAGTCATAATATAGGTTGATGGAATCTAAGAAGTATTTTTCTTCAGCTTCCTGTATAGATAGAGCAATAATATCTTTTTGGATGCTTAATCTCTCTAAAGGTATTTTAGTATAAACGCCCATAAAGTCTTTTAAGAGTGGTTGAGTTACTCTTAAGCTTAGAGCAGGGTTTATTTGGGAGATATTCAAAGTTGAGAATTTGGAACTACTATCAACTCTTAGATAAGTTAAGCTAAGGTTTGTGCCAGTATCTTCCATTTTTTTGCTAATTCCCATCGAGCCAACAAGTGTTTGAATATCTGTAAAAGGAAAAGAAGTACCACCTGAGCTATATATTTGTTGTTCTTTGTTTTTGTATTCTAAAGAACCTGTAAACCTTGGGTCGTAGATTGCCTGAAGTGACTGTATAGCTCCTTCTATGTTTTGTGCACTTAAGAATATTTGTGAGTAGGCAGGGTCGGATTGTTTTATGTTTAACAAGAAATCCTTAAGTGTTAGGTTGTTTGAAAACGAAAAACAGCTGATTATTAGCAGTAAAGTTAATTTTTTAATGTTCATTTTGAATCCTCCTTATTGTTTAGTGCTCCGTGTAGAAAAATATTTATGGATTCAATCAGTTCAGACTCTACTGGTTGCTTTTCCATAATGTAAGATTTAATAAATAGGTAAGAGAAAACAGACATAAGAAAGCTTAGTAAGAGTGTGTGTGCATTTATGTCTTTCATTTTGCCGTCACTAATAAATGACTGTATTTTTTCAGTCAGGTTATTAGGATTAGCCTTTACTCTTTCATGAAATAACATATGAAAGTATTTCCCTTTGAACTCTAAGAAGTCAATCATTCGTAGTTTCATGTTATCAGTTTGAAATGAGTGGAGGAAAGTTGCAGCTAATTTTTGAAAGAATATTTCTGGATTGGTTTCTTCTTTGATAATAGCCTCCGAATTTATAATAAAGTTATCAAAGGGTAGAGAATTGTTTAGCACTTCTTTGAATAAGTCTTCTTTGCTTGCGAAGTAAGAATATATACCTCCTTGAGATACGCCAGAAGAATTAGTGATATCACGCATGCTTGTTCCATGGAAACCTCTTTCAAGGAATCTTTTTTTTGCGGCTTCGATAATGATCTCTTTAGTACTCATTGTTTTTCTTCATAGCGAGCGTTCGCTCTGCGATAATTTTACATCGCAGATAATAGAAAAGCAAGTGGGATTTAACACACCCCCTAGCCCCCTCTCAAGAGGGGGAATAATAAAAAAACAGAAGGTCAAGAGGTTAAGAGGTTAAGCTCATTGCATTTGCAGACGAAAGATGAATAGACGTGTAGAAGAGTAGAAGGATAGGAAACGTTGTCATTCCGCACTTGATGCGGAATCCAGTATTTGCAAGGCTTTTCGTTTTGCTGGATCCTCTGGTCAAGCCAGAGGATGACACAGTCTGGTAGTGTTGGTATTTAGCCATTGGGGTTTAATCTCTTATATTGTTTTGCTTTTTACCTATTCACCTTTTATCCTTCCTTTAATAGTCAGTTGGGGATTAACTTATTTAGCTTTGAGCTTGTTGATTCTTTTGATATTATTTCTTTGAGGAGAAGTTATGTCATTATCAATGAGTTTGTTTATGTTGGTTGTTTATACTGCACTTGGATATGGAGCTTCTTTTAAGATTCCTAATGATTATTTTAAGAAACTGCAGTTTGTTTTGTTTAATCTTATAGTGCCACCTTATATTTTTTTAAATATTTATAATAATCTAACAGTTAATTTCTTTTTAAATAATTATTTTATTATTATTGGTCAGGTTTGGTTTATTGTTTTAGCTTTAATTTTCTTTAAATGGATAAAGTCAGCTAGGCAAAACGTTGATTTTAATGTGTTAGCTTTCCAGAATGCTGTATTTATGGCTTTACCAATTGTTGTAGCTTTGCCTGATAGCGAGAATTTAAAATTATTAGTTTTTATGTTTATGATTGGTTTTAATATAGCAGTTTTTTCTTTAGGTGCTGTTGTGTTTAGCGATAGAGCTAGTCTTAAAAGTATTATTAATGTCCCCTTTTTTGCTAGTGTAGTGCCAATTGTTTTAGTTTTTCTGGGAGTAAGGATAGGATTTGAGGATTCAGTTAGTTTTATGGAAAAATTATTAGGCTTTATTCTTATGCCAGGAGCATTATTTTTCTTTGGTGGGGTAATAAATTTTAGTATTCAAGGTAAGAAGATTTTAGTTAGTTTAGAGTTGGCTAAGTTAGTAATTGTAAAGTATTTTCTATTTCCTTTAATAACTTATATCCTTTTGCTTTTATTGAAAGTTGATAAAGCAATTATGATAGTTTTTATGTTACAGAGCTTTATGCCTCCAGCCGTTAATTTGGTTTTACTTCCGAGTAGTGATGAAGACAAGGACCAGATGGGCATACAAATGGGGTTTTTGTATATTGTATTTATGGTTGGCGCATTAGTGTTTGCAGTGTATCAGCTTTAAGATATTATGCACACTCTATTTTGTAATCTTTAAAACCACTGTAGTATTTAACAACTCTTGGTTTTAAGGCACGTGGTACTAGTTTGCTTATATGATATAGCAGATTGTTTCTCCATCCAGGGATGATTAGAGTTTTGCCTTGCATCATTTTCTTATAGGTTATCTCAGCAACATCTTCTGCTGTCATTTTGATTTTATTGTGTGATTGAAACTTGTAGTTAGCGCGTTTGCCAAAGTTGCTTTCAGTTGGTCCTGGGCAAAGGCAGCTTACTGATATTCCAAGCTTCCTAACTTCCTCATGTAAGCCTTCAGAGAAACTTAAAACATATGTTTTACTGGCAAAGTAAGTATCCATGAATGGGCCAGGGAAAAAGGCAGCCATCGAGCCTACGTTTAAGATTTTTCCTGACTTCCTGTTGATCATTTCTGGAAGGAAAAGCTTGGTCATATGAGTTAGTGTTGTAATATTTACTGCAATGAGTTCAAGGTCAGTTTGGGCGTTGGTGTAGGCGAAGAATCCATAGTTGCCGAAGCCTGCGTTGTTGATTAGTATTTCTACTTCTAGTTTTTGTTTTTGGCATTCGTTAAAGACCTTGATAGCTGAATTAGCAACAGCTAAATCTTCGGCAATAGTTACTATATCAACGGAATATTTATTATTAATTTGTTTAGCTGTTTCAATTAATGTTTCTTTCGTTCGTGCTACAAGTATTAGATTATGTCCCTGACTAGCGAATTTATTAGCTAGCGCTAATCCTATTCCGCAGGAACCACCAGTTATTAATGTATAGTTTTTTGGCATGTAGTAATTATAGAGCTAAAAGCCAAAAGCTAAAAGTCTAAAGCTAAATTCCCCCTTTATAAGGGGGATGCCTTTGCGTTAGCAAAGGAGGGGGATTATAAGTGTTGACAATGAATTTTTATAGTATTATTATATACTCTATTAAGTCTATAGGAATTAAGTGAATATGGAATTGGGAGGTGTATAATTTGGATGTATATATGAGAATCATAAAAATTAACACACCCTCTAACTCCCTCTCAAGAGGGAGAATAGAACAGCAAAAAGGTTAGAAAGATAAAATAATAAAGGAGAATTAAAATGACAAAAGAGAATCAACTAAAACTAGAGACAATATTAATACACGGTGGTCAAGAACCAGATCCAACAACTGGTTCAAGAGCTGTTCCAATTTATCAGACAACATCATATCAGTTTAAAAGCACAGAACATGCAGCAAATTTGTTCGGATTAAAGGAGTTTGGGAATATTTATACTAGATTAATGAATCCAACTTCTGACGTTTTTGAAAAGCGCATAGCTCAGTTGGATGGAGGCGTAGGTGCTTTGTCTGTTGCGTCAGGTTCATCTGCAATAACCTTAGCTATACTAAACATTGCTCAATCAGGTGATGAGATAGTGTCTTTAGATAATTTGTATGGTGGTACTTATAATTTATTTCATTATACATTACCAAAATTAGGCATTAAGGTAGTATTTGTTGATTCATCTACTCCTGAGAAGATTGCACAAGCAATTACGCCTAAAACTAAGGCAATCTATGCTGAGAGTATTGGGAACCCCAAGAATAATGTTACAGATTTAGAGTTAGTTGCAAAAATAGCACATGACAATAAATTGCCATTTATTTTAGATAATACTGTAACTCCTTATCTTCTTCGTCCTTTTGATTTTGGAGTTGATATTATTGTTTATTCAGCAACCAAATTTATTGGTGGACATGGTACATCACTAGGTGGATTAATCGTTGATTCTGGGAAATTCGATTGGACAGTACAACAAAATGGTAAAAGCAAGTTCCCATTAATTGCTGATCCTGATCCTAGCTATCATGGAATTAATTTTGTTGAAGCTTTAAAACCGCTAGGAAATATTGCCTATATTATCAAAGCAAGAGTAGTGTTGTTAAGGGATCTTGGTCCGGCGATTTCACCTTTTAATTCTTTTCTTTTCTTGCAGGGTTTAGAGACACTCCATTTAAGAATAACTAGACATTCTGAGAATGCTCAGAAAGTTGCGGAGTATTTACAGTCACACAAAAAAGTAGCTTGGGTTAATTATCCTGGGCTTAGTTCAAGTCCAGAGAAAGCTAAGGTGAAGAAGTATTTGCCAAAAGGAGCAGGAGCTATTCTTGGTTTTGGGATTAAAGGAGGGTTAGAGTCAGGTAAGAAATTTATCAATTCTATACAGCTTATTTCTCATCTTGCTAATATTGGAGATGCTAAAACTTTAGCTATTCATCCTGCAAGTACAACACACCAACAATTGTCAGAATCTGAACAGTTGTCGACAGGTGTTTCACAGGACTACGTAAGGTTATCGATTGGTATTGAACATATTGATGATATTTTGGCTGATATTGAGCAAGCGTTAGATAAAGTATAGCTATGCTTATAATATGCCCCTGTCTCATTCGGCAGGGGGTATTAGAAAGTAAGTTAACAAAAAGGAGAAGGTTATGAGTAAAATTTATAATAATATTGCTGAAACGATAGGAAATACTCCCTTAGTAAAGTTAAATAAAATTGCGCAAGGATTGGAAGCTACTATCTTAGTAAAGTTAGAGTCTTTTAATGCTCTTTCTTGCGTGAAAGATAGAATAGGTGTTGCCATGATTGAAGATGCTGAGAAACGAGGATTAATTAATAAAGATACTGTTCTTATCGAGCCAACTAGTGGCAATACAGGTATTGCTTTAGCTTTTGTAGCTGCATCTAGAGGGTATAGATTAATCCTTACTATGCCTGAAACAATGAGCTTGGAACGTAGACAATTGCTTAAAATATTTGGTGCAGAATTAGTTCTTACTGAAGGTTCAAAAGGTATGAACGGTGCTGTTGCTAAAGCTGAAGAATTGAATAAAAGTATTCCAAATAGTTTGGTGCTTCAACAGTTTAATAATCCAGCTAACCCTGAAGTACATCGCAGAACAACTGCAGAAGAAATATGGAAAGATACCGACGGTAGCGTAGATGTTTTTATTGCAGGAGTAGGAACCGGAGGAACTATCACAGGTGTTGGAGAAGTGCTGAAGAAAAGAAAACCAAGTGTGCAAATAATTGCTGTTGAACCAAAAGAATCACCAGTCCTTTCAGGTGGACAGCCTGGACCACATAAGATTCAAGGGATTGGCGCAGGTTTTATTCCAGGAGTATTTAATAAAGATGTTGTCGATGAGATATTACAAGTTACTTCTGTTGATGCAGGAGAAACTGCCAGAAAACTAGCAAAACTAGAAGGTATTTTGGTTGGGATTTCAAGCGGAGCGGCGTTATGGGCTGCCTTAGAAGTGGCAAAAAGACCTGAACTTAAAGGTAAAACCATAGTAGTTCTTCTTCCTGATACTGGTGAGAGGTATTTGTCTACTTGGTTATTTCAAGAGGAAGCAACTGTATGAAGGTAAAGGTTAATGGCGAAGATAAAACAGTTAAAGAGGCTATTTCTATTACTGATTTATTGTCTGATTTTTCTATAAAACCTGAGGCAGTAGTTGTAGAACTTAATTTGAAAATTATCAGTAAAGATAGTTGGGATAAAACTATTCTTAATGAGAACGATAGTGTTGAGATAGTAAGGTTTGTAGGTGGCGGATAGCTTAGAAATGACAAATGCCAAAACTCAAATGTCAAATAAATCAAATAATGCCAAATTAATGAATGGGAAGAAGAGAACCGTAAACATTGATATGTTCCCCCTTAATAAGGGGGATACCTTTGCAACAGCAAAGGAGGGGGATTAACTTTGGCGTTTGGATTTAAAGATTTATTTGCCTGCCCCGCGTAGCTTTAGCGTAGTGGGGGATTTTGTCATTTGGATTTTGGATTTATCAGTAAGGAGATATTTTGAGAAATAAGTTTGAAGAAGGTTTATTACGTTATTTGACTGTAGAAAAGTTGGATAAGATACAACGGACAAAAATTGGTATCGCTGGTGTAGGTGGGCTGGGCTCTAATATTGCAAATGCTTTAGTTAGGACTGGGTTTGTTGATTTTGAAATAGTGGATGTTGATTTAATTGAAGCTAGTAATCTTAATAGACAGAATTATTTTTATGATGAGATAGGGCTGTCAAAAGTAGAAGTAACAGCAAAGAGGTTACAGCAAATTAATCCTAGCGTCAGGGTTAAGTTAGCTCAGATAAAATTAATCAAAACTAACATTAAAGAATATTTTGTTGATAGAGATATTTTGTTTGAGGCCTTTGATAAAGTTGAATCTAAAACTATGCTTTTAGAAAGTTTTGGTAACTCTGGGAAACTAATTATTTCTGGGAATGGCATGTCTGGAATAGTTGGCGGAGACATTAAAGTTAGGAAGATTAACGAGAATTTATTTTTAGTAGGTGATGGCGTTACAGAAGTTGGGCCGGATAACCCGCCACTTGCCCCAAGAGTTATTACTTGTGCGTCTCTTATGGCATCTGTTGCAGTAGAAAGGATGTTGTTATGAGAATATCGTATAAAGGTGATTACGCTTTAAAGGCTTTGCTACATTTAGCAATTTTATATGGAGTAAAAGATGTAGTTAGACTTCAAGAGTTATCAAGTGAGCTTGATATTCCTCATAAGTTTTTAGAAGCTGTCATGGCTGAATTACAAAAAGGTGGATTTGTTAAGAGTAAGCGTGGTAAAAATGGAGGCTACTATTTAGACACACCTCCTTCTCAAATAGTGTTGGGAGATGTTGTTCGTCATATCGATGGACCTATTGAGCCCATTGCCTGTGTTGATAATTGCTATAAGGATTGTAAGGATGTAGATCATTGTGCATTAAGGATAATTTGGCAAAAGACCGCAAAAGCTGTTTCAGAGATAGTTGATAATGTTACTTTGCAAGATTTAGTAGATAAGTCTAAGAAACGTAAAGCAATACCAGATTATTCTATATAGTAATTTCAGGAATAGTTACTTCTATTGTTAAGTTTTTTCTTGCTCATCCTTGTTGATATTTAGTGTAAAATAAAAGGTTGTTCCTTGATTTGGCATAGACTTCAACCAAATATCGCCATGATGTTGGATGATAACCTTTTTAACAATAGCTAGTCCAACACCAGTTCCGCCAGCGAATTCGTCCTTGGGATGTAACCTTTTAAATATCTGGAAAATAATCTCATGATGGGTTTCTTCTATTCCGATGCCATTGTCGTACACATAATATATGTTTTGATTGTTTTCACGGAAACTACCTATTTCAATACGTTTATGTTTTTTGGTGTTATATTTTAATCCGTTAGTAATAAGGTTTTGATATACGTATTTGAGTCTTTCTCTGTTACATAGAATTGCGGTATCTGGAAAATCTTTGATAATTATTTCTGCGTTAGTATAAAACCCACATGAGCGGATGTTTTCTATGGATTCTTCAACTATGTCTTTTATTAGATAGTCGGCGAAAGGAATATCTGTATTGCCAATCTTAGAGAAAGCTAGAAGTTCATTAATAAATGTATCCAATCTTTCTGCTAGTTCTATAATGTGATTAAGTTCTTTTTTGATTGGCTCTTTTAATTTAGGGTGATCCATTTGTATGAAAGAAGCACAGTTACTAATGCCCCTTAATGGTTCTTTAAGGTCATGAGAAGCAATGTAGACAAAATCAGCTAATTCTTTGTTACTTTGCTCTAGCTTAGTAGTATATTTTTGTAGATTTTTTTCTGTTTTTTTGCGGAGAAGAAATGAGCCGATATGTGATGCGATTGTTTCAAGGAATTCAATTTTTCTAAGAGTAAGTTGTCCTTTTCGCTTATCATTGACTTGAAGGAGTCCTATAATTTTATTATCAGTAGCCATAATTGGCACTAAGGCAATTGATCCATAACCTTTGTGAATACAGTTGTTGCGTGGATTATTTCTAGGGTCATTGGCAAGTGGAATATCTAGAATTGGGAATGAATCATTGGTCCAGAAACTCCCACTTTTTGAAAAAAGTGGATTAGTTAAATCCGCTTTTCCTGAAATCACCAGACCGCAAGTACATGCTAGACAAGCAGTACCATCTGTATTTCTGCAGATACTACCGTTAGCGTTACGTATGATTAGCGAGTTTTCGCTGAGTAAGAAATCCTCGGAAAATCCGGACTGTTCATAATAGGGGAAGTCTTCACCTTCTTGAATTCTAATACCAATGGCATCAGTGTCAGTGTATGTTTTTAATAAAGTAAGCACCTGTTGAAGTGAATCATTCATGGTATTGAGGTCGTTTAGTTTCTTAAGTATTTCTATGCCAAGTGTTCGAGATTCCTCTGACTCTTTGCGGTCGGTGATGTCGACGAAACTGATTACTATTTCGGAGAGGTCACCGTTGTTATCAAATACAGGTACTCCATCAGCCGTAACCCAAACAGTGTCGTTTTTGTTTTGGCGACAAATCCCAAGTATTTGGTTTTTTATTGATTTCTTGCTTGTTATAATACGGTTAACAGGATATTCCTCTAAGGGTAAAGGCTTATTATCTTCGGTTATGAAGTTCCATGAAAAATCAATTGACTGTTTGCCACTTAGCTGGTCATTGGTTAATTTCAATAACTCGCACGCGCGTAGATTACTCAGGATAATAGAAGTATCGGGCGCATGAACAACTATTCCGGTTTCCAGGTTCCTTAGTAAAGAGCGATATCTTTCCTCGCTTTTAATTCTAGATTCGTTCTCTGTTTTTAAGTCTTCCAGCAAGTTTAAAGTACTTAGATAAGTCCTACTTAGTTCTTTGGTTTTATTATTTACTAATTCAGCCAGGGTTTCTTTTTCCTCACGGTTTTTAATATTGGCATTTCTAATTTTAAGCATGGAATGAATTTGGGCAGTAAGTTCGATCTCGTCAATCGGTTTGGTAAGGAATGCCTCCCCACCACAGTCCAAGGCACGGAGCCGACTTTCTCTGGGATCATTAATGGCTGTTACAAAAATGACAGGTATGTCGCGGAGATTAGTGTCGGCTTTCAGTTTCTGGCAAACAGTGTAACCATCCATTTCTGGCATAATAATATCTAGAAGGATAACATCAGGATTTTCAGTATGGGCTAATTCAAGTCCTTTTCTCCCATTTATTGCGGTTATTGTGATTGCTTCAGGGAATATGTCTTTAATTAAGGCAGTCAAAATAATCAGGTTATCTTGAACGTCATCAATGACTAAAAACTTAATGCGATTATTTTCCATAAAGGGTCCTATTTATTGTGTTAAAGAATTCTTGTTCGTCGATAGGTTTAGGGATAAACGCATCAAAACCATGAGCCAGAACAGTTTCTCTGTCTTGGGTCATAGCGCTTGCCGTAAGTGCAATAATCTTAATATTTTGTAATTCTGGGTTATTCCTTATTTTCTTAAAAGCTTCAATGCCATCCATTCCTGGAAGTGCAATATCCATTAAGATGAGATTTGGCTTGAATTTTATAGCCAGTTCAATGCCTTCAATTCCATTTACTGCTTCCAATACAGTAAAATTATCAGAAAGGACTGCCTTAGAAGATTTCATATTATCTGGGTTGTCTTCTACTATTAGTACCACTGGTTTTCCTACAATGGGCTTAAATTCAGGTTGAGGCTGTTCTAATTCTTCTGGTTTCTGAGTTAGTATATTCGCTACTGCTCCCAACATCTCATCGAGATTTACATTGCCCTTCTGAATAAGCTGCTGAATATGATTACTTTTTAAGAAGTTGAGTTCTTCTTTTGTGATATGTTTTGCGGATAGAATAAGTACTGGAAGATGGGAGGTGGGTTCATTATCACGAATTGATTTTAATACTTGGAATCCATCGATGTCTGGCATCATCAAGTCCAGTATCAATGCATCCGGGATAGTATGGTTAATAATCGTAAGCGCTTCTTCTCCATTATGGGCAAGTAAAACGTGATATCCACTTTCTTCTAGAATATCCTTCATTTGAATTAGTGCAGGTTCGCTGTCGTCTACCAACAAGATGGTCTTGTCTGGATTGTTATTAACTTGGTTGAGAGAAGATTGCGTACTGAGTTTGGTAAAACTTGAAGTTTTTTCTTCAAGGACGTTGGTTTTACCATCATACTGTAAAGGTAAAGTGAGCGTAAATTCTGAACCTTTGCCGACCTCGCTTTTTATAGAAATACTTCCCCCAAGCATATTTGCATATTTTTTTGCAATAGAAAGCCCCAGTCCGCTACCACCAAATTTTCTGGAGGTGCTACTATCTGCTTGTTTAAACTCATCAAAAATATAAGTAATTTGTTCCTCAGAAATACCAATCCCTGTATCGGTTACTGTAATTTCTATTTCGGTATTGTTGTTTTTTGCTGTAACTTCCACTTTACCTTTTTCTGTAAATTTCACAGCATTACTGATAATATTCTGCAGAATATGTCGACATTTTTTAATATCTGAAATGATGAACAAATTGGGGTCAATATTGGTCTTAATCAGCTTAATCCCTTTCTGACTAGCTTGAATGTTTATGGATTTTACTATGTCATCGATTAAATCTTTGTTATTAAATCTAGTAAGTTCAACATATTCATGGCCAGCTTCTATGCGTGCTATATCAAGAATATCATTGATGAGAGAAAGAAGATTTTGACCATTACGTTTAATTATTTCCAGATAGCTGTATTCTTCTTCGGAAATCTTGTTAGCAAGTCGTTTGTAAAGTACTCCAGATAAAGCAATAACCGAGTTAAGTGGTGTGCGCAGTTCGTGGCTCATGTTGGAAAAGAAAACGGTTTTAAGCTGATTAGCCTGTGATAACTGTTTCTTTTGCAATTCAAGTTCTGCATTCTGTACAGTAAGTTCTGCAGATTGTGAAGAAAGTTCAGTCTTTGAGGCTTCTAATTCGGTGTTTTGATGTTCCAGTTTTTCTGCGAATTCTTTAATCTTTTTGTAACCTAAGATACCTTCAATTCGAGCGCATAAGGTAATGAGGATTTCATCAATCAATGTAATAGATTCCTTGCTGTATACATCCAAACTTGCCAGTGAAATAATAGCAATCACTCCATTATTGGCATGAATAGGGATGGTTAAGATTTCTCGTGGGATAAATTTCCCACTAACGGTATGAAAAGCAAAACGGGTATCTTCGGATATGTTTGTAATGTGCTGAATCTTGCGAGAAGAAATGGCAGGACCAAATTCTCCTTCGAAGTTATTTGCCATAAATGATTGCTTAGCATTAGAGTCCAAACCAATAGATTCGAAATGGTCGTAACTATTATTGTCAGCGTTGAGTAGGTATATTGCGGCTATTTGCGAATTCGTAAATTCCGAAATAGTTAGAAGTGTTTTTTGGAAAAATAATTTAGGATTATCTTCACTAAGCATTAAAACAGAAATATTCTCGATTTTTTTGTTTAAACTAAGATTGGATTGGATGTCACTAGCAAGTAAATTAAATGAATTAGATAATTCTCCAAATTCATTTTCCAAAGCGTATGAGCATCGTGAAGAAATGTCGCCTTCGTGAAAGCGTTTGGTTGCTTCGAGGAGTTCTTTAATCGGAGTGCGTACTGACCTTAGCAAAAAGTTGATGATAAAGAGTGAAAAGCAAGCAAATAGAAAGGTTAGCAATAATAATTGTTTGGTTAATTGTTCTTTCAGTTTGTTGGAATTGTTATATAACTCATTGCTTTTGTTAATCGCATAATTATTAATTTTGTCCAACATTTTTAGAGTTTCTTGTGCTTGATTCCCTTCCATTCCTATTAGTATAAATTGTTCAGTAACTTGTTTTGTTTGGCCAATCATTAGTAAATTGATTATTTCATTTTTTTTAAATTTCCATTTTAGATATTCTTCCTCCAGATTATCAATGTCCTTAGGTGGTCCTAAATATACCTTCCTGAGCTGATTAATCTCATCTAAAAATTTGTCATTCAATATTTCCATAGATATAGTAAATTTCATTTGTTGACTTTCTTTTTCTTTTTTTTGTAAAAGGTTTACTAGAAACAGATTTTTCATTTCTATTCGAATTGAATAAAAAGAAGACTGCAATTCATTAATGAACTTTCGTGTTTGTAGTGGATGCTGGTACATAATTTCTATTTGCTTGTATATTTTATTTGTTTGCTGAAAGGAGAGTAAACCCAGAAAAAGCATTAATATAAATAAGACAGTTAATCCAAGCTTAAGCTGTGTTCCGATAGTTAAGTTCCTTAGAATTGTAAACTGATGCTTGAAGTAATTTGTTCCTTTATCCCTAATTGGTTTCATGTTTGTCTCCTTTTTCTTTGAAAAATGCCAGATTGTGGAAATATTTCAGTGAAATTGTGATTTAAAAATATTTCTCTTTCTGCTTCACCAGTTACTAAATATCCGTCAGTTGAAATAGAGTTAGTTACTTTATCAATAATAAGTTTACGGCTTTCTGGATTGAAATAAAATAACAAATTGGAACACATTACAATATCAAAATCTCCAAAGATACTCGTAGCTGGACTGCTGGAGGTATTGTTAAGTAAATCAAAAACAGAAAAATCGATATTTTCCATAAGCACAGGTTTTATAGTATAGGTATCGTTTTGTTTAATGAACCATTTATCTGCTTGTTTCAAATTTACGTTATTTAAATCAGAAGTACAATATTGTCCTGTTATTGCTTTCTTTATTTGTGATTCGCACTTATCAGTAGCAAAGATTCTATATTTAAATCTGTCTTTATCTCCGTTTCTAAACTCTTCTAATAACATTGCCATGCTATATGCTTCTTGTCCTTGGGCACATGCAGCAGACCATATACGCATTTCTTTCTTGTTTTTTTTTATTAATATCGAGGGCAGAACAATGCGTTCAAGTACCGCAAAGGTGAATGAATTACGAAAAAACTCACTATAGTTGTTTTGAAGAGCGTCTATTAGAATTTTTCCTTCTGCGCTGCTTTGTTTTAGCAAAGTGTAATATTCCTTCGTTGCTTTGCAACCAGTTTCTGTACTCCTATGCTGAAGTGTTTTATTTAGAAAGGAAATCTCATAGATTGAAACATCAGTGTTCTGTGATAGTACGAGAGAATCTTTAATATTTTTAGTTAGTTTTATCATGGACTATTGTGTATTTCTCGTTGAGACCAAACTTATTCAATAGCTCATTAACTTCTTTTTTCAATTCAATCATAGCTATTTCACGATTGACGGTTAAGTTTTGGAATCTTTGCATTTCCTCCATTTTTGCTATTAATTCTTTTTCTGCATTTTTGCGGTTGCTGATGTCTCGAGCAATGCCAAGTACGCCTATAAGATTGCCTTCTGAGTCACGCATCGGAGTTTTGTAAGTTTCTAGGATTTCAGTGTGGCCGTCATTTGCAAAGATTATCTCTTCTTCATTTATCATTACAGTGTTGTTAGTCATAGTAGCCAAGTCTTTTTCTCGAAAAAAATCTGCTGTGGTTTTGTCTATAAAGTCATAATCTGTTTTCCCTAAGACGTCAATTTCCTTTGTATTAAAGAGACATTCTATTCTATGATTACAGGACAGATAAACACCGTTACAATCTTTCAACCATACCAGATCTGGCAATGTTTGAACTAATGTTCTTAGCTGAGCTTCTTTTTTGCTGAGCGCGTTTTCGGCCTGTTTGCGCTCGGTGATATCATGGATAATTGAGCATAGAAGGGTTTTATTGTTAGAGGTGATTGGGCTTGAATATACTTCCACGTCGCGTATTTCACCAGAAGCCAATTTGTGTTTAAAAAGAAAATACAATTTGTGTTCTCTTTTGGCAGATTCCATTTCTAACAGCACTTTATCTTTTGGTAGTATATTGATGTCCCAAATATTCATTGATAAAATCTTCTGTTTATCATAGCCATAAAACTCCAAAGCAGCTTTATTAGCATCAACTATTTGTCCGTCATCTGGGTTTACAATTATTTTTATAGCCAGATTAAGGTGAAATATTTGGTGAAAAAGTTCTCCATCTTCTTTTGGTTGTATTTTAGGTAATAATTGTTCTTCTGTCATTAAGTTCTCCTAGAACAATTATACTCTTATTAATACCAATTAATAGGAAGTATAGAAACTAGAGCACTCTACTTAGAGTTATTTTTATTAACTAGAGTAAAAATAATCATGAAAGGTTTGTTAGCCTTTATTTTTTCGTATGCATGGTCATAATAGGTAGGTGGGTTAATTTAATCAAGGATAAACTAAGGATGACTGTTCCATGCTAGAATTGGCAGGGAATGAAAACGATTATATATGTTGCCTTGTTGGTTCTATTGATGTGTCTATCTTTAGCCGCGAAGCTTCCAGATGCTCATATTGCTGTACTTTGCTACCACCATGTTGATCTTAAGATGAACACTCCTTATACAGTCACAAGTGAGCAATTGACTAAACAGATGAATGCACTAGCTCAAGCAGGTTTTTCGTTTGTGTCTTTAAAACAAATTGATGACTATATGTACTACGGAAAGGCTATTCCTACTAAGTCTGTAGCAATTACGTTTGATGATGGGAATCGTGATACTGCCACTAAAGCCTTTCCACTCCTGAAGAAGTTGGGTATCCCTTTTGCTGTTTTTATTTATCCATCGGGTATTAGCGTGGGGCATAAGGTAGGATTTATGGACTGGGATGATGTACGGATGCTTCAGGACAATGGAGTTATTATTGGCTGCCATAGCTATGGACATCCATACTTGACGCGTCCAAGCGGAATCAACAATGTTGAATCCTATGACTCTTGGTTGGAAAAAGAAATTGTCGAATCTAAGAAGATTATTGAATCTAACATTGGAGTTAGTGCTGATTATTTTTCATTCCCGTTCGGATTAGCTGATAATAAAGTTTATAAGAAAGTTAAAAATAGTGGTTATAGGTTAGCTTATAACATAAGTGGGATGAATAACACTCAATATTCAGATCCATATTTTTATAATCGGTTTATGGTTATGAGCTCTGATACGCCGGAGAACGTAGTCTCAAAGGCCTCCATAAATCCAATTTATTTCGATTATACTTATCCACCAAAACTATCAAGAATTATAACTCAAGAGATTCTGGCTAAGTATAAAATATTTCGTGCAAATAATTATGATTTAAAGACAGTTAGGTTACACTTAGGTAAGCCTGTTAATAAATGTTATCAGCCAGAAACAGATACTGTTAATGTTAAAGAAGTTGATTTAGGTCAGGAAGCTTATTATCAAGCTGCTATTACTGCCAAAGACAAACAGGGACGTTCTTGTATGGGGAATTGGGCGTTTATTTATCAGAAGGCTATTCCACCTTATGTACAGAACTAGGTGGTTTTGCCTAAGCTAGTAATTTTTATTTAGTTCAACTCTGAATAATATTTATGGTTTACAATCCTGTTCTTACTCCTTATCCTTATTCCTTATACTTCCAAATTAAAAAGCATATATAAAGCTACTTTTAAGGATAAGAATTAAGGTTAAGGAAGAAGGAAATTAAAAAGCTTGTATAACTCGCTTTTTAATTTGGTCGGGGTAGCCAGATTTGAACTGACGACCACACGCCCCCCAGACGTGTGCGCTACCGGGCTGCGCTATACCCCGAAACACTGATAAGTATTATAGCAACTTGGCTTTTGGTGAACCAGTTTAATTTGTGGTGATTTTGGAATAACGTTTGTTAATACCAGTGATGATTTTTTCGCAGATACTTGTGTTATAGCCTTGGCTATGGATGTTAGTTGTTATTTTTTTAGCAATATCTATGATATTAGAAAACTTATTTAGAAGAGAGTCAATTTCTTTAGGTTTAATTTTATTTTGTTCTGCCAAGTAATATAAATTGTATTTTTGAATAGCCCTTATATCCCAAGTGTTACCAATTTCCATTGCCATTGATTTATCTATTTCCTCATAAACATCTGTTGAGACTAAGTCGTAAAAAGGAGCTAATGAAAAATTGTGTTCATTATGTAATACTGAAAAGTTTTTTGCGTGAGCATCGCAGTTTCCAATTAGGTAATTAAAAATTAAAATTGTAAGGAACTTTTCGGCGGAGGCAATGTTGATATTTTCTTTAATAAAATCAAAACAATCTTTAAAGCTAGGACCACCTTCTTTTTGGTATTTTATGTCAGAGGTTTTACCTAAGATTTGGCAAAAATCTTCTTGGTGAATTCTAAACATTATTTGGTCTTGGATTTTTCTATCATAACGATCTATTAATAAGTATTCCTTGTCTTTGGATTTCTTGATTTCAACTTTTGGGACAGGTATGTTTAGTCCATTAGCTAGTTGCATACAAAAGTATTCGTTTATCACTAAGTTATTAAAGGTTTGACTTTCAGGTTTAATAAGGTGGGTTGAGAAATATGTATCATTTGGGTAGAATATTTTATCTTCATTTTTATAAACAGCAAATTTGCTTTGTGCACCGGCCAAGGATAAACGAATTTTTTCACTTGTTAACAGGGGTGAGATGTTTTGATTTTTGATAATTTTATATAATTCCGATTCTGTGATTTCTCTTAGTTCTTGAGGAGCTTTTTTATTGTCTGGCTGAGTCTCATATAGTGAGATGGCTCCCGCACAGTCTCCTCCTATTTTGTTTAATAATGAAAATGCATTTTTTTCTGATACTAGTTCTTTTTCTGCGACTAATTTTCGTACAGTCCCCTCTGGTAATAAATTTTCAAAGAATGGGCGACATTCTTTATCGTTATATGATTTTTCTCTTATAGGTAAAGTAAATGATATAGGAATGGTTGCGGTAATATCATAGGAAAAGCTTAAGGTTCCTTCAATGTCTTGAAGTACACCGACTTTTTGATTATGTATAAATACGTTTAGTCGCTGTGTATTCATAGTAGAATGTTTATTTTAATGCCAAGCATTTTTGCAACGTACAGCGCCTTGTCTAGTTCACAAGTTGGCTTACCTTTTTCTAGTTCTATAATAAAACGAACGCCTACATTAGAGTAATTTGCTAATTTTTCTTGTGTTAATCCTTGTGTCTTTCTGTATAATCGGATTGCTTCACCAAAAGATTTGCTGTCAATTATTTCCATTTTCGCTCCAGTTATTACCGTATGGGAATATTATAACATATAATTTATGGAAAGCATACTAATATTCCCGTTCGGTATTAATTATTTTTAGTTTCTTGGTTTTTTTTGACCACTATTCCCGTACGGGAATAGTTATATTTTGTCTTTATGGACAGTAAGGAAACGTAGTAGGGAGAACCCAAAGAAGATTAAAGACACAAAAACAAGATACATATATGCGCCGCTTACCCAAAAATAGATTGAGAGTATAAAAGAAGTAATAAATAGAGGTATTTCGCCAAAATCTTTATTAAATAGGAGAACAGCAATCTCAACTATAAGTAACATCCAGAATAAGTAGATATTTGTTTGGTAAACAAAGGTAAGAAGAATGAAAAGAACACTTCTTTGAAGAGTAGGTTTCCATATTGGAAAAATGTGTCCTAAGGTTAGACCAAAGATCCAGACAAAAGAGCTGTTCTCTAGTATGTAATAGATGAAGAGTAATTTTGACAAATCTATTGCAAAGAATGCCCACTGCCAACTGAATGCAGGAAAATAACTAATGGTTATCCCTTTTTTAGGAATAACCATTGTCTTCTTTTTGAAATTATCTAGGTTGCCTGCGAAAAAAGTTATCCCTGGTATAGAGCCGATAAGATAACCTATTAAAAGGTAGACAAATAACATAAGACTAAGCGTCTAAATTAAATCCTGTGTGTAGTAACTGTACAGCTTTCTTAGTTTCCTTATTATCTATTATGCAGGATACTTTTATTTCTGAAGTTGTTATTAGGTCTATATTGATGCTATTTTCACCAAGAAGTGAGAACATTTTTGCTGCAACTCCTGGGCTAGAAACCATTCCTACTCCAACGATGGATACTTTGGAAACGTGCTCTTTAGAGACAACATCTTTAGCGCCAACTTTCTTTGCAAAGGCTTTAGTTAATTCTAAGGCTTTGGCATATTCGTCTTGTGGAACGGTAAAGGCGATATCGTTTTGTGCATCGATTTGGTTGCTTTGAACAATCATGTCTACATTGATTTTTGCAACAGCTAGTTCTGTGAACAACTTTCCTGCTGTTCCTGGTTTATCTGGTAGTCCTGTGATAGCTATTTTTGACGTATTTTCATCGTATGCGATACCTGTAACCGGATTTTTTATTTCCATTCTTGAAACCTCCTTAACTATTGTGCCTTCGTTATAATTGTAGCTATTACGAACTACTAAAGTAACTCCGTATGCTTTTGCTCCTTCAACCGCTCGTGGATGTAAAACTTGGGCGCCAAGACTGGCAAGTTCTAGCATTTCGTCGTAATCAATTACATCATGTTTTTTTGCCTCTTTTATCAGGTTAGGGTTAGTTGTGTACACACCATCAACATCTGTGTAAATCTCGCAATATTCAGCCTTTAATGCAGCCGCAATGGCAACAGCTGAAGTGTCTGAACCGCCTCTGCCGATAGTCGTTATGTCATCATCACTGTTTATTCCTTGGAAACCATTAACAATAACTATTCTATCATTTTTTAGTTCAGAAAGAATTCTGGCTGGTTTTACGTCAAGAATTTTGGCTTTATTATGAGCTGATTCTGTGTAAATACCTGCTTGCCAACCAGTAAGAGAGATAGAGTGATGACCTTTTTTAGTAAGTGCCATCGCAAGTAAAGAAGAAGATATGGATTCGCCTGTTGCAAGTAGTGCATCATATTCTCTTCCTGATGGATATGGATCTATTTGTTTTGCTAGACTTACAAGCTCGTCTGTAAAATCACCCATGGCTGATACTATAACAACCATATGATAACCTTTTGCTTTATTTGATATTATTCTATCAGCAACTCTTTGTATTTTTTCAATACTTCCGACGCTTGTGCCACCGTATTTTTGAACTATAGTTTTCAAAGAATTTCCTCCTTTTGAGATGATGTTATAGTTTACAATGACTGTTGTTCTGTGTCTATTTAAAACTGGTCTTCGATGTAGACTTTTAGAGGCGGGAATCCATTAAAACAGATAGAGCAATAACTATAAGTGTATGCTCCGGTAGTAAAGATGAAAACTCTGTCTTTCTCTTGGAGGCTATTAGGAAGAGTATATTTGAAATGTTCATACATTATGTCAGCGCTGTCGCAAGTTGGACCAGCTATTATTACGTCACTAATGTGCTTAGAGTTAAGATGTCTTTCACTAAAGATAGGGAATTTAATGGATTCGTCGATGGTTTCAATAAGTCCGTTAAATTTCCCAACATCTAAGAAAACCCATCTGTAAGTATCAAGTTTTGCTTTTTTAGTTACCATAATTACTTCAGAGACCATAACTCCTGCGTCTGCAACAATTGATCTTCCAGGTTCAACGATAATTTCTGGTAGTCCTTCAGGGAAATCTTCTTCAAGGAATCTGGTGATTTCAGCTGTATAAACTTCTAAAGATTGTGTTGGTTGAACGTAGTTAGCAGGGAATCCGCCACCCATGTTTATCATTTTAAGTTCGATGCCATCTTTTTTAAGAGCATCAAATAAGTATTTGCATTTTGCGATAGCGTTGTCCCATTGTCCGATTTCTCTTTGTTGTGAGCCAACGTGGAAGGAAATCCCATAAGGAATAAGGCCAAGCTTTTTAGCTTTTATTGCTAATTTGTAGGCAGAGTCAGGATAGACTCCGAATTTTTTAGATAAAGGCCAGTCCGCATCTCCACCAGAGGAGAGTAGTCTAAAAAATACTTTGGATTCAGGAGCCGCTCTGGAGATTTTTTTTAGATCTACAGCAGAGTCAGTAGCAAACAGTCTGATGCCTTTTTCGTAAGCATAGGCAATATCTTCTTCTTTCTTAATGGTGTTACCAAAGCTTATTCTGTCTGGAGTGACACCTAGCTCAAGTAGTTGGTCAAGTTCATAGATAGTTGCAGTGTCAAAGGAGGAGCCTTTTTTTGCTAAAACTTTTAATATTTTTTCATCAGGATTTGCTTTTACTGCATAGTATATTTTTGCATAAGGAAGATTGCTTTTTAAATCTTCATAATTTTGAGCTACTTTTTCCAAGCTTACAATAAGAAATGGAGTTTGTTTATCCTTAGAAAACTCTTGGATTCTGTGAAGGTCTTTTTTGGATATGTAATCATGAATTCCTCTAGCTTCCATTGGTGCCTCCTCTTCATTTTATTATTTAGACTGAGGATAATAACAATGTTTAGATGATAATGCAAACGATATTAATTGACTAGATTTGTTAATATATTTAGTAGCCAAGCTATCACCTTCTTTTAACTAATTTAGGTGATATATCATAATTTATTAATGTATTAATTTGTCGTATTGTTCAGTATTTTTGAGTCATGTCATCTCGAGCGTAGTCGAGAGATCTGTTATTATTTAGATCCCTCCACGCTTCAGTCTTCGACTGACTTGGTCGGGATTGTGGAAGTTAGATAATTCGTTGACGAAACTATTTATTCATTAGGCTGTCATCCTGAACTTGATTCAGGATCCAGGCATATATTAAATTTGACTATTACAAAACATTATAATTGAAGACAGACTAATAAATAGTCCCTAATTAAAGCTTATAATAGTAAACTAGCTGATTCAATATTTAAATAAACTGTAAGTCTGGATCCCGGATCGGAGTCCGGGATGACATTTTGTAAATGAATTACTTAACTTGTACAGGGATGACAATCAAAACTATCAGACACTATTAAGAAAGTATGTATTTGCTTATTTCTAAAAGAACATTTTGACCTTTTTTTGCGCTAAGTTTGTTTTTAATTGTTTGGAAGGTTTCTTTTAACGAAATGATTTTATTTTCGTCAGCTAAAATGCTATTTATGTCTTCACATATTTTAATTGTGTCAAACTTTTGCATATATTCTGGTACAACTTCTTTTCCAGCTAGAATATTAGTTAAAGAGTAGTTGTCATATTTAAATTTTTCTTTTAAATATTTTTTTATAATTAAAAAAGAAATTGGATTGAATTTATAGAAAATAGCATGTGGAGTTCCCATCAGCACGCATTCTAAAGTGATAGTTCCAGAGGTAACTAACGCAAACTCACTCTTAGCTAGTGTTGGATATGTTTCTCCTATAGTAATGCTTATGTAGTCGTACATTCCTTTGATTTGCTTTTGAATAGTTTCTCTAAAATGTTCATTTGGAAGATTTATGATAAATCTCTTTTTTTTATCTTGTGAATGCAACTTCTTAATAATTTTTATCATCTCTGGGAAACAATTTTTAATTTCTTGTTTTCTAGAGCCAGGGAATACAGCAATCGTATTCTTTTGTTTTACTACAGGAAGTTTTGTTTCTTCAATTATCTGTGTTAGCGGATGACCAAAGAAGCGTACATTTTGAGTGTATTTCTGGTAGGCATCAATTTCTTCTTGAAAAATGGTCACGATTTTGTCAGTAATCTTAGTAATAGATTCCACTCCTTTTTCGGAACCCCAGACCCATTCCTGAGGTGGGATATAATAAGCAACTTGTATGCCCATTTCTTTTGCTTTTTTAGCAATAATCGTATTGAATCCTTGAAAATCAATACAGATGAGCAGGTCAATATTTTGTTTTTTGAGGAGTTTTACAAGTCTATTTTTAAGCAGATAGAGCATTGGTATGTTTTTAAGTGTTTCTAGAAATCCAATAGTGGATTTTTTGGTAATGTCTTTGATTATAGTAGCACCGGCTTTTTGTAGATTATTACTGCCAATAGCAAGAACTTCTAGATTAGGTGCTAATTCCTTTAAATGTTTAAGAAGATATCCAGCGTGCATATCGCCAGAAACTTCGCCCGTTAGAATAAGTATTTTTTTGTATTTATTGAAACTCATAACGATTTATGATTCAGAATCAGACTCAGAGGTGTCTTTATTGCCTCTTTTCATTATTCCATTCTTAGTTTCGGCTTGAAGAAATTCAATTAGGTGGTTGACTTCAGCAGAGTCTATTTTTAATTCTTTTTTTATTTTTTCAATTGCTTGGCTAGTGTTCATGCTTGAACGGAAAAGTGCTTTGTAAGCTTCTTTTAGATTTCTTTGATCGGCTTTGGATACTTCGTTTCTCTCTAAGCCAATTATGTTCATGCTACGAATACAGGCTGGATTACCTTCAATTAGCATATAAGGAGGTACGTCTTGGTTAACTTTGGAGTAGCCACCGACCATTGCCATTGTTCCTATTCTGGAGAATTGAGTAATGCCTGCCATTCCACCAATAATAACTTTGTTTTCCATAGTTACATGGCCAGCTATTTGTGCGGCATTAG
The DNA here is from genome assembly GCA_964643725.1 of uncultured Candidatus Marinamargulisbacteria bacterium. Classification (GTDB taxonomy): domain Bacteria; phylum Margulisbacteria; class Riflemargulisbacteria; order GWF2-35-9; family DYQY01; genus DYQY01. Next base: position 71,876 of record CAZXTL010000001.1, read on the forward strand.
AGATAACGATGTTATTGCCAAGTACACAGTCGTGAGCTATGTGTACCATAGTTAGTAATAGGCAATTATCGCCTATTTTTGTTGTTGCATTTTGGATGGAAGCTCTGTTAATGGTAACGTATTCTCTTATGTCGCAGTTTTTGCCAATATCAACAAAACTTTTTTCGCCTTTGTGTTTTTTATCTTGGGTAGCATTTCCAATTATTGAGCCGTATCTTATCTGAGTATTTTCTCCAATGCTTGTCCATTTTTCGATAACTACATTTGCTTCAATGGTAACGTTATTTCCTAAAATAACACCTTCACCAATGAAAGCGTTTGAGCCAATCCTAACGTCTTTTCCCAGTACCGCATTTGGATGAATCCTTGCGGTAGGATCAATGAGAGTTTCTATTTGTGAGTTAACTAAGGAGAAGGTCATATCAGCCTCTGCTACTAAGTTACCGTCCACAAATGCTTTGCCTGTGGTTTTTGCTATTGGACCTTTAATTTTTTGTATTTCTACTTCAAAGCGTATTTGATCACCAGGGATTACAGGTTTCCTAAACCTTGCATCATTTATAGCAGCAAAATAAGCAATTTTGCCTTTAGAAGCAGGAGTGTTTAATAAAATAATACCAGAGAGTTGGGCCATTGCCTCAATGATTAGAACTCCAGGCATAACTGGGTGTCCTGGGAAATGTCCTTGAAAATATTGTTCATTAATGGTTGTATTTTTAATTCCTACAGCTCTATTTGTAGTAGCTTCGAGGACACGGTCTATTAGTAAGAAGGGATATCTGTGTGGAAGAATGTCCATGATTTCGTTAATATTAAAAGTCATTTTTAATTCCTTTTTTCGAAGATCAGTTGTATTTTAACAGAAATATCCTGAGGTGATAAGCCGTCTATTTTGAGCTCTACTATTTCCATAGGTAGCTGTAGTGCGTTCAGCTTATTTAGGAATACAGATATATCATTTTTGTTTGAGGTAAATTCTATGTACATAGGTTGGATTTGCATCTCATTTGAATCAATATATTTATCAGTAGTAATGTTGATAAGTTTGAAGGAATTTGGCATTTGTGAAATGACAGTTTTTTTAATTAGAGAAAGGATATTTCCTTGATAAGAAAGGTTTACTAAGTTGGCTTCGATGTTTTCAAGTTCTTGTTTTTTTATCATGGATTCAGAAATTTTTGAATTCATTTCTTCTAATTCTTTTTGATAGTTTTTGATAAGAGTTTGATAAGTTTCTTTTTTTTGTATTTTAGGATAGATAATTACTTCTAGTAGAAGCAAAGTGAATAATCCTAGAAAAATCCATAGTAAATATTTTTTTTCTTCTGGTAAGAAGAAATTATTTCGTTTCATTTCTTTCATAATTCTACCTCTATGGTAAACCGTATAGGTGTTTCAGGACTTATCCTTTTTAATAATATTTTTTGTGTTTTATTTGAATCACTTAGTATATTTAGGTAATTATATACAGTTTTTTCTTTCTGCGCTTTGCCTGAGATAAGGATTTTTTTATCCCTTAATTGAATGTTCATTTCTTTGAGATTAATTTCATTTGGGGTGTTTTTGATTATGCTTTCTAAAGAAGTTTTTATTGTGTTATTTTCTTTGCTGAGATTCGTGATTCGTTCCTCAATTATTTTGAGTTTTTTTAATTTATATAGCGATTCTGATACCTCGATATATTGTGCTTTGGTGCTTGTAACCTGATCTTTAATTCCATAAAGAGAGGTTTTATCCATATATATGGAATTGGTCAGGCGAAGATTAAAGTAAGTAACGATGCAAATAATAGCAATTAGTAAAGTAAAAAATGCAATTATATTTTTTGGCATCTTTATTACTTTTTTATAAGTTTCTTCAGAATAAGTTTTTTTAGGTATATAGGTAATAAATATTTGCATGTCTTTGACAATTTGAATGGCTTTATATATTAAGGAGAGAAGTCTTTTCTCTATGATAACTTTGTGGGCATTGGTAGCAATTTTTATTTCTGGAATATTTACATATGGGCATGGGATATTTAGTTTCTCAGAGATTATTTTCGTAAGATCAGAGTGTGTAAGTTTTTCAGTTATGAGAGCAGCAGATGTGATATTTATTTTATTTGTTGAGCAAATGAATTGTATTTCTTTTTGTAGATCGGATAAGGTGTCATTAATGAGTAGCCTAGTATTAAACCCAAGCTCTTTATCAAAAGACAATCTAAGTGATAGTTTATTGTTGATTTGGTTGTCAGAAAGTCCGTCTTCTTGGAGGCATAATTTTAGTCTATCAATAGAAAATGGAAGTGTTGAGATAGCTATAACGTTAGCTTCATCTTTTATTATGATATTAGTTTGTGTATCTGTTATATGGATTATTAGAGGCGTATTAGAAAATTCTTTAGAGCCTATGATGGATAACGTTAAGCAATAATTGGCTGGTATCCACTGGATGTTTTTGCTTTGTTTTATTCTGGAAATATTTTTATTAATAGTTTGGTAAAATTTTATAGGCATGATTAGAACAGCAAGCAAATATTCAATTTTATCGCCTTGAGATTCAGATACTATTTTATATTTAATGATTGTATCTTTAGTCGGGATGTAATTGTTGTGTAGTTTATTTAGAAGTGTTTCATTAAAGTTGTCGGTAGCTCCAATAGTTACTCTAATGAAGATAGTTGTAACATTAGTTGTTTCAGGGATTACAATAATTCTTGCTATATCAATTTTCTGTTCTTTAGTAAAAGAATGTAAACAGGACTTAAGGTCTTCGCAGGAGCATTGCCTAGTCGCTAATATTTCATGATTGTCATTTATTACAACACAAATGACTTTATCATCTGATAGATGGATTACTAAATGATTGGTCATTAGATCCCCCCGATCTTTATTAAATTATAGCGTTTAGTAATGTGATTGTCATTGATACAGGGTTTTTAAGAAAGGGGTTTCTTAACTTTCTTTATGTTAGTAGCACTAATTTAACACGTCATTCCCGCGTAGGCGGGAATCTGTTCATATATTAAAAGTGAACTTTTAGATTCTCTTTCAATAAGCTCTCATTATTTTGTTATTGTTACTTTTGCTTGATCAAAAGTAACCAAAAATCAAGAGTGCTCCAATTCGCTGTGTGCCTTTTGGGTAATTTTTATCGCACCCATTGATTGGCCGGAAAATATTTATAGTGTAGCGTAGGTGGGCATGCTCCTAAAATTTCTACAAAGGCAACTGGCTCAAATTCCGCACTCACGTAAATGCTAAAAATGATAAATTTAGAAATTAAAACCAGATTGAACTACTAATCCACTTGATAAAATCTTAGAAGGATAGTTTGTTGAACCATAATAGGTTGTATAACTTAAAGTGCTATAAAAATAGGAGTTAAATTGATAGTAAATAAATGCTTGATAGCCAATTCCACTTGTTACAGATGTTATGTCTCCATGAAATATAGAGTAATTTAAACCTCCTCCTATGCTTAACTTTTCCATGATGGGTTTTTGAAAATTAACATGAATATCACTAATCCCATAATTAGAGTTTATAGCAGAACCTGCATAGGATATTACGCTGCCTAAATAATGAATGCCACCAACCAAAATTTTTGTTCCTTCAAATCTAATTACATAATCAAAATTTACACCAAATTGAGGAGAGTAACTATAAATATAAGTTGTGCTAGAATTACTCGCTGAAATGCCTCTTAATCCAGCATTTATTCCTATTCGCATATTGTCATTATTTTGTGGTGGGGTTTTTTCGTTTTTTCTTTCTTCTATCTCAACATATTCTTGATCTATTTTAGCAATAGTACTGTTAGCAATTTTTATTTCACCATCTATTGTTTGAATAATTACTATAGATTCTGTTTGTTTTAAATTTTTTCTCCATCTATTTCCTTTTTTTATTTTTTTAAGCCAATTTTCCGGGCGCCCGGAAAATTGAGATTATAAAGAAACTATATAATAACATAAAAAAATAATGTTTCATCGCGTTAGTATTGTGGTACATTAGTATTATAAAAGATTAGTATTGGAAGTTTAATTGATAAAAAGCTTTAAGGATAATAATACAGAGAGTATATGGAACGGTGACTTTGTTAAAAAGATACCTGAAGATATACAAAAAATTGGAAGAAGAAAATTAAGGATGCTTAATAGTTCTATACAATTTAACGACCTTAAAGTACCACCAGCTAATCATTTAGAGAAATTGAAAAATGATAGACAAGGTCAATATAGCATCAGAATTAATGACCAATGGCGAGTTTGCTTTGTTTGGAGAAATGGCCACAGTTATGATGTTCAAATTGTAGACTATCATTAATAAAGGAGAAAATGAAAATGAAAGAGAAGTTGAAAATACACAATATTACACCAGGTGAAATCTTGTTAGAGGAGTTTTTGAAACCAGTAGGGATAACGATGTATCGATTATCTAAGGAAATAGGAGTGCCTCAGATTAGAATATCTAATATTATAAATAACAAAACAAAGATAACTCCTGATACAGCGATTAGATTCTCTATGTTCTTCGGAAATTCAGCAGAATTCTGGTTAGGAATTCAAAACAGCTACGATCTTGAAGAATTACAAGTAAATAAAAGTAAGTTTGAGCATATTAATAAATATGTAGCTGCTTAGTTTTTTTTATGGTTATTCGTACAGTGCTGGATTCCCGCCTGCGCGGGAATGACAAATGAACGCGGGAATGACAAATGAATGCGGGAATGACTAGAAAGAAGCAGAGAATTACTACAGATTCAAAAATTATAGGCAATTAAACCTTCTCTGTCAGGAGAAGGTGCTGAGACGACAAGTATGAATAATAAACAAAGTATCTATCCAGCGGATGAGGCAGGTTTAATTAACCGACAGGTTACCATTCGAGTAGTTGATTTTGCCTTTGCCTGCTTCTTCTATTAGGTTAAAGGCGTTGAACATTTTATATTCATAGGATAGGTCGCTTTTATTGAATTTTGAGAGGTCAACAGCAGAAGTAAAGAGGTTATCTCCTTTGATTTTATCAAGACCTTTGCCATCATCAGCAAGTAAAATATTTTTAGTGTGGTAATTATCAGAAAAGGTTAATTCTATATAGATTATTTTTCTGTCGGTGTTAGAAATCCCAGTAATTTTAAATGTTTGCTTAGTGATAGGGAAGAAGCTTATGTCTATGGATTTTGCTGTTTGTCCTAGGTTAGTTTTTATGGGAGATAGGTCAAGTCCAATGCTTAGAGTATCTTTTATTCTTTTTCTGAGTGTATCTGTTCTGGAAATGATGTAAGCTATTTCTCCTCTGGTTACTGCTCTGTTTGGGTAGATTTCTTTACGGTTAGTCCATTCTTTGGGTAAATAACCAGCTATCGCTACATCTGATAGCAATTTCTCGTCTGCTTGATTATAGTTAATATCAACAAATGGTTTCAATTGTTCGGTTGTTTGGACACTCATAAGCGGTTTTAAGAGTAATATTATTTCTTTTCTTGATAGGAAAGATTCAGTGCCAAATAACCCAGCTTCTTTGGGTTCAATAAGTTTTTTATTTAAAGCTGTTTGAATATATTCATATGCCCAGTGGTTAGGTAGTAGGTCTTTGAAATAGTACTTTGTTCTATAGTCCAAAGGATCTATTTTGTGGAGCTTAATAAGTGTATGAACAACCTCAGCTTTGGTTATAAAGGTATCTGGTCTAAAGAAGTCAGTGCCCAAATACGACCCCATAACCTTCATCGTAAGCAGTATTTCAATTTCTTTTTTAAAAGGGCTTAGATAAGTGTCTAATAATGTTTGTAGGGTTATTACGTTTAAGTCTTTTTGTGTTGAATATTCATTATTTCTTGCCACTAGTCGATAAACTTTCTTGCCTGGTTGTTGTTCGGGGATAATAATACGGAATAATCCTTTTTCAATTGTGACTTTATTGTTATTGATGTAAAGATTATCTGCTCTTTTTAATTCACCAAAGATGGTTGTTTTGCCTGTGGTGATAATGGGATCGTTTTCAATCGGTGAGATTATTTTGAGTATAGGTTGCTGACCAAAAGCTAAAGATAGAGCTAATAGTAGTAAAACAAATTTTTTGTTGCAAATAGCGTGCATTGTTAACAGAAAACTATAGCTTTATTGTCTTCGATTAATAATAAAGAATCTTCTCTTAAGGTGATTTTCTTTTTTGCTTCATCTCCTGGTTTATCCATAACTGCTATTTCACCTTTTTTTAAGACAGTCACGTAGTTTGCGTGATGGTCCATAAAAGTTATTTTTCCATCAATAGCAGTGGTCGAAAATCCATAGATATCACCTTCAAAAATCATTGCTTCAGAACCAGATACCTTTAAATGCATTACTTCGTTACCTCGTCGATAGTGCCTTTCATTAGAAAGTTTTGTTCAGGTACATCATCAAATTCGCCTTGTAAGATTCTTTGGAATCCTTTGATGGTATCTTCAGTCCGGACAAACTTTCCTTGCATGCCAGTAAATTGTTCAGCAACATGGAATGGTTGAGATAGGAAGTTTCTTACCTTTCTTGCTCTATTAACAGTTATTCTGTCTTCTTCTGGGAGTTCGCTGATTCCAAGAATAGCAATTATGTCTTGAAGTTCAGTGTATCTTTGAATCATTTTTTTAACTGACATAGCTGTTGAGTAGTGGTCTTCACCTACGATGTCAGGGTTAAGTATTCTGGAAGAGGAGGAAAGCGGATCGATAGCTGGATATATACCCATTTCTACTATTTTCCTTGATAGAACTGTTACTGAGTCAAGATGGCTGAAGGTAATAGCTGCTGCTGGGTCTGTAAAGTCATCAGCTGGAACATAAACAGCTTGGATTGAAGTAATAAAACCATTCTTTGTAGAGGCTATTCTTTCTTCAAGTCTTCCCATTTCTATGTCTAACGTAGGTTGGTATCCTACAGCTGAAGGTATTCTTCCTAGTAGGGTGGATATTTCTGAACCAGCTTGTACAAAACGGAAGATATTATCTATGAAGAAAAGAACATCTTGTTTAGCAACATCACGGAAGTATTCTGCTTGTGCTAGTGCTGATTGCGCAACAATAAGTCTGGCACCAGGAAGGTCACCCATTTGACCAAACAATAGAATAGTTTTATCAATAACTCCTGTTTCTTTCATTTCTAACCAGAGGTCATTACCTTCTCTTGTTCTTTCTCCAACTCCAGCAAAGATAGATATTCCACCATGGTGTTTAGCCATGTTGTGAATCATTTCCATAATAATAACGGTCTTGCCAACTCCAGCACCACCGAATAGTCCTGTTTTCCCGCCTTTCACATAAGGGGAAAGTAGGTCAATTGCTTTTATGCCTGTTTCATATATTTTGTCTTCAAATTCTAAGTCTTCAAATTTTGGAGCTTGTCTTCTTACTGGATAAAAATCAGCTCCTTCAATAGGCAATCCACCGTCAATAACTTCTCCCCAAGGATTAAATAATCTTCCAAGACATTTTCTTCCAACAGGAACTTCTAAAGCTTTGCCAGTGTCGACAACGTCCATTCCTCTGGCAAGTCCTTCGGTTGGTTGAAGTGCAACGGCTTTAACAATGTTTCCTTCAGTTTGTAAGGCAATTTCAGCAAGAATGGATTTTTGTTCACCTGTTCGAATGTCTTTAAAAGTAATTTGTAGTGCGTTTCTGATGTCTGGTATTTGGTCTGGTGCGAATTTTACATCAATAATAGGTCCGATTACTTGAACAATTTTCCCGATATTTGTCATTTTACTTTGCCTCCCTGGTTTGTAATACTTTATAAGCTGAAACAACTTCGCTTAGTTCTTGAGTTATTGCTGTTTGTCTAGCTATATAGATGTCTCTTTTGATTTCAGTTTTTAGTGTGTCTGAGTTTTCTACAGCGTTTTTCATTACTAATAATTTTGATCCAATTTCTCCAGTGTAGTTTTGGATGAAAAAATAATATAGTCTGTCTCGAACAAATTTCTCAATAATTAGTTCATCTAATCTGCTTGCTTCAAGATCAGTAATAGCTAGGGTTGGTTTATAGATTTCTTCGTTGGTAGGAAATAAATCAATCACTCCTGGTTTTTGTTTGAACATGTTGCTGTATTTATTCATTATGATTTTAGTTGTCCAAGGGAAATTATCTTTTTTAAGAATTTCATAGAGAGGTTCAATGATAGATTCATGAGGGATAGACGTTGCACCGTGGAAAAAATGTTTATAAGGAATTTTCATTCTTTCACAGTATTGTCTGCCCTTTTCTCCAACAATAATTAAGTTTTGGTTATTTTTGTGTTTAATAAGCGAAGGTAGAAGTTGTTGGTTAAACGAGGAGACAAACCCTTTTTCAGAGAAGAAAGCTATGACCCATTCTTTTTTGGATGACTTGTGAATATTTATACTCATAGGGTCTATGCTGAAAAGTAGTCTATCAAAATATGGTTGAATTTTGCGACGATAGGTAAGTAGCTTCTGAGCTCTTCCAATTAGGATAGTGCTAATTATTTGCATAGCTTCAGTTATTTCATTAACGGAAGTTATGTTTGAGAGTCTTTGCTTAAGAAGTGTTATATCAGCCATTATTTAAATAAATCTCTTTAATAATTTTTGGCAATATAGCATTAAGTTCAGTAATGTCTTCGTTAGTTACATTTTTTGCAACATCTATTTTCTCATAAAGAGAGTAAGCCATTTCCTTAAAAACTTTAATAAAATCATTTTGGAAAAAATGTACTTTATCAAGAGGCACGTCATCAAGAAATCCGTTGATAGCAGTATAGATTATTAATACCTGGTCAGTGACATAGATAAGATAGTGTTCTTTTTGTTTTAATACTTGAATAAGCGTTTTGCCTCTTTTCAATTGTAGTGTGGTTACTTCATCTAAGTCAGAAGCAAACAATGAAAACTTTTCTTTTTCTCTGTATTGAGCAAGAGTTATTCTTAGTAAGCCTGCTACTTTTTTCATTCCTTTTGTTTGCGCTGCACCACCAACTCTAGAAACAGAGATGCCAGGATTTACTGCTGGACGAAGGTTAGCATTAAAAAGCTCAGAAGAGAGGAATATTTGTCCGTCAGTAATAGAGATTACGTTTGTTGGGATGTAAGCAGATACGTCTCCTGCTTGTGTTTCTATGATAGGAAGTGCGGTCATGGAGCCACCACCAAGTTCATTATTGAGCTGAGCAGCTCTTTCTAGGAGTCTGGAGTGAGTATAAAAGATATCTCCAGGATAGGCTTCTCTTCCAGGTGGTCTCTTTAGTAGTAAGGAAATGTTTCTGTAAGCATGAGCATGCTTAGTAAGGTCATCGTAAATAATAAGCGTGCGTTTGCCTTGGAACATGAAATGTTCAGCTATGGCGCATCCGGCATATGGAGCGTAGTATTGAAGCGCAGAAGGAGAAGAGGCAGAAGCATTAACAATAATCGTATATGCCATTGCTTGATGTTCTTCTAATGTTTTTTTAATTTTTGCAACAGATGAATTCTTTTGTCCAATAGCAACATAAACACAAATAACGTCTTTATTTTTTTGATTTATTATAGTGTCTATAGCAAGAGCTGTTTTACCAGTTTGTCTGTCACCAATAATAAGTTCTCTTTGTCCATGTCCTATTGGAACCATGGCATCGATGGTTATATATCCTGTTTGGAGAGGAGTATCTACAGGTTTTCTTTCAATAATTCCTGGAGGCACAACAGTTAGAGGTCTGTATCCATCGTTCTTTATGTCGCCTAAACCGTCCATGGGATCACCTTGTGGGTCAATTACTCTTCCTAAGAAATTTTCTCCAACAGGTATTTCAATAATACGGTCAGTCTTTTTAACAGAATGTCCCTCTTTAACTTTGTTATGTCGTTCTAAAACAACAGCAACTAATTCTTCTTTTTCTAAATTAAAAACAACACCAAAGACATTATTGCCAAAATCAAGGATTTCTCCCATGAGTGCTCCTGGTAGTCCGCCAACTCTAGCGATACCGTCTCCACTATCAAGGACTATGCCCACTTCTTGTTTTTTAATGGTATCTCCATAATGCTCAATTTGTTCAAGAATTTCTTCAACTATATTAAGTTTTTGTTCTAATTTTTCTCCAAGCATTTTCTATACCTTCCTTTTTGTTATCATATCTTTTATTTTGTCGACTCTTCTTCTTAACGTAGCGTCAATCTCCCCTTCATGCCATCGAAGCTTAAAGCCACCAAGCATATTGGGAACAGATTTATAGATGAACTCAACTTTCTTTTTGTTAATAGTTTCAATCTTTTGTTTATAGAAAGTAAGTATTTTTTCGTCTACAGGGTATCTGGAGATAACTTCTACTAAGAGAAGGTTTGTTTCTTCGGCAAAATAATATTTAAATATGTGCATAATGTAACTGAGTTTATGGAACAGATTCTTTCTAATTAAATATATAAGAAACGCCATAGTGTATTCTGAAGGGTCTTCAATCAGTTTCCCTATTATCATTAGAAGAATTTTTTGTCTGGTAGCTGGTTCTATAAGTATATTTTCTAAGTAATACTTGATTTGACTATTACCAGAGATGACCCAATGTATTTCATATAATTCGCGGACAATGTTGACAATAGCCTTTCTGTCGTTGTTCTTAACGATTGACTGAAAAAGGTTATGATAGGCTATTTCTTCACTTTTATTCAACAGAAGTTACCACCTTTATTATTTCTGCATTAACTTTTTTGTCTATATCTTCATCTACTATGTTGTATAGAATTTGTTTTATAGATTTAGATATAATTTTTGATACATCTTTTCGAACATCTGCAAAAGCTTTGTTTTTTTCTTTCACAATTTCGATATGAGCTCTGTCTATTACTGAAGTAGCTTCCAAATGTGCTTTTTGAATAAGCTCGTGTCTAATGGTGTTGCATTCGTGCTTAGTGTCGCTGAGTATTTTTTTTCTTCTCTCAGCAGCTTGCATGCTTTCTTCTTTAATCTTTTCTGTTAATTCCAATATTTCTTTGTTGCGTTTTTCGTAAGACTTTTGCATACCCTCTATCTTTTTTCTTCTAGCTTCAATGTAAAAAAACAGCTTTGGCCAGATAGCATAACGAACAACGAATAACATTAGAAAAAATGCTATCAAATTCCAAACGATTAGTAGACTATTAGTGGTGCTTTCCATATTAAATTTCTATTTTCCAACGCTTGATAAAATCATAAAGGTAATTACCAACGCATAGAGTATAGCTGTTTCAACAAACGCAATAGCAACAATCATGTTTGCACGAATGGACCCAGATTGTTCAGGTTGTCTTGCCATAGCTTCTACAGCTTTTGCTCCTACTAGTCCTATTCCGATTGAGCCTCCAAGTGCTGCTAACCCTATTGATAAACCTGCCCCGATGTAATGTAACCCTGCTCCTATGAAATGTAACTCCATTTTACTTCCTCCTTATTTATTTAACTTTCTTTTTCCCTTTTCCTTTTTTCTTTAATATTTATCTATTTTAATGTTTAAATTATAGTCATTGAACATATAAACACATCAACACATAAACATTTTAACCTTTAGTGCCCCTTATACATATTATCAGTTATATATATCGCTGAAAGATAAGCGAAAACATATGCCTGAATAAATGCTACCATTAATTCAAAAAGCAACATTATTGTGACAACAACAATGTCTAAGGGTATCGCAAAGACGGATTTAACAGTTAAGGAAGTAATAGAGGCAGTCATAGAAAGAAGAACCTTTATAATTAAATGACCTGCAAACATATTTGCATATAACCTTACTCCTAAGGAGAAAGCTTTAGATAATAATGAAACTAATTCCATAGGAAAGAGCAGAACTCTTATCGGCCAAGCAATACCGGAGGGGGTGAGTTCTATAAGAAAGGTGAGTGGGCCTTTTCTTTTTATCCCCAACCAAATACTAATCATTATCATCAAACATGATAACGAACCAGTTACTAATATATTTGCTGTAAGTGAATGTCCTCCAGGGATTAGGCCAGCTAAGTTATGTATTAATATATATAAGAATAAGGTTAAGAAGAAAGGCATCCAAAATTTATAGTCTTCTTGTGATTTGAACAAAAAATTCATTTGGGAGTCCAAGAATTCATATATTAGTTCAAAGATAGATTGTATTTTGTTAGGTATTATTTCAAATTTAGCTATTCCAAAGATTATTATTACAATAACTGGAATAAATAAAAGAAGTACATCCTGTGTAACGTTTAGGAATTTTGTAATAATCTCGAACTCTTGTATGATAAAGTTTACCATCAACTATCTCCAGACAGAGCATTATCTTACAACCATCAAATTAATCAGTAAATCATTAAACGTAGGCTATTTTTTTGCTATTTTTTAACTTTTCTCTGTTTCTGGCAAGCTTTTTCCCTTGGGGTTTTAAGCTTTCTCAAGAAAAAGCTTGTAAGCCTTGTAGGTCATATAAATGTCTAGCTTTGAACAACATTCCATAGGAGAGTGCATTGCAAGTACAGGTGTGCCCATATCTACTATTTCCATCCCATAGGTAGCTAAGAATTTTGCGACAGTTCCGCCACCGCCCTCATCTACTTTGCCTAATTCTCCTGTTTGCCAGACGACATTGTTCTCATTAAAAAGTTTTCTTAGTTTGGAAATGTACTCAGCGTTAGCATCAGAGCTTCCTGATTTGCCTCTAGACCCACCGTATTTTTCCATAGAAACACCATAACCAAGTTTGGCAGAATTTCTAGCTTCAAACACTTCTTTCCAGTCAGGGTCATAAGCGCCCGTTACATCGCCAGAGATAGCTAAACTATTAAAGAGACATTCGTCAATCTTTAGTGCTGATGGCTCTTCGCCTAGATTAATAAAAGCTTGTTTAATTATTTGTCTAATGAAAGCACTTCTGGCTCCAGTGTTGCCGTCTGAGCCTATTTCTTCTTTATCAACTAGCCAGACGATTACTGGTTTATCAGCTGGTTTACTATCAACGATAGCTTTTAGGGCATTGTAAGAACATACTCTATCATCGTGACCATAGGCTCCTATCATGGACCTATCGAGTCCTAGTTCTCTTGCTTTGCCAGCAGGGACTATTTCGATTTCAGCAGTAGTAAAATCTTCCTCAGTAATGCCATATTTTTCATTTAGTAAATAAAGAATATTTAGTTTTACTGAACTTTTATTTTCTTTACCTTCTTCTTTTTCTTCAGTAATAAAAGGTTTATTACCAATTAGTACATTAAGCTGTTCACCAGTAATCGCGTCTTTTATTTTTTTGTCTTCTTGAGCTTTATGGGAGAGATGGGGTAGTAAATCAGCTATAAAGAATACTGGCTCACTTTCGTCTTCACCAATGGATATGTCTATTCTTTGGCCTTCCTTATTAAAGATAACTCCATGGATAGCTAGTGGTCTAGATACCCATTGATATTTCTTGATGCCACCATAATAGTGTGTTTTTAAGTAGGCAAGGTCAGTATCTTCATAAAGTGGGTTTGGTTTTAGGTCTAATCTTGGACAATCAAGGTGAGATATAATTAAGTTAACACCTTTAGTTAGGTCGTAGCCTTTTTTTAATCTGACTATCCCAACATTTTTATCTTTGTGGGTTAAGAAGAAATCATTAGAAGTGTTTTCTGTAAAACCATTTTTTAAAAGGACATCTTTACAGTAAGCAACAGCTTGTCGTTCAGTTTTATAGTTTGATAGAAATGACATATATTCTTTACAGTGTTCATGAATGTTTGCATGGTCAATATCCTTGTTTTCCCAACCGTTATTTTTTTTGTATTCAAGTTTTTTCGAGATATCTTCCATTTTTTTCTCCTTTTAATATATTTCTTTAAATAGTAAGAAATATTCCCAACATTCCTATTATAGCAAAATAAAACGTTGATAAAATAGTTTATTTAAAGTAATGTTTAAAACGATAGATTATGGTTAAGAAAACAAAAAATAGAATATTGCCTATAATCGTTTCGGCGATTGTTCTTATCCTCTTCGTTCTTTCGGTAAGTGTACTTATCGATAAGCTGAGGGCTTTCACTATTGCTGACATTTTATCCAGCCTTAATGCAATCAAAAGTTCTCAGATAGGTTTAGCTTTTGTATTAATGATACTTAGTTATACGGTTTTTACTTGCTATGACCTTCTAGCTATTGCTTATCTTGGTTATTCCGTAAAATTTCGCAAAATATTTATGGGCTCTTTTATTAGTTATGTTCTTAGTGAAAATCTTGGGTTCGCTTTGCTTAGTGGCTCAACTATAAGGTTTAAGTATTATACTGAGTGGGGTATAAAGCCTAAACACATTGCTAAAGCGATAACCTTTTGTACAATAACTTTTTGGCTTGGGATGTTCACTACAGCTGGTGTTTTTTTGACGCTGTATCCTATAGTATTGCCGGATTCCTCAATATTTAGTTATTTATTATTAGTAAGAGGCCAACTCCTTGGGCCGTTAATGCTTTTGGTCGTTTTGGCTTATTTTTTTGTTGGTGTTTTAAGGAAAACTCCTTTAAAAATAAGAGGCTCACAATATATTGTTCCATCTAATCGGCTAGCTATTCTGCAGTTGGTGGTTGGAATTACTGATTTCATTATTGGTGCTGGGCTGTTTTATGTTCTACTTCCTAGTTCAGATCTTTTGGTGTTTGCTCATTTCATAAGTATTTTTATGTTCGTAAAGGTAATTGTTATTTTTAGTAATATCCCTGCTGGACTAGGTGTTTTTGAGACTTTAATGTTGATGCTTTTAGCTCCATTTTATAGTGATTTGTCGATACTTGGCACAATTGTTATTTATAGAATTATTTATTATATTATTCCACTTATATTTGCGTTATTTTTATATGGATATAATGAGTTTAAGAGTGGGCATCGTCGGTTCAAGGCCTTACAAAGGTTAATACGTTTCAGGAATAAGATTCTAAAAGTCTAGTTGTCCGCCAACTGTAATTATTGCATTATCAGCAATTTCGTTCATTTGTTCCAAAGATAATTTAAAGAATAGCTGAAAGGTATCTGACGTCTCTATGTTTGTCATAATTGAGTAAAGAGAGGATATGTTTGAAAACTCGGTTTTAGCAGTAAAAAGTATGCTTGGCAATTGAGTTAATTGAAAAATGCTATTTACCAGAATGGCATTATTGTTTTTATTGCTTTTTAATGAAATTTCAGTGGTATGAGATTCATAAAAAAATATGCCAGAAAAATACAAGCTATCATCAGTTTTATCTTCAAAATCAAGTATTTTAGGCGTTAAGAGTCCTTTATAAGATAGCCCAAGCGAGAATTGTTGAGTTATATTGTGGAGTAGTCCTATATCTAAACCATAATAGAAGAAAGACGATTCTGTCCCAGCGCCAAACATTTCACTAAAAGGAGAGAATATCTTTTTGTTTTCTTTTGTTGAAGTGATAATTGACCCTCGCATTAGTAGTCCTAAGTTTGTTTTTTTATCTAGAAGGAAAGATTTTCCGTAGAAAATGTTAAGAATATTGTTTTGATATAGATTAGCATCAGAGGAACTTACCATTTGTAGGTATTTTTGTTTTTTAAAATGTACTCCCACTCCTGTGTCTCTTTCTAGAGTTCTAACACCTAAGATTTGGTTTTCTTCGATTCGTTCATTTTCTCCTGCATTAACTTTGTTTTTATCGCTGATATATGAGTTGTTAGTATAATTAGAATTAAACTCTTGTACACTCAAATCTCCCTTTGATGCGTAATAAACAGTATTCATTCTATTGATAGGTATTTTGGAAAGAATCGCTGGGTTTCTGAAAAGTAATGAATCTTCCAGAATAGAAAGTGTTTTGTCTTTTGAGATAAGCAAATTAAGTATCGGTTCATTTTGAATCTCTATGGTGGCGGATACTTGTTCTTCGTCGGAAGTGATTATGTTACTTGTAGCAATATTTTTATTTTCATTAGTAAATTTTTGAGTTTGAGTAGTTTTTTGTTTTAATTTTGCTTTTGCTGGTGCTACTACTGTGTTTTTTATGCTTTGGATATTTTTTGCATTCAAATAAACTACATTTTTTTCAAATTCATCAAAGGCACTGATTCCTTCTGTATCTATTGGCTCAGGGTTTGTCATGAACCCAAATTGATTGATTTTTGTTTGTTCTCCAGCATTAACTGTTATCTCTAGATTACCTTGTGCAATCTGAACAACTCCTTCATAAGCTACCACTTTGCCATAAGGAGCCTCAACTGAAAACATTGTACCTTTTACGGAAATTGATGCGTGAGGAGTTTCTAGTATAAAGCTATTGGCGTTTGGTGCGGTGTTTACCACTTTTATCCAGAGTTTGCCGGTATTAAGTTTGAACGCGGCCCACTTATCACTCCCAGGGTTTCTTTCTGCAAAGGAGAAGTTAGAACTTGGTTCAAGTCGAAGCACATGGTCACCATAAAGTTTTATTTCACAGACAGAGCCTTTGTCAGTTTGTATAGTGTCTCGAGGATAGAACCTAGTATATAAATCAACTGGCTGCCAATAATCAGAGTCTGCTCTTTTTACATTAACTACGCCACTTTTGTAAATCGCAACGCCAGAACTGCCTGCGACTTCTATAGTTTCAAAAGGTTTAGCATTAATTATTACTTGAGCATTTAATAAATTACTAGAACCAAATATAAGGAAGAAAATAAAGATGGTTAGTAGTTTATTTGTAAACATAATTATTATTCTATAACAGAAACGTAAAACCATAAAACAATTAAAGGAAATTTGTTATAGTTAATGATAAAGGTATTGATAGGGGAAAAGGCATTTATTGCTTATGTCATTCCCGCGAAGGCGGGAATACAGTCTTCAATAGTAGCTTTAATAGAATATATATATTGTAAATACTGGATCCCCGACTAAATCGGTGATGACTGTAAATGCTTTAATAAATTGAACAAGAGGGTTATATGAAAAAAAGTTTATTTGGCTGTATTGTTATATCCGTGGTTGTGTTTTTCCTTTACGCCATTGGGGCTTTTAAAGTATTTGATAACTATACATATGATAATTTCCAAAGGAACATTGATCAGGGCAGTCCAGTGGAGAAGTCTATTGTAGTAGTTGCGATAGATGATTTTACATTAAACAAATTTGGAGTTTGGCCTTTTCCAAGGAGTAAATATGCAGAACTTGTTCAGCTTCTAAATAAAGGTGGGGCCAAGGTTATTGCTTTTGATATTAATTTTGATTCTTATAGTAGTTATTCCTATGATGAGGATCTTGAGTTTTCGAAAGAATTAGCTAACGTTAAAAATGTTATTTTAGCTCGTGATTATTACATGGAAAATAACCATCCAGTTATCCGTGACCCAATTAAAGAGCTTAAAGATAATTCAACCTTAGCAATGGTTGACCCTGTTTTGGATAGCGATTCCTTCATAAGAAGATATAAAATGTTGTCTTATTATAAAGAAGAAGCTTTTTTATATTTTGCAGTTCAAGCAAGCATGCTTTATGAAAATATAAGTGTAAATAAGTTAAGGCTCAAGGATAACGAATTCATTCTAAATAATATCAAAATACCCTTAGATAATAACGGAAGAATGTTAATAAATTATTATTCTAGGGATAAAGGTATCAGCGTTATTCCTTTTGCTCATATTTTAGAGCCTGGGTTCTTAGAGCTTAATCCAAATTATTTCCGTGGCAAGTTGGTGTTAGTTGGTTCTACTGCTAGTTATTTGCAAGATAGTTTTCCTACACCTGTTGATATAAATATGCCAGGAGTTCTGATACATGCTAATGCTATTAGAACAATTTTAAATCAGGAATTTATTCAGTTGATTCCTAATTTGTACTATTTATTCTTAATAATGGTTTTAGTTGTAATTGTATATTTTAAAGCAGTCGAGAAAGGTTCTTTGATTGGACTAATTATTTCTGCTTGTTTTTTTGTTTTAATAATATTAGCTCAGCGATTTATGTATCATTATGGAATTTATATGGAATCTGCTGTTTTGCTTTTTTCGCTGACCATTACTTATTTAATAGCCTTTTTTGTAAATTTTTTAGGCATAAAAGAAGAACGTAACAGAGTTAAGAGTATCTTTAAACAGTATGTTTCTCCAAATATTGTGGAAAGGTTTATTGCAGGCGAGGAAGATTTAGCTGAGAAAGGGAAAGAAAGAGTTGTTAGTGTTCTTTTTGCTGACATAGTTGGCTTTACAAGTATGTGTGAAGAACTTCCTCCAGAAAAGGTAGTAGCTCAACTTAATCAGGTGCTTGATGTGCTTACGGAAGAAGTTTTTAAGCATCAGGGGACACTTGATAAATTTATGGGTGATGCCTTGATGGCTGTTTGGGGTAGTCCTGTAGAACAAGTTGACCATGCAGAGTTAGCAGTGGAATGTGCGATTAAAATGTTAGTAGTTATAGAGAAATTGAATGAAAAATGGGTTAAGGAAGGGAATCCTTCTTTGAAAGTTGGGATAAGTATTAGCTCAGGCCATGTGATTGCCGGTAATATAGGAGCTAAAAAGCATAAGGATTATACGGTTATCGGAGATGTTGTTAATATCGGAGCTAGATTACAGCCTTTAACAAGGGAAGGTTATTCAATCGTTATAGAGGAAAATACTAAGGAACTTGTTAAGGATAAATATGCTGTTAAAAAGATAGGCGATATAATCGTCAAAGGCAAGAAAAACAAGGTCAGCGCTTGGGCTGTGGATGTAGTGAAATAATTAAGGTATAATATCTTTTATGGAAAAACAGATAACCACTGTAGAACAAATAGAAGGTAAGAGGAAATCTAGTCGATCAGCAAAGTGGTCGTTAGTTTCTATATCAGGAATAATTTCTTTCGCAACAATAGGGATTATTTCTCTTTTTGTGATATTTGTTCCTTCTCAGATGATTGTTGCTGGGTGGGTTGTTTCTGCTTTAGCTATTATGGGTATAGCTATGGCCGGTGCTGTCATAAAAGCTTAATATTGCATCCGATTCTTAATGGTGTAATAATTTATCTAACTTATTATCCAGGAGGACTTTATGAGATCTGAAGTATTAAAGAAGGGTGCGGAAACCTTAGCACACAGAGCGTTGCTTATGTCCGCTGGTGTTCCAGCTTCGGCTTTTGATGAGAATAAACCATTTATTGGTGTGGCTAATTCTTATAATGATATTATTCCAGGGCATATTCATCTTAATGAATTAACCGCAGAAGTTAAAAGAGGCATTCGTGATGCAGGAGGAGTTCCTTTTGAGTGGGGAGTCCCTGGTGTTTGTGATGGTATTGCTATGCACGTAGAGATGAGGTTATCACTGCCTTCTAGAGATAATATAGCCGATAATATTGAGATAATGACTTTGTCCCATTCTCTAGATGGTTGGGTAGGCGTTACCAATTGTGACAAAATTACCCCAGGTATGCTTATGGCAGCTGGGCGAGTGAATATACCAGCCATGATAGTTACTGGTGGAGCTATGCTTTCTAACCTTGATGAAAATGGGAAAAAATGTCACCCAATACAGGGGTTTGGTCTTACTGGAGAAGTTAAAGCTGGTAAAATGACGCTTGAAGAAGCAGAAAAGAAAGCTAGAGGTTGTCTGGCGTGTGGTGCAGGCTCTTGTGTTGGTCTTTTTACTGCAAATACAATGGCTTGTTTTACCGAAGCAGTTGGTATGTCACTTCCAATGTGTGCATCAACCACAGCATTAGATCCAGAGAAAAAGAAAATTGCTTATGAAACAGGTAAGCGCATTGTTGAATTGGCTAAAAAAGGAATAAACCCTTCACAAATAATGACAGAAGGTGCTTTTGAGAATGGGATTAGAGTGGATATGACGATGGGTGGTTCTACAAATGCAGTGCTACACATTCCAGCTATAGCTAGAGAGCTTGGTATAGATATTCCTATTGAAAGATTTGATGATATTTCTAGGGAAACTCCAAACGTATGTAAGATGATCCCTGCAGGTGAACATGATATGCTTGATTTTCATAAAGCTGGAGGAATCCCTGCTATTCTTAATAGATTTAAAACTGTTATCAAAGATGGAATTACTGTTTCTGGTAAGACCATAAAAGAAATAGCAGAAACTGCAGAGGTAAAAGACGATGATGTTATAAGAACGCTAAAGAATGCCTATATGCAACAAGGCGCCATTGCTGTCCTGAAGGGCAATATTGCAACTTCTTCTGTTGTTAAACAAACAGCAGTTGAGCTTGATATGATGGTTCATTCTGGTCCGGCTAAAGTGTTTTCGGATGAAGATGATTTGTTAGATGCGTTAGCAAAAGGAAAGATTAGTGAAGGAGATGTAGTGGTCATGATTTATATGGGACCTGCTGGTGCTCCTGGGATGCCAGAACAGCTTACTCCGACAGATGCCATCAAAGGTGCTGGTTACAAAAGAGTTGCCCTTATTACTGATGGTAGATTCTCTGGAGGAACTTCTGGACCGTGTATTGGGCACGTTGAGATGGAAGCATATAATGGTGGACCAATTGCAGCAGTTAGAAATGGCGATATTATAGATATAAATATTCCTAATAGGTCTTTAAATGTTAGGCTTACTGATGAACAAATTAAGCACAGAATTAAAGATGCTATAATTCCTGTACGAAAAATGACTCCTTTTTTGCAGAGTTATCGTGATAGATTTACTGGCAAGAATTGTTATTGTAAGTGGTCACAGGTGGCTAAGAGTTTGTTGCAATAAGCTTTGTTGCAATAAGCCATAGTATAGTTGTAAAATAATATTATGTTAGCCAAGAAAAAAATGACCTTTTTGGTAATTCCACATAAGTCTGGAAGAGCTAGAGAATATAGCATAACAAACGCTACATTATTGTTAATATTATTAGCTTTATTCCTACTTTCTTGTGTGTTTGTTAGTACTATTTATTTTTCCACCAAATTATCAAAATTTGCAATTCAGTATGTACAACAGGAAAACAGAAATCAGCTTGTATTAGAAGAGTTAAGAACTTTTAGGGCTGAAACTGATAATCTTCGGATAGTTATGCTGGGGCTTAAGGAAAAAGATGGCGATATTCGTAAAATGCTAGGAATCGGAGTGAATCGACAATTTAATTCAGTTGTGTTAAAAAAAAACTGAATAATACCTTATCCGAGTACGAAAAAGAACTAGAACTTGTTTCTGATAACCTTAGAATAATACTTTCTTTAGCTGAAATCCAAGATGTAAGTTTTAATGAAATTTATAATAAAGCAGCCAGGCTTCGTGAGGTATATGATAGAACACCATCAATTTGGCCATTATATGGGTTTATGCTTTCAAGTTATGGCGTTCGTTTTCATCCTATTCTGGGTCGTATGGAGTTTCATTCAGGTGGCGATATTCCAGGCTATACAGGTGCTCCAATTAAAGCAGCAGCTTCAGGAAGAGTTGTAACTGCAGGATGGAATGGTGGTTATGGACAGATGGTGCTGATTGATCATGGAAATGGCTTCAAAACAGCTTATGCGCATCTAAGTAAGTATGTAGTGCGACCAGGCAATGAAGTAGTTAAAGGACAAATAATAGCTTATTGTGGGTCAACTGGCTTAAGTACAGGGCCTCATTTACACTATGAAGTAAGATATAAGAATAGGCCTATTAATCCTGGTCCATTTTTGGATCTTAGTATATTTAAAATAGAGGCTTTGTTTAATAGATTAGGTTAATTATTTAACTACTAGATTCTCTGCTCCGACAAATTCTTCAATTTGTGGGATGCCTTGGATATTTACCCAATATTCTTCAGTTAGTTTAATTTTATATCCATCAACGACAATAGATACTGGTATTTTCCCTGAGAGTTCTTGTAATAGGCTTTTGAGTTTAGGAATATTTTGAACATCAGGCGTAATCTCGATTGAGTTTACTTTATTTTTAGCTGAGTCAAAGTCAGTAACTTCTTCAACAATCATTTGTAGTTGATCATTGCGATTGTTGATTTTGCCTTTAATAAGACAGATAGTATCTTCTTGGATGAGATGACCAATTTTGTCATAGATATAGGGGAAGATAACACAAGGTATTTTACCGCTCATATCTTCTATTTCTCCTGTAAGCATAGTTTTTTTAGCCTTTGTTAATTTCCTTTTTAAGTTAGAAATCATTGCTAGTATTGAAACTTCTTTTTCTTCTATTTCTTTTGTGTTTTGGTTTTCAATCTCTAATTCGTCTTCTTGTGGAATATAATCTTTAATTTGCTGAAGTTTCCTTTTTTTTATGTAATCTGCATATTCGCTTAAGGGATGCCCACTAATATATATTCCAAGAATATCTTTTTCAAGTCTAAGTAGTTCAAGGTGAGAGAATTCTTCGTCTCCAAGAGCTTGGTCTTTTCTTATTACGTGCTCTTGGTCGCCACCAAATAGATTCAGTTGACCTTTTTCTTTTTCTTTTTGAATTTTGGATGCCTCCGAAATGGTTTGGTCTACTATTTGTAAAAGTGATTTCCTTTTTCCAATAGCATCAAAACAACCAGCTTGTATTAAACTTTCAACGACTCTTTTATTACAAAGTCGTAGGTCAACTCTGGTGCAAAAATCCGTTAAAGAATGGAAGATTCCTTCCTTTTCTCTGCAGTCAATAATAGATAAAATAGCATTTTCTCCTACATTTTTTATAGCATTTAATCCAAATAAAATGTTGCTTGATTTTATAGAGAAGTCCAGCTGACTTTCATTAATATCAGGTGGCAATATTTCTATGCTCATATTTCTCGTTTCATTAATATATAGTGAAACTTTGTCTGTGTTGCCCATACTGCTAGAGATAAGAGCCGCCATATATTCAACAGGGTAGTGAGTTTTTAGGTAAGCTGTTTGATAAGTAATAAAGGCATAAGCGGCACTATGTGATTTATTGAATCCGTATTCAGCAAATTTGGCCATCATGTCAAAGATCTCAGAGGATTTTTTCTTATCGAAACCTTTTTCAACAGCACCTTGGATGAAGTCTAACTTTAGTTTATCCATAGCGTCTTGGTCCTTTTTGCCCATAGCTTTTCTGAGGATGTCAGCTTTTCCCATAGAAAATCCTCCTAAAAATGAGGATATTTGCATTACTTGTTCTTGATAGAGAATGGTTCCATAAGTGTCTTTTAGGATAGGTTCTAATTCAGGCAGGGGGTAGCTTATTTTTTGTCTTCCATGTTTTCTGCTGACAAAATCTTTGTCCATTCCGCTTCCCAATGGTCCAGGCCTATAAAGAGCCAGAAGAGCGATTATATCCTCAAATACGTTAGGCTGAAGCGATTTGAGGAGCGCTTGCATTCCGCTACTTTCAAGTTGAAAAATGCCAACAGATTGTCCTTTGATTAAAGTGTTGTAAGTTTCTTGATCAACTAGAGGTAGCTCGTCAATGTTAATGGTTATGCCTTTTGTTTCTTTTATAAGTTTAATAGTTTTAGCAATCATCGTAAGGTTTCGTAGTCCCAAGAAGTCCATTTTTAACAGTCCAATTTTTTCAACATCATCTTTTGGGAACATTGTGACTAATTGACCATCTTTTTCTATCAAAGGGACGTCATCCATTAGTGGATTTTTGGAGATTACAACTCCAGCAGCGTGTATTCCAGTATGTCTAGCTATGCCTTCTAGTTTTATAGCCATATCAATTACTTCTTTGATATCTTCTCTGCTCTCATATATTTGTCTAAGTTCTTTGTTTTCTTTTAATGCACCACTGATGGTAGCCCCTATGCTTGGGATTAGTTTAGCTACTTTATCAATGTCAGATAGGGGTACACTTAGAACTCTTCCAACATCTCTTATTGCTAATCGAGCTGCCATTCTTCCAAAGGTTGTGATTTGTGCTACATGGTCATTGCCGTATTTTTGTTTAGTGTAATCAATTACTTTTTGTCTATTATCTATACAAAAATCTATATCGATATCTGGCATACTTATTCTTTCAGGATTAAGAAATCTTTCGAAAAGCAAATCAAACTGAAGCGGGTTTATGTTGGTTATTCCTAGTGAATAGGCAATAATACTTCCGGCAGCACTGCCTCTACCAGGCCCAACAGAAATCCCAGTGTTTTTTGCGTATGAGATCAAATCGCTAACAATTAGGAAATAAGAATCAAACCCCATTTTACTAATCATTTCCAGTTCATAATCAAATCTTTTCTGGATAATTTCATCTATGGTTTTATATCTTTTATTAAGTCCTTCCCATGCAAGTTCTTTAAGATAAGAGGCTTCAGTATGTCCTTTTGGCACAGTAAATTCAGGTAGGATATGTTGATCAAGCGCAATCGTAAGGTCGCACTTTTCAAGTATTTTCAGGGAGTTATTGATTGCTTCAGGTGCGTAAGAGAAAAGTTGAGACATTTCATCAGCTGATTTTAGGTAGAATTCTTGGGTAGAGAATTGCATTCTATCTTTATCGTCTAAGGTTTTACCTGTTTGAATAGCTAGTAAAGCGTCTTGGGTACGTGCGTCTTCTTTATTTATATAATGGGAATCATTAGTTGCAATTAATGGAATATTTAAGGTAGCTGCAATTTTTAGTAGTTGGGCATTAATTATTTGTTGTTCTGGAATGTTGTGATCTTGGATTTCAATATAGAAGTCTTCACCAAAAAGTTTGTGAAGTTTTTTTGCTGAAGATTCTGCTTCTTTTAGATTATTTTGTAAAATATTTTCGCAAATTATTCCTTTCATGCATCCGCTTAAGCAAATGATGCCTTCGCTATATTTTTCAAGTAGTTCCCAGTCAATCCTAGGTTTATAATATAGTCCTTCAATATAAGCTAGAGAAACTAATTTAAGTAGATTTTTATATCCTTTAATATTTTTTGCAAGTAGTGTTAAGTGATGAGAACTTTTATCAGCGATAGGGTCTTTGTCATGTCTGGTTCTTTTTGCTAAATATAGTTCGCACCCTATAATAGGTTTTATTCCTTCTTTAATAGCTGTTTTATAAAACTCAATAGTTCCGTGCATATTTCCATGATCAGTTAGAGCTATCCCCGGCATCCCAAGCTCTTTTACTTTTTTGACCATATCTTTTATCTTGATAGCACCATCAAGTAGACTATATTCACTGTGAACATGTAGGTGTACGAAATTCATGTAAGTTATTATAACGTATCTTCAGTTATTTCGATAAATATTTGGAGATAACTTCTTCCCATTCATCAAGGTCTACTGGTTTGTTTAGAATTTCAGTACATCCAGACTCAAATCCTTGCTTCTTATTATCAGCATTGGCATATCCTGTGTGCCCTACTATTATTGTATTGGGAAGATTTTTTTTGATGGTTTTTGTAGCTTCCCATCCGTTAATCCCAGGCAGTTTGTAGTCCATTATAATAAGGTCAGGAGAAATTTGAAGAGCTGTAGCAATACCTTCTTCTCCACTAGAGGCTTCAATTATGTGGATATCTTCTTGTTCAAAGGCAACCTTGATTATCCACCTGATAGAAGATTCATCATCTATGATTAGTAGTGTTTTGGTCATTAGTCAAATTTTACCTTTACCATTTTGGTGCCGTCAACATAGTCCTCAATAATAGGGTTGGTTATTTCTTGAATATCTTTTAGTATTTTAGATATTCTTTTTGATTCATTTATTATTTGTTCATTTGTTTTTTTGAGAGTATCTATTTGATTTTTCATTTTAGCAGTACAATCTTTTTCAAGGGCTTGTAACATTTTATTAGATAGCTGTGCTCCCATCGTTATAGTTGCTACAGGGTTATTTATTTCATGATTAAGAGCTACGCCCATTCTGCTAACAGAAAGGATTTGTTCTTGTTTTAATTGTTCTTGTTGCATTCTTTTTAAATCTGAAACCATTTTATTAAAAGCTGTTGCTAGTTCGTAGAACTCGTTTTTCTCTTTAATAATAATCTCATAGCTTAAGTCTCCGTCACCAACTGTTTTAGCACCTTTTTGTAGTTTTTTTATAGGAGCATCAATAGTTTTCATATAGGCAAAAGCAATTATTAGGAAGACGATAATTGCAATTATTGTAAAGAAAAACGAGTTGTATTGTGCTTTTTGAATGCCCGAAAAAGCAAATTTTTCAGGTTGTCTCACTTGAAGATTGAGTCCAGTAAGCTCATTTTTGCCGAATACTTCAAAGAAGTTTCCTTTATTTAGTTCGCTTTTTAGACTTTCTGAGGTTTCAGTTGAATATAGTTTCTCGTAATTACTATTCAGAACGAGAATCTCTCCGTCTGGGTTGAAAGTGTGGCGGTTTATTTTATTGAAAAGACCAATAGGCTTGAAGAACCCAATTACGTAATAGATTACCTCATTATTGTTATCTTTAAGGACTTTAGTTATTTCAATTAAATTATTTGGTTGATTGAATGAAAACCTAAATCCTTCTTTTGCGGCAATGTCGGTATATGGTCTATAAATAGCGATATTTTCTGGGGTACTGTAATTAAAGTTTACATGTTCCCTTGTAACCTCTAATAAAGGAATGCTTTCTTTGCTTAGAAGTAAGACTTTTTCTAAATCTTTTATCTGTGGCATATCATTAAAAAGAGTAATTCCAATATAATATAGTTGATTCGAGGCATCATATTTTTTAAAGTAGTTGGAGAAAGAAGCATAAAATTCATCGTATGTTTGGTCGAATTCTTTGTTAACTTCATGTATTATTGATACAAAGAAAAGACTTTTTGTGTTTTTTAATTCCGAATGAATAATATATATCGTAGCATAGTTTACTAACTCTAATGAAACTACTATCAGGATTGTGATAGAAATCATCATTCTGGTAACAATTTTTTGTTTAATAATCTTGTATGGTTTTTCGTAATATTCTAGAGTGTTAATGTCTGCAGCCAGCATAATTAAAACAAGGAAAAGACAACTAAATGAAATGCCTGAAGAAAAGACAAAATAGTAGTCCATAAGCATTGTGGTAGTTCCTAGCGAGATTATGTTTCCAAGAAAAAAGAATAGTAAGTATTTCGAAGAAGAAAAAAAGTAAGCATCAATAACTTCATGATCTATAAGTTTTTTTCTTTTCCTTAAGATAATAATAAGTGTTATAAATCCAAAAGCAATCCAAATTGCTTTTATGGCAAACACCAGAGAATAGTTAGATATAACAGGGAAAAACCCGTCTAAAATATTAGTTTTTAACCAAAAATAACTTAGAGGTGTAACAGTGATGATGAAAGTGATAAGTGTTCTTTTGACCACTGGTCGGTCAAAAAGAGCAAAAATGATTAAAGAAAATATTGAGAAGAGGTAGGCTAGAGAGAGCGCTCCTTGAAAAGGGAAAATATTCCAAGGAAAGATGCTTGTAGAGGAAATTAATCTAATAATGACATCAAAAATAAAGATGGGAAGTAGTGATAATATGAAAACTGATAATCTTTGTTTGAATGCAAGTGTGGGATTTTCGTCGATTGTTTCATCAAAAATAGTGAAGCTATTAAAGTTTTTGAGTAGTATTAATCCATAATTACAAAGTAAAAACAGGATAAACCCGCTAAAAACCATTGCTAAGTTAAAAGAAAATGAAATCATATTTTTATTTTATATGAAAATGGCACGTATATAAATAGCTATTCTAATAATCCTAATTTAAGTGAATTAAAAAATACTGTATAGTCATTTCCAGCATTCCAAGCAAAAACACCGTCCATTTTATTGTCAAGACAGGCTCTAATCTGGTCTTGAATATACTTTTCGTTGTAGTTAGGAGACATATAGTTAAAGGCTTGTATCCACGGAACTACTTTTACATAGTATTGGTCTTTCCCGTTGAAATTTACAAATTTCTTACATCCTTTGTCCATAAATAGATAAGGATTTTCTCCAGGTTTAGCTATGCCATCAAATCCAGGATTAAAATGAGATGGATATAGCATAGGGCAAATTACGTCTGCGTATCTCATAAAGGTGAGGGTGTATTGTCCTATGAGATTATTTGTTTGAGGGTTATCCCAAAGCACTATCCCAAAAATATCTGCAGTAAATGAAATATTCTTCTTATCAGTAATTTTTACGATTTCTTTAAGGTAATTATCTACCGCTTTGTATCTTTTTTGTCCTAGTTTGTTGTGTTTAGAAACTATGTTGTTAACATCCCCATCGCTTGGGAATCTTATATAGTCTAGCTGAATATCATCAGCCCCTGCAGCAATTGCTAATTCTACTATTTTTTTGTAATAATTTAGAGCATCTTGAGAGAATAGATCAACCCATTGTTGACCATAATAATCAGTCCATGGCTGAAGTTTCTTTTTATCCCAAAGCATTAATCTTTGGTTTGTTTTTTGGATAAAGTAATCAGTTGCAACGACTATTCTTAGAGATACTTTGGTGTTTGATAATTTCAGGATTTCAATAGTTTTTACTAGACCGCCAAGTTGTGAGAGCAAATAATCATTGGATTCATTCATAAATACATCAAAGTCTTTGTAGTTAAATTGAAGGGGAGTAAGATAGGTTTTAAAATCAAGAACTATACTATCTAAACCGTTTCTTACAGCAAAATTCTTGTGAACGTGGGCTTCTTTTCTTGAAGGTATGCCTCCAGAGGTAAGATGATAACCTTTAAGCGGTATTCGTTTAGATTTTTGTCTTTCTTGTTTGGTTGGAAATATATTTCCTTTATTTATAAATGGAATGCTTGAGTATATTTCTATTTTCATGTTTTCAGTCGGAGCATAGAGGAAAATTTTGTGTTTATCTTCTTCTGTGCACATTATGGTGTAAAGATCGCCATCGCTTATGTATAAGTCTGTTTTTATATATTTTCTTTGCCATTCTTCTAAGTCTAAGTCTGAAATTCTTATAGCTTTTATTTTTTCTAGAGGGTCGTAATCCCATAAATAAGATGGGATATTGAGATTGTTTTGATTTATACTAACTAGTTGAATGTTGTTTAATCCGTCTTTTTCTTCAATTAAAACATAAGGCATCATGTTCTTTGGTGCATCTATTTCGCCTTTAGCGTATGCTTTCATAGTAATAGGGTAAAAGCCTTTTGCCACATTGTTTTTTATAAATAAAGGTAGGCTTATTTCTTTATCAAGATAAAATGCGGGAATAGGTTTTGTTTCATTAAATCTTGTGAAAGAAAATGCTAAAAGAGAGATAATAAGTGTTAGTTTAATTATTTTCATAGTTCTTCAAATATATTGGTATAAGAATTATCCCAATTATTATCATTATAATAGATAGTATTTGTCCATAGGTAAATACATTTATGAAAAGAGTTTGAAAATTATCAGGTTCACGAATAAATTCGGTTAGAAATCTTGCTGTTCCATAAAGCAAACAATAGAGCGGTGTTATGATTTTTTTTGATGTTGGTTTTAATTTAGTAATCATTAAAAGAAACAAAAAAACAAAGATGCCTTCCATAAAAGCTTCAGCTAATTGAGAGGGATATCGTAATAATTTCAGATCATCACCAGGGAAATACATGCCAATGAAGCTTGTAGTCGCTCTTCCGTATAGTTCTTGGTTAAGAAAATTACCTATTCTGCCGAAGGTATAACCAAGTGGAACATATAAAGATAATATATTTGTTATTTTAAAAAAATTTAGTTTATACTTTTTGCAATATAGAAGCATTGCTAGTAAAAACCCGATGGCTCCACCATGGTAGGAAAGTCCGCTAATTCCAACTAATTCGCCATTATGGAAAGGGTTGATGAGTAGAAGTGGTGAAGCAATAAAACTAGATAATTCATAAAATAGTGCGTAGCCTAATCTGGCGCCAACGATTATTCCTATAAAACTATAAATAAAAAGTTCATAGGATTTCTCTAAATTATAATTAAGGTTATTTTTTTTACAGTGTCTCATGTATAGGAAAAATACAGTTAGAATAGAAAGTAGATACATAATGCTATACCATCTCAACTGTAATGGACCTATGTTTAAAGCAATAGGATTAATGTGAAAAGGTAAGTATTGCCAAAGTTCGATTATAAAATTCATAGCGCAATTATAACATTTCTAAGCTTATTGGTGGAAAATGTTATAAAATATATTTTATGTACGATATCCACTGTCATTTAGATCATCCAAGCATGATGTCTGCCTTGGGAAATATATCCAAAGATAAAATTAGGGGATTAATAACTTCGGGGATAGAGTATTCGTCATGGACAGATAATTTAAAACTGGCTCAGAAGTATCCTTTTAACGTTTCGTTAGGCCTACATCCTTTTTTTGTTAAAGATAAACATTCTGAGCTCATTTTTTTGAAGGAGCTGCTTAAAGAAAAAAATGTTATAGCAGTTGGAGAGATTGGGCTTGATTATTATAACGACTACGTAGGCTCGAAGGAGCTTCAGCTAGAGGCCTTTTATCAACAAATGATTTATGCAAGAGAGTTTAATCTGCCGGTTATACTGCACTGCAGGAAGGCCTATGATGATTTATATGCTATCTTGAAACAAATCGAGGTTCCTGCCTTAATTTTTCATTCTTTTAGTGGAACAGAGCAAGACGTGAGTAGAATGCAAGAATTTAATTCATATTTTAGTTTTGGATTTCCTATAGTTAATATAAATAATAAGAAACATAAACGTCTCGTTAAGTTAATCCCAAAAGATAAGTTGTTGTTAGAGACTGATTCTCCTTATATGATACCTAGAGATGAGATGGATAAAGAAGAAGGTTTCAGTAGTCCATCTGATATAGGGTTAGTTTATAAAGCAGTTTCAGCTGTTTTAGATGTTTCGATTGACAGTTTAGTATTGCAAACACAGAGGAATGTAAAAAGAATATGGAAAGATTTCAGAGAACTATCAAATTAATTGGTAAAGATGCCTTTCAGAAACTTCAAGAGAAAACAGTAATCGTTTTAGGAATAGGAGGCGTCGGATCCTTTGCCGTTGAGGCTCTTGTGCGTTCAGGTATTGGGAATATTGTTTTAATTGATAAAGATGTATATGAAGAATCCAATATAAACAGACAGTGGCCAGCAAATGTTGAAACTATCGGTAAAAATAAAGTAGATATTGTTTCTCAGGAGTGTTTGAAAATATCTCCTACAATTAATATATCATTTGAAAAAATATGTTTAACCGCTAGTAATCTTGAGGATGTTATAACTAAATATTTAGTCGAAAATGTCTTAGTTGTTGATGCTATTGATGATATTAAAACTAAAGTAATTTTAATACATTATCTTAAAAAGCATAATGTAT
Organism: uncultured Candidatus Marinamargulisbacteria bacterium; assembly: GCA_964643725.1. Taxonomy (GTDB): domain Bacteria; phylum Margulisbacteria; class Riflemargulisbacteria; order GWF2-35-9; family DYQY01; genus DYQY01. The sequence continues at coordinate 102,924 of CAZXTL010000001.1, forward strand.
CATTTATTAGCAGTATGGGCGCGGCAAACGTTAACAGTATAGATTCAATTAGATATGGCAATTTAGATAAGACAACTCATTGTCCTATCGCTAAGATACTTAGAAAAGAGTTAGGGTTATTAGGAGTTAAAAATGAAGTTCCTGTAGTTTATTCAAATCAAGAAAGATTGCCGAGGTTGGCAGACAAAGGATCCGTGATGTCAATAACTGCTAGTTTTGGATTAAGGCTTGCGCAGTGGGTTATTGATAGTTGCTCTGAGTAAACAACTAGTAAAAGATATTGTTTATTTTTATTACATAGTCTCCAAGATCAGCCAAAGCGTTTATTAGATGAAGTTCTTTGAATTTATAAAGTTCATTTTCCTTTATAGGAGCAGGCTTTATAATCCTTTTTTCAATCAATTGAGCTCTTTTTGTTCCATATAATAGTGGAGGATCTGGAGTGTAGTAGTTGTCTCCATCTGATAAGACAATATTTGCAAATGAGCTGTCTTTTAAGTAGCCGTTAATAGAAATAATAATGTCATCGCAATCTTCACGTTTTTCTCGGAGTGACTCAAGTCTTGTTCTGTCTGCATATTTGAAGGAATAATCAAATTCCTCACTTTTGATTATTTTTAAAGAATTAATTATTCTTGGAGCTAGTGGTTCATATTCAATTTTTTGTATGTCAGAAGAATATGTTATTCGACATTTTTGTAGTTTATCCAGAAGGAAGTCCTTTTGATTGATGGTTTCTGATATGTTTATAGGAGTAACGGTAGGAAAGAATTTAGTAAAAGTATTAATTACTCTTTTTTGGTGCCAACCTAAGTTTAAGGGTACACCGTTTTTTATAAAGATACTTTCAATAAATAGGTAGGTAGATTTTGTCATTTAGTTCCTGATATTCCTTGTCCATGTTGCTATCAATCCTAATACCTCCGCCACTTTTATAGTAATATTCATTTTGTTGTTTTTCAATGAATCTTATCATTACAGCACTATCTATGTTGTTACCGTCGAATATTCCCATTATTCCAGAATAATAACCTCTTTTATGGTTTTCGATCTTACTTATAAGTTCTACACATTTCTTTTTTGGTGCTCCTGTAATTGAGCCAGCAGGTAGAAGGGCATAAATTATATCGCCAAGTCTGCTGTGGTAACCATTAGGTAGTTTGCCTTTTATTTCTGAGCTCATTTGTAATAATGTTTTATTTGAAGTTGTAATTTCATCAAGGTATTTAAATTTTGTAACAGTAACATCCTTTGCTACTAGGCTTAAATCGTTTCTAATAAGATCTACAATTGTAGTGTGTTCTTGGTTTTCTTTGGTGTCAGCAAGTAGTAAATCTTTAGCGTTAGGGATAGAAGCATCAATAGTGCCTTTCATCGGGTATGAGTAAATTTCCCCATCTGTAATTTTCACAAAGGTTTCAGGAGAAAATACGACAAATTTGTCATCTATAAGTAGTTTGTATTTTGCAGTTGATGCGTAGAAGATATCTGTCAAAGATAAAGTAGCAGTTATTTTTGAGGAGAAAGTTAAGTTTAGTAAGTAGTTGTTGCCTTTGATTTGTTCGTCTATTACTTTATTAAATGCTTTTTTGTAAATTATTTTTGATATAGGTTTGTAAGACAATGTTGGAGTTTTTTCAGTAGTAATATTTTTGTGATTTCGTTGTAAGCCAAAGTTATATTTGATAATGTTTGAATCAACATCAGTAAGACGGATTACAATAGGATTTTTTAATTCATAATCTAAGATGAATAAAAATGGAGTTTTACTTGAGCCAAGTTCATTCATAAGGTCTTTCATAAAGCTATTTTATCATTCTTTTTCGTTAAGGTCTCATTGCCGACCTCTCCCCGCAGAAGATATAAATATTTTCTAAGAAGTTTAAGATGCTGCGACCCTCTCCATTTCATTAATGAAACGGAGAGGGTGACGGCATCAGGGGTTCTTTAAAGACACTTATAACTTCTGTGGGAGAGGTTGGTGAATTTACAAATGTATTCTATAATATCCAAAGCTTCTTACGGGAAAGAAGGGTGCTTCGATTATGTTTAGCATAAATTGAAAATTCCCTCACTGACCCGCAACCGTTAAAGTCGGAATGCCGTTAGAAGACTTATTTGCTCGAGGAGTTGGCGTATTATGTCTAAAGGTATTCTCAAAATTTTATTATGGTTAAGTTTATTTAGCTTTATTTTTTCACAAGAGATAGCAAAACTTAAGACAATTACAGTAGATGTTAAAGCTAATGGAGCGAATGGATATTATGATAAGCATAATAATTTTAGCTACATTGATGCAGGGATGCTTGATTCTAGTATTGGAAATGATTCCAATGGGATTTTGAAAAAAGTTACTGGTATAAATGCTATTAATTCAGGTGGCACAAAGACAGTATTGTTAAATGGGTTTGCATCAAATCAGTCTAAAATTTTGTATCGCGGTGTTGATTTGTTTGATTCTTCTACACCACAAGGCACTCCTTATTTAGATGCTTTTTCAATGATTGGGATTGATAGGGTTGAAATTATCAAAGGTGCAGCATCAACTTATTATGGAAATTCTGCAGTTGCGGGTGTTATTAATATCGTCCCTTCATTAAAGACAGACACTACTTGTGCTTTTTTATTTGGGGAGAGGTATTTGGCAGAGAGCTTTAAAACAGGATTACTTGGAAGTTGGTATAGGTTGGGAGTTTTATATAATGATAGTAAGCAAGACCAGATTTCTTGGATGGATAGCGATACGGAGAAAGATTTAGAAGAAAAAAAGTCACTAGAATTAGATGCTGAATTTAGATTTGGTGATAAAACAAATTTGGCCATGTTTTATTCGGAAAATAAACTTGATTCAGATTTGGATGGGTTTAACTTACATGTGTTAGCTAATCATGATTTATATGGGATAAAAGTTAATCAAGAGCTTGATAGTGATAGTACTTTAGAGCTTAACTATAATGGTTCTAATATACTAAGGAATTATGACGCAGGGTCTAGTGTTTTTCATGGTTATTTGAATGAGCTAGATTTAAAGTTTAATGAGAAATTTCGAAATAAGGATTTAGTTTGGGGTGTTACAAGAAGAACTGAAAAAGCACAAACAACTTGGTTTTCGGAGAAAGAACAAGAAGATATTTCTTTTTATAATATTTTTTCAGCAGAGTCACTAATCAATTATAGCGTTGGGTCAAGGTTTACAACATATGCAAGTGATAAGTCGGTTTTTACATATAATGCGTCATTATGGAAGAAGATTGCAGATTATGATTTTAAGTTAAATTATGCAACTGGCTACCGGCAGCCAACATTATATGAGAAGTACGATAGTTTTTCTGGTGATCCAAATTTGAGTGCAGAAACCTCTAGGGTTTTTGATTTTGGTTTAACCTATCAAGGGATAGACCAGTTGATTCTTCGGACTAACATTTTTTCTTCAGTAGTTAATAGTAAGATTAATTGGGTTTCAACAGGTGCTTGGACAGGTAATTATATGAACGTTAGTTCTGATACCTTAATTGATGGATATTCTGTTGGGTTTGATTTGTTAAGTGTTCCGTTTGTTAAAAAGGCAACATCTGAGTATGTTTATACTAATTCCAGAAGTAATGAAGTCTTATCACTTAGAATTCCAAAACAAAAAGCAACAATTGATTTGCTGTTTGATTGCTTTGGCTTTGATTTTTCAATTTTTTATACAAAAGTAGCAAGCAGAATAGATTTTGGTAGTGTGATGCTTTCCTCTTATCAGACAGTAGATGTTGCCTTATTGAAGCGTTTAGGTGAAAGTGAATTCTTTATAAAAGGTGTAAATGTTTTTGGTGAAGTTTATCAAGAGATTGTTGGGTATAACACCTTAAATAAGGCATGGTATGTTGGGTTTAAAACAACTATATAAATACATTTTTGTAGCTCTCATAGTTATGTCAGTGTCATCTGTATATGCTATGAGAGTTGTTTCTACAGCTCCTGGCATTACAGAAACATTATTTGCATTAGGAGCAATCAACGATGTGATTGCTGTAAGTCAGTATTGTAGTTACCCTCCACAAGTTAAATCTTTACCTAAGGTAGGCGGTTATTATGATATTAATCATGAGATGCTCTTGCGTCTTTATCCTGATATTGTTTTTTTAATGGATGGGAATGAAGAGTTGGAGAGGTTTTTGAAAAAACATAAGATTAAATATTCTGTATTTAAAAGTCGATCCTTAAATGATGTATTTAAAATGATAATAGGTATTGGAAAACAAGTTAATCATAGTGATAAGGCAAAACAGATTGTTAATGATATTAAAGTTAAAATGGAGGTAACTAGGAAGAATTTTGCTAAGAATGAGGACCAGTCTATTTTATTAGTCATTGATCAAGAAGTTCATAAAGGGAGCGTCGAAGCTGTTTATGCCGTTGGTAAAGATAAATATTTTGATCCAATGCTTGAATTATATAGAGGCAAGAATGTTATAAATACTAAAATACCGTATCCGCGAATAACCAAAGAGATTTTGTACGGTCTTAAGCCTGATAAAATTATTATATTGGGAGATGGTCAAGCTAGTCAGTATTCTTGGCTAAAAAGGAAGGATACTTTGCCACTAGTTGCTTTTATTAACGATGATGTTGTAAAACACCCTGGCCCAAGGATTCTGGAAACTTTAGATTTGTTTCAAAAAATATTGAAGTAGTTAATGTAGGATTTTGTTTTGTTTTTTGTCATCCCGGGATTATACAAGTTAAGTAATTCGTTGACGAAAATATTTATTCATTAGGCTGTCATCCTGAACTTGATTCAGGATCCAGGCATATATTAAATTTGACGATTATAAAACATTAAGTAGCTTATAAATTGAATACAGACGAATAAATAGCACCTAATTAAAGTTTATAATAGTAAACTAGTTGCTTCAATATTTAAACAAACTGTAAGACTGGATCCCGGATCGGAGTCCGGGATGACATTTTGTCAGCTAAATATCTAACTTGTACAGGGATGACAACTCAATAGTCTATACGAATATATAGTATTAATGTTATTTTAGAATATATAATTTTTTAGGAGGGTATTTATGAAGAAGATGGTTTTGCTTATAGTTAGTTGTTTATTGTTAGTTGTAGTTTTTGCGCAAGAGGTAAGTGGTGCTGGGATTATTGGTAAATGGTACACAGTTGAAGATAAATCCATTGTAGAAATTAGACAAGTAAATGATAAGTTTATTGGAAATATTGTTTGGTTAAAGGAACCAATGGAAGAAAATGATCCAACAAAAGCAAAAGTAGATGATGAAAACCCAGATGTATCACTAAGAGCCAGACCTATTGTAGGCGTAGAGTTTTTGAAAGATTTTAAATATGACGATAAAGCTAACAAATGGGTAGATGGTGTTATTTATAATCCAGAAGATGGCAAGACCTATTACTGTTATATGTTGATAGAAAAAGATGGAAGACTTTTTGTCAGAGGCTCTATAGATGCTTGGGGATGGGTTGGGAAAACACAATATTGGACAAGAACACCTTCTGTTAAAAAGTAGTATATTAATTTGTTTTGAAAAATTTGTGGGATTTTTTTTCTTTCGGTTCGATATATTTATATAAAGGACGAAGTGGGAGGAAGAAAATGACAGAAATAGAAAAAATCGCAAAACAGAACGGTTGGGTACTTTTAGGTAGCAAGGGAAGTAGATTTGTAAGTTCTGTAGTGATTCGTCCTTATGTTTTAACAACTAAATGATCACATGTGGAGGTAAATCCACAAAGAAGCGATAAAATTATCCTTCAGATCAAAAATTCTAAAAGGGTCAGGCATTAATGCCTGACCCTTTTTATTTAGTTATATATTAATAAAGCAGAGAATTCATAGTAAGTTTTTAATATTTTTAATCTTTTAAAGTGATGAAGTATTTCAGGAATATCATTATGTCTTACCATCAGAAATAACGGTTTTTCTTCTTGTAGGAGATTTTCTATTTCTTCGATGGTGTTTGGTGTATGGATTTTTTGGTTTAAATAGTAGATCAGATATGGAGTGTAATGGTTATACACACCTACAGTATAATCTGGAATATTTTCAGATTGAATGGTCTCAATAAAGAGTTTACTTTCTTTATATTTATCAATAGCAGGGAAGAAGAAATAAGCTAAAAATAAGCAAAAAATAATTGTTCCACCAGTGATGCTTATCATAGCTTTCGAAGTTTTTCCTTTTATGAGAAAGTAGGCAAATAAAGCAACTATCAACATTGGGATTAAAAAGAATGTTATGAATAATGGCATTTCTGGAGTGTATGGAAAGGGTAATTTATAGATAAGACTAATTAAGAAAAGTAACACGAAGAATAAATAGGTTAAGCAAGTAGAAACAATAATAGTTTTTCTGAACTTAAAACTTACTAATTGGTCTGCAATTAAGATTGCCATAAAAGGAAACATGCTTAAGATGTAGCTTGGAAGCTTTGTTCCAGCGAAGCTAAAGAAAATGAACGTAAATATAATGAATATCCAACTGAATAATTTTATGTCTTCTGTTGCTTTTTCGTTGCTTTTTGTGAAAGCGTCTTTGATGATTACTGGTAGATAAAATATCCAAGGAATAAAGGTAAGAAGCATAGGGAAGTAATACCACCAAGGGCCTGATTGGCTTTCTACCACGCCAAAGAATCTAAACCAAGTGTAGTCGCGAAGTGCTTTATCAAAAAAAGGTGCTCCGTTAACTATTAATTGGTGGATGTACCAAGGTGAGGTGATTATAAGAAAGAATAGAAAGTTTAGAAGGACTTTTTTGTCGAATAAGAATTTAAGGTCTTTTTTTATTAACAGAAAAATTACTATAACAGCGCATGGATGAACTAAGCCAATAGGTCCTTTTGTCATTACGCCTAGAAAACAGCTTATAGCAAAAAAGAAGAAGTATTTACCTTTTTTCTCTGGGTTCAGATAAGATTTAAGGAAGAAATATATCGCAAATAGTATGAAAGCATTAAGTAATGTGTCAAAAATTGCTAATCTGCTTATCACAAAATAGCTTAAGGAGGTTCCTACGATAACAGCACTGTAGAAAGCTGTTTTTTTTGAATAGTAAAGCTTAGTTATTAGGTAGATTGCAATTAGTCCCAGTATCCCAAAAATAGCTTCTGGTAATCTTAGGTTAAATTCATTCCAACCAAAAACTTTGCAAAGGCTACTTGATAGCCAAAAATATAAGGGTGGGTGAATATAGTAATTTTCACCATTATAATGCATAGTGAAGTAGTCGCCAGTATTAACTATTTCTTTGGCTACGGCTGAATAATTTGTCTCTGAATTGTCGAACAATGTAAAGTTATTGTTGCCTATAACAAATAAGAAAATACCGATTAGTATGATTAAAAATATGTGATTTTTGAATAATTTCTGAACTTGATGCATCTTTGTCTCCTATCATTATCGTAATATGATATAATTATATGCTAAAAAAAAATAAGGGAGAAGCAATGTTTAAGAAAGTATTAGTCGCAAATAGAGGAGAGATAGCAGTTAGGATAATTAGAGCATGCAGAGAGTTAGGTATAAAGACTGTTGCAGTTTATTCTGAAGCAGATAAAACCTCGCTTCATGTAAAGCTTGCTGATGAATCATTTTGTATTGGCCCAGCATCTTCAGCTTTAAGTTACTTGAATATACCAGCCATTATAAGTGTTGCAGAGGTTACTGGAGCAGAAGCTATTCATCCAGGTTATGGGTTTTTGGCGGAGAACGCTGTTTTCGCTGAAGTATGCCAAGCAAATAAGATTAAGTTTATTGGTCCTTCAGTTGAGAATATTTCCATGATGGGCGATAAAGCAGTGGCCAAAGAAACAATGAAGAAAGCCGGTGTGCCTGTTGTTCCAGGTTCTGTAGGTATCGTTGTTGATGCTGACGAAGGAGCTAAGGTAGCAAAAAAAATCGGATATCCGATAATGATTAAAGCGGTAGCTGGCGGTGGAGGTAAAGGAATGAGAGTTTCTAAGTCTGCCCTAGATTTTAAAAAGTTTTTTATGATGGCATCCAATGAAGCAAAGGCTGCTTTTGGTAATGGTGATATCTATTTAGAGAAATTTATAGAGAAACCAAGACATATTGAAGTTCAGATAATGGCTGATGATTTTGGTAATGTTATCCATCTTGGAGAGAGAGATTGTTCAATTCAAAGAAGACATCAGAAGCTTATAGAAGAAGCGCCTTCTCCTGTTATTACTAAAGAGATAAGGGCAAAACTTGGACGTGCTGCTGTAAAGGCTGCAAAAGCTATTCATTATAGAGGTGCTGGTACTATAGAATTTTTGTTAGATAAGTCAAAGAAATTTTATTTTATGGAAATGAATACAAGAATTCAGGTAGAACATACTGTTACTGAACAAATTACAGGGGTAGATTTATTAAAAGAACAAATCAAAGTCGCGGCACATCTGAAGCTTTCTTATGCTCAGAAAGATATTAAGATTACTGGTCATGCTATTGAATTTAGAATAAATGCTGAGGATCCTTTTATGAATTTCATGCCATGTCCAGGAGAAATAAAGCATTATTTGCCATCAGGAGGGCCTGGAGTTAGAGTAGATAGCCATGTTTATCAAGGGTATAAGGTTCCGCCTAATTATGATTCTTTACTTGCAAAACTTATAGTTACTGGTAAAGATAGAACAGAAGCCATTGCTAGAGGCAAAAGAGCTTTACATGAGTTTGTTGTAGATGGTGTTAAAACTGTAATCCCATTTGATTTGAAAATTTTGGATGAAAAGGATTTTCAAAAAGGTGAGATATATACTAACTACATAGAAACGCATATTAAATATTTATTGGAATAAATTCGTTTAATAAGGAAGTTTGAAATAATGGGTAAGAGGAAGACATCCAGAAAATTGGCAATGCAAGCCTTATATCAGTATGATATTCAGAAAGATAATGCTGATTATATCTTGGAGTATACTCTTCAAAAAGATTCCTATGTTGATGACACTAAAGAATTTGCTACAGAAATATATTATGGAGTTATTAAGAATAAAGAATATATTGATTCTTGGATAACGGAATATGCTATTGATTGGAAGTTCAACAGAATTTGTTTAATTGACAAAGCTATTTTAAGAATATCAATTTGGGAGCTGTTATATACCGATAACGAGGTAAAAATAATAATTTCAGAAGCAATAGATCTTATTAAAAAGTATAGCATGGGTGAGGCTATTAAGTTTGTGAATGGTATTTTGGGAAGAATTGTTGAAAGAAGGCAAGAGCTTTCTGGTAAGGCTAATTAAGAATGTTCACAGGAATCATTCAGAGTAAAGGTTCTGTTCGGTCATTACAAAAATCCGAAGGTTATGCTTCACTTCAGGTGTCAGTGGAGAGTGATTTTTTAAAACCAGTAAAAGAAGGCGACAGTATTGCAGTTAATGGAGTTTGTTTAACTGTAAATAAAAATGGTGGTTCCTATTTTCAGGCCGATGTTATGAAAGAGACTTTGTTAAAGTCAAACTTGTCATTTATAAGTGTAGGCCATGTAGTTAATTTAGAGAAAGCCGCTACGCCAGATTCGTTTTTAGGTGGACACATTGTTCAAGGACATGTAGATGACACTGCAGTATTAAAAGAGGTAAAGTCTCTTACAAATCAGTGGATTTTTACTTTTTTAGGTAGTAATAGTATTTTGAAGTCGTTATTTTCTAAGGCATCAATTGCTGTGAATGGTGTTAGTTTAACTATTTTGGAAGTTACTAAAGAAAGTTTCTCGGTCTCAGTAATACCTTCAACTTTTAAAGAAACGAATATCTCTTTATTAAAAAAAGGAGATAAGGTGAACATTGAAACTGATATTATTGGTAAATATGTGGTTAATTATTTGGAAAGCAGTAGAAGGTCAGGTTCAATAACGGAAGGATTTTTAAGTGAAAATGGATTTTAAATTTAATACAATTGAAGAAGCGATACAAGACATTAAACAGGGGAAGATGATTGTTGTTGTTGATGACGAAGATAGAGAAAACGAAGGGGACCTTGTTTGTGCTGCTGAGTATGCAACACCAGAAAATATTAATTTTATGATAACGCATGGTAGGGGTTTGGTTTGTGTGCCAATGTTATCAGAACTTGCATGTAAACTTCAGATGTCACCAATGGTTACAAAGAACGAAGATCCTAAAGGAACTGCATTTACAGTATCAGTAGATGCAACAAAGAAGTTTGGTGTTTCCACAGGCATATCGGCATTTGATAGAGCTAAGACAATAGAAGTAATGCTAAGTGAGTTATCAACGCCAGAAGACCTTAGTAGACCAGGTCATATTTTCCCATTAGTGGCGAGAGATGGTGGAGTTCTTCAGCGGGCAGGACACACTGAGGCGAGTGTTGATATCGCTAGGCTTGCTGGACTTAAGCCAATGGGAGTTATTTGCGAGATAATTAATGAAGATGGACAGATGTCACGATTACCAGAATTACAGATATTTGTAACAAAACATAAGTTGAAGTTGATTTCTATTGCAGATTTAATTAAATATTTAGTTGAAAAGAGTTCTTTTATTGAGCAAACTGAAGCAGTTAGGATGCCAACTAAGTTTGGTGATTTTAGAATTGTCGGTTTTGAGAATAAACATACAGGTGAACACCATTTAGCAATCATTAAAGGTGACAGAGGTAAGGGAGAGGATGTTCTTGTTAGAGTTCATTCGGAATGTTTCACCGGAGATGTATTAGGTTCTTTACGTTGTGATTGCCAGAATCAACTACAGGAAGCATTAGAGTTGATTGAAAAAGAGGGTAGAGGAGTCGTGGTTTATCTTAGACAGGAAGGTAGAGGTATTGGTCTTATCAATAAGTTAAAGGCATATCAACTTCAAGATGAAGGAAGAGATACTGTTCAGGCCAATGAGGATCTTGGGTTTGACGCAGATTTAAGAGATTATGGCGTAGGGGCACAGATACTTCATTCTCTTGGCATAAAATCTATTAGATTACTAACTAATAATCCTAGAAAGATAGTTGGATTAGAGGGTTATGGGATTAAAATATCAGAAAGAGTTTCTTTGCAAATAGATTCCAATCCACATAATGAGAAATATCTTAATACAAAAAGATGCAGAATGGGGCATCTTTTAAGTTAGATTTAAGTATAATAGTAAAAAACATGTAGATAAACATGTTAATGGTTTGCATTTAGAGAAAATATCTTTATAATAACCATACATTTTAAATAGAGGTGAAATTATGATATACGAAGGCATCATTAATGGAAAAGGTAAAAAGATTGCCATAGTATGGAGCAGATTCAATGAGTTCATTGGCTCCAAATTACTTGATGGAGCAAAGGATGCGCTCATAAGACACGAAGTTGCTGAGGCTGATATTGATATTTATAAAGTGCCTGGAGCTTTTGAGATTCCATATATTTTAAAGCAGATAATTAATAAGAAGTATGACGCTATCATTTGTTTAGGTGTAGTCATTAGAGGGGCAACACCTCATTTTGATTTTGTTGCTTCAGAGGTTTCTAAAGGTGTCGCAAGTGTTTCTTTGCAGTCCAATGCACCAGTAATTTTCGGAGTACTGACTACAGATACGATAGAACAAGCAGTTGAACGTGCAGGAACAAAATCAGGAAATAAAGGTTATCAAGTAGCGATGGACGCTCTGGAAATGGCTAACCTAAAGGCAAATATCTAAAGGAGAGAATTACATGGCATTAACAGGCGTTAGATTAGAAAATGTTTTTAAGAATTTCGGCAAGGTAGAGGTAGTAGCAAATGTCAGCATGGAGATTAATCCTGGCGAATTTGTTGTATTAGTTGGACCATCTGGTTGTGGTAAGACAACTACTTTGAGAATGATTGCTGGATTAGAAGAAGTTACTTCAGGTAAAATCTATATTGATAACACTGATGTTACTTTTATTCCTCCAAAGGATAGAGATATCGCCATGGTATTTCAGAATTATGCTTTGTATCCACATATGACTGTAAGAGAAAACATGGGATTTGCTTTAAAAATGAGAAAGAATCCTAAGAATATTATAGATGAGAGAGTTGCTGAGGCAGCTGAAATTCTTGGTCTTCAGAAAATGTTAGACAGAAAACCAAAACAACTTTCAGGTGGTCAGAGACAACGTGTTGCACTTGGCAGAGCAATTGTTAGACAACCAAAAGTATTTTTGATGGATGAACCTTTATCTAACCTAGATGCCAAATTAAGAGTTCAGATGAGGGGCGAGTTAAAGAAATTACATGAGAGACTAAAGGCAACTGTCGTTTATGTTACTCATGACCAAGTAGAGGCAATGACCTTAGGTTCTAGAATATGTATTATGAATGATGGAGTCATTCAGCAGTTTGACGAACCAATGAAGGTTTATAGTCATCCTTCAAATACTTATGTAGCTGGATTTATTGGTTCTCCTTCTATGAACTTCTTTGATGGTATTATTAATAAAAAGGGAGCAGATTATACTTTTGAGGCTAATGGATTTGAATTGCAACTTCCTAAAAATTTAGAAAAATATTTTAAAGATGTTGTTGGAGTTGAGGTTACTTTAGGTGTAAGACCTGAAGATATAGTTGATTATGTGAAGGCTGTAAGAAAGAATTATACTAATGAGAAAGTCATGGGTAATATTGAATTTGCAGAGTTACTAGGTTCTCAGACATTTGTTCATATCAAAATAGGAGATAAACTAGTTATGGGTGAAGTTGATCCTTCATATCTAGTATCTTTAGGTGCAGAGATTGAACTTGGTTTTAATCTAAAGAATATGTATCTTTTTGATAAATTGACACAAAAAGCAATTATATAAGATTCTTTATTTTTTCTATTAGTAACAGAGCTGCTTTCTGTTCAGCAATTTTTTTAGTTTTATCTGTACTTGTAGTCCAGTAAATTTTATCTTTTATTGTTATTGAAACTTTTATAGTGAAGATTTTTTTATGGTCAGGTCCTTCTTCCTTGATTGTTTCATAAATAGGTGTCCCAGAGATTAATGACTGAGTTATTTCCTGTAATTTTGTTTTATTATCCGTAAGTTCTTCTATAAGTGTTTGATCGGTTAATATGTCATTGAATAAGCTTAAAATGAACACCTTTGCTTTTTCTGATCCTTGGTCTAGGTAGATTGCTCCGGTAATAGATTCTAAGAGGTCAGCGAGAACTGATTGTTTTTCATTTATTTTATTATTTTTTTCATTGTCACCGCAGATTACCATTTTATCTAGACCAATTGATTTCGCAATTACCGCTAGAAGTCTATCTTGGATATAGATGGCTCTTTTTTTTGCAAGTAGTCCTTCGTTGGAGTCAGGATAAAGCCTAAGTAGTTCATCAGTAATAATAAGTTTGATTACGACATCACCTAAGAATTCAAGCCTTTCATAGTTCATTCCAGGTTGAACATTTATAGAACGATGAGTTAAAGACTTTGTGTAAATTTCAAAATTCTCTGGAAAGATGTTAAATTCTTCCAGAAATTTTTTGATGGTAGTATTTGTTACTTCAGTCATGGATTAAGAGAAGCTTATTCCCGCATTTTTCATTCGTTGCAATGCTTCTTTTAGCCTGTCTACTGTTGCTGTGAGTGCAACTCTAAAGTATCCCTCTCCCTCTGGACCATAGCCGTTGCCAGGGACTACAACTATTCCACATTCATCAAGCATTTTTGCAACAAAATCATTTGATGTAGTTGAAGGAGGAACCGGTGCCCATAAGTAAAATGTTGCTTTGATAGGTTTTATGTTCCAACCGAGCTCGTTTAGTCCTTTTGTTATTACGTCTCTTCTTGCAACATACAGTGCATTAGTTTCTTCTATCTCTGGAACTGGCTTAGTAAGAGCTTCTATACCAGCTATTTGAATAGCTTTGAAGATGCCTGAATCTACATTTGTTTTGATGGTACTGAGATTTTCTATGGCTTCAGCATTACCTACGGCCATACCTATTCTCCATCCTGTCATATTGAATGACTTGGAAAGAGAATGAAACTCTATTGCTACGTCTTTGGCTCCTTCAACCTCTAGAATGCTTGGTGCTTTGTAGCCATCGAATGTCATTTCGCTATAAGCTAAGTCTGATGCAACTAGAATGTCATATTTTTTGGCAAATGCTACTACTTTTTTGTAAAAAGCTAAATCAGCAACAGCGGCTGTTGGATTATTAGGATAGTTAACAAAAAGTATTTTGGCTTTGTGTGCTATATCTTCGGGGATAGCATCTAAATCTGGCAGATAGTTGTTTTCCTCTAATAATGGGACATAGTAGGGGATTCCTCCAGCAAGGATAGTTCCCATTTTATAAACAGGGTAGCCAGGACTTGGAACAAGAACGAAATCTCCGGGATTAAGATATGCAAAAAGAATATGGGCAATCCCTTCCTTTGAGCCGATTAGCGATACCACTTCTTTGTCAGGGTCTAATTCAACATTGAATCTGTTTTTATACCAGATAGCTACTGCTTGTCTGTAAGCCTTCGTTCCTTCATAAGGGGGATAATCATGATTCTTTGGGTCATCAATTGCTTTATGCATGACATCAACTATTCTTTTGTAGGTGGGAGAGTCAGGATCTCCAACGCCTAGATTTATTACGTCTACTCCTTTAGCAATAGCAGCGGCTTTCTTTTTATCTATTCCTGCAAATAAATATGGTGGTACTTTTTTAAATGTTTCTGATGGTTTAACCATTGTTTTCTCCTTTAGTAAAAATATATTGCAACTTTTTAGGGTTTTTACCGATAACTTAATATGTAACTGATTATAACTTGTCAGTTTCAATTTAGGGTATAATATTAATATATAAGGAATGATTTTAAAAGGGGGAGTAAACGATGCCTAAGTTTTTAAAAAAAGATAAACAAGTCATAACAAACCCAGATGAAGTTATTATTAGTTGTATAAATGGTGATGTAAGTTTAATTAGTAGGATCGTAGACACTGATCCTACCTTGATTGTAAAAATACTAGACCAGTTTGATATTAATAGTGTGTGTAGAATATTGGCACAGCTTCCAGATAGTAAAATAAGAGATATTTACTTTCTTTTTAGTCATGCAAAACAGGAACAGATATTAAAAAGATTGCCTTCACAAAAAGCAGCTAGCTTAGTAAGAGAATCAATCAGAGCTTAATTTAATAATTACCAGAGAAAACGACTTCGCTTGGACCTGTCATAAACACTGATTGTCCTTGTTCCCATTTGATAATAAGTTCACCGCCAAGTAGTTTTACTGTAACTTCATTATTCAGATAGCCGTTTAGTATTCCGGCTACTACAGTTGCACAGGTGCCTGTCCCACAAGCAAGTGTTTCTCCGGATCCTCTTTCCCAAACTCTCATTTCAGCCTTTGTTCTCGAAATAATTTTCACGAATTCTACATTAGTTCTTTTAGGAAAGAGGTTAATATTATTTTCTATAGCAGGACCAGTTTGATGAACCATGGCATCTGTAATCTCTTGAGTGAAAACTATGCAATGTGGATTGCCCATGCCAATAGGTGTGTATTCAATCTTCTGACCTTCAATTTGCATGGTTTGCTTGAGAAAAGGTCCATTGCCTTTTAGGTTAACAGGGATATCCATTGCTTCAAAGAAAGGTAGTCCCATATCTACTTTTACCATTGCTGTTTTCTTTTCAGTCAATTCGATAATTTCTGGGACAATTTTCCCTGCCAATGTTTCTATGTTGAACTTGTTTTTTGAGATTAGTCCCTCATTTTTAACAAATAAAGCAAAACAGCGGATACCATTTCCGCACATCTCAGCCTCACTGCCGTCAGCGTTAAAGATTCTCATCCGTATGTCTTCTTTTTGTGAAGGAAGTGCCAAAATTAAGCCATCAGCACCAATCCCAAAGTGTCTGTCACACATTTTTTGTGCGATAGAAGAGTAGTCTTTTTCATTTATTCTTTCGTTAAAAGCATTGATCATTATAAAATCGTTGCCCGTTCCTTGCATTTTAGTAAAATTCATATAAACTCCTTTGTAGGTTATAAGTCTATTATACAATAAAATTTAACACATAGGATGATTATAAGGAGAGGTTAATGAATTCCTTAAAATATAGAATACACAAGTACTCAGAGTTAGATTCCACTAATGATTTTGCCTTAAAAAATAAAGCCACCTTATTGTGCGGAGATGTAGTTGTTGCTGATAAACAGACAAAAGGGCGTGGAAGATTCGACAGAAAATGGTTGTCGGATAGTGCAGAGAATGTTTATTTAACACTTGTTTTGGGAGAAATAGCTAATTTTTCAGTAATTCCGTTATATACGGCAGTAATTTTGGTTAGAGTGTTGGAGAGTTTTGGAGTTAAGGCACAGATAAAGTGGCCAAATGATGTTTTAGTGGATAACAAGAAACTAGCTGGGATTCTCGTGCAGAATTCGTTTCAAGGAAGTAATTTTTTTGTTGTTGTCGGTGTTGGGTTAAATATTAGTCTTTCAGAAGAAGATAAAGGAAAGATAGGTGTGCCAGTGGTTTGTTTGCAGGAAATAGGCGTCAAAATTGGCAAGGATAGTTTTATAAAAGAATTTTTGGATATATTTTTTAAGGATTTGGAAAAGTTTATAAATCACGGTTTTTCTTCTATAAAAGACGAGTATGAATTTAATAGTTCTTTAATAGGAAAACAAATTAATGTAAAATGTTCTCAAAAAGAATTAATGGGAAATGTTATTGGTTTTTCAGAAACAGGAGAAATCCTCATTAATGAAAATAATAAGACAGTAGCCATTAGTTCGGGAGAGGTAGTGAAAATATTATGATATTCGGAAAAGCAAAAAAGCAACATTGTCTTCCAATGGTAGGTCACAGGATGGTTGAAGCAACAATAGATGTTTATGATAAGGGAGAGTTTTCAAAGATAAAATTATCAGATTTAAAAGGAAGATGGGTTGTTCTTTTCTTTTATCCAGCAGACTTTACTTTTGTTTGTCCTACTGAATTATTTGAGTTAGCAGAAATGTATAAGGATTTTCAGAAAATTGGTGTTGATATCATCAGTATAAGTACTGATTCCTTAGAAACGCATAAGGACTGGAAAGACAAGTCTGAGAAGATTGCTGCTATTAAGTATCCTATGGGCTCAGATGTTCATGGTCATTTTGCGCAGCAACTAGGCGTATATTCTGAACAGGATCATTGTTGTTTTAGAGCTACAGTTATAGTCGATCCTGATGGTGTTGTTAGAGCTCAAGAAGTAAATTCAATACAGATAGGTAGAAGTGCTTCTGAGTTATATAGGAAAATACAGGCGCTTGAGCATGTAAGGATGAATCCTGATGAGCTTTGTCCAGCAAGTTGGAGACCTGGTCAGAAAACTTTAAGACTAGAATAGTAAAACAAGAGAGCATGTTGGAACAAGATTTAGTAAAAAAAATACAATCTCTAAAAAAAGAAAAGAACGCTATTATTGTAGCTCATAATTATCAATTTCCAGAGATACAGGATGTTGCTGATTTTGTAGGAGATTCCTTGGAATTATCTAAGAAAGCGTCTGTTCTAAAAAATGACATTATTGTATTTTGTGGTGTTAGATTTATGGCAGAAACAGCTAAGATATTAGCTCCAGATAAAAAGGTCCTGTTGCCTGTGAAAGATGCCGGTTGTCCTATGGCGGATATGATAAATGCTGAACAGTTAGCTGCTTTAAAAGCAGATCATCCAAATGCAAAGGTAGTTGCTTATGTTAACTCTAGCGCAGAGGTCAAAGCATTGACTGATGTTTGTTGTACTTCCTCTAATGCAGTAAAGATAGTTCAAAATATTGATTCAGAAGAAATAATTTTTGTACCTGATAAGAATTTGGGTTCTTATTGTCAGAGATTTACTGAGAAGAAGATTATTCTTTGGGAAGGTCATTGTTATGTTCATAGCAGGATAAGTCCTTCAGAAGTTAGACAATCCAAGATTAATGTACCTAATGCCCCGTTGATAGTGCATCCAGAATGTTCACCTCAAGTTATAGATATGGCTGATGCAGTTCTGTCTACTTCTGGAATGTTAGAGTATGTGAAAAAATCTAAAGAATCAACTTTTTTAATTGCTACCGAAGAGGGCATTATTCATAGGATGAAGAAAGAAAATCCTGGCAAACAATTTTACTGTGCAGGTACTCCTAAGTTTTGCGTAAATATGAAAAAGACAAAATTGAAGGATGTTTTACGTGCGCTTGAAGAAGAAACCTTTCAGATAGAGGTTTCTACGGATATTGCAGTAAAAGCAAAAGCTTCTTTAGATAAGATGCTTGAGTATTTGTAGAGCGAAAAATGAGTATTACATCAATTTATGATAAGTCTATTTCCAATATAAAAATTACTTTCTCTGAAGCTTTAGAATTAATTAATACTTCAGATATTGATTTGTCAGAACTATTAGATAGAGCTAATGAGATTAGGAAAAAATATTTTGGTAATCAAGTAATACTTTGTGGCATAGTTAATGCTAAGTCTGGCAAGTGTAGCGAAGATTGTTCATTTTGTGCTCAATCAGCGTTTCATAAGACAAGTGTAGACGAATATCCTTTATTAGCAAAAGAAAGCATTCTCAAAGCTGTTAATGATGCTAAAACAAATCATACAGGTTGTTTTTCTATAGTAACGTCTGGAAAAGGGTATGTTACAAATGAAAAAGAATTGGAAAGTATTTTAGAAGTTGTAAGTGAGATATCTGGGGTTAAAAAATGTGCTTCTTTAGGGCTTATAACTAAAGAACAAGCAATTAAATTAAAGGAAGCTGGTCTTGAAAAGTTTCATCATAATCTAGAAACTGCCGAATCTTTTTTCTCGAACATGTGTACAACCCATGCCTATAAGGACAGGGTCGCGACTATTATGAATGCAAAATCAGCAGGATTAAGGGTGTGCGTTGGTGGAATATTTGGAATCGGCGAATCTTTGGAGCAGAGAGTAGAGTTGGGTATGGCAATTGCTGAACTTGACGTGGATTCTGTTCCTATTAATATTGTTCATCCTATTGAGGGTACTAAAATATATGGACGTACTGAAAAGGTAGCGGTAAATGATGTGCTTAAACTTATAGCTACGTATAGGTTTTTAATGCCTGATAAAGTCATAGGTGTTTTCGGTGGAAGAGAAAGTAATTTGGGTGATAGGCAAAAGGAGATTTTCAGAGCAGGAGCAAATTCAATTTTAGTCGGGAATTACCTTACAGTAAAAGGAAATAAGGCGATGGATGATATAAATATGTTAAAAGAACTTGGATTGGAGCCAGTAAGTGAATTTAAAAGATAATAAATCAAATCAGAAAATATTTGTTGGTATGAGCGGTGGCGTAGATTCTTCGGTTACTGCTGCACTACTTAAAGACCAAGGGTATGACGTAACTGGAGTTACCATGAGCATTTGGAATGGGCAGTTACTTGAAGAGTATAAAGGTAAGCATGCTTGTTTTGGCCCTGATGAAGAACAAGACATAAAGAAAGCAAAAGAAGTTTGTGATAAATTAGAGATTCCTTATCACGTTATTGATCTAAAGGAAGAATATGCTCAGATAGTTCTAAAGTATTTTTCAGATGAATATAAAGAAGGACGCACACCAAATCCTTGTATTGTTTGCAATGCAAAGATGAAGTTTGGTTTATTATTGGATAAAGTATTAGAAAGAGAGCCTAATCTTGATAAGTTTGCTACAGGTCATTATGTTAGAACAGAATTTGATGAGAAAACAGGTAGATATCTTTTACTAAAAGGGAAAGACCCTAGAAAAGACCAAAGCTATTTTCTTTATAGACTTACACAAAAACAGTTATCGAAATGTATGTTTCCCTTGGGAGGACTTATTAAGAATGATATTAAGGTTATTGCTACTCAGAAAGAACTTGGGTTTGAACAGATTCCTGAGAGTCAGAATTTTATTTCTGGTGATTATTCTCAGATTATTGATATTGAGGCTAAAGAGGGGAATATCGTTGGTCCAGAAGGTAAGGTTTTAGGTAAGCATAAAGGTTATTTTAATTTCACAATAGGTCAAAGAAAAGGGTTAGGTGTTGCTTATCATGAGCCATTATATGTTATTGGAATCAAGAAAGATGAAAATGAAGTTATTGTAGGCACCAAGGAGGATCTTTATGGGGATAGTTTTAGAGCAATAGACCTTAATTGGATATCCATAGAAAAACTTGAAACAGCAATGAATGTTACGGCAAAGATTCGATATCAACATGCTGACGAAAACGCCTATATTGAACCAATAGGTGATAATGAAGTGCTCGTTAAGTTTGAGAAACCTCAATTATCTATTACTCCTGGTCAGTCAGTTGTTTTTTATGATGGTGATATTGTTATAGGTGGTGGCATTATTAAGTGAAGAAAGCTTATCAGTTGACGTATTCTGGCAAGGTTCAAGGCGTTGGGTTCCGTTTTACTGTAAAACGAATAGCTGATATGTATATGTTAGTTGGTTGGGTAAGAAACTTAGCTAATGGCAAAGTTGATGTGTTTGTCCAGGGTGAAGAAAGTGCGATTGATTCATTTCTAAAAGGCATTGAGCTGTATTTTAAAGACAATATTAGAGATAAAATGCTGACAGAAGAGAGTTCGCAACAATTAGAAGGATTTCAAATAAGGCACTAATAGTTATTCCTTATCGTTAGCGCATATATTACAATTAAGTTATGGTGAAACGATATGCTCTTACTTATGCTCAAAAATTACTATTATCAGAACAGCTGTATGATATAGATTCTTCCCATTTAAATATTGGTGGCTATTTATTGGTACAGGGAAAAATGAATCCTGTGCTTTTTGAGCATGCAGTTAATCTTGTTTGTGAAGAGAATGAGATACTAAGAACAATTTTTGTGCTAAATAGTGATGGTGATTATTTTCAAGAAGTACGAGATGCAACTAATGAGGTTGTTATTAAGGATTTCAGTATGAATGTAGACGCTGATAAGAGTTGTATCGAGTGGATTCAAAAAAGATTTTATAAACCATTTCAGGTAAATGGCGGTAATCTTTACGAGATAGGTCTTTTACTTGTTGGAGAAAAATCATATTTTTATTCAATATATAATCATTTGATTGCAGATGGATGGAGTGTTGCCTTAGCTGCTAAGAAGATAGTTCAGAAATATGAGTTATTACTTTATGGAAAGAGTATAGTTGTAGATAATAATTGTTCTTTTTTTGATGCCCAAGCCAATAGTAAAGAATATATTAATTCTTTAAGATATAAGGCAGACCGTCAGTATTGGAGAGATAAAGCAAAGGGTATTGGCGATTACTCGTGTGATATTTCTTATAAAAAAAGAGAAAAGAAAGTATCAAACTCAATTTCAAGGGAACTAGAAATAAGTCAGGACCTTTATTCAGATGTTGTTGCATTTTGTAAGGGAAATAACTTAGTTACTTTTCATTTTTTCTTAGCTATTTTTTTGCTCATAGTAAAACTTAGAACAGGTGAAAACAAAGTATTACTTAATGTTAGAGTTCAAAATAGATCATCAAAGAAGGAGCGGGAATGTTTGGGTTCCTTTTCGAGTATTATTCCATTAGTAGCAAATCTTGATAGTGAAAACATTTTTAATATTTTTGCGTTAATTAGTACGGAGTTAATGAAAAATTACAGGCATCGTAGGTGTTGTATGGATGAGTTTTACCCCAGTGTTGTGGTGGAAGGCAATTCTGATTTAGGTGGAGCAATGGTTGTTTCCTATGAGCCATTTGATTATAACTATTCAATAAGCGGGTTTGAGGTAGAGGCGTTTACCTTATCTTCAGGAAGTATTGCAGACTCCTTGGATATTCATATTAGAGAGTATCATAAAAATAATAGAGTTTTTATTAGTATGTATTTTGACAAGAATCTTTTTGATGAAACTGAAGCAGATATCTTTGTGGAACAGTTTAAGTCTTTAGTTAATAGAGTAGTTGGTGAAGGAATCTCAGAGGTTAAACCTCTTCTATTAATCACCAATTTCGAAAAAAGTATTTTAGATAAGATGAACGATACCGACAGAATACTTTCTAAGGACAATTTATGTTCTGTGTTAGATGATGTGTTTTTCGCAAACACTTCTTCGATAGCAGTTGTTTGCTCTGACAGGAAATATCCTTATAGTGAGCTTCTGATACAGTCATATAAGGTTGCAGGTTATTTGCAAAGTTTAGAAATATGTTGTGGTGACAGAGTAGCTGTAGTTATGGATTATTCTTTTGATATGATAGCTGTGATGACAGGTATTGTTTTATGTGGGGCTGTCTTTGTGCCAATAAGTAATAAGGATCCGATAGAAAGGATAGGCAAGATAGTTAGTGATAGCAAAGCTGCAATGATTGTTACTGATAATCTAATAGATTTAGCTTGTGAGCAGTTTTTAATAAATACGATATATGAAACTGATAAGAAATTTGATAAAAGTAAAGTCGTTTTATCAGAAAAGGACCCATGTTATATAGTATATACCTCCGGGTCCACAGGTGAACCTAAGGGCGTTATCAATACTCATATTGCTGTTATTAATGTATTGGATGAGTGGATAGAAAGATACAAAATTGTAGGAGAACCGTTTGTTTTGCTTCAAACGTCTTCCTTTGCACACGATGTTTTTATTGGTAATTACTTGAAAACAATAGCAACTGGAGGGACCCTTGTTCTTCCAACAGATGAAGAGCGACATGACCTTAATAAACTTTCTATTCTTTTAGAAAACAATAAGGTTAATACACTAGACTCTACTCCTTCTTTGATATCTATGTTGGTTGATTATATCGAGAGAGTTGGTATAGACGATAGTTCTATTAAGTTGATAATTGTTGGTTCTGATATTTGTTCATTAGAAGATTTTAGAAGATTATTCGTAAAGTATAAAGATCGGGCTACAGTAATTAATTCATATGGGGTTTCAGAGTCAGCAATATATAGTACTGACTATAGTACTGAAGTTGATGAAGAGTTGCCTGTTTCAGGCAATTTACCTATAGGCAGACCATTTAGAAACACAAAAATGTATGTTCTTAATGATGAGTTTAAGCCAGTGAACATTGGCTCTGTTGGTGAACT
The DNA here is from genome assembly GCA_964643725.1 of uncultured Candidatus Marinamargulisbacteria bacterium. Taxonomy (GTDB): domain Bacteria; phylum Margulisbacteria; class Riflemargulisbacteria; order GWF2-35-9; family DYQY01; genus DYQY01. Next base: position 125,930 of record CAZXTL010000001.1, read on the forward strand.
GTTTATTGCAGGTTATGGGTTGGCGGAAGGGTACACCTCCTTAGAGTTATCTAAGGCTAAGTTCTTAGAGCTCGAGGGGCTAGGGAGAGTTTATCGTACTGGAGATTTAGTAAGAATTTTAAGTGATGGCAATATACAGTTTATTGGAAGAAAAGATTTTCAGATTAAAATACGCGGTTATCGCATTGAACCTGGGGAGATAGAGGCATGTATTGAAAAATTTGTAGGAATTACAAAAGCTGTTGTTGTAACTACTTTGATAAATGGTAATAAAGTATTAGTTGCGTATTACAGTTCACAAAAAGAAATTTCTATAGACGAATTAGTTTTGAGAATTAGGTTGTCTTTGCCTTCGTATATGATACCTAATTTTTTTCAAAGAATTGAAGAGATTCCTTTGTCTTCAAATGGTAAAGTCGACAGGAAAACACTTATGGCTATGAGAATTAGTGTTCCAGCACACAATACCAATGTGATGAGTAGTGATGACGACAAAAAATGTGTTCAGGATGTGTGGGAAAAGATATTGGGAGAAAGATTTGTTTCTTCGAATGGGTTTATCGGGATGGGTGGGGATTCTTTAGAAGCGATAAGAATTGCTTCAGAGCTGAATGTTTTAGGATACAAGTGTAGCTACTTGGATATTTATAAGAGTTTTTCTTTTGATGATTTTTTTAGTACGTACATAATTGATAAAAAGATAGAGGAAATATCAATTGCTAATCATATTTTAGAAAAAGTGTTTGGTGAAGGGGTTCTTCTTCAGAATATACATCATGAGATACTTAAGAAAAGAATAGTTGAATTGAAAATTCCTATTGAGAAGCAATTTCTGGATGCCGGGAAGATAGTTGAGTTTTGTCATGATAGGTTTGGTTTTAAGATACAGCCGCAATATATATTTAATAGAGAATATCAGAAATTAGGAGAAGATAATGTAAAAGATCTTTTATCTGACTTGTTCAGAAAGGAAAGTAGATTATTTAATGAGATGGTGTTGGCTGGGAGCTCTTATCGTTTAACAGATCCACTATATTCTGCTGACTTACGTAAGTTTTATAGAAATAAATATTTCGTTTCTAAAATAAGATTAGATGAAATTGCTATAAACGATACCCAAAAAGCTGTTAAAGAATTAATGAATAAGAATGACCTATTACGTGCATGTCTTGTAAAAACTGGTTTAGGAACATATGCATGGGAGGTCTTTAGTGAATGTAATCAAGAAATTCCGGTTTTGGATCTTTCAAGTTATGAGGTTTTTTCTAGTTATGATTTTATTTATAATGTTATGAGTGCCTATTACACAAAGAAGAATGATTTAAGAAGATTTTTGTTTCGAGCAGTGATAATAAAGATAAATTTAAGTGAGACATATTTGTGGTATTTTATGGATGAAAGTATCCATGATGATTATGGGAATCAATTAATAGATAAATATTTATTAGAAGTAGCCAGAAATGGATATAGAGAGTACCAAGTAACCGCTAAATATATGGATTATCTGAGCAGATTTATGGTAGAGAAGCATATTAAGGAAGAGGATATTTCTTTTAATTTGTCTTTAGATGAGTTTAGAAATAATACAGAGATTTATAATTCTTTTCTACGGAAGAAGCTCGAAGCTAAATCATCTCAAGAAAACTTTAGGTATAGCTTCAATGTGCCAAATAATATCAATGATGAGTTTAGCTTGGCGTTAGAAGTATTCATTGTTTTTGCTAGGCAAGAGTTTCCTTTCACCAAAGTACCAATCGCTTTACTTCATAACACCAGATTTTTTTCTTCTGAGGAATTTACAAATAGCATAGGGGCATTTATTGATGAGGTTCCTATAATTATTGATACAGAGTTGTCAGTTGAAGATAACCTTTCAAATGTCCGTTCAAGATTAGAATTTATTAATCAGAACGGTATACATTTCAAAAATATTTTACTAAATCCAAAAATGAAAAATACACAGTTAAGACAAAAAGTTAGGAAAATAGTAGGTAAACTTACGGATACCGATAGATTATTATTATTTAATTTTAAACAAGGAGATATACAAATAGATGAGATTCTTAGTGAAAGTGGAGATTTTGCTATTAATCGCTGGCTATATGGTATTAGTTTCAGTATTACAATAGTAGCTGGATTGTGTGAAGTTTATATAAGATTTCCATATTCGATAGATGTCTCAACTCTTAAAAGTAAATTAGACCTTAAATTTGCTGAAATAACAGGTCAGGAATGATAAAATAGTCAATGAGGGAATAATGAATATATTTGATAATTTTTTAGAAAGTGCAAATCAAAACAAAGATAGGATTGCCGTAATTTATGATGGTAAAGAATATTCATATTTTTCGCTTTTAGAGACAGTTAACAATATTGCTGAGGAACTAATTAATCATGGGATTTCTGAAGGAGATATTGTTGCACTTCACATGAGGTGTTCATTTCTATCAGTAGCAAGTTTATTAGCAGTATGGAAGATAGGTGCTTCTGTTCTACCGTTTGATGAAGATACCCCTGATTTGCGGGCTAGAGATTATTTATTGCAGTCACAGGCAAAGTTGCTTTTATTTGAAAAGGACGGAGAGCTTCATAAGGAAGTTTTGAAGACAGAAATATCTTACAAAAGAGTAGGAATTGCTTATGTGATGTTTACTTCAGGTTCTACTGGAAAGCCTAAAGGAGTCATTATAAGTTGTAAGAATATATTGAGTCTGCTTGAGGTGTGGAAAGATTATTACGGATTATCACACTTTCAGCCAAGAGTACTTCAATTGTCTAGCATCAGTACTGATATGTTTATTGGTAACCTTATTAAGTCTTTGTTTTTTTCAGGGACACTTATTATCGTTAATAAAGAAGATAAGCTTAATCTTAATAATACAGTAGAAATAATTAGTAAGTGGAAACCCAATATTATTGAGTCCATCCCTTCTTATGTTCGAATATTACTTGAGCAGTTAAAAGAAGACGTAAAGGATATATCTTTTTTAAAACAAATAGTCGTTGGAGGAGAAGCTTGTTCTAGGCAAGAGTATAAATGGATTATTGATAACTATCCATTAGCACGAGTTATAAATGGCTATGGGCTTACAGAGTGTACTATCGAAAGCGTTGTCTATGAAGCAAAACAGTTAGAGTATAATGCAGACGAACAACAGATGGTGATTGGCTTCCCTTTTAAGAACACTCAGGTTTTTATAGTTAATAGTAATCTAGAATTGCTTCAAGATAGTGAACGTGGTGAGTTGTTAATTGGAGGAGATGGTGTTTCTCCTGGTTATATGGATGAGACCATGAACGATGGTAAGTTCATTGTATTTAACGGTATCTATTGTTATAGAACAGGAGATATAGTACAAAAAATGTCTTCTGGTGAGTTGTTGTTTCTAGGTCGAGATGACGACCAAATACAGGTCAGTGGTTATAGAGTTGAGTTAAGTGAAATTAGTCGAGTTTTGACAGGAATAAATGGGGTAAAAGAAGCCGTAGCCTTAAATGTTGGGCAGAATATCTTTAGTCCTAAAATAGTTGCCTTTGTAGTTGCAACGGTTGATAAGCAGCTCATATTTAAAGAGATGATGTCTAAATTGCCGGAACAAATGGTTCCTGTAGAGTTAATATTGTTGGGTTCAATACCTAAAACAATAAGTGGGAAAATCGATAGACAGTCATTAATAGATTCTTTTAATGAAAAATTTGTGGAAGTTGATGTGAAATATCAAACAAAAAATCCTGTAGTTTCCATTCTTGAAGAAGTTTTAGGAAAGTCTGTGGCTATGGATATTAGTATTGCAGAACAAGGCGCCGATTCATTAGCAATGATTAAGATTTTACACAAGCTCAAACAAAAAGGATTCTCTGTAAAAATAGCAGACATTTATTCTACTGATAGCGTAAATTCATTTATACAGCTTTTGGAGGTTCATGTTGAGAAGGATGTTCCATTAAAATATAGCGGTAAGGAAGAAACAATTAATTCTGATTTTATTCAAACTACATTAGCCCAGTTACGTCAGAAAGAAATAGTTTTCTTTAACCAAATGATATTAAGTGGCATTGAGAGTAAAATAGATCTAGACCTATGGAAGACAAGCTTTAGAACCATACAGAGAGAGAAGTATAACATTGATTATCTTTGGTTTGATAATATGTCATTCGATGTTTTAATACAGCGACATTTTTGTCTGATGAAAGAGCAAGAATTGCTAAAATCTACTTTAAGTAAAGACGATAAATTGTCGTGGGTTGTTTTTAAATTGCATGAAGTAATTGAGCCTGTTGTGTTGGATGTAAGTGCTTATAATTTTGAAGAAGTACTAGTAATGAAGATGTTGCCTTTTATTAAGGAGTATTATCTGCTTAAAGATAAATTAAGTGATTTTCCTTACAGACATTTTTTTGTAAAGGTTTCTAAGAGTAAGTTTTTATATGTCTTTTGTATGGATGAATCAATTCATAATAAGATTGGTTCGGATATTGTGAAGAGTTATTTTTCATTAGGGCCGTTAGGTAATAAGATTCAGTATGGAGAATATTTGAAGTTATTAAGGAAAGGTTCATTGTTAGGTGAAGCGGACATAGTTAAAGAATTCAGGTTAGATGAGTTTAATGATGTAGTAGCAAAATTTCCTGAATATTCTCAGGACGAGATAATGTTACATGAACATGAGTTTGAAGCAGATAATAAGCAAGATAGTTTTATGCAGTCGTTAGAGATTTTTAAGAAGATACTTAATAGTTTAATTGAGTCCGATGTTCCATTCTTTATGGTTCAAGACACTAGAGCATATAAAGATAATAAGTTTATAAAGACTATTGGTGAGTTTACCGATTTTATTCCTTGTGTTATGCGCCAAGAGCAGTCGACTGAGCAATTAGGTCAAGATCTTAATTCGCTAAGAAAAAGAGCAACTCTTTCCTTAACAAACATTAAGTCTATAAAGTGGTTAGCAGATAAATATGAACATCCTGTTATTAAAAAATTTGCAGAGAGTGTTAGACTGGAAAGAGAAGGCATGGAGAAGGTAGTGATTTTTCACTATCGAACTGAGATTGACGATAGCACAGAGTTGTTTAGTACTAATAAGTTAAATCAGGATTTGCAAAATAGTTGGCCTTCGGCAATTACGTTTAATTTTGCACCAGATGGGGATAAATTATTTCTTAGCTCATATTTGCCTTGTAATAAAGAAAGATGGCTAGACATTACAGAGGAGATTGAAAATGGGAAAATATAGTCTTTCCTTTCAGCAAGAAGAGATGTGGATAGCTGAGCAGTTTTATTCTATGGGAAATCTGTGGAATATTGGCGGTTATAGTATGCTTGAGTCAAATATTGACCATCAAATACTTTCTAAAGCTAGTTTGCTTTCAATCAATAGTTTCTCAAACTTTAAAGCACGTATTTCTGTGGATGACGATGGCGCTCCTTATCAAGTATTTGATGAGCACGTTAGCTTGGATTATGAATTTATTGATGATATTTTGGATGATGATAGTGCAATTGCTTGGATGCAAAAGAAGATGGTTGAACCACTACTGTCAAACGAGAGTAAACTTATCTATGTGGCTATTATAAAGACTGCTAATTCTCAGTTTTATTTTCTAAGAGTTCATCATTTGCTAACTGATTTTTTTGGCATAAATATTATGCTCAAGAAGATGATGAATATTTATTATAAATTAATAGATATTCAAGATGTTTCTGGGTTGATAAGTGAAGACAGTGATTACAGAGATTATTTAGTTTCTCAAAAGGAATATGCTTGTTCTGATGCTTGGTTAAAGGATAAGGAGTATTGGGAAAAAGAAGTAGGCATCAAAGAGGATGTCGCTAACTTATTTATAGATTCAAAGGGGAATAATTTTAAAAGTAAGGTTGAGTATCTAGTTTTAGATGATTTTAAAAAAGAAGCTTTAGCAAAGATAGCTACGGATAATAATGTTTCAGAATTTGTTTTTTGGCTTTATCTCATTGGTGAAACTTTTTGTAGGATGAACTCTTTGGATTTTTTCTTTCTTGGGGTACATTTTTTGAATAGAATAAATAAAAAACAAAAAGATAATCCAGGCCTGTTTGTTAATTCTTTGCCAATTAAGATAACTAATTATGCAATTAAAGAAGAACTGCCATTGTTATCTAAAAGAGTAAGAGAAGCATTTAGGCATCAACAATTTCCAATTAGAAAGATTTCTTTACCAGCAGATTTTTATTCTGTAGTAGTTTCTTTTAGAAGTTATCAGAAACAAGGTGATTTGTATGCATATCCTTTAAATAGTGAAGAATCTGTCTGTCCAATAACTTTTTTTGTTGATCATCATCAGATACATATTGTTTATCAGGAAAGTATAGGTAAAGAAAAAATAAATGAAATAATCACAAATTTACGGGAGACGATAAACAAGGTCATAGGGTAAAATGATGGTATCTGTTTCAGGAGGTAATAAAATGAAAAAACGATTGGTTCTTGGAATATTTTTGGTAAGTATATTTTTGGTAGTTGCTACTGCTTATAATTTTGATAGTAAAAGCAATATTATTGCTGTAAGTGGTAAAGGTGAGGTATCTTTTGAGCCTAATATAGCCTATGTTGCGATAGGGGTAAGTGGTCTTTTCCAGGATGTTTCTAAAGGTCAGAAAGAAGTAAACGATAGCGTTAATCGTTTTCTTGCAAAGACAAAAGTGGTTATTCCTGCGGACAATATTTCCACTGAAAGACTGAATATTAATCAAAATTACGAATATATCTCCGGCAAAAGGCAGTTTGTGGGATATAACATAGAGCAACAGCTGAAGGTAAAGTTAGATGATGTAAAGCTTATCGGAAAAGTCATCGATTTAGCAGTAGAAAGTGGTCTTAATAATATTGGGCAGATAGATTTCTCAAGTTCAAAGTTAGATGAATATAATCAAAAAGCTTTAAAGTTATCTTTACTTGATGCTAAGAAGAAAGCAGAGCTTATCGCAGGAACTATGAATGTTGGTAAAATAAAGTTAAAGCTTATTTCAGAGGCAGGTGGATCTGTTCAGCCTTTAAGACAAGAAGGTTTGCAGATGAAGGCATTGGCTGTTTCTGATACTGCAACTCAGTTTCAGGTTGGTGACATGAAGGTTGGCGCTCAGGTAAACGTTATATACGAATTTTAGGAGGTTAAGATGAAAGATGTTTTAGTTATTATGGGAAGTAGTTCAGATATGCCAGTCATGCAGGAGTGTATAGATACTTTAGATAAGTTCGGACTGACTTCGCTAGTTGAAGTTGCATCTGCTCATCGTACACCAGAAAAGGTTATGGGTTTAGTGAAGGATGCCCACGATAAGTATAAAGTTATAATCGCAGCGGCAGGTAAGGCTGCACATCTTCCTGGCGTAATTGCTGGACATACAATACTTCCAGTTATTGGTGTTCCTATGAAAACTTCTGATTTGGGAGGCGTTGATTCTTTATATTCTATAGTCCAGATGCCTAAAGGGGTTCCTGTAGCCACTGTTGCTATCAACGGAGCCATGAATGCAGGGATTTTAGCTGCTCAGATAATCGGCATTACTGATAAGGTTGTAAGAGACAGACTTTTGGCACATAAAGAAGAAATGAAGAACTCTTAATGAACGTTATTTCTAACATTAATTTTGTTGATGTTGCTGTTGTTTTGCTACTAATTTTTTTCAGTTATCGAGGGTATGTTAGTGGTTTTTTAAATATTCTATTTGATTCCCTCGCAGTTATTGTGTCTTTTTATGCGGCAAATCAATATTCGAGTGTAACTAAACAATGGTTGGCGCATTATCTTAAGTTTACTGTTTCATGGTCCGGCTTTGCGGCTTATATTTTGACCTATATGGCAAGCTTTGTGTTCTTTGTAGTATGGGGTCGAATTATGACTAAAATCTTCAAAATGAGCTCTATGGGATTGTTTAACAATATATCAGGAGCTGTTCTGAACTTTATTAAATGGTCACTGCTTATATTCCTTGGACTTTTGATAGTGGAAAAGATAACAATTGTGCCAATTGGAGAATATCTTAGTCATTCTTTTGTATATAATTTTTTTAAAATAGTTTCTGCTTGGGAGTTTGTTAAGGAATTTGTTCCAGTTATTACTCTTTAAAGTATAGGGACACACCCTCTGTCTCGCAGAGCTCGACATCTCCCTCTCAAGAGGGAGAAAAACCAATGAACCAATGAACCATTGAACTATTGAACAAGAAAATGTTTAGAATCCATTTTTCTGGGCAAAATACTACATAAGTATATTAAATTACATCTATATTTTCTGTTATATGTAAATATGTGGGAAATATGTAGGTGTATTTACGATATATTGATAATAGGGTTTTAAGAAGGGGAAATTATATGGGAGACGCACCAGGTTCTGTTACAGGATCTACAACAAATAAAGCTAACTATAAGTCAGCAAATGATATGGCTTCTAAGTCTGCTCCAGTAGTTATAGGTCAAGGAGAAAGTAAAGTAACTTTTAGCGTAAATGTTTCTGCAGATGGTGGAGGGAATCCTTTTTCAGGAAAGAGTCCTGAACAACAAAAAGTAGCATTAGCAAAGTTAATTTTTGGAGATAATCCTAGAGCTGTTGCATTATTAGAACAATTAACTGATAAATTAGCGGCAGCTGGAATAAAATCTGCTGATATAAATGTTGATTCTGCTGGAAAGTTAGACATAACCAATATCTCAACAAAAGAAAGATTACCTAATGAGAAACCAGAAAAGGATGGTCCATCCTTGGCGAAATTTATAGCAATCAATTATGGTGGAGATACTGAAAAAAATAAAATATTAATGGCTATTTTTAGTATTGCATTAGAAGCAAGAAGCGACGTTATTAAAATGATAATAGAAGCAATGGAGAAAAACCATCAGATGTGGATGGCAATGTTGAAGGAATTAGCAGTAAAAATTACTAAAGATAAACAAGAGCAAAAAGCAATAATGCAAAGATTGATGGCAAAATTAGCAGTAGGAGATAGAGAGGGCGCAAAAGGAATAGTAGCTTTACTCGTAAAGTTGGGTTGCCATGTAACTTTAACTCAACAAGAGTCGTTAGAGAAGGCTATTGGTAGGATGAAAGAGCGTGTTTATACAGATATAGATAAAGCATTAGCAGCTCAAGGTAATTTGCAGACGGTTTTAGATGAGAATAAGCAACAAATATCTATGTTAGGATTAACAGAAAAACAACTAGTTGCGTTGCAAGAAGCAGTTGCTAAATCAGACATAAATATGGCAAGAAAGGTATTAGACTCTTCTTTTAAGAGTGGCTTTTTCGATGGGATTGAAGACAGTTATGTAAGATGGAGATTAGGTTTAAATTAAAGGGGAGGTAAACGGTCATGTTAAAGAGTAAGTATCAGGAAAAAGAAGATTGGAATCCTAAACAAAATAGAGAAGTTAAGGAAAAGAGACAGACAAAGAATCTTTCAACTGTAGTAAGTTATCAAGAGGAACAAATACCAGACGATTTAATGAGTTGGCTGGATTAGCACTTCGACTACGCTCAGTGACCGAAGTAACGATGTAACGAAACATTAGGATTATTAAGTAAGGGGAATAAGATATGGTAGGTATTGATAGTAGAAATATTCAAAATACATTAACAGCTATTAATCCAACGAAAGTTGAAACAAACCAATTGGCGAATAGTATTGCAGGGAATCAAAATGTAAATAATGATAGAATCGATTTAGTTAAGCTATCTGTTGCTTTGAATGATTTAGCAAAAAATAATAAACCTGTTTTTTCACAAATAGTGGATTTAATGAGCAAAGAAAATGGTGGGAAAGATGAGTTTTTTACCAATGAAGGATTAATTGCTTTTAGGAAAGCTTTAATACAACAAGGTACACCATTAGATGCAACGAAGGTCAAAGCTGCGTTCGACCAAGTTAAACAGAAGAATTCATTTAATGGTGAAGCTGCTGTTGGTGTAGAGGATTTAGCTAGTACTGACGTCACTATAGAAGCTCATTTAAGGGTAATGCTGGGAATACAAGGTGATGGTAATACAGGTACGGATATGGCCGGAGCGGAACCAGTAGCCGAACTAGCAAACGGTACTGAAGCTGTGCTAACTCCGCAAGGGAAAAGAGTTGATAGCAACCTGACACAAGATGTTCAGGATAAGTTAGCCACAAGTTGGGAGGTTGATAAGACCTCAGATGATTATGCAAAAAGAGTAAAAGCGTTAACTTTGGTAGATGGGACAACGGATATTAATCGATTAGTGGCACTAGACAGTCTTGATGTCATGAATGGTATAGATGCTGGACTGGATACTTTTATGGCTGAGCTTGCCGACGCGAAGGGAACTTTTGGTATTGGTTATAATGAAGAAAAAGTATCAAAAGCTTGGGCTAAATATATTGATAATATGAAAGAAAAGGTGGGAGTTGCTGAATCTTCTTGGGGACAGCGCTCAGAGCAACTTAAGAAGATTTCTCCAAAATTTCTTTTGCTTATTTTAAATGAAGAGAAGAATCCTTTGGATAAGGATGGTAACCCTCAAGAAGCTTCTTGGATAGTTAATATGATGTATTCTAATGGTGTGGCAAATAGTCAGACTGGAGGGATGCCTAAAGATGCAATAATTCCAGGTGGATATGATGGGGTAAAATATCAAGAAGCATTAGATAGTTTTCTGGCTTTTGCTAGTCAAGGCAAGGAACAAGGCTTTAAGTTTTATTCAAAAGAGGAATTAGCAAATCATCAAAATATTTATGATAGTGGTAAGTCTGATGCCTTTTGGGCCAAACATCCGAGCTTACATAAGTATATGCAACAGACTAATAAACCAATAGCTGACAATAATCAAGCTTTGATGAATAAGTATTTAGAGGATATGCGCTCTGCTGGACTTATAAAAATAGATGATATGCATAATTATTTATTTAAGTTTGATGAAGGTGACAAATTGGCTGCTATAGCACATTCTACTGCTAATAGCATAGAGGCAAAGCATGGTAAAGGTGAGGGTGAAGAGAGAAGAATACCTTTAGTAAATGGTAAGCATCCAGACCTCGCTGATATTTACAATGGAATAGCACCATCAAAATTAATTGCAGAAAGGAACAGAATATATTTAACTGAAGAAGCAGATCTACCTCAAAAGGTAACCGCAAAGAATGTTTTGGATAGTTTAACAGGTTCTTCTTATAAGGGTAGTCTTAACCAAGATAATATAACTCAGTTAATGCAGGAGTATTATGGCAAAGATGTGCTTCCTGATAATAAATGGTTCTCTCTTACCAAAGGAGAAGATGCTAGTGTGGTTACTAAAAGAATACGAGCAGGCTTAGAGTATCAAGCTACTGAAGAGTTTAAAAAGGCAGATGCTGTTACTCAAGAGAAGGGTTTAAGGGAAAAAATGAACGCTGCAGGCGAACCTCCTGTGGCTGCACCAGCTGGTACTGCAGGTGCAGGTGGATCCACTATGACACCTGAACAACAGCAAGTACAAAATGAAAAGTTTAATAGATTTTTAACAAGCAAGGGATTGAATAATGATACTTTCAAGGATCTTTCAGCAGAAAAACAAACAGCTTATATCGAAGAATGTTTTAAGCCAAGGCAGTGACTATAGGTTCAGGCCTTCTTTTAAAAGCATACTGATAAGTTCGTTTTGATCTTGTGATTCCCTTTTAGTTATAACAGTTGGTGATAGAAGCTTCTTTTCTGACTGAGCTTTTTGTTTCTTTAAGTAACTTATAATTTGGTTGAGGCTTTTCTTAACACTTAGTATCTCGGTAAACGATTCACTCTTTAGTTGTTTGATAGATGACTCTGCTTCTTCTTTAATAGTGTTGACGTTAGTTAAGGTTTGCTCTAGTTGTTCATAAATTTCTTGCTGTGTTTGTGATTGAATCTTACCTAGATTAATGGATGACTCTGATAGTTGGTTTTTTTCTGTTCTAAGTTGCTCTTGAAGGATAGTTATTTTATCTAAAGCTTGTTGTAGTTGAGAATTAATAGTGTTTTCTACCATAATCTTTAGTTGTCTGATGCTTTCTTGTTGGGTTTTCTGGTTTTCTTTTTTGAGGCTATCCATTTCCATTGTATGGCTTTGTTTAATGGATTCGATATTCTTGATGGTGCTATCTAAATCTGCGAATATACCTGTTTCTAAGGTAGTTTTAATGCCTTTTACTTGGACGATGAGTTTATTAAGTGCCTTCTGTTCGTTTTCAACATCTTTGGTTATTTCGTGAATGTTTCTAATAGAGTCATTTTTGATTTCTTCAATGTAGGTTTTCACCGAGGATATTTTCTCTTGTAAGCTAAAGGTAGCTTCTTGTTCTAACTTTTGAAATTGTTCCTTATTTTGAGCAAGTAGTTCCTTCTGAGACTTTTCAAAGGAAAGCTTGAAGCCTTGAAGTAACCCAGTAGCCTCATCAATTTGTTTTTCAGCTTTCTTGTTAATTTCATCCTTTAATTTATTTAAGTCATCCGTAGCTGTTTCAATCATTTGTAGTTTTTCTTCATGTAGTTCTTTTTTGATAAGTTGTACTTCATGCTGTGTTTCTTGTTTTAGCGCAGTTACTTTGTCTGATGTGATTTGAAGCTGTTGTGCTTGTTCTGTTTTAGAAGTTTTAAGTATTTCATCTACTTTTTGTCTTATTTGATCATAAAACATTTGTTCGTTTTCAGAAATCTGTTCTTTAGCTAGTTGTAGTTCTTGTTGGTTGGAGGAATTGATTGCTTTCATTTTATTGAAAAGCTCTTCAATGCTTTTGGTTATCGCCTGATTGGTGCTTGTTTTTATGTCTTCTAGGGTAAGTTCGTTTTGATTTTTAAGTTTCTTAAATTCTTCATTTATTGCTTGCATATCTTCTGTTTTGTCGATTTCTTTTAATTTGATTTGTAGGAGTTGTAAATCTTTGTAAGTGTTATTTAGCATATTGTCTTGGTCAGCATCAAATTTCTTTGTTAACTCTGCTATTTCTGCTTTTGTTTTGTTGCTGAATTCTTCAATATTAGCGAGTACTGTTTTTAGGTTTTCAGAGCTTTCTTGTTTTGTTTGTTTTGAAATAAAGGTAAGTTCATCAGCAGTGGTTGCTTGAAGTTTAGTTATTTCTTCTTGAATAGTTTCTTTTAACAGATTAAGGTCTGTTTTTAGCTCAAGGCTTTGTTCTTTTGCTGACTTTCTGATATCTAATATTTCTTTATTGGCTATAGCAGAAAGTGCGGAAATCTCGGAGGATAGTGATGCCTTAACTGTTTCTACTTCAGCTATCGCAGATTTGATGCTGTCTTGGATGTAGTCTTGACTTATTTTAGTGAATTTCTTGAAATTCTCTCTAGTAGTTCCAGTATCATCAAGCTCTAATAATGCTTTATTTTTTGCTTCATCTATTTCTAGTAATATTTTTGCTTTAAGTTCTTCAGCTGTAGTGTTTATTGATAGGATTTTTTCAGTTATAAGAATGTTTTTAGCATCAACATCAGCACTAGTTTCTTTTGCTAAAGAAGAGATAGTTTTTTCAAAAGCAGATTGTTTAGCGACTAAATTTTGTTCAATAGTTTTTAGATTGCCTGAGAATTTAGTGGTTTCATTGTTTATAGTAGTTAGAGATGCACTTGTTTTGGAGTCTATTTCTTTAATGAAGTTGTCTTTTTCGTCAATAATAATTTTTTTGAAACCTAAGTAGGTAGAGGCAATATCATCTTTCTTAGCAGTAAGGTCTAAGCTGGTTTTTTCCTTGGATTCCTCTAGTGATTTTTCGAATTTAGAGTGCAGAGAAAGGATGTTTTCTTCCATTGTTTTAAGACTATTGGAGAGATTAATGCTTTCTGTATTAATGGAGTTCAGAGAATAGGAAGTTCTTGAATCTATTTCCTTGATTATTTGTTCTTTTTCACCATCTAGGTTTTGTTCAAATCCTGAAAGTTTTTCTAAAATTTTAGTGCTGTTAGCTTTTATTTCTAAAATAGTGTCTTCTTGTAAAGACATTATTGTTTCAACAGCACCAGTTTGCGCTTTTTCTAAAATTTGTTCAAAGGAAGAGTGTTGAGATATAAGATTTTGTTCCATAGCTTCAAGGTTTTCAGAGAATTTATTGCTTTCACTAGTTAATGCTTTAAAAGAGTCTTCTGTTTTTAAGTCGATTTCTTTTAATAATTCATTTTTGTCTTCAGTAATACTTTTTTTGAATCCTAAGAAAGTAGCAGTAGCTTCTTTATGTAATGAGGAGAGTATTTTTTCAGAAGATGAATATTGAGATATTATATTTTCTTCTATAGTCTTAAGGTCGGTTGTGAATTTATTATTTTCATTAGTTAATGTAGTCAAAGAAGCGCTTGTTCGTGAGTCGATTTCTAATATAGTGTTTTTTTGTAATGCGGAAATTGTCTCAGTTGTTTCTGACTGTGATTGTTCAATTGTTTTTTCAAGTTCAAATAACTGAGAGCTTAATTCTTTTTTACCTTCTACGATTTCTTGTTTGAACTCAAAGAGTTTATTATTTATTTCTTCATTTTTAGAGGTGATATTAATTATTGTTTCGTTTTGTAATGTTTCAATAGTTTCAATTGTTATAGCTTTGGTTTCTTTTATTAATTTTTCAGTTTTAGCGTATTCGTAGTTTATGGTTTCTTTTTCTTCAGCTATTTCTTTTTTGAGTGTTGCTAGCTGTTCACTAATTTCATCACTTTTAGAGCTTATTTCGATTATGGTTTCTTCTTGGATGGAAGCTAATGTTTCAATCGCATCAGATTTAGTTTTTTCTATTACGTTTTCAAGTTTAGAGAATTGAGCAGATAAGTTTTCTTCTGCTGATTGTATGGTTTTGGTGATTATTTTGTTTTCAGTAGCAATCTCATTAACTAATTTATTTTTTTCTTCAGCTATTTCTTGTTTAAATTCAGAAAATTGAGCAGATATTTCCTCGTGAGCTTTCGCTTTCATTTTGGCAACTATTTCTTCGTAGTGTCTCATTAAATAATTTTCTTGATTTTTAATCTTTCTGATACTAAAAAGTTTTGCTGATTTGAATTTGTTAAGTTTTTTCTGAAAAGATAGTTGTATGGTTTTTAACATACTTACTTCTTTATCCAGTTGTTTTTTGATTTTTTTAGTTCTATCAATGGTGCTGAATAGGTCAAAGAAGCTGTGGATTGAGATCTGGTCTCCTTGTTTGGAGATTATTTTTAGGTTAGGGTTTTCAAGTTTAATCGTTCTGTTTTGGTCATTAGCGGTCACTGTAATAAGTCTTTCTTTTTCTTTTGCCATTATTACCCTCTGTTTTTGTTAATGAGCCAATTTAATTATTATACTATATATAAGGGTCGATGAACAAATAATATGGTGCGATTGAAATTGCTAAATTAAAGGTGGATTTGAGTTTAGAAAATCTTTGTAAGCTACTGGTCGTTTGCCTTCTTTTTGAATTGTTATTATTTCCAAAGCATTGTTTGATATTTTAATGTTAGTTATTTTTATTCTTTGGTTATTTTGGTACGTATAAATGCCAGGCCAAGGATAGTATGCTTGGAATTTATTGTAAATTATTTTTGCTGTTTCTTTAGTAAAATCAATACATCCATCTTCTTTCTTTATTTTCTTGGTAAAAGAAGCGTCTTTATTGTTTTGAGGAAGGTAAGTCCATAATTCTTTTTGGTTGAGTTGCTTTTCTAGTAAGCTGATGCTTAACTTCTCAAGTTTATTAAATAAACTCTCTGTTGTTTCTTCTTCTGAAATAGTTATTTGTTCGACATGGATTATGTCTCCATCATCTATTCCTTTGCCAATTTTCATTAAAGTCACGCCTGTTGTTTTATCGCCGTTAAGTAGGCAGGACTGAATAGGTGATGGGCCTCTATATTTTGGTAATAAGGAAGTATGGATATTTATAAAATCATATGTTTCCACCAAATCAGCAGGGAAAATCATTCCAAAGGCAATGACTAGGCAAAGGTTAGGCGCTTCTTTTTGTAAGATATCTTTTAGCTCAATAATATTATTAGGTTTGAAAAGTGGTATTTTGTTTATTTCAGCAACTAAGGCAACTTCTGATTGAGAGATAGCATGGCCACGGTCTTGTTTTTTGTCTGTGCCAGTGATTACACCAGCGATATTTATCCCATTTTCAATAAGTCCTTGAAGGATGTTTGCAGAAAAAGCAGGAGTGCCTAAAAAGAATAATTTAGTAATCATATTGTTTCTTGATGTTCTTGGTCATCAACTGATTTTGTCGTTCCTTCAATTGCCTTGTCTATATAGAGCTTCCCTTCTAGGTGATCGATTTCGTGTTGGAAAGCAACAGCGTGGTAGGCTTCAGCTGTGATTTTAATATCCTTAAAGTTTTGATCTTTTCCTGTGATTGTGACTTTTTGGAATCTTTTCACGTCACCTTCCAGTCCAGGTACACTTAAACAGCCTTCAGTAAAAATAATTTCACCTTCTTTTTTAGTTATTTTCGGGTTAATTATAATGTTTAGTTCATTTCTTTTATCGCTAGTATCAACAGCGATTACTCTTAATGGTTCTCCTATTTGTATTGCTGCGAGCCCACATCCATTGGCGGAATACATAGTGTCAGTCATATCTTTTATTAATTTTTTGATTTTATCAGTTAAAGCTGTAACAGGTTTGCTTTTCTTTTTTAATAAAGGATTGCCTATTGTTAGTATTTTTTTTTCTGTCATTGATAATTACTCGTTCTGTTCATCTCTTTTTTCTTTGATCTTAAAAATCATGATACCAGCGGATACGCCAGCATTCAAGCTATCTATAGTTGCAGTGATGGGAATCTTTATCAGAAAATCACATTTTTCTTTAACTAGTCTAGTTATTCCTTTACCTTCATTCCCTATTACCAAGGCTACTCCCATGTCATAGTCTTGCTCTGTGTAGCTAGTTTCTGCATTCATATCTGTGCCAATAACCCAAACGTTAAGTTTCTTTAAGGTTTCTATAGCGCTAGCGATGTTGGGGACTTTGGCAATTAATATTTGCTCAATGGCTCCTGTGCTAACCTTAGAAACAATAGGTGTTATTTCAGCTTGTTTTGTTTTAGGTACGATAATCCCATGTACACCTGCCGCAACTGCAGTACGAGCAATTGAACCAAAATTATGAGGGTCTTCAATGCCATCCAAGATTATAATAAAAGGTTGTTCGCCAAGTTCCTGCGCAAATTCTACAATTTCTTCAACTTCTACGAATTGTCGTTTTGGTATGTAAGCAAGAACTCCTTGGTGTTTAACATTCCTACATTTCATATCAAGGTCCTTTTGTTCAACAAGTCGATAAGGAATATGGTTATCTACTGCTATTTCGATAATAGCACTGATGCGTTCATCGTGTTTTGAGCTTTTATTAATTAATAGTTGGTGTGTTTTCTGACCGGAAAGAAGCAGTTGTAGTACTGCATTCTTGCCAACAACGAGATTATTCATTAAAGACTTTCCTTAATGGAGCTGATAAAGATATCAATAGCTTCTTTAGCTTGTGATTTTGTGATAATAAGCGCTGGGATTAAACGAATGACTTGGTCATTGTCACCGCAGCTAATTAGAATAAGACCTTTTTCAAGGGCTTTTAGTTTGATTTTTTTGACTATGTCAGAATCTGGCTCTTTAGTTGTAGGGTTTATGAATTCAACACCTATCATTAGTCCTACTCCTCGAACATCTCCGATAACTGGTAGACTTTTTTTAGCTTCGTTAAGAAGTGATGATATTAGCTTTCCAGTCTCGTAGGCATTATCAAGCATGCCTTCTTCCTCAATTGCATCTATTGTGGCAAGCGAGGCAGCGCAAGATACTGGATTGCCGATATAGGTTCCTCCATGTGCGCTGGTAGTCCATTTATCCATTAATTCTTTTTTGGCAACACAAGCGCCTAATGGCATTCCAGAAGCAATCCCTTTAGCAAGCGCTACTATGTCTGGGACAACATCATAGTGTTCCATGGCAAACATAGTTCCAGTACGGCCAAAACCTGATTGAACTTCGTCAAAAATCAATAGAATCCCGTTCTTTTCGGTAAATTTTCTTAGTTCTTGGATAAACTCTACAGGAGCAGGAACATAACCGCCTTCGCCTAGGATAGGTTCAATTATAACTGCAGCGATATCGTTATTTTCAATAATTGCTTTTTTGAAACTAGCAATACATTGAAATACGTATTCTCTGTATTCGATAGTATTGTTATGAAAGTGGTAAGGATATTCAAGACGGATGATGTCCTCTATCAGCCAGCCCTCATAGCCTTTTTTATATTTTTCTTTGTATGTAACTGATAACGCTCCTAAGGTTCTGCCATGAAAGGCGTGAGTAAAGGCAATAATTTTGCTTTTTTTAGTTACGTATTTAGCAAGCTTGAGGCTAGCTTCAACTGCCTCTGACCCACTTTGAGAGAAGACAACAGATGCTTCTTTAAAAGGTAGCAACTTTACTAAGCGTTCAGCGAGTTTAACGTGAGGTTCATAGTGAGCAATGCCTGCACAAATGTGTATTAGTTGAGATGCTTGTCTAGTAATAGCTTTGACTACTTTTGGGTGACAATGTCCTGTGTTAGTTACCCCAATGCCACAGGTAAAATCTATATATCTTTTACCGTCCGTATCAAAAAGGTAAATGCCTTGGCCACTGACAACTTCCAAATCAGGAAAATATTTTCCTAATACAGGAGAGATGTATTTTATAGCTTTTTCTTTTAGTATTCCCATGAGGGTATTATACCGTTTAATGGTTTACTTCGACAATGCTCAGTACAGGCATTGGTTTAATGACAGAATTACTTTTCTAGTGTCTCTTGTACCTTAGCGTTTAGAGTTACTAACGTAAATGGTTTTTCTATAAAGTGGATATCTTTCTCTAGTACGCCATGTTTTGCTATTACATCAGCAGTATATCCAGACATAAATAAGCATTTAATGTTTGGATAAATTGAACGTATTTTTATAGATAGTTCTCTGCCATTCATTTTAGGCATAATCAAGTCTGTAATTAGTAAGTCAATCAATGGCTTTGATTGTATTATTTTAAGTGCTTCTTCTGCTGATTCAGCTGGAATAACGATATGTCCTTGTAACTCTAACATGCCGACGGTCATTTCTCTTACCATTGGCTCGTCCTCAACCAGCAGTATCGTTTTTTTGTCACAGGTGGGCGTTGGGGTTTTTAATACTTTTGTTTTTTTGCTACCTTCTGATATTTCACCAGCATGATTTGGTAAATAAACATTGAAGGTTGTGCCTGTTCCAACTGTGCTAGTTACTGTAATGAAGCCATTATTCTGTTTTAAGATACCGTAAATCGTTGATAGTCCAAGACCTGTTCCTTTGCCAAGTCCTTTGGTAGTAAAGAAAGGTTCAAAGATTTTAGAAATTGTTTCTTTATCCATGCCGCATCCATTGTCAGTAATTGTTAATTGAACATAACTTCCCGGAAGGTAATCGGTGTTTTCTTGGCAGTATGTTTTATCAAAGCAGACAATGTCTGTTTTGATTGATATTTCTCCATTGTTTTTAATAGCTTCTTTGGCGTTTATACATAGATTTGCAAGTATTTGGTCAAGTTGGGAGGGGTCAATTTTTATAGTATCTACGTTTTTGTTAGGTTTCCATGTAAGTTCTATGTTCTCACCAACTAGGCTTTTTAGTAAACTCATCATTTCTAAAATGGTTTTATTTAAATTGAGTATTTTTGGAGACATTGTTTGTTTGCGCGCAAAAGTAAGAAGTTGTTTCGTAAGATTAGCAGAACGTTCTGCCGCGTTTTTGATTTGTATAAGGCTATTAAATAATGGGTTATTCCTATCTGTTTTTTTAAGTAAAAGTTCTGTTTGTCCTAGGATTACACCAAGCATATTATTAAAGTCATGGGCAATTCCGCCGGCAAGTTGTCCTACTGAGTCCATCTTTTGTGATTGAGCAAGTTGCACTTGAACCTTTGCATGTTCTTTTTCGGCAATTTTTTGATCGGTGATGTCAATTGAAAATCCTAGCAAAAATTCTGCCTCGCCAGATTTGTTAAGTACTGGTACCTTTAGTGTTCTTAGTATTCTTTCTCCTTTATCATGTGTTTGGATTGGTTCTTCTGAGATGTCTATATTTTCTTTTTTAGATAAAGTTTCTCGGTCTTTCTTAATAAAGAATTCAGCTTGTTCTTTGGGGAAGAAGTCATAGTCGTTTTTGCCTAGAAGCTCTTCTTTTGTAATCCCAAGCAGTTTTTCGCCGGTGCGATTCATTAGCGCGAACCTTAATTCTTTAGCGTCTTTTAGAAATAACATTACAGGAAGGCTTTCGACGACGTACTCAAAAAGTCGTTTTTCTTGAAACATAGCTTTTTCATTGTTCTTACGTTCAGTAATATCAATAGCATAGCCGGTTGTTCCAAGTATTTCACCATTGTTATTAAAGACAGGTTGCTTAAAGGTTTCAAACCATCTGATTTCTCCTTTATGAAGGATTTGTTCTTCTACAATAGATGATAGTTTTGTTTCTATAATTTTATTATCATCATCAACGTATTTCTGGGCTAATTCCTTGGGCCAAATATCAAAATCAGTTTTGCCTAAAACAAGGGTAGGATTATTTATATTACAGGCGTCAGCAAAAGATTGATTTACAGAAAGGAATTGACCATTTTCGTTTTTTAACCACATTAATCCAGGTTGGTTTTCAATAATGGTTCTTAAATAGGATTCTCTTAGACGTGTGTCATTTTCAATATTTTTATTTTCAGTTATGTCAGACACAATGGATGCTATGGAAAATCCTTTACTTGTTGGAATTATGGAAGTAGAGCTATTAATAATAGCCTTAGCTCCATTTGATCTAACGATAGCAACATTGTGATGAGAGTAATTATCTGCGGATTTACCGTTGAGAATATCTAGTGTATTTGTTTTAAGTTGTTCATACAAGGCAGGAGTTTTGTGCTCAGGCGGAACAAATTGGTATTGTATGTCCCATAAATACTGATCAATAGCTTCTTTTTTTATTAATCCAAATGTCTTCTCAGAAGACTGGTTCCAGATTGTAATTTTCCCTTCCTCATCTGTTTTGATTACTGCATCTTTTATGTTTTCAACTAGAAGCCTATAATTGTTTTCGTTTTCAATGACAGCTGTCTCTGCTTTTTTGTATTCGGTTATATCTCTAAGCATAGACTGATAAAGACCAGAAGCCATTAATTTGCTGGACATTTCAACTATTCTTTTTGTTTTGTCAGAGAGAAGAATTGTTCGAACGGTTGTGATAATTTGTCCTTTGTTGAGTAAGTCAAAGCGGAAAGGGTTTTCAATAAGGCATTCCTTTTCCCATGGTAAATCTTTTATGTGTTTGTTTAATATTTTTGAAGCTGTATTAAGCCCAAACATATTGAAAAGGGCGGGATTAGCATAAATAATGATACCCTTTGAATTACCAATAATTATTCCGTTAGGGGATAAATTAATTATTTCTTCGTACATTAATTTATCGATTTGTGGGTTTGTGTTTAGTTTTTTTATTTTGAAGACATTGTTTATGATGGATTTTAACATATGTTACTTCTTTCACTATAAACATCAAATAAAAATAGAATTGTGATTTATTTACGTAACTTGATTATATAGGAGTAGTTTCATTAAAGTCAAATCTTCGGGAGAATATAGCTATAAATTCATATATTGCTTTATAATAAAGGATAATATGGGAGAAAATTATGATTGATAAATACAATAAAATACTAATTATTGGCATGGTTTTATTTGCAATAATTAGTCTGTTGACGATTGCGATAAATCCTCTAATTATTGATGATGCTTCAATGTATGCTTTGGCTATAAAAAATGCTGTTATTTATAATGCTTGGTTCGCTCCTGTTTTTACTCCTGGTGATATCTCCTCATATTTAGATAAACCACCGCTTGGGATTTGGATATTATCTATAATTCCAAAGATATTTGGAGTTACGGTAGTAACGGTTCACATAACAAATGTGTTTGTGTTTTTTTTGCTGGGGTGGTTTTTATATCGGTTTCTTTTAAAAGAAGCAGATAGAGATACTGCAGTTTTTTCTGTAATGGTTGCTCTTACAAGTTTAATTCTAGTTATATTTTCTAGGACTCCTAAGCTTGATATGCTGATTGCTTTGACTTTAATGCTTAGCCATTTTGAGCTTTTTAAGTTTATTAAATATAAGAAGTTAAAACATGCTTATTTGTTTACCTTTTTTTGTGCGATAGGCTTCCTTATTAAGAGTGGATTTGCTTTGGTTTTTCCAGTAATGACGATATTTTCTTTATTGATTTTTAAGGACATTCGAGTTTTTTTGTTTAGAACGCTTTTCAGTAAACACGGCATATTAAATGTTATATTTTTTATAGTAATAATTTCATCAGTTTTATTAATGCAAAAGCCATTCTTTGGTGAGCTGTGGATAGACTACCTAAAGTCTTTTACAATCACTAGTAAATATAATACAAGCTATCTTGGACTTACCTTCAATTTGTCAGCAATAATTCTTTTAGTTTTATCTGTTTTTCCTTGGATTGGTTGTTTGATTGTAAGTTTAAAAGAAATTAATAAAGAATTTAATTTTTATGTATTTACTTTGCTTTGGTTGATTTCAAATACAGTTTTTGTAATATTGTTTTATAAACAAACAGATGTAAGAACTTTTGTAATGCTTTCGGTGCCTTTGATAATTTTAATAGCTTCCAGTCTTTCAACTGTATTAAGTGTGAAGAAGAGAAATACAACAGCTTTTGTTGTTAATCTTCTTTTAGGGATTATTTTCCTGCTAGGGACAATACTTTTAGTAAGCAAAAATGATGTTTTGTTTTTACTTGCGATGTGTTTTTCTTTAGTTTTCTTTTCTTTTTCTCTGTTTTATATAAGACCAACAAGAAAGATATTAGTTATTACTTTCCTTATAATTTGTTTAAGTTATACTGTATTATTTTTTCAAGTAAGTGGAATAGTTGACCGAAACAATGATTTTAAAAAGTATCCTGAAATTATTAGCAGTTATCAAAAGATTGGCTACAAATTTGTTATTTTTAGACCAGCCGGCAGACCAACAGTAATGAGTAATGACCATACGTATATTGATTTCATTAAAGGGCCAGCTGATTACTATGTTTGGGAGTATGTAAGGATGGAAGCGCTTATAGCTAAGACAAATACTATTCTAGTTTTAGACCCTCAGAGCTTAGCTAGACTTAAAGGTAACGAGAAGTTAGAGGTGTTAGAAAGAAATAGAGATTCGGTATTAGTTGTAAGCAATAGTGTGCGGTAGTTTTGCGTTTTGTCATCCTGAACTTGATTCAGGATCCAGTCATATATTAAATTTGACCATTACAAAACATTAAGTAGATTATTAATTGAATATAGACTAATAAATAGTCCCTAATTTAAGCTTATAATAGTAAACTAGCTGCTTCAATATTTAAATAAACAGTAAGACTGGATCCCGGATCGGAGTCCGGGATGACATTTCGTCAACGAATTACTTAACTTGTACAGGGATGACATTCAAAAATACAGTTTAATAAATCAAAGTAGCCACAAATCAATATTTCGCTTTATAATTATTAAAAAGGTTAAGGGAGTGCATTATGGCAGATGAAATTAATAAAATAATATATTCAATGTATAAGGTATGTAAGTTTTATGATAAGAAACCAATAATTAAAGATATTTCGCTTTCGTATTTTTATGGAGCAAAAATCGGAGTACTTGGGCTTAATGGATCAGGTAAAAGTACACTTCTAAGGATACTGGCTGGTACAGATCAAGATTTTCAAGGCAAGATTTCGCTTACTCCTGGTTATACTATAGGTTATTTGGAACAGGAACCTAAACTAGATCCAAATATGACTGTAAAGCAAGTAGTAGAGCAAGGCATGCAGGAACTAGTTGATTTAATGAAAGAATATAATGCAATAAATGATAAATTCTCTGAGCCTATGTCCGATGCAGAAATGGATAAGCTGCTTGAAAAACAAGGTAAAGTGCAAGAAAAGCTTGATGCTAAGGATGCTTGGGATATAGATTCTAAGCTTGAAATGGCGATGGATTCATTGCGTTGTCCTGAAGGTGATACTCTTATAAAAGTGTTATCTGGTGGAGAATTAAGACGAGTTGCGCTTTGTAGATTATTGTTACAGAAGCCTGATGTTTTATTGTTAGATGAGCCTACAAATCATTTAGATGCAGAAACAGTTGATTGGCTTGAGCAACACCTTCAGCGTTATGAAGGTACAGTTATTGCTGTAACACATGACCGTTATTTCTTAGATAATGTTGCTGGTTGGATACTTGAGTTAGATAGAGGAGAGGGTATCCCTTGGAAAGGTAATTATTCTTCTTGGTTAGAGCAAAAACAGAAAAGATTACAGAATGAAGAAAAGTCAGAATCAGAAAGACAGAAAACGTTAAAAAGAGAACTAGAATGGATACGAATGACCCCTAAAGGTCGTCAAGTTAAAGCGAAGGCGCATATTAAAGCATATGAAACGTTACTTGCTGACGAACAAGAGAAGAGATCAACTGATTTGGAAATATTTATACCAACAGGCAGAAAGCTTGGAACCAGCGTTATAGAGGCTAAAAATGTAAGTAAGGGCTACGGAGATAGATTATTAGTAGAGAATATGGATTTTGTTCTTCCGCCTGGAGGGATTGTTGGAGTAATCGGACCGAACGGAGCTGGGAAGACAACGCTTTTTAGAATGATTATTGGAGCGGAGAAACCTGATTCTGGTACCATCAAAGTTGGAGAGACAGTAGAGCTAGCCTATGTTGACCAGTCCCGCGATGACCTCGATCCAACCAAAAGCATCTGGGAAGTTATTTCAGAATCGCAAGAGGTTATTCAAATGGGTAAGCGCGAAATCAATTCACGTGCCTATGTTTCAAGATTTAACTTTTCAGGTACTGACCAACAAAAGAAAGTTGGTCAAATATCTGGGGGAGAACGTAATAGGGTACATTTGGCTAAGCTGCTTAAGTCTGGCTCAAATGTTATTTTACTAGATGAACCTACTAATGATTTAGACGTTAATACAATAAGAGCTTTAGAAGATGCTTTAGAGAATTTTGCTGGTTGCGCAGTTGTTATAAGCCATGACCGTTGGTTCTTAGACCGTATTGCAACACATATTTTAGCTTTTGAAGGTGATAGTAAAGTTGTTTGGTTTGAAGGTAATTATTCTGAGTATGCTGAAGATAAAAAGAAGCGTACAGGTAATGACCAACCACATAGAATAAAGTATCGCAAATTAACTAGAGGGTAGTAGTCTCAAGAGGTTTGTTCTTGAATTGATAGTTTAATTTAGACAGAAACGCTTGTGTTGCTAATAGATATGCTTGAAGTTTAACTTTGTTGGCTTCTTGGTTTGTTTTATCTGTAAGGTTTGCAAAGCCTTCAGATGGAGATTGGATTATTTTAGAAATATCTTGAATAGAGGAATTGATATCCCGACCTGTTTGGATTGCAGGAGCGTTATCCATATTGTAGGTATTGTCTATTACAGTTTCACCAAGTTTATTAATTATTACTATTTTTGCTGATAAGGTGGCATATTTGTATGTCGTTTTTTGTCCATTTACAACATCAGAGTTTATTTTATAACTTAACACTAAAGAAGCAATGGCATCTGTATTTAGATATGCACAAATTTGCTTAGCCTTTTCTTTCGCATTAGCATTAGAGAGGTCAATAAATTTATAAGGTGGGATAACATAATATTCTTTGCCAAGTAGCTTTGGTAGTTCTTGAGAAAATGAGTTGTAGTAGTCATCTCTTGCTAATTTAGCTTGGTCAAACTTGTAAATATTGAATTTATTATAGAAAAAGTCATTTATAAGATTGCTAATAATAATATAAGTTTCAATTTCTTCAGTAGAAATAGGCTTCATTAGCTTTGAGGGATTAGAAAGAATATTCATTATTTTTGATGGTTCTAGTATATAAGATAAAAGATCATCACTTTTGATTTCTTGTTCTCTATCGATTGTAATGTTCACTATGGCAACACTTTTTATTTCTTTAAGTTTCTCTTCGTTTACAGTGCAACCTGTAAAAAAAATAAGAAGCAAGAAGGCAAAAGGTATTGCCTTGGGATTAAAAATAGAAGTGCATTCCACTACTTAGCTTAATTCCTGATTTATAGCTTCCGTTAACATCCTGAGAACGTTCAAATCCCATTTCAAAATTGACATAAGCATTATCTACCATACTTAGGAAAATTCCACCAAAGAATCCCATAAGATACATGGCTTCTTCAGAGCTTAACTTTTTTTCATTTCCATCGTTATTCATAATTAGTAGACCAATAGATCCTATAGCTAAAGGAATGCCAAGTAATGCTGCGCTTCCTTCTGCTCCAATCATGGCTTGCGAAATAGTAGCATCTTCCTTAATAGAGCCTGAACCTTTGTCTACTAATCTTTTCCCAACACCAAGTGCAAAGTAGCTGTTCATATGTCTATCTAGAATTATATAGTTGCCTAATTGAATAATAGGTCTAACCATATAGCTTTCATAAATACTGCCAGGTGAGCTGTCTGCCCATCCCATAAACTGTAAGCCGATGTTGCCTAGCGGGAAATATTTAATGCTGATGCCAGAAACAGAGTCTGATAAATACATGCCCATGGCAAAGTTGCCTCTGGAATCTTTTATTCTTTCTGCTTCAACTTTTTTGGAACCAATATTCGCAATATTTGTTTTCTTTGCTTCTACAAAGTAAGAAGTGTTAATTGTTTTCATGCCGTCATCAGATATTCTAAGTGGTTCAGCATAAATAATCATGTCTCCGGAAAATATTTTAATGTAGTGTTCCCCAATTGGAAGTTCATAGTTGCTGACATTTCCTTTGCCTGCCAAAACGCCGTCAATATAGATATCTACTTTTGGGTCATCATTTAATATGTTTACTTTTGCGCCCCACGCTAATGATAATAAGATAGAAAAGAGAGTAATCATCATTATTTTTTTCATTTCTTTGCTCCTTTTTATGTTAACTACGGTTTAATGATATTAAAAAAACTTACTCTTTGCAATCATCTTACAGTTGAATCAGAGTTTACTGTTTAATGAAATATGAGATATACTTTTTTATTATGTTAATAAAAAAATGGAAAATATTAGTTGTTTTGCTGTTAATGGTTTGTGCTTTTTTATTAACGTCTTGCGTTGAGATAAAGCCATTAGAAGTAAGTCTTGCAAAAGAAAGAATAAAGTCAGTTACTTATGAGAAGGCCACCATAGAGGTTGATTTAAATATTAAAAATCCTAATGTTATTGGTATTGACGAAGCCATAGTTGAGTATGGTGTAAACGTAGGAGATGTTGAGGTTTTCAATATGAAAAATGTTAAGATATCTATACCTGGCAGTTCTACTAAAACAAACATTCTTCCTGTAGATATTTATTACGGAAAGATATTTAAGACAGTAGCAAAAATGAATGAGTTTATTTCTGCTGGCAATAAAACAGTTCCTTATAAAGTAAAAGGAGCCATTGGTTTGAATGTAGTAGGATTTCCTGTTGTTGTTCCGTTTGAGTCAGAAGGTCAAGTTCCATTGCCTGATTTACAGCAAGAAAGACTTAATTTAGAAAATCAACTCAATAAAATTAAGGATAGTTTTAAAATAAGTTTTTAACATTATTTTCACTAAAAAGGCAATTCCCGTAAAATCGTCTTTTTCGCGTGCATGTTTCTAGCTATTTAATGATTTATCGAGTAAAATATTCAAGTAAATTAAAAAAACATCATTAAGGAGCCAAGAATGTCCCAAATAATGAAAAGATTCGGTGAATTGGTTTTCACACAAGAAGTTATGAGAAATAGATTAAGCGAAACAGTCTATAGTCAGCTGATAAATACTATTGTTAAAGGCGATATGCTTGAAAAGGAAATTGCCGGTGAAGTAGCACACAGCATGAAGGAGTGGGCTATAGAAAATGGAGCTACTCATTATACTCACTGGTTTCAACCTCTTAGAGGAGGAACAGCTGAAAAGCATAATTCTTTCATTAGTTATGATGAAGAGGGTGTTCTAATTGAAAGACTTTCTGCAATCCAGTTGATTCAGTCAGAACCTGATGCGTCTTCCTTTCCAAGTGGAGGGATGCGCTCAACATTTGAGGCTAGAGGCTACTCAGCTTGGGATCCAACATCTCCTGTTTTTTTAATAGAAGCTAAAGATACTAAGACCTTAGTTATTCCATCGGTTTTTCTTTCTTGGACCGGTGATGTTCTAGACCAAAAAACAGGACTGCTTAGAAGCAAAAAAGCTTTAAATAATGTTGGGATAAAATTGCAGAAACTTTTAGGGAACAGAAATGCTAAAAGGATTAATGTTTGGCTTGGGATAGAACAGGAGTATTTTTTAGTAGATAAAGAACTTTATGAAACAAGAGCTGACTTGCAGATATGTAAACAAACTTTGTTTGGGAAACCTGCTGCTAGGAATCAACAACTGAAGGACCATTATTTTGGCACCATTAAGAAAAGAGTGCTAATTTTTATGGAGGATTTTGACAGAGAACTGTATAGAAGAGGTATTCCTGCTAAAACAAGACATAATGAAGTATCGCCAAATCAGTTTGAAATAGCGCCACTTTATGAAGAACAAAATCTAGCGATAGACCATAACCTTCAGGTAATGGATATTATTGAGGAAGTCGCTGAAAGGCATGGACTTGTAGCTCTTTTACAGGAGAAACCATATAGAGGAGTGAACGGTTCAGGAAAGCACGTGAATTGGTCTATAGGAGACAATACCGGCGCTAATTATTTAGAGCCATCAGCCTCACCTTTAAGGAATATTACATTATTAATGACAGTTGTCTCAATGATGATTGGCGTTAAGAAATATGCTAATTTTCTAAATGCATTAGTATTAGATGCGGGTAATGAAAAAAGGCTTGGAGGGACAGAAGCTCCTCCGAATATTATGTCTGTTTATTTAGGAGAATATCTTTCCTCTTTGCTGGAGGAAATAGAGAAGTTGAGCAAGGTTACTGAGAAGAAGATGGCTGAGATAAGTTTAGGCATACGTCAGCTTCCTTCTGTGGAGAAGGATAGTTCGGATAGGAATAGAACAGCTCCGATGGCTTTTACGGGTAATAAGTTTGAGTTTAGGTCTGTAGGTTCTTCTCAGAATTGTTCAGAAGTTGTTACTTTGCTGAATTTAATAATTACAGAAGGTTATGAAAGAATTTATGAGAAGATTGTAAAAATGAACGGCGAACCAAAGGCAAATGCTTTGTTAGTTGTTAAAGAAATGATAAAAGAAACAAAAGAGATTCATTTCGAGGGTAATTGTTACTCTGTTGAATGGAAAGATGAAGCTAAGAAACGTGGGTTAATAAATTTCCAGAATACTCCAGAAGCTTTAGAAGGCATGATTAGTAAAGATGTTTTAGATTTGTATAAGACATTTGAAGTGCTATCAGAAAAAGAGTTATTAGCCAGACAGAATATTCGTTTTAAGCAGTATGTAAGGACAAAACAAATTGAATTACAGTCTGCTTGTGAGATGGCAAAGACTGAAGTAATGCCAGCTATATTAAA
This sequence comes from uncultured Candidatus Marinamargulisbacteria bacterium, assembly GCA_964643725.1. GTDB lineage: Bacteria > Margulisbacteria > Riflemargulisbacteria > GWF2-35-9 > DYQY01 > DYQY01. The sequence continues at coordinate 155,462 of CAZXTL010000001.1, forward strand.
ACAATTAGCTCTGTTAATATCAGCCAGTACAGGCAAGACAGGACTGATTTCTGAGCAAATTAAGGAATTAGAGGAATTGTTTAAGAATATAAATGATTCTGTTGAACAGATTAATAAGAAGATAACCTGTCATTGCATGAATGAGCTTCAGGAGCAAGCAAGAGCCTACTGCCAATGTGGTGAAGATTTGGAAAAACTTAGAGAATTTGTGGATGTTGCAGAAGATATTATTTCTAGAGAATATTGGCCATTTGCAACGTATCAGCAATTATTCAGAAGATTATAGGAGAATATTTATGAAATTAGTCGTTTTAGCAGGTGGTAGTGGTACGAGGCTTTGGCCCTTATCTAGGAAATTATTTCCTAAACAATTTATTCAATTATTTGAGGATAGATCGCTTTTTCAAAAAACGCTGACAAGAAATAAAATAAATAATATTTCAGTCGTTACTAATGAACAACAGTATTTTTTGGTTATCGACCAAGCAAAAGAAGATGGTTATGAAAATCTCGAGTTTATTTTAGAACCTGTTGGTAGAAATACCGCTCCAGCAATTGCCTTGGCCTGTTTCGATGCTAAGCCTGACGAGGTGATTCTTGTAACTCCTTCAGACCATATAATAAAAAAAGAAGGCGAGTATCTAAAATGTCTTCAGAAAGCTGAGAAATTAGCTCAGCAAGGTCATTTAGTAACATTTGGTATCGCTCCGACCTTTCCTTCAACTGGATATGGCTATATTCAAGCAGATGGGGAGAACGTTATTAGCTTTAAAGAGAAACCAGATTTAGCTACTGCGGATAAGTATGTTAAGAGTGGTAATTATTATTGGAACAGCGGAATGTTTGTTTTTAAAGCAGGTGTTTTTTTAGAAGAACTCAATAAATTTTCTCCTGAGATTTATAAGGCTTCTAAGAAAGCGTTTGAAAATGCAGTAACAGATAGTTCTGGGATGCTAAGGATAAAGCACGATGACATGATGGCTATTCCTGCGAATAGTATTGACTATGCTGTTATGGAAAAGAGTAACAAGGTTAAGGTGGTTTCAGCCGATATTGGTTGGTCTGATTTGGGTAGCTATGATGAGATTGCAGAATATTTTAATGATGGTAAGAGTGAAGGAAAATATAAAGAGGATATCGCCATAGATTCTGAGAATAATTTTGTCGTTTCTACTGAAGGAAAGATAGTAAGTACAGCGGGAGTAAGTGACTTGGTTATTATAGATACTTCAGATGCACTTTTGATTGCGAGAAAAGGGGAGACGCAAAAGGTTAAACAAATAGTAGATGAACTTCAAAAAAGAGGATCTGCGCTGATTAATGAGCATACTACTGTTCATCGTCCTTGGGGAACTTATACAGTCCTGCTTGAACATAACAACTATAAGATAAAGAGGATAGAGGTTAAGCCAAAACACAAATTATCTTTTCAAAAGCATGAACATCGCAACGAACATTGGGTAGTTGTTAGCGGAGAAGCTATGGTAAGTAAAGAGCAAGAAAAGCTAGTATTGTTTGAGAATCAATCTACTTATATTCCAAAAGGTGTTAGACACCGCTTGGAGAACCAAGGGGAGATACCTCTAGTTATCATAGAAGCGCAGGTAGGTAGTTATGTAGGCGAGGATGATATTATTCGATATGAGGATGATTACAACCGCAAATGATGCCTAAAGGGCTTACTTTTTATATCTTTACTTTTGGATGTCAAATGAATAAGAGCGACTCGGAAATACTTTCTGGGTCACTGTTATCAGCTGGATATATTGCCACAGAAGATCCGAATATCGCTAATGTTTTAATCTTTAATACTTGTGCAGTTAGAGGCAATGCCGAGAATAGAGTTTTTGCTCGGATGAAAGAGTTTAATTCCTTGAGAAAGAAGAAAAAAAGGAAACAAGTAATTGTCGTTACTGGATGTGTTCCTCAATATGAAAAAGAAGAGCTTTTAAAGAAATATCCTTTCATTGATGTTGTAATTGGAGCTAATTCCTATGAGTATCTTCCGGAGATATTAAGTGAGTGGAATAGGAGTACAGGATCAGTTATTAAAGTTGTTGATAATAAAGATGCTAAAAGTAGCATAGGTAATATCGATAGAGATAAAAGTATGGACCAGGCCTTTGTGCCAATAATGTATGGTTGTAATAATTTTTGTACCTATTGTATTGTTCCTTATACAAGAGGTCGTGAGGTTAGTAGAACAAAAGAGGATATTTTTACTTCAATAGAGCAACTTTCAAATACGGATTATAAGAAAATTCTGCTGCTTGGTCAGAATGTTAATTCTTATGGAAGTGGACTATATGAGAATTATGATTTCGCAGATTTATTGCAAGATATTTTAACTAAATTTTCTTGGTTAGAAAGACTTGATTTCTTAACATCTCACCCAAAAGATATTACTGATAAACTTATTAGTGTAATAGCTGAAAATGAAAAGTTAGGACGAGAAATACATTTCCCAATTCAGCATGGTGATGATCGTATTTTGAAGCTAATGAATAGAGGATATTCTGTTGCGCAGTATAAGGAAAAGGTAAATAAATTAAGGGAAAAAGTATCAGGAGTAAGGATTTCTACTGATTTGATTGTAGGCTTCCCTGGTGAAACTGAAGAAGAATTTAATAATATGGTTAACTTAGTCAAAGAGTTAAGCTTCTATCGAGTAATTACTGCGGTATATTCGCCGAGGAAAGGCACTAAAGCTGCTGATATGACGCAGCAAGTAGAAGCATCGGTAAAGAAAAGAAGATTGAGTGAACTTAATAAGGTGGTAAAGGATTTTGCCTTTAAGGGCTAAAACCTGCTCCTTGAAAAAATAGGGCAAGTATTGTTTAATTAAGCTTTCTATTAGAAGTTTATTGATTTTTGGAAGGAGCAACATTAATGACAAAAGATTACGGAGTTAACCTGAAGGTTTTTTGTGGCACATCACATCCTAAATTGGGACAAGAGATATCTCAGTATTTAGGCAGTGACCTTGCAAAATTAAAGGTTTCAAAGTTTAGTTGTGGTGAGATATTTATAACAATAGATGAAACGATTAGAGGAAGTAATGTTTTTCTAATCCAGACCTGTGGGCATAATGTTAATGAAGATTTAATGGAATTATTTATTACTATCGATGCTTGTAAAAGAGCTAGTGCTAGAAAGATTAATGTTGTTATTCCTCATTTTGGCTATGCTAGACAAGACAAGAAATCAGGCCCAAGAGAACCTATTAGTGCAAAACTTATGGCAAATCTTATTACTGAAGCTGGTGCAGATAGAGTAATTACCATGGACCTTCATGCTGACCAAATCCAAGGTTATTTTGATATTCCTGTAGATCATTTACAAGCGCTACCTCTTTTTGTGAAATACTTCAGTCATAAAAAGAACGTCGAAAAGGATATGGTAGTTGTTGCTCCAGACACTGGAAGAGCAAAAGCTGCAAAGAAATTTGCTGATAAGATAGGTGCAGAGCTTGCTATTCTTCATAAAACAAGACCAGAGCATAATAGAGCTGAGATTGTAAATGTTGTTGGTAATGTTGAGAATAAAACAGTACTAATTTATGATGACATGGTTGATACCGCAGGAAGTGTTACTCAAGGGATTGCTGTTCTTAGAAAACATGGCTGTAATAAAGACATGTATCTAGTTGCTACACATGCCGTATTCTCAGGTCCTGCTATAGAGCGACTTAAAGAGGCAAATTTTAAAGAAGTAGTAGTCACTAATACGATACCATTGCCGCCAGGAAAACAGTTCCCTGGGCTTGTAGTTCTTTCTACGGCTCCGCTATTTGCTGAAGCTATTCAACGGAATCATAATAACACTTCAATAAGTGAGATTTTTGAGGACTAGTTTTTAAGTTCTTTAAGAAAACTTTTTAAGTTTGTTTTTGTCTCTTCAATAGTTTGGTTTTGACTGGGAACTATCTTTAAACTTATGTAATGTATGTCAGTGTTTGTTTTATCTATACCTGTTTGTAGATATTCAACTGAGAGATTTAATTCTGATAGAAGCATTAATAGTTGACTTAAAAATATATTTTCTTTTTTACCATCATAAGCCATACAAATAAATGATTGGTCTTCTATGTCATAAGAAAAAATGTTTATGGGTTTGTTAATAATCTTTTGAGACGTTTGATGTAGTGTTTCAAATTCAATAACATATGGTTGGTTTTTGGTTACGAGGTCTTTAAGTTTTATTATTGTTTCTGTTGGTGTGTTATTGCTTATTGAGACCTTGTCTACAATAAATCCATTGCTTCCAGTAAAAAATCTGCGTGTATCGATTTGAATTTGGTGTGATTCACAAAAGTTATGTATATCTTTTGCTAGATTTGCTCTGTCTTTTGAGTAGAAAGTTAGTGTGTTTTTTCCGTCTGGTCGTTCTTCAAAATGTACAATTACTTGATTGGTATTATTTTCTGACAACAGAGCTAAACAAGCTATACCTTTTGCGTCTTGAGCTATTCCTTCATGGTCATTGTTGTTGTAGTAACTGTAAGCAGAGCCCATTTGTTCAGCAAATAATGCTAAATATTGATCGTTAGGTTTATTTGTGTCCTTTCTACTATTGGATAGAACTCCAGCAAATATTTTAAGGCTATCCTTGTTGATGGTTAACCTAGATGCTGAAGCTAAGCCTTCTAGTGATAACCCAACGCTTAGTCTGTCAGCCATCATTATTCCCAGTAATTTATCTGGTTCTGGGATAGCTTTTACCATAAGATTAAAAATAGGATTTTTTATGCTTCCTTGTGAATTGTCAACTGCCGTAGGTAAATTAAATTGAGAGAACGATCTATGTCCCCTTACTAGAGAAGCTAATAGGTTCCTATTTATAATTCCTTCGGGGAAATAGGAGGTTATTGTGTCTAGATGTTTAGCTCCGGTTATTTCATGATTAGCACTTCCTAAACATTTACCAATATCATGAAGTAAAGCAGCAAGTATCATAGTGTTTTTTGTTTTTTCATCTTTAGCAGATATTCTTGCTAAGAATATATATTGAACGAAATTTGAAAAAAGAGACATTGAATCTTTTATATAATAAAGGCTCTCTTCATCAGTAAGTAAATATTTAACAATATCAAGATTGTCTTGTTTGATTGCCAATAGTAGATTATTCATTGTTGATATGGTTTGTTTTTTATTTTTTGGCAGAAGAGATATTAGTTCTGAAAGTATAAAGAATCTATCTGTTTTTAAGTATATGGATAGTTCATCTTTTTTTATATCAGGCAATAAACTATTTAGATAAGGTAGGACTTCTTGATTTGATTTATCTGGATTTATTGTTTCAAAGATATCTTTAGAGTCACTTGTAAGAATATTGTCTGATATAGTAATAATTAATTGAATCATTCTAGCTGTTTGAATGCTGTGTTCCTCAATAGAGAATTGATGAAAATGGTCAAAAGGATAAAGTCCTTTGATTTTATTCCAGTTAACCTCAGAGTGACTGCCGAAGGCTTTTTTTAATATACCGCAATCATTTAAATTGGAAAGAGTTTGGTGGATTGTTTTATTTGTTATAGCCAAAGAAAAGATGTTCATTAGTCTTTGTGCAAATAATGGATTAAGTTTTAAGTTAGTCAAGGAGTTATCGATTAAACTATCTAGTAACGGGGAAGTCCTTAATCCAAGCTGAGCAAGTTTTTCGATAATTTTTAAGGCAGTTGAAGTTGTAATTGTTAAGGCAGGCGTACTAACCATATTGTTAGGAAGAATATGTAGTTCGGTGTCGTCGACAGTAAGAGTATATTGTGGTTTAGAGTTATATAAGGCATATTCGCTAAGTTTTATTCCCTTAGTGATAGCCTCATTTATAGTTTGTAGTATTAAATTTTGTTCATCTGTTTTTGTAAGGGATTGAAGTTCAAAAACTAAATCAGGAAATTCCATTGTGTCTATTGTTTCCCCTTTTAGAACTAAAGTATCAATTTTGTATATATCTTTAGGTAAATTTGCCTCATTCATCATGTCTCTATATTGGGTACATTTGTCTATTGTGGTAATTGATTTATTTAAGAATAACTCAATGTCCTTAATCTCATTTTGCAACTCAGGAGACAATGTTGCTCTAAGTAAGGCGTCTTGCACTATTTTAAGTACAGATTTAAGTGGCATGAAAATGCCAGATGGATTATGGTTATTTTTAAAGTTTATAAGATTATTTTTGGCTGTGGTTAAGCTAGTAGTTAATCCAATAATTTTTCTTTTCATATAAATATATCGAATTAGGCAACAAGAAGTTGCAGTAAAAAGGATTAGTTAATGAATTCGTTAACCCAGTTATCTTGGCTGTTATCAGCCGGAGGAGTTGTAGAAGGTTCTTCGCTTCTTTTTTGAACTTGGTTACTTTTTATTGTGCTAACATCATTTGCGTCCTGACCATCATTGTTATTTCTTTTGCCATCTTCCCCTAAAACGGCGTTACCACCACCCATTCCACTGTAATATGGGAAATCAAGCCTAGTAATATTTTTTAAGGCAGTATTCATAAATTGTTTCCACATTAGAGCAGGGATATAACCACCTACGACTTTATTCATTGGGGTGTTATCGTCATTACCAACCCAAGCAGTACAAACAAGTTGGGGTACAAATCCAATAAACCAAGCATCTCTATAGTCTGATGTTGTTCCAGTTTTTCCGGCTACTGGTCTAGGTAGTTTTGCGTTTTTTCCTGTTCCGTAATCTACAACACCCTTCATCATATCTACAAGTGTATAGACAAGGTTTTGATCGTAAACACGTCTTACGCTCGGTTTATTACTATATAATTCAATGCCATTTCTGTCCTCAATTTTTTTAATGTATATTGGTTTTGCAAGCAGTCCTCCAGTTGCAAGAGCTCCATAAGCAGAAGTAAGTTCCATCATATAGACTTCTTGTGAACCTAATGCTATTGAAATATATGGCCAGAGTGGTGTTGTTATTCCAAATTGTTTTGCAGTAGCAACAACAGCTTCTGGAGACACCATATTAACTAATTTTATAGCGATTGTGTTAATAGACTTTTCTAGTGCTTTACGCATAGTGACTTTTCCTTCGTAAGTTAAATCGTAGTTTGTCGGTGCATATGGGCCCTGGAAAGTGTTAAAAACTACAGGGGAATCAACTAGGATAGTTCCTGGTGATAGTCTTTTTGAAAGCGCGGTTAAATATACAAATGGCTTGAATGCTGATCCTGGTTGTCTTTTGGCGTGTATTGTTTTGTTGTAGTGACTCTTAAGAAAATCATAGCCTCCAACCATTGTTACGATATATCCAGTTTTTGTGTCTATTGCTAACATAGCAGCTTGGCCAAAGTTAAGATTTTGGTTAACGCTTTCTGATACTGCCCATTCTACGGCAGCTTCTGCTTCTTTTTGCATTTCCCATACTATTGGAGTATAAACCTTGAGCCCTCCATTATATGCTTCTTCTTCTCCATACATACGAACAAGGATGTTAATAACTTCTTGTACAAAATATGGTGCTCTGTACTTTAATTTTTTACGAGGTGCAATTACTAGAACTTCTTTTTTACTATCAAGGTATTGTTGTCTAGTAATTAATTTAACATCAAGCATTCTTTTTAAGACCATATCTTTTCTTTTCATGGTGGTAGCAAGTTTTCTGTAAGGAGAAAATGCTTCAGGAGCTTGTAACATCCCAACTAACATGGCACTTTCAGCAATACTTAAATATGCAGCGCTTTTGCCAAAGTATTGTTGTGTAGCAGATTCTATGCCATATGAATTGTGTCCCCAATATACTTGGTTAAGGTACATATGTAGGATTTCTTCCTTGGTATATTGACGTTCTATTTTAATAGCAAGAATAACTTCTGCTACTTTTCTGGAGAATTTTTTCTGTTTAGTAAGGAAAAGGTGTCTTGCTAATTGTTGAGTTATTGTACTAGCTCCTTGAACCTTTCCACCTTTAATAACATTAACTGTCATTGCTCTTAAAATGCCGATAGGGTCAACTCCATGGTGTTCGTAAAATCTAGAATCTTCCATCGCTACAACTGCTTTTTTCATTGTTCCTGATATTTTGGAATATGGAATTGTTATTCTATTTTCTTCTTTGTGAAGGTCAGCAAGAATAACCCCATCTGCAGAATATATTTTAGTTGTTTGGTTTGGAACAAAAGTAGAGATAACTTTAACATCTGGTAGTGTTTTCAGAAGGAATAATATATACAAGAAAAGAAGAACTGCAAGAACACCAGCAACCATGGATCCTTTTAAGAAAACATCCATTAAAAATGATTTAAATTTTTCATTTCTTCTTCTTTGTTGGTGACTTTTAAAACCACTTTTATGTCGTCCAGAAGTTGTTTTTGGTTTTTTTCCTACAGATAACGGTACTCTTCTTTCAAAAACCACTTAATGTTTCCCTTCATAATATACGAGCTTATTGTCAGTTTTTAGCAGATGCTATATTATCACAAGAGTATTTATTAGTTAATGAGTTTTTAAAAAGGATGTAGCATGAATACGATTATTAAAGGTTTAGTAGATGTAATAAATGCAGATGATTTAAAGGAATTATTAGCTTCAAATAAGAGATTAAAGGTAAAATGGGGAGCAGATCCAAGCGCTCCAGACCTTCATTTGGGCCATACTGTAGTGCTTAGGAAATTAAAGATTTTTCAGGGTCTTGGGCATGAAATTATTTTTTTAATAGGTGATTTTACTGCTATGATTGGAGACCCAACAGGAAAATCTAAAACTAGAAAAGAACTTTCTGAGCAGCAAGTAATTAAGAATGCTGAGACATATCAGGATCAGGTATTTAAAGTATTAGATAGGGAAAAAACAACTGTGGTTTATAATTCTACTTGGCTAAGTAAACTCACTGCTAAAGATATTGTGAAACTAACTGCTCAGTATAATGTTGCCAGAATGTTAGAAAGAGATGACTTTAATAAAAGATTTTCCAATAATGTTTCAATAAGCATACATGAGTTTTTATATCCTTTGTTCCAGGGATATGATTCTGTAGCTTTGGAAGCAGACATTGAAATGGGTGGTACAGATCAGAAGTTTAATTTACTAGTGGGAAGACATCTTCAGAAGGAATACGGTCAGAAACCACAGATAGTTCTTACTATGCCTATTCTAGAAGGGCTAGATGGCGTACAGAAGATGAGTAAGAGTTTGGGGAATCATGTCGGCCTAACTGATTCACCTAATGAAATGTTCGGGAAGTTAATGTCTATTCCTGATGAGTTAATTATTAAGTATTTTGAATTATTAACGGATGTTTCAGATAGCTTAATTGAAAAAATGAAGAAGCAAATGAAAGATGGCTCTGTCAATCCACGAGATCTTAAGGTTATTTTGGGGAAGACGATTATTGAAATGTACCATTCTAAAGAGGATGCAGTAAAAGCAGAAGAATATTTTATTACAGCGTTTAGGGATAAGGATATTCCTGCTGATATTCCCGAGATGAATGTTTCTAAAGTTGAAGGAGAACTTACATTAATAAATATTATGAAACTAGCGGACATGGCCCCAAGCAACAAAGATATCAAACGATTGTTTGAACAGGGAGCAGTTTCGCTTGACGGCGAAAAGGTCTCAGACCCTTTTTATTTGCTAGAAACAGGTAAAGAAGTGGTAATTAAGGCAGGCAAAAGAAAATTTCTTAAGATATTGTGGTAAGAAAATTAATTCTAGTAGGTGGATTAGCTGGCTTTTTGTCAGGTCTTTTAGGCATTGGTGGTGGAGTTATAATTGTCCCTGCTATGGTTTTCTTAATGGGTTATTCGCAGAAAGAGGCCCAAGGCACTTCGGTTTTAATAATGTTTTTTTTAGGCATTATTGGTGTTTTAGCTTATTCTATTTTTTCAGTTAAATTAGATTTTCATATAGTATCAATCTTGACAGCAGGTGGCTTTATTGGTGCATTGGCAGGCAGTATGCTTGCTCAAAAAATGGATACATCTTCATTAAAGAAAGTATTTGCTTTATATATTTGTTATGCAGGGATAAGGATTTTCTTAATATGATTGTATTATTCATGGCAGGATTATTGGGAGGATTTATTTCTGGATTAATGGCAGTTGGTACTGCAGCAATCTATGTCCCATTAATGTTGTATTTGGGTTATGGTCAATTGTTTGCTCAAAGCATTGCTCTTTGGATGATAGTTCCTGCTTCTTTTATAAGTATATTTGTGTACTATAAACATGGAACAATTAAGGTGAAAGGTTCTTTGATATTGCTTATCCCTGCGATTTTAGCTTCTTTAGTGGGAAGTTATATGGCTAGCATTTTGCCTGTTATTGTTTTGAGAAAATTGTTTGGTATTTGTATGGTTTATATTGCTTATAAGGTATGGAGAAGTTAACCTCTCCCCGCAGAAGACACTTTTATTTACTTAGGAACTAGGATGCTGCGACCCTCTCCATTTCATAAATGAAAAGGAGAGGGTAACGGCACCATTATTTATTTTAAGATACTTATAGCTTCCGTGGGAGAGGTTCGTCGAAATATCTATGATTTTATATTTGCTCAGATAACTCCGGGACAATTTTTTAAAATTTTTTAAAAAACTACCCCCGAGTAATGTTTGAACGACTTAAATTGCAGAAATTTTGAAGTCATTTAACGATAACGAATAAAAAGAAGATAGTGTCGCAATGCTCCCGCAGGTTGAAAAATATATATTGAAAACAGTAATGAATAAAAGGGTGACAAAAAATTTCCCAAATTTAAGGAAGTGAGTTTTATTAGGGGGTGAGGGGATATATAAGGGGCGCGGAGCCCCTTATTAAAAGCTTATTCGTTTTCTAAATGCCAGAGAAACTCATAGCAGATATCTGCTACAAAGAATTGTGCTAAATGGATAAAAGTAGTTTTATATGGATTCTCATCCTTGTTGAACTGTAGTCCAAACTTAAACGCTTGTCCTAAATAATTTTTGAATTTATCTGTAAGAATTGCTTTTTGAAAATATTCTTTAATGTCTTCCATTGGAGTTTTGAGCTTATATAGCTCAGTATATATTATTGCTTGAAGTCGGTCTTTTTCAGCATTTCTTTCTTCTTCTGGTGCTTTTTTTATGTTTAGAATCTGCTCTTGAATGGCATCTATTTTGATAAGTGACTCATAATCAAAAGGTAGTAAATGAAAATTTACATATCTATTGTTATCTAAAGTCTTTTGTAAAAATTTTTGTACTTTTTGATCGTTCATAGCATGTTTAGTATAGCTTATTTAGGGAGTGGGTTCAACATTATCTTCTAAGGTTTTCATTATTCCACCTCTTTTGAAGACAATCTCTACTCTTCTATTCATTGATCTGCCAGAGTCAGTGGTATTGTTAGCAACAGGTCTGAACTCTCCAAATCCTTCTGCTGAAAGCCTATCTGCGGAGATGCCTTTAGAGATAAAGTATTTAATGACATTACAAGCGCGTAGTGTGGAGAGCTCCCAATTAGATGGGAATCTTATCGTTTCAATTGGGGTGTTGTCAGTATGTCCTTCAATTAAGATTGGATAGGGGAAGGTTTGAAATAGCTCCATTAGATAGTTTAATATTATTCTGCTTTGAGGTGTCAAATTATCGTCGCCATTTTTAAAGAGCATACTGTCAGAGATATTAATAACTACACCTCTTTCATCTATGTATGCTTTTACAATATTTTGAAGTTGATGTTGGAAGATGAAAATGTTGATATTTTTTAGTATTTCATCTAGTTTTTTAGTAAGTATATCATTTATTGAAGTTAGATTTGATCCATCAAGACTAAAGTTTTCACTTACTATTGTTCCTGTTTCAAGTTTTGATTCAGTTCCGTATGTTTTGCGAAGTGAACCAGAAAGAGAAATGTATTTGTCTGCATCTATTTTAGACATTGAATATAGCAGTATAAAGAAAGTTAAAAGCAAAGTCATTAAATCTGCAAAGGTTAGGAACCAATCACCAGTTGGTTCATCATTGTCGTCAGATGGTAACTCTAGCCAAGAGTCATTTGCTAAATCATCGTCATTATTCATTTTTAGTTGGTTTGTTTTTTCTGAGTGCTTGTTGTAAAGATCTTGAGATATAAGAAGAAAGTTTATCTTCTAGCAGAGTGATTGATTCCTTAGCTTGCATGCTAAGGATACTTTCTTTGGAAATCTGCATTAATAGGAATTCTTGTTCGCTCCTTCTTTTTAGTTTATTGGCTAAGGGTAAGAAGATAAGATTTGCAAGAACAGCTCCATAAAACGTCGTAAGTATTGCTGTGGACATTCCAGGTCCTAGCGCACTTGGGTCACTTAGGTTAGAAAGCATTTGAACTAGTCCAATTAGTGTTCCAATTAATCCAAACGCAGGCGCAAATACACCTAAAGCTTGAAATATTTCTCTTCCAAGTTTGTGTCTAGACTGCATGATAGTTATTTCTGTATTTAATGCTCTTATTATCTCTTGCCTAGGTATCCCATCGGCAATCATCTGAGTTCCTTTTAAAACAAAGAAATCATCTAGTTTTTTTGCATGTGATGGTAAGTGAATAAGACCTTCTCTTCGAGCTATTCCTGCTAGGTTGACTAATTCTATCATGTGATAGGTAGGTTCCTTTATGCTTGAGTGAAAGGCTTTGCCTGCAATTTTAATTACTTTGATAACTTCGTTAAGTGGATAGCTTATTAAAGTTGCTGCAATTGTTCCTCCTGCAACTATCAATATGCTTGGAATAGAGAAAAATATACCTAGTCCGCTTTGAATAAAAATGGCTAGCAAAATAAGGGTGACACCCGAAGCTATTCCTAAAATAGTAGTTAGATCCAAATAATGGCCCCTTTGAAGTGAATTTTTTCTTTAATAAGTTTAAGCTTTACACCCATTCTTTGCAACGATTTTTAGTTTCTCTACAACAAGAAGTCTGAGTGGTATAATAAAATTCAAAATGAAGGATAATAGCACCATGAAATTTGAAGATAAAATAAAAGAGATTGAAAAGACAGTTAGAGAGCTGGATTCGGAGATTTCCTTAGATGATGCAGTCGTTAAATATGAGACTGGGATGAGATACGTTGAGGAATGTGAAAAGGAGCTTAAAAGGGCTGAAGTTAGAATCCATAAACTTGTTCAAAAAAAAGATAATTCTGTTCTAATAGAACCGATTGAAGAAAATGAATACCCTACCTTATTTTGATCAATATAAAAATATGATTGAGGAGCATTTATTAGATGTTCTTTCTTTCCAAGATACAGATACTGACCTTATTATTGAGGCCTCTAAATACAGCGTTATGGCTGGCGGGAAAAGAATAAGAGGTTGTATTATTCTTGCTGTCGGATCTTTATATAAGGATGCTAATAATTTTCTGCCCTTAGCTGCTGCAGTTGAAATGATTCATGCTTATTCCTTAATCCACGATGATCTTCCAGCAATGGATGATGATGATTTCAGGAGAGGGAAGCCTTCTAATCATAAAGTATTTGGAGAAGATATGGCTATTTTGGCTGGTGATTTTCTGATGACAAAGGCATATGAAGAAATGTCAGAGGGATTGCTTAATAATGGATTCGAGCCTAAGAACATAGTAAATACAATAACTTATTTGAGTAGAGCTTTAGGCTCACAAGGCATGGTCGGTGGTCAGGTTATGGATATTAAAAGCTCAAAAGATTCTTGTGGTTTAGATAGACTTCGAAAAATACATGAACTTAAGACAGGTCGATTTATCAGAGCTGCTTTTATTTGTCCTTTAATTTTGAGTACAGGGAAAGAAGATTTAGTCGGAGAATTTTCTTTAGTTGAGTATGCTGATAATTTAGGATTACTTTTTCAGGTTATAGACGACATCTTGGATGAGACATCTGATGCTGTTACTTTAGGAAAACCAATTGGCTCTGATAAAGATAATGATAAGGCAACTTATGTTTCATTAATGGGGCTTGTAGGAGCAAAAGATTTTGCAAGTAACATTTATGATGAAATGATTGGTTCTTTAAAAAATGTAGACAAGCGAATCAAGAAAGTACTAATGGATTTTACAATGATGGTTTATAAGAGGAATAATTAGTGGGATTATTAGAAAATATTGATTTGCCGATTGGCCTAAAAAATCTTACAGAGCAGGAATTATATTCTGTTGCAGATGAGTGTAGGAATAAAATAATTGAGGTTGTAGCCGAAAATGGTGGCCACTTATCTCCTAATTTAGGGGTTGTTGAGCTTACAGTAGCTATCCATGCTTCCTTAGAAAGCCCAAAGGATAAGATTATATGGGATGTTGGTCATCAAGCCTATACTCATAAATTGTTAACAGGAAGGCTAAACAGTTTTTCTACTATTCGAAAAACAGATGGAATCAGCGGTTTTCCCAAAAGAAGTGAGTCGCAGCATGATATTTTTGGAGCAGGTCATGCTGCTACATCTATTTCTGCAGCATTAGGTATTGCAAAAGCTAGGGACATAGCTGGAGATAAGTTTACAGTGTTATCGGTTATTGGTGATGCTTCCATTTCTTCCGGAGAAGCATTTGAGGCAATAAATAATGTACACTGCATTAAAGGACCATTTATTGTAATTTTAAATGATAACGAGATGTCAATTTCAGAGTCAGTGGGAGTTGTTTCAGATCATATAACCTCATTACGGTACAACATGCTTTATCGTGGGTTCAAGAAAAAAGCCGAAGCTCTTATTAAAAGATTACCGAAGGGAGAGCCTTTAGCTGTTTCTATTGATAAACTAATAACTAGAACAAAACACTTATTGATAAATTATAAAAAAATAGGTGTCATATATGAAGAGCTTGGTTTTAGGTATCTTGGTCCGATAGATGGTTATAATATTCCTCATATAATGGGAGCAATAAACTATGCGAAGCAAGCTCCAGAGCCAGTAATTATACATATACTTACTAAAAAAGGTCATGGTTATCCACCAGCCGAAAATGATCCCACAAGATTTCATGGGTTAGGTAAGTTTGATCCTAAAACAGGAGAACCTTTAGATAAGAAAAATAAGATTACATATACAAGTGTTTTTGGTGACAAACTTGTAAAGCTCGCACAAAAAGATAAAAAGATAGTAGCTATAACAGCTGCGATGGAAGATGGGACTGGTCTTTGTAAATTTAGGTCAAAATTTCCAGAAAGATTCATTGATGTAGGAATGAGTGAGGAGCATGCAGTTACCTTTGCAGCAGGACTTGCAGTACAAGGGTTTAAGCCTGTTGTTGCTATATATTCTACTTTTATGCAACGTTCTTTTGATCAGATAATACATGATATTGCGCTACAGAATCTTCCAGTTGTGCTTGTGATGGATAGAGCAGGACTTGTGGGAGAGGATGGCCCAACACATCATGGAGTGTTTGATATTCCTTTTATGAGGATGATTCCAAATATGACCGTTTTAGCTCCTAAAGATCATAAAGAGCTAGAACAAATGATGGATTTTGCTTTTAAACAAAGTGGGCCAGTGTCCATAAGATATCCTAAGGGAGATGTCCCAAACATTGATTATCCGCAAACACCTATAATCAAAGGCAAGGCTGAGGTGTTGATAGATAATAAAAACGCTAAGGTTACTGTTTTTGCATGTGGGTCAATGGTTGTTCCTTTTTATGAGATAATTACTGAGCATAATTTAAATGTTAATTTGATTAATGTAAGGTTTATTAAACCTTTTGATGAAAGTACAGCAAAAACTTTCTTAAAGAAATCAAAATTTGTTATTACTGCTGAAGAGGGTATCACAAGTGGTGGACTTTATGGGATAATTTCAGAAATGATTCAGAGAGAAGGAATTTCTGTAAAAACCAAAGCAGTTGGTATAAATGAGGATATTTTTGTTGAGCATGGAAGCAAAAACGATCTTTTTGTAAGACTTGAAATGGATAATGTGTCCATTAAAAAATTTCTAATAAAAGCACTGGAGGAAGAAAAATGTTAAGTTTATTTTTATTATTAATAGTTTGTTATTTGTTGGGTGCTATTCCTTTTAGTTATTTGGTCGCAAGGGTAAAAGGCGTTGATTTGACAAAGGTTGGCAGTGGAAACATCGGGGCTACAAACGTTTACAGGTCTGTTGGTCCTTTGTTTGGAGTTATAGCTTTTTTTTGTGATGCAGGGAAAGGGTTCTTTGCTGCTTTGATTATCAATATATTTACTTACGGTGATCCCTTAATGACAGTTATTGGTTCAACCTTGGCAGTTTTAGGTCATACGTTTAGCCCTTTTGTTGGTTTTAAAGGTGGAAAGGGAGTTGCAACAGGAGTTGGAGTCTTGTTTTTTATACAGCCTTTAGTTGCTATCATTGGGCTTGTTTCGGAATTAATAATAATTAAATTTACCAGATATGTATCTTTTGCTTCTATTGTTTCAGGAATTATTATTTTGATATTGATGTTTATACCTTTTTTTAATGTTGAGCTGGCTTATTCTTGGTTTGTATTTATAGTTGTTGCTTATATAATCTATAAGCATAAGATTAATATTCAAAGATTACTTAAAGGACAGGAGAATAAGATTTAAATATGAAAGCACTTGTTGTTGGTTGTGGTGCTTGGGGAACTTCTTTGGCAAAGGTTTTGTCAGAGAAAAATGATAAGGTATATATCGCCTGTCATAGTGAAAAAATAATTGAAGATATTAACTTAAATAGAGTTAATTCTTATTATGGATTAATTGAGCCAAAGCTTTCTTCTGTTATAGAGGCTATTTCTTTTGACGAGATATCCTTAGTGATTGAGGATGTAACTGTGATTTTCGTGGTTGTTTCCTCGAACTTTTATCGTTCAGTGATGAAAATTCTACAACCAATGATTCTTGACCAACATATTATTGTAAGTGCAACAAAAGGCATGGAAGAGAGTGGTCTTTCTATGCTAGAGATAGACAGACAGATTTTTTCTGTTGAACAATTAAATGAGCAATTCTGCGTTCTTTCTGGTCCTAATTTAGCTAAAGAAATCTATCAAGGATTACCTGCAGCTACTGTAATTGCGTCTCATAACATTAATGTAGCAAAAATAGTCCAACAAATGATTAGTAGCGAGAGCTTTAGAGCTTATGTTTGTGATGATGTTATTGGAGTCATGTATGGCGGAATCCTTAAGAATGTAATTGCTCTGGCCGCTGGGATTGTTGATGCTATGAATCTGGGAACAAATGCTAAGTCAGCATTAATGGTAAGAGGAATAGCTGAAATGCGTAGGTTTTGTTTGCATGTTGGCGGACAGGAAGATACTGTTTTCGGTTTGTCTGGGTTTGGCGATCTTATTACTACTTGCAATGGACCTAAAAGTCGCAACTATTCGGTTGGGCTTGCCTTAGGCAAAGGAGAGAGAATAGACGATATTCTTTCTGGTATGGTTGATGTTGCAGAAGGAGTTACTTCAAGTAAGGTAATCCATCAGTTATCAATTAAGCAAAAGATTGAGATGCCAATCATTACAGCTGTATATAAAGTTATCTATGAGAGTGCTTCTATTAAAGAGACTATTAGTTCATTAATGAACAGAGATCTCAAAAAGGAAGATTGACATTGGTAGGAAAAAACAATTTTGATAAAGAACAAGTAATTGTCGTTACAATAAAGGATAGAAATTTCCAATACTCTGTTGCAGAGGTAATCTCTTTAGTTGAGAACTTGCATGCGGAAGTGATTCTGACTTTAACAATGCACCGAGATGCGCTTAGTGGTTCTACTTATTTAGGTAAAGGTAAAATAGAAGAAGTGGCTGAGGCTATAAAAGAGTTTAAGGTTGAGACAATAGTTATTAATGACAATATTTCTCCGTTGCAAAAACAAGCATTAGAAGAGCAACTAAAATGTAAGGTTTTAGATAGGACTGAGATAATTTTATCGATCTTTGCATCAAGGGCATCTTCTAAGGAAGCGCAGTTACAGGTTGAGCTTGCGCAACTTCAGTATCTTTATCCTAGACTTACAAAAATGTGGGGACATCTTTCTAGACAGCAGGGCGGAATTGGAATGAAGGGTGTGGGTGAGACACAGTTAGAGATAGATAAACGGATGATTAAGAAGAAGGTTAGCAGGCTCAAAGATGACCTAAAGAAAGTAAAAGAAAATAGGTCTTTGATGAGGAAGAAACGTATGATGAGTAATACTCCTATAGTTTCTTTGGTTGGCTATACTAATGCTGGGAAGTCTACAATGTTTAATTCATTTAAGGGGAAAGAAGCCTTTGCTAAGGATCAATTGTTTGCAACGCTTGATACAATAACTAAAAAGGTTAGCTATGAGAACGCTGAATTTTATATAGTAGATACTGTCGGTTTTATAAATAATCTTCCGCATTTTTTGATAGAGTCTTTTAAGGCAACATTGGAAGAAGTTTTTCTAAGCGATGTGCTTATTCATGTTGTAGACGCTTCTAGTAAACAGCTTACACAAGAAATAAAAGCAGTTTATGAGGTTCTGCATGAGTTGGGAATAGATGATAAGCCAATAATAACAGTTTATAACAAAATAGATTTGGTTAAAGAAAAGGATATACTGCCAGATAATGGGCTTCATGTTTCTTTGAAAACAGGTGAAAATCTTGACCTTTTAGTTAAAGAGATTTTAGAAAAGGTAAAGAAATGAGTTGCTTAGATTTTATTGCGTTAGACGTTGAAACTACAGGTTTAGATGAGAAAAGAAACGAAATTACAGAGATCGGTATCGTTAGGTTCCGTAAAGGCGAACTTGTAGCCGAATATTCTACTTTAGTTAAACCTACAGAAATGATTTCTGATTTTGTTGCAAATATGACTGGAATCACTAATGAGATGGTGAGTCATGCACCAGTTTTTGAAGCAGTAGTTGATGAAATGCTTGAGTTTATTGGTAACGATCTGGTTGTTGGGCATAATATCAAGTTTGATATAGGGATGTTAGATCAAGCACTCATAAGAGTAAATAAACCTGTTCTGGACAATGTAATGCTAGATACGTTGGATATTATTTCCATTTTAAACCCCACTGGTGGTAGCTTTAAGTTAAGCCATTTGGCAAAAATATATGGTGTATTAGAGGAAAATGTTCATCGAGCAAAAGATGATAGTTTGATGACTGCTAATCTATACTTAAAGCTAGTAGAAGAGATAAAAACTTTAGACAAAAATGTAGTTTCTGTTTTGCTTTATTATTTAGATCAGACTGATATTCCTTTACGAATGATATTTGATGATGTGTTTGGTAATAAGCTTGAAAAACATGATTATCCTTGGGTGTCGTTTAAGTTTAACAAACTTAAAATAGGTGAAATAAGTGAACGATACAAGGACGATAGCTTCAAGGATAAGGATATTGATTCTTTGTTCCAAATGTTTAAGGAAGATGGAAGTTTAGCTAAGAATTTGCCAGGGTTTGAAGTAAGGTCAGCGCAAGTTGATATGATGGAAAAGGTTTGGCAAAGTTTTGAGAAAAATATTCATTTGGTCGTCGAGGCTGGCACAGGTACCGGGAAGTCCTTAGCTTACTTACTTCCAGCAGTATTTTTTGCCTTAAAACAGGAGAAGACAGTTGTTATATCCACTAAGACTAAAGCTTTGCAGGAACAGTTGGTAGATAAAGACATCCCGACTTTAAAAAAGGCATTAGGAATAGAATTTAAAGAAGAGATGATTAAAGGCAAAGAGAATTATATTTGTTTAAACAAATTTGCTTATTTAATGAATTCTGCTGTGTCCAGAAAGGATGATTCGTTACTTAAAGGCGCATTATCACTCATGATGTGGGTGATTTCATCGGAAAGAGGAGACATTTCTGAAATACATAATAGTTTGAAGACAAGGTTTAATTCCCAGATAAAAGCAGAAACAAAAAGTTGTTTGCAATCCCATTGTCCTTTTAAACAGGTTTGTTTTTTAAATAAATTAAAAGAGAATGCCAAGAATGCAAACATTATTGTAGTTAATCATGCTCTTTTGCTTGCGGATATACATTATGGGAGAAATGTTCTGCCAGAATTTGATCAGCTTATTATTGATGAGGCTCATACGTTAGAAGATGTGGCTACAGGTTGTTTTTCTATGTCTTTTGCTAAAAAAAGGTTAAATGAGTTATTTTCTAAGATGGTGGAGAATAATTCTATTGATGATTTTGTTGTAGGGAAAGAAACTGAAAAAGATATGAAAAAGATTAAAACTAAGTTTAGAAAAGCTATAAAAGCTAATAATGATTGGTTTAATGAGATAGAAGATGTTTTTAAAGAAAAAGAAAAACAAAATGTATTTTTTAAAAAAAGCCAGAAGAGGATAGGCTTTGCCGAGATAGAAGAAGGCGTTATTGATTCTATTTATAATTCCATTAATGATTTGATTGGGGTTTTGCTTGAGATAAAACCACTACTAAATGATTTAAGAATAGAAATTAAGGATGAACTTACGGTTTTTCAGAGGTCATTTTTAAGAGGAATTATTTCAGAAATAGACGGTTTATTAGAAGAACTTGCTCTTATGTATGAGAGAAGTCCAGGTTATATAAGATGGCTAGAGAAGGTTGAAAGACCAAGGTCAGTTCATTACGAAATGATTATTACTCCATTGTCATCAGGGGATATCTTGCAGAAAGAGCTTTTAGATGGTTTAGGAGCGGTTATTCATACTTCTGCAACTGTTTCCATAAACGGTAATTTTAATTATTATCTATCAAGGTTAGGATATTTAGATACGGATAAGAAGATAGAAACTGCTGTTTTTAGCTCACCATTCGACCTAGAGAAACGTATGCTCTTATGTGTTCCTAACGATGTTCCTGCATATAAGGATGACAAGGAATACGTGGATAGTATTTCTAAATATTTAAAGGAGCTTTTGATTGGAATAGATGGTAAAGCCTTAGTTCTATTTACTTCACATAAACATTTAAGTGATTGTTATTATGGGATTAAACATGAATTGGAAAAAGTGAAAATTCCAGTTTATTGCCAAGGCAAACAAATGTCTGACAAGAATCTTATAAACGCATTTAAGGATAAGGAAGGTGCTGTTTTAATGGGCACAGATAGCTTTTGGGAAGGAATAGATGTTCCAGGGCGCAGTTTGTCTTATGTAATTGTTGTTAAGCTTCCTTTTGATGTCCCAACTGATCCTATAGTTATGGCGAGGATGGAGCAAGTCGCTACGTTGGGAAGAAGTAGTTTTTTTGATTATGTTGTACCTAAAGCAGTTGTAAAGTTCAAACAAGGAATTGGCAGACTAATTAGGTCTAAAACAGATAAAGGTGCTGTTATAATCCTTGATAAACGAGTGAAACATAAAGGATATGGGAAGTCATTTATTAATGCAATAACCGCTAGAAAGGTTAGCCCTGAAGATTTACCATCAATGATAGCTTCCTTGAAGCTTTGGGTAGATTGAAAATATACTTAAATTGTTTATTTGTTTAGGCGACTACGTCGCTGTTTATGTGTTTATTTGTTCAAGGTAAAATTTAAATATTATTAAACATGTTTGCTTTAGCAAACTATAAACACATCAACACATAAACAAGATTTGATGCAATTTTTAATAGGTAAGTCCGATATATTTGTATGTTTAATGTAATAACAAATTTCAAAATGCACTTTAAAGTAGTATCTTTGCCGATAAATCAAAAGAATATTGGAGAGGTAGCTCTTGCAGAGTATGTTGGTAAGCTTTGTGATTTTTTGCTTTCCAAATATTCGGATGCTCCATCTTTTGTTTGGAGTAATTTTGTAGATGTAGTCATAGAGTTGCCAAATTTGTTACAACAAGTTGAAGCAGAAACTGGTGCGCATACTTCAGAAAAAGTAAATAGTATGGGTAAGTTGTGTTGGCTTATTGCTAATTATCATCCAAACAAGTTTGATGCTTTTAATAAAAGATTTTTTGGTTCGAATAAAGCCCCTATGTCAGATTATATACCAAAAGTGAAAAGTAGCGTTGATACAGTGTATCTTCCTATTTCTGGACATACTAATCCTGATGTTGATTCTATAGTTTCAGTAATTATGATGTCATATTTAATGTTTCAAACAGGGGATAAAAGATTAATGATAAAACCTTGTTATGAAGGTGTGTTGCAAGAAGAAGTCAGAGACTATGTGGATTCTGTTCTTGGTAGAAAGGGTTTCACTGAAGCTTTTTTTACTAACCTAAATGATAACCCATATGTTTGTGCAAAAAGAAAGATGATTACTTCAGCTCATTTGCCTGTAGTTACACCTGGAATGAATTATTTGGAAGCAACAAAAAATGTTCTTAAATATAAGCCTGGGCTAAGGGTTCTTATGCCTATAATTGATGCCGATGGTAAGTATCTGGGATGTTTGAGACATGTAGAAAGAGAAGAGTTTCTTATGACAGAAATTGTTAAAGGGCGAGACCTGAAAGAGTTGACAGTAGCAGATGCTTTGGCATGGAAGAATATCTATAAATCTACACGAGAGAAAGTTCCTGAAGATATTCAGTTTGAGTTAAATGTAGAGATGGATTCTGCTATGCAGATAACTCTTGAGAAAGTCTACGCTGTACCAGTTGTTAATGCAGATAATAAGTTTGCTGGAATTGTAACGCAAGCTGAATACTATAAAGAAAATATGGGGTTAATATTAGTGGATACGCAAGAGCCTACTTCTAGTTTAAAAGGTATAGATTCGAAATTTATAGTTAAAAAAGACCATCATGAAGATAAGGGTGGGCTTTCGAGCGGTGTGAGTATCGGTAGCAATAGCTCAACAGTGGCAATGATTTTGAAAGATTATTTGCAGTTTAGAAGGAATGTTAGTTTTCCAGCACAGCTCGCTAGGCTTGGACTTGGTGCGATGCTTATAGATTCAAACATGAAAGAAAGATTCATAGATCAGGATGATTATTTGTTTGATGAAGTTGCAGCATATTGTTTAGCTGTAGAGCAGGGTGTTAGTTATGGAAATAACTTTCATGAAAGTGCTAGGTATCAAAAAGATAAACAGGCAATACAGCTTGAAGAAGCAATCAGATATAGGTCTATTCAGGCAGATGTTTTCAGAAATAAGATGTTGCAAAACAGGAACGCACTTTATGATGCAGGTGATGTTAAGGATTATAAAGCGGAATATGGAATAGACGTTATGGCTTGGCAGTGGGAGTTAAATAAAGACTTACTAGCTATTCATCTTTCTAAAGCAAAAGATGTTCCTTTAGAATTAGCCGAAAAAACATTAGAGAAGAGAAGAAACTTTGGAATACTTTTAGTTACACCAACAGATAGAGAAAATATGGGAAAACAAGCGGATAGTATGTTGGTGTTTGGTAAAACAAAGAAAGACTTACAGAAGCTTATGACTTATTGGAAACAAAACCTATTGGATTCTGTTACAGGAAATCGTATTTCTCAGCAAGATTTTGAATATACAATAACTGAGGTTAAAGATAGTAGAGGCATAATTGGATATTGCGCCAAAATAGACTTTTCAGATAACGTGAATTTTAATTCCAGAAAAAAGAGTGTATTGAAAACACTTTTGGTGTATTTTTAGTGTAAAATTATTGCGCTGGTGCTTTGCTCTGGATACATCATATAGCTTTCAGTTAAAGCAACATCCTTAGATTCATTTAGTTCAAGAAGTGTAAAAAGATCTTTTTGCATGCTCATATCAGGGCATAGCGAATATCCAAACGAATATCTTTCTGGTGGTACTCTGCTGCCAAGTTCATTTCTCATGGTGTTGTGATTATATTGGGCCAAAGCTTCTGCCATCCAAGTAGTAAAACCATGGAAGTAAAAAGCGTTTGAGTAGTTACCTTCCTTTTCAAATTCTTCATATTTGGTTAGTGCTTCTTTGCCTAAAGTAACTACTTGAAGAACAATTTTGTTTCCTGCTGAAGAAGCAACATTTTTGTTGTCTATTGTTGGGAATTTCCAAGTAATACCGTGGTTAGGAAAGGAGATAGAAGTATCTGTTTTAGTAATATGAAAAGTATCATAGAAAACAATGCCTTTTACGTTTGAATTTATTACTAGTTCTTTTATTTGAGAAAATGCCTTTTCTAATTCAAGAATTGTTTCCGGATTATTGTTTTTTAATCCCCAAGAAGTTTTAAAAAGTACTTGTTTGTTGATAAAGGGAATGAATTTATCAGGATCAATTATTTTTTTTTGAACCATTTATTAAATCCTCTAATATTTTTAATCCACTGAAGGCATCCTTGGAGTAGAATACTCCTCCTTTGTATGGTTTTCCATTCACTTTAGAAATAGTATTCGCAAAGTTTTCGTTGATGGCGGCTCCGCCTATAATAACAGGAATATTTTTTCCTAAAGCATGAAGTTTCTCAACAATAAGTTGCATTTGTTTAGAGGTTGTAACAAGCAAGGCAGAAAGGGTGATAGCGTCTGCATTTTCTTTGAGTGCAGTTTCGATAATTTTATCAGCTGGGACTTGTTTGCCGAGGTCGATAACTTTATAACCGTTATTTTCTGTGATAGTTTTCACAAGGTTCTTGCCAATATCATGAACGTCTCCATAAACAGTAGCAAGTACGATAGTTCCTTTGGATAAGTTACTGTTTTTGTCTAAATATTGTTCAAGATGGATGATGGAGCGCTTCATTATTTCTGCTGACTCCAGAACAAACGGTAGAATAATCTCTCCTTTTTCCATTTTACCACCGACTATTTTCATGGCAGGAAGAAGTACTGTATTAATTATTTCTTCTGTTTTCATTGTTTGCCTTAGTTTTTCAAGTAGTTCAACTATATTTTCTTTATCTCTTGTTACTATTTTTTGTTGAATGAGTTTATCTAAAGATATATTTTCATTTGATATTTTTTTATCTGTTTTTTGTATAGCATTGTCTGGTTTATTATTTTGAAAATATTCAATAAACTCTGTTAGTGCATTTGGTTTTGTATTAAGGATTAGATTTTCGGCAAGAGCTACTTCTGTTTTATTTAATGTTGAAAGTGGGTGGAAATGTTCAGCATTGAAGATTGCCATATCAAGGCCATACTCAACAGCTTTATGTAGGTAAACAAGATTTAGTACTTTTCTAGATTGAGGAGTAAGGCCAAATGATACGTTGCTTACACCTAGAACAGTTTTTACCCCAGGGAGTTCTTGTTTGAGTAGTTTAATTGCGTTAAAAGTTTCTATTGCTGAGTCTCTCCATTCTTCTTCCCCAGTAGCAAGTGTAAATGTAAGCGTGTCAAAAATAAGTTGTTCAGGTTTGAGGTTATAGTCTGTTACTGCTATTTTATATATTTTTTTAGCAATAATAATTTTTTCAGCAACTGTTTTAGCCATTCCCTGTTCATCAATACAAAGTGCAATAGTGCTTAGTCCAAAATTTTTAACAATTGGTAATATTTGATGTATTTTTTCGCTTTCTAGATTAATGGAGTTTATTAACGGTTTTCCCGCATATGCTTTTACCGCAGATTCAAGGACATTAGCTTCTGTGGAATCAAAACAGAGTGGTAACATGGTTGCATAGGCTGTTTTTTTAGCAAAGTGAGCAAGTTGAGCTTCTTCGTCACTTCTTTCTGTCATTGCAAAGCAACAATCAATAAGGTCTGCCCCTTGTTGTTCTTGGGATTTAGTAAGGTCAATCAGTTCGTCATATTTATCTTGTAGCATTAAGTCTTTGGCTTTTCGAGATCCTTGTGAATTTATTCTTTCACCAATAATTTGTGGAGCATCTTTTTCTTTTGGTAAAGATATCGGACTACAGAAACTAGGTAAATGGTTTAGGGCTTGGGGCTTAAGGCTTAGGGTATTTTGGATTTTGTCATTTGTCATTTGGATTTTAGCACGTAGTGCTTTGATATGTTCTGGTGTTGTGCCACAGCAACCACCAACAACGCTTATTCTATATTTTTTTAAGTAATCACCAATAACATCTCCAAATAGTTCAGGTGTCATTTTATAATGAGCTGCTCCATCAATATTTTCAGGCATTCCTGCATTGGGAATTATGGAAATGGGAAGCGGAGAATGATCACTAAGTAACTTGATAGTATTTTCCATTTCTGTTGGTCCAGTTGAGCAGTTAATACCAAAAACATCTACGCCCATATCTTTAATAATGGTAAGTGCAGTTAGTATGTGCGTGCCAAAGAGCATGTTGCTATGTTGGTCAACAGTAACTTGAACTTGTAAGGCTATTTCTTTGCATGAGGAGTTGATAGCTTTTCTGGCTCCTACAATGCCAGCTTTTACTTCCAAGATGTCATGTTGTGTCTCTAGCAATAAAAGGTCAGCCCCGCCATCTATAAGTGCCTTTGCTTGTTCTTCAAAGACGGAAGCTAACTCGTCGAAACTAATGTTTCCTAAGCTTGGGTCTGTGGAGGAAGGCAGAAAACCTGTTGGTCCCATTGAACCCATCACGAATCTGTCTTTTAAGTTAAGTGAGTTTATTGCTTTTTTTGCGTTTTGAGCTGCAGCAAAGTTAAGGTCATATACTTTTTTTTCAAGGCCATATTCTTTAAGCTTTATTCTGTTCCCACCAAAACTGTTAGTATCCATTACTTCGGCGCCTGCTAGCAAGTATTGTTTATGGATATCTTGGATGATGTCTGGTCTAGTAATGTTAAGGTATTCAAAAGCTCCCTCAAATCCTTGGAAATCTTCAGGGGTTATTTTGTGCTTTTGAAGCATTGTTCCAAACCCTCCATCTTGGAAGATTAGTTGCCCTTCTTTAATAAGTTTTAGGTATTTACTCATAGCAT
Source organism: uncultured Candidatus Marinamargulisbacteria bacterium (assembly GCA_964643725.1). Classification (GTDB taxonomy): domain Bacteria; phylum Margulisbacteria; class Riflemargulisbacteria; order GWF2-35-9; family DYQY01; genus DYQY01. The sequence continues at coordinate 182,093 of CAZXTL010000001.1, forward strand.
AAGTATAAGGGAAAAGGTGAAAAGTAAAAAGGTGAAAAGCATGCCCAGCTCTTTACCTTTTGCCTTCTATGTTATATCTTGGAAAAAGAATAGTTTAGGGGGATTAAGATGGAAATAAATATACTAATTGCAGCTTCTATAATTTTTGTCGTTATTTTTGTTGGGATGAGCGATATATTAGTTAATCCACAAGCATATATTGATGCTCCTTCTTTTTTGATTGTAGTTGGTCTTTGTTTTGCCTCTCTTTTAATAAGTTCTTCTTTTGCTAAATTCAAGATTTTTTTAAAAACAGGGAAAATGGTTATTATGCCTAAGAAGCAGATGACTCCTCAGGATGCGATAGATGAATTAGTTAGACTTGCTAAGGTTTGTAAATCGCAAGGAAGGGTGGCTCTTAATAAAGAAGTGGAAACAATCAAACAACCTTTTCTTAAGTTCGGAGTACAGCTATTAACAGAAAAAACAGGACATGCTTTTATTAAAGCTACTTTGGATAATGATATTGAGGAAATGGAAAACAGACACGGGAGTATTCATTCCATGTATGGGAATATGGCTAGCTTTGGTCCTGTTTATGGTATGGTTGGTACAATTGTAGGGTTAATACAGTTACTTAAAGGATTGTCAGATGCTTCAAAAATTGGTCCTGCGATGGCTGTTGCGCTTATTACTACTTTATATGGTGGAATAATTTCTGGTGTTATTTTTATACCGGCTAAAGAGAAATTAAAAGAAATGTCAGAAAAAGAAGCATATTTGAAAAGATTAATAACTCAAGGGATTCTAATGATAGAAAAAGAAGAAATTCCTTCTAAGGTAGAGAAGTTTTTGAAGAGTTTTCTTCAGGATAATGACAAGAATGTTGTTAAAAAAGTTAAGAAGTAGGAAATAAGATGGCAAAGAAAGTAAGGGCAGAAGCTATGAATATCGCTGATGCAATTATGGGTGACCTTATGTGTCAGATGCTTACCTTTTTCATTTTACTATATACAATTGCAGCATTAAATCTTTCGAAGACCCCTGAAGCAGGGGATAGCGATAGCGTCACAGAACAAATAAAAAAAGGGTTTAGACAGAGACTAAACATGACTCAAGAAAAGACTCCTGTTAGAGAAGATCCTATTATTCAAGTAACGGAGGCTAAGGCAGAAGAATTGGAAGTGGAACAAAAGTCGCAACTAATAACAAAAATAAAAAAAATTGTTGAGAAAGAGACTTTGAAAAAATATATAGAGGTTGTGGTTGAGGAACAGAAGATTCGTCTGATTTTTAATCAGCCAGTATTATTTAATTCTGGATATGCGTATTTAAAGCCTGGCGCAAATATGTATCTTGACCCTGTTATCAAAGAGATTCTTGGGACTATAGAAAACGATATAATTATTGAGGGCCATACTGATAATTTGCCTATTAAAAATGATATGTATAAGGATAATTGGCAGTTATCTTTTGATAGAGCCTATACTGTTCTTAAGTATATGGTTGATTTCCATAAAATAGATCCTAATAGGGTTTCAGCAATCGGATATGGAGAATTTAGGGCAAGGGTAGATAATGACACACCAGAAAATCTAGCGATAAATCGAAGAATAGAGGTAAATATCTTGCTTCAGACTAAAATAATGGATTCTGAAAATAAATCTTCGAAAGTAGAGCATACGCCTATTCCAATGGATGCGCAAAAAAGTATGCCTGTTGCAATACCTAAAGATGTAAAAGTTGTTATTCCAATATAAAGTTGATTTAGAACTTTAAATATGTTTAAATTATTGTAAATGAGAGGGTCCGATTAATGAGGAAAATACTAATTATTGATGATGCCGCTTTTTATAGGCTTCAAACAAAGACATTACTTGAAAGACAGGGATTTAAGGTCTTAGAAGCAGATAATGGCGAAACAGGTTTAGAAATATTCAGAGAAGAGAAGCCTGATTTAGTTATCCTTGATAATATTCTTCCTGGGATTCAAGGTATAGGCGTTTTGAAAATAATTAGAGAACATACTCCAGATGCTAAAGTAATTGTTGTTTCAAGCGCTGCAAATGAAGCAATGATTGAGCGGATTGAGGAATTACATGCAGATGCATTTATTAAAAAACCACATGAAGATATTGTTTTTTTAGATAATGTGTTTAGGGTGTTAGAAGAATGACAAAGATTTTAGTAGTTGATGATGCTGCATTTATTAGAATGAGGGTAGAAAAGTTCTTGCAAAGACAAGGATTTGAAGTTTTTTTGGCAGAAGACGGTACATCAGGTTTAGAATCTTTTAAAAAAGAAAAACCAGATATCATTTTTTTAGATGTAACTATGCCAGACATTTCAGGGATGGAAGTTCTTAAGCAAATAAAGGAAATTGATAAGGATGCAAAAGTAGTTATGTTGACCAACATAGACCAGCAAGAAACTATAATGGAGGCTGTTAAGCTCGGAGCCAAAGGTTTTATGAAAAAACCTTTTGAGGAAGAAAAACTTTTAGACAAGATAAATAAACTTCTAAAAACTTAATCTAGGCTTATTGCGGTTCCCCCTTTTTAAGAATAATATTAACAATTGTATGAGAGTAACTTCCTTTATATATTTTTTCTTATTTATCGCATCTTTTTTATTCTCTTTGGAGTTAGTAGACGTTACACGTAACCACCAGTATCATGATCAGGTGTATTATTTAGCTGAGAGCCAATTTGTTCCAGCATTTATTGATAGCACCTTTCAATTAGATTCTGAACTTACTGTATATCAGGTAGCCTTGAGTTTATTATTTGTCAGCGGTATAAGTTTAAATTTTAATAAAGTTGAGCCATATGTTCCGGAATTTGCAAAATCATCGGTTGAGTATCCGTATATGCAGTATATTTACGAAAAAGAGATTATGAAGGTTGGAATTGATGGTTTTGCCACTTGTAGTGTTTCTGAAGCATTAAACATGTTTTCGAAGGTATATAAAGATGGCAAGTTTTCTTTAGATAAAAAAACTGGCACTGATTCGTTTAAAAGAGCTGACTTCCTTGTGCTTATGACTAAAATCGATGCATTTAACAAATCTGTTAGCAGATATCGAATTGATAAACGTAAAAGAGAAGATGAGTATGTGGGGTCTGCTGTGAGTGAGTATATTTTAGGTTATGCAAGTGCGCTTGATCGGATAGAATTAAGCAAATATAGTACCGGGAATAAAGACTTTTATAATATGTTTTGGCGATTTGCTTCAGAGAAAGATAAGAAATATCAGAAGTTTAGTGAGGACCTTTCCTTAGAGGATTTAGATCTCTTAGATAAAAGGTTAAATCAAGCTTTGCTTAATTTTTATAATTATAAATATTGGCTTGTTATACAGCAATGTAATATTGTTCTTAAAGAGGAACCAAAAAATATTGGGGCATTGAAGTTGAAAGGATCAACATACTATATGTTGAGGGATTTCGAAAAGGCTAGAAAATATTGGGAAAAAGTCCTTTATTACCAACCTAATAATAAAGAGATTGAGTATTTTTTAAAGGTATTACCTAAGGTAGCTGTTTGATGATGTTTTAGGGTACACTATATGTAGTGTTTTTTCTTTTATTTCTGACCATAAATTCGGGAAAAATTTGCAGTCTTGATTGACACCATATGTGTTTATATAATAATATTACATACACGGGGGAAGAGGGAATAATGGTTGAAATACTTCATAAGAAAGTCAACACGGCAGAAAATGCAAATAAGCAAATATTTGAAAACCCAGATATAAAGGTATTTCATAAGGCTGTACAGGAAGAAGTAAAGGATTCTATTAAGAATTCCATCGAAACTTTGGGTGAGATACATATAAAAAAAGGCAAAACAGAAGAAAATATTGTAAGTTTAGAATATAAAAAAGAGCAGTTACTTAGAGACATAAGTGAACTAGAAGAAAAGAAACTTAAAACTGAAGAAAAAGTAAAAGAATTTGAAGATAAGAAAAGACAGGAATTTACTCAGCAACAGGAATATCAGAAAAAATTATTAAATGAATTTTTTCAACGTAAGCAACTCCTTTTACATGATGTTAATCAGCTCCAGGCAGAAAGGATTAAACTGAACCGGCTAGTCGATAAACTTAGAGATGACCCTAAGTATATGGTAGGGCAAGGAAATCCTATTTTTTATGAAAATTTAAAGACACAAGCTCAGTATGAGTCAGATCAAATAAGACAGCAAGGGTATTACGATGCTGAGGTAATTAGGTCGTCAGCCAAGGACGATGCTGAGAGAATTAAAAATCAAGTTCAGTTTGAATTGGAGCAGTCCAGAGTACGTACAAGAGAGGAATCTGAGGCTATTAAGACTAGTATTTTGTTCGATGCTGAATTCTTGAAGAAAAATATTATTGATTCCGCAAACAAAGAAGCTGAGGTTATAAGAGCAGCTGCGCAAATAGAGGCTGATAATATTTTAATAGGGGCAAAAAAGAAATCTGATGAATTAATGGTTGAGGCGTCTGCAAAAATTTCAAATTATACTGAGATAGAATTAAATTCTGCAAAAGTGCTTAAAGATGCAAGTAAAGAAGCTGAGGTTATAAGAGCAGCTGCGCAAATAGAGGCGGATAATATTTTAATTAGTGCAAAGAGGAAATCTGATGAATTAATGATTGAGGCATCTGAAAAAATTTCAAATTATACTGAGATAGAATTAAATTCTGCAAAAGTGCTTAAAGATGCAAGTAAAGAAGCTGAGGTTATAAGAGCAGCTGCACAACAAGATGCTGATAATATTTTAATAGAAGCAAAGAAGAAGTCTGATGAATTATTGATTGAGGCATCTGCAAGAAATTCAAATTATAAAGAGCTAGAATTAAATTCTGCAAAAGTGCTTAAAGATGCAAGTAAAGAAGCCGAGGTAATTATAATTAAGGCACAGGAAGAATCAGCGAAAATCCTTCATGAAGCTAAACAGAAAGCACAAGAAGAATATGAGCTAATGTTGCTCATTTCCAAGAAAGAATTAAGTGAAGCAGAATTAAAGCTGGAAGCTATTAATAAGCAAGAGGCAGTCAGATTAGATGCTGATAGGCTTATTAAGGATGCCTGTGAAGAAGTCGATGTGCTTCTGAGTAGGGCAGAAGAGGAAAGAGCTGTTTTATTAGAGAAAACTCAAGAAGAATGTAATTTAATGTTGGTTTCATTTAAAAAAGAAGCAGATGACGAAGCTGATATGCTTTTGAATAAGGCAGAAGAGGAAAGAGCTACTTTATTGCAGCAAACTCAAGAAGAGTGTGAGCTAATGTTAGTGTCATTTAAAAAGGAAGCAGATGAAGAGGCGTGGGAAGCAAGAGAAGATATACTAAATGATGCAAGCAAAGAATCAGACAAGATTATTAATGAAGCGAATGTTCAGGCTGAATTAATTATAAAAAGAGCAGAAGAAGATAGAGCTTCATTATTGGCAAAGATCCATCTATCGGCTGAAAATGAATTTGGAGTAGCTCGAGATAATATGTTAAATAAGGCTGAAAAAGAGGTGGCCTGGATATTAAGTGAAGCTCAAAAGAAAGCACAAATTATAATGGTAAATGCAGATAATAAAGCCAAAGATTTATTAGAGCAGGCAAATAAGCAGGCAATATTGATTGGTGATGAGCTTGATTCAAAAATAAAGTTTGCAGAACAAAGAAAAGAGCAGATTCTTGCACAAGCGACATTTGATGCAAAGACAAAATCTGAAGAAATTTTAGGAGATGCTAATGTCCAAGCAGCAGAAATAAGGCAAAATGCGATAACTGACGCAAAACAAAAAGCACATGAAATTTATAGACAGATAGCCGAAGAGCAAGAAAATTTAGGGAAGGAACTGTTGCAGAAAGCAATAGTTCAGGCAAAGAGTGAAAGAGAAAATATCTTGAATTCTACTAGAGATCAATCAGAGAATAAGGCGAAAGAGATAATCCTAATTGCTGAAAGAGAGGTTTTAGATAAAACCAATCGTATTATGAGTGAAGCCACAAAAAGAGCAGATAGTATTATTTCAGATGCAAGAGATAAGGCAGCTAAGGAAGTTTCTTTGATTTTATCAAGAGACAAAGAAGAGGCAGAGAGATTACAGATATTGATAGAGCAATTAAAAATACAAAAGCAGGAGCTTGATAGAGGTACCGCGGAGAGTAATGCGAAGAATATTAAAGCATTAGAGATTGCCCAAAAGATTAAAGATAGAGAAAAACAATTAAGTGATAAGGTAAGAGAAGCTGAAACGGAATATCACAGAGTACGAGAGGAGATACTTCCAAAAATTTCGGAAATTAAGAATACGTACACTTTAAACAAACAAGAAATTTCTTCTAAGATTCGAGAAATGAATGATAGATATTTGCAAGAACAAGTTTCTTTTGAGGAGAAGATGAAAGAGTTAAACAGTAAGTGCGAGGCTGATTTGAGATATGTTAAAGAAAAATATCAACAAGAGAAAAGTGGCCTTTTAACTTTATTAGAGGATGAGTTAAGACGACTGAAAGATATTTCCGAAGAGAGAATAACCGGAAAGAAGAAAGAGCTTGAGGATACAAAGATTTTCATAAAAGAAGACCTAGATAAAAAACAAGAAGATTATTTTAAGAAGACACAAAAGATTGAATTGTTGTTGAAAAATAAAGTAGCTGACATGATTACTAATTATTCAAAAATGACGGAGGAGCATAGAGTTAATTATTTAGAATTTAAACAGCAGATAGATGATAAAAAAGAAGAGATTATTGGTTCATATAGGGCTAATCTTAGACAAGCCAAGGCGCTTTATCAGAAGAAGATGAAACAGTATTCTCAAGATATTAATATTTTGGATAATGAATTAAAGATTAGAAGGTCTGAGTTACAGAAAAATTATGAGCAGGCTATGGTTAAGTTTAGAGCGGAAAACGAGGACATTTTACGGAAAGAAACTACGGATTTTGAATCAAAACAGAATGAATTGCTTAGTAAAAAAGAGCAGTTAGTTAGATATTATGAAAAGCAACTAGATTCATTACGTTTTGATTATCAATCAATTCTGAAAAACGAAAAGGCAAAATATGATCAACAAAAGATTGATGTGCAAAGTAATTTGGAAAAATTAAGTAAAGATTACCAAATAAAAAGAGATCAGATTAAGGGTTATTATATGGGGCTTATTTCGAAAGAAGAGAAGTATAATCAACACTTAGTAGATGATTTAATAATAAAGAAAAAAACACTCATTCAAAACTATGACCTGTTGGTTGGCGAATGTGAAAAAACAGTCATTTCTTAATCAATAAATTTTCTAACAAAAAGCCTTGCAAATATCCTTGTTTTAATGGTTTTTTCCACGTATATAATGTAAAATATTCAATTGTATACTTGTATGTTTTTTTGTTCTTTTTAAGAAGGGGCTGAGAATATATATTTGTCTTGTATATTGGTATTGTTATAACAGAGATTAAAAATGTTTATTTTAGGTATATTAGGGCATAAGATTAACTTAAATAGGGGTTTATGGGGTGCGAGTTATTAATAAATTAGCCATAGTAATTTTGGTTGTGTGTTCATTTGCATTTCCTGTTGGGCAACTACATTATGGTTCTGACCTAGAGTGGGGCTATGGAGCTCGTGCTTTAGGGATGGGTAGGTCATTCGTTGCTTTGGGTAATGATGCTTCTGGTCTGTTTTGGAATCCAGCAGGTGTAATGAAATTGCAGAGCATGCAAGGTATGTTTCAGATGTCTATGCTTTATCAGAGCTATAGTTCAATGTATGGAGCTTTCGCGATTCCTGGGGTTGATGATGCTATAGGTATTGAGTTCATTATGTTCGGTGGTTCAGATATTGAGGGTAGAGATATTTACAATCAGTTTACTGGCATGGTTCAGGATAGCAAAATGGCATTTGGTGCTACATATAGCAAAAGAATCATGAAAGATTTTTATATGGCGCTTAAGGGTAAGTTTTATATGCGTTCCTTGGGGGAAGCTGGTGATATGGCTATGGCTGGGGATGTTTCAATGATTTATAACATATCTGATAGGTTTTCTGCTGGAATAAATTTAATGAATGTTTTCGGGATGGTATTGGGGACTACTTCTGATAAGCTTACTCCTCAGGCTATGTTTGGGCTTGGATATAAAGAACAAAATATGCTTTTTGCTTTAGACGCAAGAGACAATTTCAATGAATGGCATTTTGGTGTTGAATATGAACCAGTAAAAAATATTCCTCTTAGAATAGGGGTAAATAATGATGAGCTTAGCTTTGGTGGTGGGGTGAAATTAGGCATTATGGATGCAGATGTCGCTTATATTATGAATGAATTAGCTAGCAAAATAGCTTTTTCAGTAAATCTTAATTTTGGTAAGTCAATGGACGATATGACTAAAGATCAAGTTGAACAAGCAATGGCAGATTCACAGGAAATGTTAAACAATGATTACTTTTATTTGGCTAAGCAGAAACTAGAGTATGTGTTGTCTTTTGATCCTTCACGTAAAGATGTAAAAGTTATTTTAGAACGGTTAGAGAAGGCGGTACAGTTTGTTGAATCTTCCCTTCCACAAGAAAGTCTTACTTGGGAAAAATTTAAGTTAGCAAAAAGACTTTTTAACGAAGGAAAGTATTTTGAATCAGAGAAGCTTTTTAGAGAAATTCAGCAGATAAATCAAAATAATAGATTTGTTACATATTATCTTGATGAATTGTCTTTGCAGTAGGCAAAGACTAGGTCAATATTGAATTAAGTTAAATAGTATTTTTTTTGCTGAGGGGATTAGTTAAAGGGGTGTGTCTTTTGAATATATCAAAGAGCGTAGTGTGCCTATTGTTGGCTTCGTGCCTTTTTTCCGCTACGATTTCTGTCGATAAATTTGAGCTGTATGATCAAGATACATTGTTGACAGACCGTACAAACGATCAAGTTGTTGGTATAACCATTAGCACAAATATCGTTCCTGTTAAATATTTGATAAGTGAAGACCGTCCAACTAAGCCTGTTTCTAGCGATTCTTTTTGGGAAAGCGAAAGACCATCACGATATACTCTGAAAAACGATGCCAATGGTATTAAGACAGTTTATTTGTATGTAATGAGCTCAACTGGGGATATTAGTGATGGAGCTGTAGCTACTATAAATTTAGATTCTTCATATCCGCAACTAAGTTCTGTTAATATGTCACAATCACTTATTGATTTGACTGTGGAGTTTATTTCTGGCAATTTTTATTTAAGAGAAGGCCCATTTGATATAACTTTTAATTTTAGTGAGACATTGTCAACCACTCCAGAGATAAACCTTTTTTTCAATGGTTCAATAGTTAATTCGTTTAATGCCTTGTTAGTTAGAGTGGATAGTAGTACTTTTAAGGGTCAATATACTGTTACTTCTGGAACTTTAGAAGGAACATATTTGATAAGTTATAGTTGTACAGATAATACAGGATACGAAACTAATGAAGCTGTTTTTGTAGCTGGAGGAATTGTTGTAGACCAGACTTCTCCAGATTTGCAGACATTTGCTTTAGATGGTAAGGACCCTACAATTGGTGTTATTTATTCAAAAACTAGGTTTTTACCAATACAGATTGAGCCTAATGATAGTAGTGGGATTAAGGGCTGGATAGTAACCGATAATGTTTCTTATATGCCTTCCGCAACAAGTCAGTGGATGAATTTAGGTGTATACCTGACATTAACTAATAACATTGCACTACATAGAATTAATTTTTGGTATATTGATAATGCTTGGAATATAAATTTTTCTACAGCAGATATTTATTATGATCCCCAAACACCAGTAGTAAGTCTTCAAGTAAACATAACACCCAATAGCGTTTTAACAAATCAGCAGATAATATTAACATTAGACGTTTCGAATATAGGGAGCGGACTTGCAGACACCCCAAACCTCAGCTATTCCGCTCCCGGCAAAACTCCTCAAGTGCTTAGTCTTCAGTTGCTAGCGGGAGGACAATACAGAACTACATTTAATGTTTCTACGTATACAGGACAAGGACAAGGTGTTTTTTCGGTAAGGGCTACTGATAATGAAGGCCATTTTTTTGACGAGACTATAGCTCTTTGGTATCAAGGTGTAAGTTATGACCCTTATTATATTGTTAGCCATAATTTAAAAACACCAAGCTTTTATATGTATGACCAAGATACTTTGCTTTCTAGGGATGCTAACGACCAGATAGTAGGTGTAACAATTACTGATGATGAGCAGGCAGTAGCTTGGTACATTGGTGAAACTTTAATAACTCCTTCTTTAGGTAGTGAGTTATGGTCAACCACGCGACCTGGGTTTTTTACTTTTAAGAATGATAATGAAGAAGTAAAGTCAGTTTGTCTGTGGATTAAGGATGGAGCAGGAAGAATATCTCAAAGAAGTCTATCAACAATTAACTATGATTTAACTGATCCTTACATATCAACCATTCAACTTTTCAATTCATCAAATCTTCAACCAATAACTAGCATAGGAAATACATATTTTTTAAGAGTTGGAACCTACAATGTAACTTTCAATATGGCCGAGAACCTAACAATAACCCCATCAATAAGTTTTATTAGTTCAGTGCTTACAGTTAACCGTTTACTAACAAGAGTGAATGACCGAACATACACAAGTCAGTATGTCGTAACCAGTGGAACAGTAGAAGGAACTTACAATATTTACTATAGCGCTACAGATAATGCAGGCAATGCCGTTCACAGTTCACTGTTCACTTCTCACTTAATGGTGGATGTAAGAAAGCCAACAGTGAATATTGAGTTATTAGATTTAGATAGTGGAAGTTCCTTATATACAAATAGCAGAAATGTAGTATTGAGCAGGAATATCGAAGAATCATACGTACGAGGATATTTGGTAACAGAAAATAAATCATTTGTAGCTGCTGTAGATTCTGGGTGGATGATTAGTTTGTCTGCAAACTATGTGATACAAGCTATAGGTAATGGATCGAAAGAAGTAATATTATGGGTAATTGATAATGCATGGAATATTGGTTCAGCAAGCTATGTAATAACCTTAGACACACAAGTGCCAACAGCGACGATAGAGTTACCAGTACCTGCAAGCTACATAAATATCGGGGAACATCGGATAACGTTGAACGTTGGTGGGATAGTTAGTGGATTAACAACAACCCCTAGTTTATTGTTTGTGCCAAACAATAAAGCATCCATTCCACTCACTCTTCACTCTTCACTTTTCACTGGAATTTATACCAGTACACTGGATATAAATTCCTTCACAGGAGACGGAGCTGGATACTTCTTGTTTAGTGCAACAGATAATGCAAATAAC
>CAZXTL010000002.1:0-181270 GCA_964643725.1 uncultured Candidatus Marinamargulisbacteria bacterium
TCTATGTCTCATAATACTAGTCCTCTTTCAATCTCAATCCGTATTGTACTAACTTTTCATTTATTTCGTCAGCAGATTTCTTACCAAAATTCTTTATCTTCATCAAATCTTTCATTGGTTTAACAACAAGCTCTGATACTGTCTGAATGCCTGCTTTACGAAGACAATTTGAAGATCTTGCAGATAATTCAAGGTCTTCTATAGATAACTCTAAATTAGAATTATCTTCAGGTTCTTTTCTTTTTTCTTCAGCAATTGCAAGTGGAACAATATGCTTGTAATCAGTAAATAAACTAAAACTATCTATAAGAACGTTAGAAGCATTCTCAATAGCATCATCTGCGCTAATTGTTCCGTTGGTCCATACTTCTAAAGTTAATTTATCAAGATCAGTTCTATTCCCAACCCGAGTATTCTCAACTGTATGATTTACTTTCAATACAGGAGAAAAATCACAATCAACAGGAATAGTCCCAATAGACATATCTTCAAAATGATTAAGCTCAGAAAGTCTATATCCAGTTCCGATTTCTACTCTCATTTCAATCTTTAACTTTGTATTACCAGTAATCGTAGCAATATGGTGATCCTTATTAATTATCTCTATCTCAGCATCGTGTTGAATATCAGACGCCTTTACATCACCTTTTTTACTAATATCAATAGTCATTGTTTTAGGAGTTGATGAAAAACTTTTTAAATACAATTTTTTAATATTTATAACTATATCAACAACGTCTTCCTTTATCCCTTCAATTGAACAAAATTCATGCTCGGCACCAGTAATCTTCACAGCAGTAACTGCTGCTCCAGGTAAAGAAGAAAGAAGAACTCTACGCATAGAATTCCCTAATGTATTACCATACCCTTTATCCAATGGATTTATAACCATCTTAACATAGTTCTTATCGTCGCTTTTTAAAACATCTACCTTTGTATTTAACTTCACGGCTAACAGGCCTCCTTCTTAATTTTTATCTAGAATAATACTCAACAATTAGCTGCATATTCACAGGAACTGCTGCTTCTTCCAAGTTAGGTATTCTCGTATAAATATACTTATTAGCACTTGAGTCAGCGGTAATCCAACTATGCCCTACTTTATTTTTATTCTTCTCAATTATAGTTGCAAAGGATTCCTTTGAAGATTCCTTAATAGATAAAACATCATTCTCATTTACAAGATATGAAGGGATATCTACCTTTTTCCCATTAACTAAAAAGTGTCCGTGTTTTACCAACTGCCTTGAATTCATTCTAGTATAAGCAAGCCCAGCTCTATAAACGACATTGTCTAATCTTCTTTCAACTAACTTTATTAATTCTTCAGCTGTATTCCCATGAGAATTATTAGCTTTTTGAAAATACTTACGAAATTGTCCTTCTGCAAGATAATAAAATCTTTTAGCTTTCTGTTTTTCTCTCATACGAATACCAAATTCAGAAAGTTTACTTCTAAAAACTGGTCCATGTTGTCCAGGAGGGTAAGCCCTCTTTGCTAATGGACATTTTGGAGTTTCACACTTCTCACTTTTTAAAAAAAGCTTCGTGCCCTCTCTTCTACATAATTTACAAGACGATCCCTTGTACAAACCCATACCAATATCTCCCTTCTATACTCTTCTTCTTTTGCGTGGTCTACATCCATTGTGTGGTATTGGCGTAACGTCTTTTATGGATATAACATCAATCCCTGCTGCCTGAATGGCTCTAATCGCAGTTTCTCTTCCTGGACCAGGACCTTTAACAAAAACATCAATATGTTGCATGCCATTTTCTTTAGCAATAATAGCAGCTCTTTCACCTGCTGATTGCGCAGCAAACGGTGTGCCTTTCTTAGAACCCTTAAAGCCAACTGCTCCAGAACTACCCCAAGAAATAACATTTCCTTCCAAATCTGTTATAGAAATGATTGTGTTATTAAAATTAGATTTAATAAAAGCAATTCCGTGTGATATATTCTTTTTAACTTTTTTCTTTTTAGTTACATTGGTTTTTTTCTTAGCAGCTACCATTCTTCAACTCCTCTTTCCTACTTAACAGCTTTCTTCTTATTTGCTATTGTGGTCTTTTTTCCTCTTTTAGTACGTGCATTAGTCTTTGTTCTTTGCCCTCTAACTGGCAAATGCTTCTTATGCCTTACACCACGATAACATCCAATCTCTATCAATCTTTTAATATTTAAGGTTATTTCTTTTCTAAGATCACCTTCAATAACGTAATTAGACAGCTCTTCTCTTAAACGAACAATATCATTCTCGCTAAGGTCTTTAGCTCTTAAATCCTCAGAAATATTTAGTTTATTTAATATCTTTTTGCTTGTAACTAACCCAACTCCATAAATATAAGTTAAAGCTACAACTGTTCTTTTATTATTAGGTATATCTGTTCCCGCTAATCTTGGCATATCTACTCCCTATCCTTGTCTTTGTTTGTGTTTTTGGTTTTCACAAATAACCATTACTCTACCAAATCTTTTAATGACCTTACACTTAGGGCATATTTTCTTGACTGATGTTCTAACTTTCATTCTCTCTATACCTTCTGCTTTCTATTTTAGTCTAAAGGCAATTCTGCCTTTACTTAGATCATAAGGCGACAATTCGACCTTTACCCTATCACCTAATAGTATCCTGATAAAATTTTTTCTAATTTTACCGGAAACATGTGCCAATATCTCCTGTCCTGTATCTAGCTTTACTCTAAACATGGCGTTTGGTAAGGCTTCTACAATAACTCCCTCAACTTCTATAACATCTTTTACCATACATCCTACCTTCGAAAAACCGGTTAAATATCTTAACAGGTTATCATTCATATTACAATTACTATTTTTTCTTAAAAACTATTCTTTGTATTTCTTTCCATACATAATCAATCGCTTTTTCAGAATCTATTTCAATAACAGCTCCCTTACTACTATAAAACTCAAGCAAAGGTTGTGTTTCTTTTAAATAAACAGAGTATCTTTTCTTAACTGTTTCAGGCTTATCATCTTCTCTTATAATAAGCTTTTCGCCAGAAATATCACAAATACCATCAACCTTAGGAGGTCTATGCTTTATATGGTAAGTTTCTCCTGAAAGCTTAGCAGTTAATCTTCCACTGATTCTATCAGTTACTTCCTCTAATGAAACATTTAAATATATCACTATATCAAAAATAAAATTATTTTGTTCTAAAAACTCAGCTTGTGAAAGTTTTCTTGGATATCCGTCACAAATAATTTTCTCACCTTCAAGTTGCTTAAAACTATTCAAAAACATTTTATTAATGAGTTCATCAGGGACAAGCTCACCAGCTTTAATTATTGAAGAGATAGATCTTCCAATCTCAGTGTCCTCAGAGGCTGTTTTTCGTAAAATATCACCACTTGATAGATGTTTGTATCCAAAATTTTCAGCAATAAATTTTGCCTGTGTACCTTTTCCTGATCCTGGTGCTCCTAAAATCAATATTTTATTCATACTCATTGTCTCTTTTCTCCTATCTGACTAATTTATCATACTTATTTGAAATAAGGATTGTCTCAATTTGTCTTATCAAATCCATTGCTACGCCTACTATAATCAATAACGCAGTTCCACCTAATCCAATAAAACTTGTCACATGCGTTAAATTTGCAGTAAGCATTGGCACTATCGATATCAAAGACAAAAATGTGGCACCAACAAATGTAAGTCTTGTTATTACGGCATCTAAATAATCTGCTGTAGGTTTCCCTGGCCTAATACCAAGAATAAACCCTCCGTATTTTTTAATGTTCTCTGCAAGCTCTTGTGGATTAAATGTAATGGCAGTATAGAAATAAGTAAAGAAAAATATTAATCCGGAAAAGGTAATAATATATAAAAATGTGCCATACCCAAACCAACCAGCTAAAAAACTAACTTTAGGAAAAAGCTGGATTAGCATTAATGGTAAAGACAATACTGATGATGCAAATATAATAGGTATAACACCACCTTGATTTATTTTCATTGGAAGATACGTGTTTTGACCACCATACATTTTCCTTCCTACTACTCTTTTTGCATATTGAACCGGAATATTCCGTTGAGCTTCTTGAATGATAATGATTCCAATAGTAACTGCAATAAACATAGCAACCATTACTAATACGTTCCAATAAGACAATCCACCTTTTATTAAAGTTACGGTATTCATGACATATTGTGGCATTTCTCCCACTATACCTACAAAAATAAGAATACTTGCACCGTTACCTATTCCTCTTTCAGTTATTAACTCCCCTATCCACATAACAAGAGCAGTTCCTGCCATAAGACACAATACGGATGATACTAAAAAGAGAGGGAAAGGCATTCCTGGCAAAAGCAATGATCTTAATCCAAAAGTAATTCCAACTGATTGAACAAAACCGATTGCCATAGTTAAATACCTAGTATACTGCTGTATACGTTTTCTTCCACTTTCTCCTTCTTCTTGAATCTCCTTTAAACTTGGATACATGATTGTTAGTAATTGCATAATAATGGAAGCGTTGATGTAGGGAATAATCCCTAAAGCAAAAACTGAAAATCTACTTAAGCCTCCACCAGAAAAAAGATCAAGAAAACCAAAAAAACCTCCTTGGCCAAACATATTAGCCAATTGCCCAAGATCTAATCCTGAAATTGGTATATTTATACCTAATCTAAAAAAAAAGATCATTGCGAAGGTAAAAAGTAATTTCTTTTGTAGATCTTCGATCTGAAAGAAACCGGAATAATTGTTAGCCATTAACTACCTCGGCCTTGCCGCCTACTTTTTCTATAAGTTCTATAGCCTTTTTGGAAAAAAGATCTGCTTTTACTGTTACAGCGTCTTTTAACTCACCTTGAGCTAATACTTTTATTCTTTTTGTTCTATTTGATATTATGCCTTTTTCTTTCAAAACAATAATATCTACCTTTTTAAGCTTTAAATCACTAATTGTTGAAAGATTAACAATTTCATAATCCTTTTTAGTTAAGGCTGTAAAACCTTTTAACTTTGGAACTTTTCTATATAAAGGCATTTGTCCACCTTCGAATCCTGAGCGCATTCCGCCACCACTTCTTGATTGCTGACCTTTATTTCCTTTACCAGATGTTTTTCCAAGACCAGAACTTTCGCCCCTGCCTACTCTTTTTCTTTTTGTTTGTGAACCAATATATGTTTTTAATTCAGATAGAATTCCCATCTCAGACTCCCTTATCAACTATTGTATGTTTTAACCTTAAGGTCAACACCACGCTCTTTTCTTACTTCTTCCAAACTAGTTAGATTCTTTAATCCATCTAAAGCAGCAAATGCATTATTAATTACAGATGATGATCCTAAGGATTTAGATACTATATTATGTATCCCAGCTAACTCAAAAACTAATCTCATAACACCACCAGCAATAACTCCAGTACCTTGAGGAGCAGGTCTTAAAAATACCTTACTTGCGCCAAGTCTTCCATTTGCTTCATGTGGAATAGTGCCACTTACAATATGAACTGATATCATACCTCTTTTAGCAGCATTAATAGCTTTCCTAATAGCCCCTGGAACCTCAGCAGCTTTCGCAACACCAACGCCAACTCTACCATTCATGTCGCCAACAACAACAGTTGCTCTAAAAGAAAGTTTTTTACCACCTTTAACTACTTTGGTGACCCTTCTTATTTGGACTATTTTTTCGACAAATTCACTATTTGATTCTATTTCTGACATGTTTCCTCCTATGATTTAGCTAAAACTGTAGCCCTTTACTCCTGGCTCCATCAGCAACTGCTTTGATCCTGCCATGATATATTCTGCCTGCTCTATCAAAAACAACGCTTTTGATTCCAAGACTTATGGCTTTCTCTCCTACGAGCTCTCCTACTTTAAAGGAAACTTCTTTATTAGCTCTTTGCTTTAAAATAAGACTGGAGATTCCTAAAATAGTTTTTTGATTTTCATCATCAATAATTTGAACATAAACATTATTTAAACTTCTGCTTACTATCATTCTGGGTCTATCAGCTGTCCCAATTACTTGTTTTGTTGTTCTTCTCATCTTAAATATTTCTCCTTTTACTTCTTAGCTGACTTTCCTGCTTTTCTAATAATACGTTCGTCAGAATATTTTACGCCTTTACCTTTATAAGGTTCTGGTGGTCTTAACTTTCTAATGTTAGCTGATACCTGTCCAACTAATTGTTTATCAATACCTTTTACGGTTATTTTAGTATCTCCTACTAATTCGAAACTGATTCCATCAACAGCTTCAACTTCAATAGGATGAGAATAGCCTAATGCCATAGTTAATCCATTTCCCTTTTTTTGAACCCTATAACCAACTCCAACTAAATCTAACGTTTTTTCGAACCCATCAGTAACACCTTTTATCATATTCTTAATTAAAGTGTTATAAAGACCATGTTGGGCTTTAGCTTCATTGTCTTCAACATTCCTTGTTAAAACAACTTTATTATCTATTTGTACAATAGTAAGTTTAGTTGTCGGTATATCTAAGGACAACTCTCCTTTTGGACCTTTTACTTTTACTTGACCAACAGAAATGTCCACCTGAACATTAGCTTTGATCTCAACTGGTTTTGCGCCTATCTTTGACATAATATATTTATCTCCCTACCAAACGTAACATAAAATTTCGCCACCAACATTTTTAATACGAGCATTTTTCCCACTAATAACACCTTTATTAGTTGAAAGAATTGATATTCCAAAACCACTCTTAACTTTAGGTATATCTTCTTTAGCAAGATATTGCCTTTTCCCTGGTGTACTTTGTTTTACCATATCATTTAAAACTGATTTTCCTTTTTCGTTATACTTCAAGGAAACTTTAATTATAGGTTTATTATCATTATCAATTTTTTCTATTTTAGAAAAAAAACCTTCTTTTTGCATAATAGTAACAATATCAAATTTAATCTTTGAGAAAGGAAATTGAATATCTACCTTTCTTGCATTGATACCATTTTTTATAATACAAATCATATCTGCTATAGGATCTGAAACGCTCATTTATACCTCCTGATTTACCAACTAGACTTTGTTACGCCTGGAAGTTCTCCAGCACAAGCTAGCTTCCTAAAACATAAACGACAAACACCAAATTTTCTAAGATGACCTCTCGACCTACCACAAATACTACATCTTCTCCTATATTGAATAGGGCTCTTCTTCTTTTTTTCATTTCTAACAACCATTGATATTTTTGCCATCTATTATATCTCCTCTAATTAATTTGTTACTTTCTAAAAGGCATGCCTAATAGAGCTAGCAATTCCGTAGACTCTTCAAGATTTTCAGTTGAAGTAACAAAAGTAATATTGAATCCTCGTACCTTATCAACTTTATCAAAATCGATTTCTGGAAAAATTGTTTGTTCCTTAATTCCAAGCGTATAGTTTGATTGATCATCAAATGCTTTTCTAGATACACCACGGAAATCTCTAATTTTTGGAAGTACCATATTGAAAAACTTATTCATAAATTGATACATCTTGTCTCCCCTAAGAGTAACCTTACAACCAATAGCAAGTCCTTCTCTTAACTTAAATCCAGCAATTGATTTCTTTGCTTTTGTAATTATAGGTTTCTGTCCGAAAAGAAGAGTAAAATCATCAACTGATGATTGAATCGCTTTAGAGTTGCTTATCGCTTCTCCAATTCCTCTATTAATTACTATTTTTTCGATTTTAGGAACTTGATTAGCATTCTTAAAGTTAAACTTCTCTTGAAGAACCTTTACTATTTCAGTTTTATACTTTTCTTTTAAATCTATTGATGTTGAATTTTGTTTAACCACGACTATTTGATCTCCTCTTATTTATCTATTATTTCGCTGCATTTTTTGCATTTTCTAACCAACTTACCTTTAACTTCTTCAATAGCTAAACGAGTAGGTTTTTTGCAATATTTGCACACTACCATTACATTAGACCAATCAATTGGTTTTTCCATTTCAACAATGCCACCAGGACCTGATTGACTAGGTTTTTGGTGCTTTTTAACAGTATTAGCCTTCTCAACTAAAACTTTTGACTTTGAAGGAAGTACTTGTAAAATTTTTGATTTGAGACCCTTATTTTTTCCTGCTATAACTATAACTTCATCATCTTTTTTCAACTTATTCACTATACTCTCCTTATACAACCTCTGGAGCTAATGAAATTATCTTAGCAAAAGATTTATCTCTTAACTCTCTAGCGATAGGCCCAAATATTCTTGTACCTTTTGGCAAATTTTGATTATTAATAATAACTGCAGCATTATCATCAAAACGAACTGAAGTTCCATCTTTTCTGATAATTGGTGACACAGTTCTTACAATTACTGCTTTAACTACTTCACTTCTTTTTACATTACCATCTGGCTGTGCTTTCTTAACACAAGCTACAATGATATCGCCAACACTTGCAAACTTTCGTTTACTTCCACCTAATACTTTAATGCAAAGAATCTCTTTAGCTCCGGAATTGTCTGCAACTACTAATCTTGTTTCTGATTGAATCATAGCTTATGCACCCTTTCCTGTTTCTTTAGATTCTACCTTACCAATATAAAGCCATCTTTTGTCTTTACTTAATGGTCTGACTTCTCTTATTTTGACTAAATCTCCACTTTTTGCTTCATTATTTTCGTCATGAGCTTTTACCTTCATGTTCTTTGTAATAACTTTTTCATATTTAGGATGATGTGTTCTTCTTTCAAGTTTGACAACTATAGTTTTATCCATCTTGTCACTAACAACAACACCTGTTCTTTCTTTTCTTCTATTTCTAATCTCGTCCATTATTTATCTCCCTTAACACTATTTAAAACCGTTAGGTGTGTGTTTAGTCTGGCAATATCTTTCTTTGTTTTGCTAATTGATTTTACATCCTTTAGCTGATTAGATGCTCTTTCAAATCTAAGCTTAATTAACTCAGTATTTTTTTCAGCAATCTTTTTCTCTATATCTTCTTTTTTTAATTTTTCTACTTCAACATACTTCATATTCTTACCCTTCCAAATCCATTCTATAAACAAATTTTGTTTTCAAAGGAAGCTTATGTGCAGCTAGCCTCATTGCTTCTTTTGCAATATCTTCGGTTACATCGGCTATTTCAAACAAAACCTTACCTCTTTTTATTACAGCAACCCAAAACTCTGGAGAACCTTTACCTTTACCCATTCTGGTTTCAGCAGGTATCTTTGTGACGGGTTTGTCTGGAAATATTCTTATCCAAATTCTTCCGCCTCTTTTTACATATCTAGTCATAGCAATACGAGCTGCTTCAATTTGTCTGGAACTTATCCAAACATTGTCTAAAGCTTGTAATCCGTACGTGCCAAAGTCAATTTTATTGCCTTTATTTGCAGTACCTTTACGTCTTCCTCTTTGTTGCTTTCGAAACTTCTGTTTTTTTGGCATTAACATTTTAGGACACTTCCTCCTTTTCGGATTTCTGAGGAATTATATCTCCCTTGTATATCCAAACTTTTATTCCAATTTTCCCATATACAGTTAACGCCTCAGTAAATGAATAATCAATATCTGCTCTTATTGTTTGTAAAGGAACTCTTCCTTCTCTATACCATTCTGTTCTTGCAATCTCAGCTCCACCGAGTCTTCCAGCGCATTGAACCTTAATACCTTCAATCCCTGATCTCATTGCTCTTCCAACAACTTGTTTCATAGCTCTTCTAAATGCAACTCGTTTTTCAAGTTGTCTTGCAATAGTTTCGCCCAATATTGGAGAACATGTGTCTATATTCTTTTCTTCAACAACATTAACTTTAACATTAGGCACAGATACCATCTTTTTAAGTGCTGAATTAAATTCCTCTATTCCAACTCCACCTTTTCCAATAATAACTCCTGGTCTAGCTGCTCTTACTGTTACATCAATTCCATCATTTTTTCTTTTCAATATAATCTTAGAAATACCAGCTCTTAAATATTTTGCTTTTATAAAATCTCTAATATCTTTATCATTCTTTACAAAATTTGCGTAGTTTTTATATGAATACCATACGCTATCACATTCTTTATTGATGCCTAATCTAAATAGTACCGGATTTATCTTATTACCCATTATGAATTCCCTTCCTTCAATCCTATGGACACATGACTATATTTTTTTTGTATCCTAGATGCTCTACCTTTACTAGCTGCTCTAACTCTTTTCATAATTAATGCTTGACCTGTATATCCTTCAGATACAACTAAATTTGCCTCATCCATTTTATAATTATTAACAGCATTTGCTTTTGCAGATTTCACTACATCATAAAGTATTTTTGCTGGTTTATTAGACATAAACTTAAGAACAGTTAATGCTTTATCAACATTCATTCCAACTATTTCCTTTATAGCTCTATTAACCTTAGTTGGCGAAATTCTTAAATATTTAATTGTTGTCTTTATTTCCATTGTTCTACCTCTTAGTCCTTATTTTTTCTTAGATGTATGGCCTCTATATAATCTTGTGTGAACGAACTCTCCAAGTTTATGTCCAATCATATTATCAGATATAAAAATTGGTATATGCTTTCTGCCATTATGAATAGCAATTGTTAACCCAATCATGTCTGGTACTACGTCTGACCTTCTTGACCACGTTTTAATTATTTTTTTATCGCTTGTTTCTTTAGCTACTAAAACTTTCTTCATTAAGTGATCGTCGATAAAAGGTCCTTTTTTTAATGATCTTGCCATAACTCTGAGTCTCCTTATTTTTTCCTGCTTATAATATATTGATTACTAAGCTTCTTCTTTTTTCTTGTCTTATAACCTAATGCTATCAATCCTTTTGCAGAAACTGGAGCAGGTCTACCAATTGGTGCCTTCCCTTCTCCGCCTCCATGTGGATGATCACAAGGGTTCTTTGCTGATCCTCTTACGTTTGGTCTTTTACCTCTATGAAAGTTCTTGCCAGCTTTCCCAAGTTTGATATTTCTATGATCTGTATTAGACACACTACCAATAGTAGCTCTGCATTCTAACCTGATAAGACGCAACTCACCAGAAGTAAGTTTGATTACAGCATAATCGTTTTCTTTGGCCATTAATTGAGCACTAGCTCCTGCACTTCTTACAAGTTGAGCTCCTCTTCCTGGTTGCATTTCTATATTATGAATGATGGTCCCCACAGGTATAGCACTTAACGGTAAGGAATTACCTACTTTTATCTCTGCCTTGAGTCCAGACTCAAGAACGTCTCCAACGTTTAACCCTATAGGAGCTATAATATATGTTTTTTCTCCATCAATATAATTTAATAAAGCTATTCTAGCGGTTCTGTTAGGATCATATTCAATAGAAACAACCTTTGCTTTAATTCCATCTTTGCTTCTTTTAAAATCGATCAATCTATAAAACTTTTTGCTTCCACTTCTTCTGTTTTCAACTGTTACTCTTCCTTGATTATTTCTTCCTGATCTAGGATTGATTTTAACAAGTAATGATTTCTCAGGGCTTGTTGAAGTAATTGTTGAAAAATCAGAAATTATCATATTTCTGGTTCCGTTTGATATTGGTTTTATTTTCTTAGTTGCCACTTTAGTCCCTCTTCTCTTAACTTAACTTCTCGAATTCAGCAATCTTCTGACCTTCTTTTAAAGTCACAATAGCTTTCTTCCAGTCACTAGTTCTTCCGACAAATTTTCCTAATCTTTTATGCTTACCTATTACGTTAATTGTTCTAACGTTTAGTACTTGAACATTAAATGTCTTTTCAATTACAGATTTAATCTCAATTTTATTAGCAGCTGGTACTACTTTAAAAACATATTTATTATCTGCACCCATTGCAGAACTTTTTTCTGTTATTACTGGTCCCAAAACTATATTTTTTATCATTTCAAATATATCTCCTCTAATTGCTTCATTGCAGAATCTTCTATTAAAATTGCAGTGGCCTTAAGTATATCATAAACGTTTAATCCGTAAACGCTTGAAACCTGTAGGTTCTCATAATTACCAATTACTGATTCTCTGCTATCTCTTTCAGTAGAAACATATAATATTCTTTTATCATTAAGTTCTTTAGTTTTAACTATTTTGACAAAATCATTGATCTTAGTAATTGTAGTATTAAATTTATCAGCATTTTCTACTATTAACATAAAATCTTTTTGTGCAGTTAGTGACCCTAAAAAAGCTTGTCTTTTTACTTTTTTATTTACTTTTGATATTCTTTTTATGTTTTGTGGTCCATGGCAAACTCCGCCACCAACCCATAAAGGAGAGTTGCTAGTCCCAGCTCTTGCACGGCCAGTACCTTTTTGTTTCCAAGGTTTAGCTCCGCCTCCACTTACTTCAGCTCTTGTTTTTGCATATGAATTCTTAGATCTTTTTTGATGTAAAAAATCTTTTACAACAAAACCTAACTTTTCTCTGCTTACAGGACTGTCAATAAGTTTAGAATTTACTTCAAAACTACTATCTGCTTGCTTTACTAAATCATAACTATTTACTTTTACCATTTTTATTCCTACCACCTATCTAGTTATATAAAACTATCTCAGAGCCATTAGCTCCTGGTACAGCTCCCTTTACTAAAACAAGAGATCTTTCTTGATCTATTCTAACAATTTTTAAATTCTTAACTGTTACATTGTCATTACCATAATGACCAGGCATCTTTTGCCCTTTCCATACTTTCCCTTGTCCAGTACCAGCTCCAATAGATCCACATCTTCTGTGGTTCTTAGAACCATGCGCCATTGGACTTATTGTAAAGTTATATCGTTTTACAGTACCAGTAAAACCTCTACCTTTTGTAACTCCAGTAGCATTAACCTTTTCGTTAATCTCAAAAATATCTATTGGTAAGGAAGCTCCTACTTCGTAACTTGCCATATCAATAAACTTAAATTCTTTGATTTTACGAAATAAACCCTCAACAGCCTTAAATTGCCCTTGATTTGGTTTATTAACTTTTGACTCTTTCTCTGGTGAATAACCTACCCTTACAGATTCATATCCATCATTATCTATCGTCTTCTTTTGGATAATCTTATTTTCGATTACCTGTAAAACTGTAACTGATAGAGCTTCGCCTTCTTCATTGAAGACCTTAGTCATCCCTATCTTTTTGGTCAATAATCCTTTGTTAATTTTTTTCATCTTAAATACTACCTATTTCCTGAATTTTATATACTAATTTAGTTTAATCTCTACATCAATGCCTGCTGGAAGATCCAATTGCATCAAAGCGTCTATAGTTGATGCAGGAGGATTAACAATATCAATCAATCTTTTATGAGTCCTGATTTCTAAATGCTCTCCACCTCTTTTATTAACGTGAGGAGATTTCAAAATACAAAACACATTTTTTTCTGTAGGTAACGGTACTGGTCCGATGACCTTTGCCCCAGACCTTTGTGCCGTATTAACTATCTTTTCACAAGATTGATCTAGCACTCTATAATCAAAAGCCTTAAGCTTAATCCTTACTTTTTGTGCTACTTTTGATGTTTGTGCTACTGTATTGTTCTTCGTCATTTTTTATACCTCTGTTTTCTTCGTCAAGTAAATTACTTGAGTATTTCAGTTACTACTCCAGCTCCAACTGTTCTTCCACCTTCACGAATAGCAAATCTTAATCCTTTTTCTATTGCGATTGGTGTTATCAATTCAACAACCATATTAACGTTATCGCCAGGCATAATCATCTCTACACCTTCTGGTAAATCAATTGATCCTGTAACGTCTGTTGTTCTCATATAAAACTGTGGTCTATATCCTTTGAAGAAAGGAGTGTGTCTTCCACCTTCTTCTTTTTTAAGAACATATACTTCAGCTCTAAATTTTGTATGAGGAGTAATGCTTCCTTTAGCGGCAAGAACCTGTCCTCTTACTAAATCTTTCTTTTCAATACCTCTTAAAAGAATACCAACGTTGTCACCTGCTCTACCTTCATCTAATGTTTTTCTAAACATTTCAACGCCAGTAACGATAACGCTCTTTGGTTTTTCCATCATTCCAACTATCTGAATTTCTTCACCAGTCTTAACGATTCCTCTTTCAATTCTTCCAGTTCCAACTGTTCCTCTGCCTGTAATTGTGAATACATCTTCAATAGGCATTAAGTAAGGTTTGTCAGTTTCTCTAGTTGGAGTAGGGATATATGAATCAACTTTATCCATTAATTCAAGAATTCCCTTAACATATTCATTGCTAGCATCATCAGCATTCTCTAATCCTTTTAAAGCTGATCCTCTTACTATAGGTAAGTTATCTCCATCAAATCCATACTTAGAAAGAAGTTCTCTAAGTTCCATTTCTACTAATTCAATAAGTTCAGGATCGTCAACCATATCGATTTTGTTTAAGAAAACAACGATATAAGGAACGTTTACTTGGTTAGCAAGTAATATATGTTCTCTAGTTTGTGGCATAGGACCATCTGCTGCAGAAACTACTAAAATAGCTCCATCCATTTGCGCTGCTCCAGTAATCATATTCTTTACATAGTCAGCGTGGCCTGGACAATCTACGTGTGCATAATGTCTAGCATCTGTTTCATATTCAACGTGAGCTGTATTAATTGTAATACCTCTTGCCTTTTCTTCAGGTGAACTGTCAATAGCATCATAAGCCATTGCCTTAGATTTCCCCTGTTTAGATAATATGGTTGTGATTGCTGCTGTTAAAGTAGTCTTACCATGATCTACGTGACCTATAGTACCTACATTAACGTGTGGTTTTACTCTTTGAAATTTTTCTCTTGCCATGACTTCCTCCTTTTATTATTTACCTTTTGATTTTGCAATAATGCCTTCTGCAGTATTCTTTGGTACTTCTTCGTACGCTGAGAACTGCATTGTGTAATCACCTCTACCTTGAGTTTTACTTCTTAAAGTAGTTGAGTATCCAAACATTTCGGCTAAAGGAACTTTAGCTTTAACTTTTGAATTTCCTCCAACTTGAGGCTCCATACCTTCAATCCTACCTCTTCTAGAGTTAAGATCTCCAATAACATCTCCCATATTGTCTTCTGGACAAACAACTTCAACATCCATAATAGGCTCAAGAATAATTGGATTAGCTGCTGCCATTCCTTCTTTTAAGCACATTGATGCTGCAATTTTAAAAGCCATTTCTGAAGAGTCAACTTCATGAAACGAACCATCATATAAAGTTGCTTTAATATCAACTATTGGATAACCAGCTAAAACGCCAGTTGTCAAAGCTTCTTTTAATCCTTTTTCAACAGCAGGTATATATTCTCTTGGAATTGATCCACCTTTAATGTTGTCAATAAACTCAAAGCCTTTGCCTTTTTCTGATGGAGCGAATTTAATACAAACATGTCCGTATTGTCCTCTTCCACCTGATTGTTTAATAAACTTTGATTCTTGGTCTGATTCACCTTTAATTGCTTCTCTGTATGCTACTTGTGGTTTACCTACGTTAGCGTCTACTTTGAATTCTCTTAAAAGTCTATCTACAATAATTTCCAAATGTAGCTCACCCATACCAGAAATGATTGTTTGGCCAGTTTCATGGTCAACATGCACTTTAAATGTAGGATCTTCTTCAGCTAATTTAGCTAATGCAGTAGATAATTTCTCTTGGTCAGCTTTTGTTTTTGGTTCAATAGCAACATCAATAACTGGATCTGGAAATGTCATTGATTCTAAAATTACATTATTCTTTCCTTCATCACATAATGTGTCTCCAGTAATTGTAAACTTTAAACCAACTGCTGCTGCGATATCACCTGTTGATACTTCATCTATTTCTTCTCTAGTATTAGCATGCATTAAAAGTAAACGGCCAATTCTTTCTTTCTTATCTTTTGTTGTATTAATTGCATATGAGCCTGCTTTTAACTTACCAGAATATACTCTTATATATGTTATTTTACCTACAAATGGATCTGTAGCTATCTTAAACGCTAAAGCAGAAAAAGGTTCGCTGTCAGATGGTTTTCTTTCTACTTCTGCACCAGTAGTAGCATCAATTGCACTCACTGATGGAACATCTAATGGAGATGGCAAATAGTCTAAAACTGCATCAAGTAAAAGCTGAACACCTTTATTCTTAAATGCTGTGCCACAAAAAGCTGGAATTATCAAACAATCCACAACGCCTTTTCTGATACCTTTTTTAATCTCATCTAATGTAAGTTTACCTGTCTCAAAATACTTTTCCATTAACACATCATCAAATTCAGCTGCTTTTTCAACTAATTTCTCATAGTACATATCAACTGTATCTTTTAGCTCTTCTGGAACATCTATAACATCATACTTTTGACCTTGGTCATCAGTATCCCAAATATAAGCCTTCTTAGTTGCAACATCAACGATGCCCTTAAATGCTTCTTCTTTACCTATAGGTATTTGCATAACAACAGGATGACCACCATCAAGCTTCTTTTCAATTTGCTCAATAACTTTAAAGTAATCAGCTCCAACTCTATCCATCTTATTAACAAAAGCCACTCTAGGTACGTGATACTTTGTAGCTTGTCTCCATACAGTTTCGGATTGTGGTTGTACTCCACCTACTGCACAAAAAACAGAAACTACACCATCAAGTACTCTTAGTGATCTTTCTACTTCAACAGTAAAATCTACGTGACCAGGAGTATCTATGATATTAATTCTATTATCTTTCCAGAAACATGTAGTAGCAGCAGAAGTAATCGTTATTCCTCTTTCTTGCTCTTGAATCATCCAGTCCATAGTAGCTGCGCCATTATGTACTTCACCTATCTTATAATTCTTGCCAGTATAATAAAGAATACGTTCTGTTAATGTAGTCTTCCCTGCGTCAATGTGAGCAGCGATACCAATATTCCTTAATTTATCTAAAGTTACTTTCTTCGTCACTTAAATTCTCCTTAAATTAGTACCTGAAATGAGCAAAAGCTTTATTAGCTTCAGCCATTCTATGAACATCGTCTTTTTTCTTAACAGAAGCGCCATTACCTTCAGCTGCTTCCATCAGTTCTCTTGATAATTTTTCTACCATTGATTTGCCACTTCTCTCGTTAGCATATTTAGCTAACCAACGAAATGCTAAAGAAATTGCTCTCTTTTTTCTAACTTCCATAGGAACTTGATAAGTCGCTCCGCCTACTCTTCTACTTTTAACTTCCATTAAAGGAGTAGCATTTTTAACTGCATCATTAAATATTTTAAAAGGATCTTCTTTTTTTATTTCAGCAATTTTATCTAATGCTTTATAAAAAATACTTCGAACAGTTTCTTTTTTGCCATCAATCATTAATCTGTTTATAAATTTAGTGACTAAAACGCTATTATAACGCACATCAGGCTCAACTCTTCTTTCAACGCTTCCTCTTCTTCTGGACATTTTCTATTTCTCCTACTTCTTTAACTTCTTAGCTCTTCTTAGCTCTTTTTGTACCGTACTTTGATCTTCCTCTTTTTCTATTAGCTACACCAGTAGTATCGAGATTACCTCTAATAATATGGTATCTAACGCCTGGAAGATCTTTAACTCTTCCTCCACGTACTAATACAACAGAGTGCTCTTGAAGGTTATGTCCTTCTCCTGGAATATAGGCTGTTACTTCATGCCCATTAGTTAATCTCAATCTTGCTACTTTTCTTAAGGCAGAATTTGGTTTTTTAGGAGTAGCAGTGTATACCCTAGTACAAACCCCTCTTCTTTGAGGACATTCTTGTAAAGCAGGAACATTATTCTTGCTTTTTTTATTCTTTCTACCTTTTCTAATTAACTGATTTACCGTTGGCATTTCTGCTCCTTTTTCTTCCCTTTTTTAGACAACGCCTGGTATTCTAACTTAGGCAACCAAGCTTTGTCAACTAAAAAAAACCCATTAAAATTTATCTATATTTCCAGCTCTAAAACTTCATCCCTTTTAGGTTCAAGAGTGGCTACAAGGCTCACAGGAATAGTGGCATAAAACCCTGTTCCTGCAGGTATAAGTTTACCAATAATAACGTTCTCTTTTAGACCGTACATTTCATCAACTTTTCCTTTTATAGCAGCTTCAGTTAAAACCTTTGCTGTTTCTTGGAAAGAAGCAGCAGAAATAAATGATTCTGTGTTTAAAGATGCTTTTGTAATACCTAACAATACTCTCTCACCTAAAGCAACTTCTTTACCTTGCTCTATAATCTGACCATTCTCTGCTTGAAATTGATTAATATCTACAAGCTCTCCTGGCAACATTGTAGAATCACCCATAGAGACTATCTTTACTTTCTTAGTCATCTGTCTAAGGATTACCTCAATATGCTTATCGTTAATGGTAACACCTTGACCACGATATACTTTCTGAACTTCTTCAAGCAGATATTCTTGAACTGATTGTACTCCAAGAACCTCTAAAATATCATGAGGCGAAACAATACCTTCTGTAATTAATGAACCCTTAATAATCTTGTCGCCAGCATGAACAATAATTCTGCTATCAAGCGGTATTTTATAGTCAACCTGTTCATTCTCATTTAGAACAGAAACTACTTTTTGTGCATCTTTTGTATTTATTTCAACAATACCAGCAATGGCTGAAATAATCGCTTTGTTCTTTGATGTTCTTGATTCAAATAAAGCTTCAACTTTTGGAAGACCAGCAACAATATCTCTTGCTTTTGCTCCAATGTTAAGTCTCTTTTCTTTTCTTAACAACTCACCATCAGCAATCTTTTCTCCATCTTTTCTGAAAATAATTGAACCAGTAGAAATACCATAGGTTCTTGCTTGAACGACATCTATATTCCCAGCAGTTGCCTTATAAATAACACCAGGGAATTCCGCCTTATTCTTTGTAGAAATCGCATCTCCAGCATCAACATACTGCCCTACAACTACTTTGGCCTTATCACCTTCAGCAATGCCATAGGACTTCATCTGAGAAATATCTAATACATAAATTTCACCTTCTGTTTTGGCAACATAGTTAAGAAGTTTTCCTTCAACTATATTTTCAACAACTTCTAATGATTTAGAATAAATTACTTCTCCTGATACTGTAACCTTTAAATAATTAACAGTCGGGTCATGAGAAAGAATAATATCACCTTTCTCTACAGTTGCCTTATTCTTAACAAGGATCTCTGAACCTTCTGAAACACTAATAACCTGTTCCTGTCCATCGCTTGCGCTAACTTTAATAGTCCCTGTTTCAGTAACAACTGTTACTTTATCACCATATTCATCAAGGATATCTTGTGTAGCAAGTTTATCAAGAAAACTTACTTTACCCTTAAGCTCAGAAGCAACCTCTAATTTAGTTGCTCTAGAAAGGTCAACCCCTCCTGTATGGAAGGTTCTCATTGTTAACTGTGTGCCTGGTTCACCGATTGACTGAGCAGCTATAATCCCAACTGCTTCACCTAGGTTAATTAATTGACGACTACTAAGGTCTTCTCCATAACATTTCTGACAAAGACCTCTTTTTGCTTCACAAGTAATTACCGAACGAACCTGTAATTCCTTAACTCCAGCTTTCCCAATCAGTTTTGCCATTTTAGGATTGATCTTTTCATCAATATCAACGATAACCTCACCTGTTTCAGGATCCACTACTTTTTCTAAACATATTCTACCAACTAGTCTTTCTTCCAAAGAAATAACTTCGCCATAACCTTCTTTAATTGCTGTTACTCGAACGCTATTAGATGTATGACAATCTTCTTCTGTTATCAAAATATCTTGACCAATATCAACCAAACGTCTTGTTAAATACCCAGAGTCAGCTGTACGTAACGCTGTATCTACAAGACCTTTTCTTGCACCGTAGGTAGAAATAAAATACTCAGTTGAAGTTAAACCTTCTCTAAAGTTTGTCAAAATAGGAATGTCTACGGTATCTCCAGTTGCGTCTGCCATCAGACCTCTCATACCTGCAAGCTGTTTAACTTGGTCGATACTTCCTCTTGCACCTGAGTTTGCCATCATGAAAACACTATTTAACTCGTCAAAGGAATCTTTCATGGCATTAGTTACTTTTTCAACAGTAGCTCTCCATACTTCCAATTCTCTTAACTTTCTTTCTTGATTACTAATAATTCCACGTTCCTTAAGATTTTCTATTCTTTCAACTTCCACGAAAGCTTTTGCAAGAATTTCTTTCTTTTCAGGGAAAACAATAAGGTCATCAATAGCTATTGATACTCCAGCTTTAGTAGCATAAGAAAATCCAAGATTCTTTAGCTTATCTGCTAATCTTGCCGTAGCCTTGTTTCCATAATTGTCATGCCATTCTGAAATCAAGTTAGCTAATTGTTTCTTACCTGCTACTTCATTAATAAAGTCTTGCTCTGGAAGATTATCTTCAGATAAAGCTTCACTAATGGCTGCATTAAAAATAACTCTGCCAACTGTAGTATCAAGCAACACACCCTTATGTCTTACATTAACTCTAATATGCAAAGTTACAGCACCCATACCAAATGCTTTAATTACATCATCAAAATCAGAATAAAGTCTTGGTTTAACCTTCATCATCTCTCTATCTGCTATGGTTAAATAATAAATCCCTAAAACCATATCCTGTGATGGGGTAATAACAGATCTTCCATTAGCTGGAGCTAAAATATTATTATTAGCTAGCATTAATAGCCTTGCTTCTGTTTTAGCTTCTACTGTAAGAGGAATATGTATTGCCATCTGGTCACCGTCAAAGTCAGCATTAAACGCTGTACAAACTAATGGATGCAAATGTATTGCTTTACCTTCAACTAATACAGGCTCAAAAGCTTGTATCCCAAGTCTATGTAGAGTAGGTGCTCTATTTAGAAGAACTGGATAACCATCAATTATTTCTTCTAATACATCCCAAACTTCAACATCTTTTCTATCAATCTTTCTTTTTGCACTTTTAACGTTCTGAACAAATCCCTTTTCTACTAATTTTCTAATAACAAAAGGTTTAAATAATTCTAACGCCATCTTCTTTGGAAGACCGCATTGGTGTATTTTAAGATTTGGACCAACAACAATTACAGAACGACCTGAATAGTCAACTCGTTTACCTAATAGGTTCTGACGGAAACGACCATTCTTACCTTGAATAATGTCACTAAGTGATTTTAATGGTCTGCCATTTCCACCAGTTACAATTCTTCCTCTTCTACCATTATTAAGAAGAACGTCTACTGCCTCTTGAAGCATTCTCATTTCATTCTTAACAATCATGTTTGGAGCACCAATATCTAATAATCTCTTTAAACGATTATTTCTATTAATAACTCTTCTATATAAATCATTTAAGTCTGAAGTAGCAAATCTGCCACCTTCTAACTGAACCATTGGTCTTAAGTCTGGAGGCATAACAGGAACTACATCCATAATCATCCACTCAGGCTTATTGCCAGAAGTTAAGAAAGAATCAACTACACGGTACCTTTTTGTTAGCTTTAGTCTCTTTTGGTTTGTTGAGTCTTTAATATCTTCTTTTAACTCAGCAAGCAACTTTCTAAGATCAAGTTTCTTAAGCAATGTTTTAATTGCCTTAGCACCGATATCAGCCTTAAACTTATCTCCATACTTTTCTCTAAGTTCATAATATTGTTGTTCTGATAAACGTTGTTTTATTTCTAAAATCGCTTCTAATTCAGGTGCAACGTCCGTAATTATATAACTATCATAATAAATTACTTCTTCTAAAGCCTTAACTGTCATATCTAGAAGAACTCCCATAAAGGAAGGAACTCCTTTAAGATACCAGATATGCGATACTGGTGACGCTAATTCAATGTGTCCCATTCTTTCTCTTCTTACCTTAGAATGAGTTACTTCTACTCCGCATCTTTCACAAACGATACCTCTGTATCTTACTCTTCTGTATTTTCCGCATGAACATTCCCAATCTTTAACTGGGCCAAATATCCTTTCGCAGAATAAACCATTTCTTTCAGGCCTAAATGTCCTGTAGTTAATAGTTTCTGGTTTTGTTACTTCTCCGTGAGACCATAATCTGATCCTTTCGGGAGAAGCAAGTGTAATCTTTAACTTTTTAAATTCATCATAGTTTCTAATTAACATATCTGCTCCACTACTCCTTTTTTATGGTCTACAATCTTTCGATTTCTTCGTTATCTTCATTCAATAATTTTAGGTCAAGAGCTATACTTCTTAACTCTCTAACAAGTACTTTAAATGACTCAGGGACGCCAAGCCTTTGGATGGTCTTTCCTTTGATGATTGACTCATAAGCTTTTGCTCTTCCAGTAACGTCGTCAGATTTAATAGTCAGCATTTCCTGTAATACGTGTGCTGCACCATAAGCCTCTAATGCCCAAACTTCCATTTCTCCAAATCTCTGTCCACCAAATTGAGCTTTACCACCCAATGGCTGTTGAGTTACTAATGAGTATGGACCAGTTGATCTAGCGTGAATCTTATCATCAACTTGGTGAATCAACTTCAACATAAACATATAACCACAGAAAACTTGTCTTTCGAAAGGAAGACCTGTTCTGCCATCTCTTAAGGTAACTTTACCGTTAAGATCTAGCCACTCATAACCTTTTACTAATTTGGCTTTTTCGATTTCGCCAGCAATTGCTTTCAAGGAATTTTCTTCTTCAAGAACTTCGTCAAAAGGATTTACTTCATAGTACTTGTCTAGTGCGTGTGCAGCTGAACCAAGCAATGTTTCATAAATCTGACCAACGTTCATACGAGAAGGAACGCCTAGTGGATTTAAAATCATATCAATTGGGGTACCATCTGGAAGCATTGGCATATCTTCAGCAGGTAATATTTTAGAAACAATACCTTTGTTACCATGTCTTCCTGCAACTTTATCCCCTATCTGAACTTTTCTCAAATGACCGATATAGATTCTAACAATCTTTAAAATTCCTGGTGGTAGATTATCTTTGTTCTCTTTTGAAAACTCTTTAACTTTAATAATCTTTCCATATTCTCCAGGAGGAACTCTTAAAGAAGTGTCCTTCATGTCTCTAGCTTTTTCTCCGAAAATAGCTCTTAAAAGCTTTTCTTCTGCAGGCGGTTCTGACTCTCCTTTTGGAGTTACTTTACCAACCAATATATCGCCAGGTTTAACTTCAGAACCTACTCTAATAATACCGTCTTCATTTAATTGACCTAATAAGTCTTCAGAAACGTTCGCTACTTCTCTTGTGAGTTCTTCATTACCAAGCTTAGTTGTTCTTACTTCAACTTCAAACTTACTAATGTGTACAGTAGTAAATAAATCATCTTTAACAAGCTTCTCACTTATTACAATAGAGTCTTCAAAGTTGAGTCCTTCCCAAGACATAAATGCTATTAGTAAATTTCTTCCTAAAGCTAATTCTCCGTCTTTGGTAGATGCTCCGTCAGCAATAACGTCACCATCTTTAACTTTTTGGCCCAACGAAACAATAGGTTTCTGATTAACCCAAGTATTTTGGTTGCTCTTCTGAAACTTAAGTAATGGATATGCTTTCTCAACGTTACCCTTTTCTTTGATAACAATCTTATTAGCATCAACATACACAACTTCTCCGTCTCCCTCAGCTAAACAAAGAGAACCAGCATATTTTGCAATGTCGATTTCTAAACCTGTTCCAACATAAGCTCTTTCAGGCTTAATAAGAGGTGTAGCTTGACGTTGCATGTTAGAACCCATTAATGCTCTGTTTGCGTCGTTATGCTCAAGAAATGGAATTAACGAAGTAGATATACCAAACATTTGTCTTGGAGATATCCCTATATAATTAACTTCATCCTTCTTAGCATACACGAACTCTTTTCTGTATCTAACAGGTACTCTGTCTTCTACAATGACTCCATCATTTGACTTAACATCATAAGGAGCAATCCTAAAATAATCTTCGATATCAGCTGTTAAATAAACTACTTCTTTAGAAAGTTTTCCGTTATTTACTTTTAAGTATGGGGTTTCAATAAAACCAAACTTATTTGTCTTAGCAAATAAAGCTAGCGGACCAATAAGACCAGCATTCTGTCCTTCTGGAGTTTCTACCACGCATATTCTTCCATAATGAGAAGGATGAATGTCTCTTACTTCGAATCCAGCTCTTTCTTTAGTCAACCCTCCTGGGCCTAAAGCAGATAATCTTCTTCTGTGCGTTAACTCAGCTAAAGGATTAGTTTGATCCATAAACTGAGAAAGTTGTGATGTTCCAAAGAACTCTCTCATAACTGCCATTAATGGTCTAATGTTGATAAGCTTCTGTGGGACTATTTGATCAGGCTCATTAACAGTCATCTGCTCGTTAATAAGTCTTTCTAGTCTAGCTAAACCAACTCTTAACTGTTTCTGCATTAATTCACCAGCACAACGAACACGTCTGTTGCCTAAGTGGTCGATGTCATCTGTTAGTCCTTCTCCAGTCATCAACTTACCAATCTCATTAACTACAGCGAAAATATCATCATGCGTCAAAAGAACTTGGTTCTCGTCTACCTTCAAACTTAATCTATTGTTCATCTTATAACGACCAACTTTACCTAAATCAAAAGTTTTGCCATTAAAAAATAATCCTTTCATCAAGTTATGAGCTGCATCCTTATTAAAAGGATCGCCTGGTTTAAGTCTATAATATACTTCCCTTAGGGAATCTTCTAAACCATGAATTCCACTTTTTTCAATGGTTTGTTTAATAAGATCCTTTTCTGCAATATTTTTAATCATTTCTTTTTCTTCAATGCCTAATGCACCAAGAAATACATTTAAAGGCAACTTTCTTACCTTATTAATATGTACATAAAAATTACCTTGCTTATCAGTTTCAACTTCTAACCATGCCCCTCTGTTAGGAATAACAGTAGCGTGGAAAGTTATAAAACCTTGTTTATCTTTCTTTTCTTTAAAATATACACCCGGAGAACGAACAAATTGGCTAACGATGACTCTTTCAGCTCCATTAATTAAAAAAGTCCCTTTTTTTGTCATTATAGGAATATTTCCCATATAGACTTCTTGCTCTTTTACTTCTCCTGTCTCTTTATCAAGTAACCTTACTTTGCACCTTAGCGGAGCAGAATAAGTTAATTCTCTATCTTTACATTCTTCTACATCAAAATCTGGCTCATCTAATTTATATTGATCTAGAAACTCAAGTTCTAATCTATTACCAAATCCTTTAATAGGAGAAATAGCTTCTAATTCTTCCTTAATACCATTTTTTACAAAGTCTTCAAATGAATCAATCTGCAAACTTATAAGATTGGGGACATCTATTTTATCTTTAACTTTTGAATTATATAAATTTTCTCTTGGAGCAATGGTTTTCGTCGCCACTAATAAATCACCTCTTATATAAAATTTATTGAGGAGAAAGATTACTTCCTCCTCAACTTATATCAAATACATTATATCGTTACTTTATTTCTACTTTTCCGCCTTCTGCTTCAAGTTTAGCTTTTAGCTCTTGAGCTTCAGCCTTTGTAACGCCTTCTTTAATTGGCTTTGGACAATTATCTACAACATCCTTAGCTTCTTTTAATCCAAGACCAGTAATTTCTCTTACTACTTTAAGTACAGCGATCTTCTTATCGCCAGCAGATACTAGAACGACAGAGACCTCATCACTTACTGCTTCTTGTGCAACAGCATCTCCACCAGCAGCTGCCGGAGCAGCTACGGCTACAGGAGCAGCAGCAGTTACACCGAACTTCTCTTCTAACGCTTTCACTAACTGAGAAAGCTCTAGAACAGACATCTTTTCTACAGTAGTTAATACTGTTTGTGCTTCTTTACTTAATACTATTTCCATCTCTATACTCACCTCCTTTTTATTTTAAATTCTAAGCTGACTTTTTATCCTTAATTGCATCCAAAACATAAACTATGTTTCTAAAATTACCTTGTAATGCACCAACAAATCCAGTTATTGGACTGTTGAACAACATTAGTAACTTAGCAATAAGAACCTCTTTAGATGGTAATGCTGATAGAGCTTTCATTTCGTTACCATTAATAATCTTTGATTCTAGGATACCGCCCTTAAGCGTCACACTTTCATTCTTTTTAGCAAAATCAACAAGTACCTTAGCTGGTGCCACAGGTTCTTTTTTAGAAAAAATAATTGCTGTTGGCCCTTTTAAAACATCTTTAAGTTGACCGTATACCTCAGGGTACATTTCTTGTAGAACTATTAAAACTAAAGTATTCTTTAATACTTTCAGCTCAGAGTTACTTGCTCTAAGTTGATTACGAAGTTCTGAAATCTTACTTACAGTAAGACCCTTATAGTCCACCATATATACATATTGATTTTCTGAGAATGTTTGTTTGATACCTTGTAAAGCATCCTTATTCTTTTGGTTTACCACTATCTATCTCCTCCTCTTCTCCTAAACCGTAGAACAAAGAGACACTTTAAGTTTCATTTAAAGTACTTTTTATCCTCGGTAGGGTTATTTTAAGCATTACGCCCCTACTGTCTTCGGCTAAAAACTATGCTATCGTCGAAGAATCAATATCTATACCAGGACTCATTGTCGCAGCTAGATATGTTCCTTTCAAATAAACTCCTTTTGCAGAAGCTGGTTTCACCTTCATTAAAATATCATAAACAGCAATAATATTCTCTTTTAACTTTTGCAAATCAAAAGACATTTTGCCGACTGGCATATGAACTATTCCAAATTTATCAGCACGGTATTCTACCTTACCCTTTCTAAATTCATCAATAGCTTTCTTTATATCAAAAGTTATCGTACCAGTTTTTGGCGAAGGCATTAAACCTCTCTTACCTAAAACTTTACCTAACTGTCCAACCTCTTTCATCATATCAGGGGTTGTTAGTAAAATATCAAAATCTACCCATCCTGCTTTAATTTTATCAGCCAATTCTTCACTGCCAAAAACGTCTGCTCCAGCCTTTTCAGCTTCAGTAACTTTTTCTCCTTTAGCAATTACAACTATTTTAATTTTCTTACCAACACCATGAGGAAGTATCAATGTTCCTCTAACTTGCTGATCACTCTGTCTTACGTCTACACCTAACTTAACAGTAAATTCAACTGTCTCATCAAACTTTGCTGGTGTCATCTTTTTCAAACAATCTATTCCTTCATCTAAAGAATATAGTGGTTTTTCTATTGAAGCTGCGTTCTGATTATATACTTTTGAATATTTTTTCATTATGTCCTCCATCTACTCCGTTACAGTGATGCCCATGCTACGCGCTGAACCCATTACGATACTCATAGCAGCATCAATTGTATTTGCATTTAAATCTTTTAATTTTATCTGAGCTATTTCTTTTATTTGTTCCATTGTTACTGAACCAACTTTGTTCTTATTAGGCTCAGGTGAACCTTTTTGAATTTTGGCATACTTTTTAAGTAAGTCAGAAACCGGAGGTGTCTTTAATATAAACTCAAAACTTCTATCTTCAAAAACTGTTATTACTACTGGTATTACTTGACCAGCCATCTCTTTGGTCCTGTCATTATAAGCCTTGCAGAACTCCATAATATTAACACCTTGCTGTCCTAATGCTGGACCAATAGGTGGAGCTGGATTGGCTTTACCTGCCTGAATTTGTAACTTGATATAACCTTTAATTTTCTTTGCCACTGCCGAACCCTCCGTACAAAATTATTCTGCTGCTTTTTCTATCTGATCAAAACCTATCTCTACTGGTGTTTCTCTTCCGAAAATTAGTATAGTAGATTTAATCTTTCCTTTTTCTGCATTTATTTCTTTAACTGGACCATTATAACCTCTGAATGGACCAGAAATTATCTTAACCATATCTCCGACCTCAAAGTCCACTTGGAATTTCTGAACTTTAATTCCAACTTGTCTTAATACCTTTAACATCTCTTCATCTCTTATAGGTACAGGCGAAGAAGTATCACCCATGAATTTTGATAAACCTGGTACTCTTTTCATTACATACCAAAGTTCAGAGTCAAATATCATTCTTACAAAAATATATCCAGGATACATCTTTCTAATCTTTTCTACTTTTTTATTATTCTTTACTTCAACTACTTCTTCTTCAGGAATTAATATTTCAAAAACCTTATCAGTAAGCTTAAGGGTTTGGATTCTGTTCTCCAAACTATTTTTTACCTTATGCTCGTAGTTAGAGTAAGTCTGGATAATGTACCAATCTCCAAGATTTGGATTAACCTGTTCTTCAATAGTTTCCTCAATAATTTCCGGAACATTTTCCTGCTCAATTACTTCTTCTATTTCTAATGTTTCTACTTCTTTAATTTCTTCTACCATTTTCATATCCTAATTATATTAACCTTCCTAAAAGTTTAAAGATAAATCCTATCAATGAATCCACGATAAAGACATATCCAAGAACCACTAATACTATCACAAAAACAACCGCTACCAAAGATAAAACTTTCTTCCTTGTTGGCCAAGTAACTTTTGTTAGTTCTTGCTTAGTGTCTTGTAAATATCCTATCATTTTCATAATTTTATTCATCCTGGCAGGCCAGGTAGGATTCGAACCTACAACCTACGGTTTTGGAGACCGCCGCTCTACCAATTGGAGCTACTAGCCTATTTGATCTCCTTGTGTATTGTGTGAACTTTATCCCATTTGCAATACTTTTTAAGCTCCATTTTTTCAGTAGTATTTTTTTTATTTTTATTAGTCGCGTAATTTCTTCTTTTACACTCAGTGCATTCTAATGTGACAAGTACTCTCAACGTATTCTCCTTTGGTATTATATAAAATCAACAGTGGGTCAATTTATCATAGTTGAGAGGCAGTGTCAAACAATATTTTGCTTAAAATTCTTCCAGTTTATCTAAAAAGATTGCTTGAGATATAAAAGTTATTGGAAGTGTAATGATAAGTCCTATATAAAAAACCATAAGACCTATAATATTAATTATTAAAAATAAAAAATAAAAAATAAAAACCGCAAAAATATCCTTCTTCGAAACTTGAAAATTATACTTTAAACAACTAATTGGACCCATTTGATACTTAACCATAGCAAAATTAATAAATGAAAAAAATAAAACAAAAATAACTGTAACACAAAACAACCAAATCAATGCAAAAAGATCAGGTAATCCGGTTGTTGCAGCAAAAAACATAAAAAACCTGTGTAGTAAATAAAAAACGATAATAGAAAATAAATATAAAATAAAAATACTACCTATCTGATTCCATTGACTAAATAAATCTTTAAAACTAATATCTTCATTCTCGCTTAACTTTACAAATATCTTTGTTAATCCAAGATAAAAGACACAAAGAAAAACGACATTTAGTAATGATGTTATTATTCCTATAAGTAAATTATCTATTGCTATATTACTAAGATATGTCAGTAATTCTAGAAACAGAAACACTCCACCTAATATGCCGATTAAAAACAAAAGATTCTTCCTGGTAATCTTCCACCCTTCTAAATAAATTGAGAATATTTTTTTTAACATAATGCCCCTCCAAAACAAGTTTACCAAAAATAGTGTTTTGTTGCAAAAGATTCAAGATAACCCCCTCAGTCTCACGGTGTTCGACAGCTCCCCACAAGGGGGAGCAAAACAGCCTCAATTTAAGCTATTAAACACCAGCTATTGAACCATTGAACAATTTATCTACTAACCGTATAATTGCTTTACAAAAACCATCAAGGAGCATCCTATGGATATAACTGACCTAGTCACACAAGAACCAATACACAAAAAAGAACTTCCTGATTTTTCTAATCTTGTATTTGGAAAACATTATACGGATAGAATGCTTACTATAAAATATTCAGCAGATAAAGGCTGGTACGATGCAAAAATAGAAGAATTTGCTAATTTTAGCTTTTCTCCAGCAATGACAAGTCTACATTATTCACAGGAAATTTTTGAGGGACTCAAGGCTTACTTCAGAGAAGATGGAAATATAGGGTTATTCAGACCAAAAGAAAACTTCTTAAGAATGAATAGTAGTGCCAGAAGAATGTGTATGCCAGAACTGGATATAGATTTCTGCTTGAAAGCACTATATAAACTGATAAAACTGGAAAGAAAATGGATACCTAGTCTGGACAGTTCCAGTCTTTACATACGACCAACCATGATAGGAACTGATGCCATGATTGGACATAAAGCATCACAAGATTATCTATTTTATACCATCCTTAGCCCAGTTGGCGCTTACTACCAAACAAAGGGTGGACTTAGAATAATAGCAGAAGACAAATATGTTCGTGCTGTTGCTGGAGGAACCGGAGAAGCTAAAACTGGTGGGAACTATGCTGCTTCTTTGTTAGCCAATATAGAAGCTCAACAAAAAGGTTACTCTCAAGTACTTTGGCTTGATGGAGTTCATAGAAAATTCGCAGAAGAAGTTGGCACAATGAACATATTCTTTGTATATAAAGACAAATTGAAAACTCCTGCACTCAATGGAAGCATCTTGCCTGGAATAACCAGAAAAAGTGTTATTGCACTTGCTGAGCATCTTGGAATAGAAGTTGAAG
Source organism: uncultured Candidatus Marinamargulisbacteria bacterium (assembly GCA_964643725.1). Taxonomy (GTDB): domain Bacteria; phylum Margulisbacteria; class Riflemargulisbacteria; order GWF2-35-9; family DYQY01; genus DYQY01. The sequence continues at coordinate 30,362 of CAZXTL010000002.1, forward strand.
AATGTGCGCTAGATATAAATGATATAGTTGCAGATATAGATGCTGGGAAAATAACTGAATGTTTCGGCTCTGGAACAGCTGTTGTTATAACTCCTGTAAGTGTTATTGGATATAAAGGTGCTGATCACAATATAAATTCTAGATTATCTGAAGGACTAACTGAAAGAATGTATAAAGAACTTACTGATATCCAATATGGAAAAACAGCTGATCCATTTGGCTGGACGGTAGTTCTTTAACGTTACTTTTGCTTGATCAAAAGTAACCAAAAATCAAGACCATTCTCGGTTACACCTTCGAAGATAGCCACTAAGCTCCTCTGTCGCTAAGTGGAGCTATACCGCAAAACTCACTCCCTATAATCTGGGATATTTCTAGTCACCTTGTGAGCTACTGCCATTTTCATAATATAGCACTGAACCTGCAGGAGCATTGCAACCTCTCCCAGCAGAAGATATAAATATTTTCTTAGCAGTTGAACTTGCTGCTAACCCTCTCCTTTTCATAATTGAAATGGAGAGGGTGACGGCACTAATCTTCATTGAAATACACTTATGGCTTCCGTGGGTGAGGTTCGTCGAAATATCTAAGATTTTATATTTGCTCAATTGCGCTGGGACACTGTTTTAAGAATATTAATTTGTTATAGTGATAATTTCAAAATGGTCGTTACCTCAACGGAGCAAGGGAAATTATATTTATTCCCAAACTATATCGTAACTTACACTCCTTCCTTTACCATCATTTTGTTTTAGAATATTAATCTCAACTAAATATTGAAGCTCCCTAGTAGCAGTTGCTCTACTTATGCCTGTAATTGATGCGTATTTCTTATTAGTCATACCACCTTCAAATCCATTCTTGCCAGCATCTAAAAGTTTATTGATAACTTTTTTGTTTCTATCATTTAGTTCTAGTTGAGTGTGTTTATACCAGAAGCTAGATTTTTCTAATATGAGCGTTATTAATCCCTCTGACCTTTCAATCGATCTTGCAAAACAATCCAAAAACCAACTTATCCAAGAAGTAATATCAACGGTTCCTTTTTGTGAATTTTCTAGAATATCATAATAGTTCTTTCTGTCTGCGTTTATTTGAGACGACATGCTGTAATACCTCATAGACTGGTTGTCATCTTGAGCTAATGCCATATCTGTTAATGCTCTGGCTATTCTGCCGTTTCCATCATCAAAAGGGTGTATTCCTACAAACCAGAAATGAGTTATTGCAGCTCTTAATAATCCATCAAGATGATCACAACTATTTTTCCACCAATCAATAAATACTGTCATAGCTTCATCAACTTGATCTGCTGGAATGGCTTCATAATGAATTGTTTCCTTGCCATATCGTCCAGATATTACTTGCATTTGTTCATCTCTCCATTTACCAACCTTGATTTTATGCATTCCTGAATATCCAGCAGGGAAAAGGGCAGCATGCCATCCAAAAAGTCTATCTTTTGTTAACGAAGATTTATGTTTTTGGGTTGCATCCAGCAATACATCTATAAGTCCGTCAGTGTGTCGGTCAACTAAAAATCCTGCATCAGGTAATCCCAGTTTTCTGGCTATTGAAGATTTTACTGAGTCACGATTTAGGGTTTCCCCCTCGATAGCTGATGTTGTTATTGCTTCTTCAAATAAAATATCAACTTGAGCTTGCTGTTCATATTGAAACCCCATCGAGGATATTTTTGCTAATAGCTTTCCTTGCAGAAAACGACAATGACTTATTTGCTTTAAAAGAACTTTGTCATCCCATGTAAAGTTAGGCCATTCTTTGTTTTGCCATATATAATTAGTCAATTAATTCCCCTAATCGCCTCATATTTTGATTCAATTATGCCATATAATCGCCTCATATGCAAAGTTACACTAATCTTATTTCACCAGCATTAAATTTATGGATGAGTCCTTGTATTAAATTTTGATATGGAATACCAAGCTCTAAACTCTTTTTTTTGATATCATACAAATCATCTTCGGACACTCTTAAAGAAATGGCTATTTTAGCCTTTTGTGTAAACTCAACATATTTTTTCAACTCTTCAGCTCTTTTGTTTAAATTTTTAGAGCTATTCCACTCGTTATTCTCATAACTTTCTAAAATATCTTTTTCATAATTATCTAAATTTGTTTTCTTAGCCATTCTTATCACCCCTTAAATTTTTTATTCATTTTTCTGCTTGGTATTATTGTTTTCAAAAATATCTCATCTTCTGTTTCTACATAAGGAACTATATGAATATACCCCTTAATATCAACCACTAACAATCTTTGTCCCTTGTATTTATCTTGATTGGGATGCTCCATATCATCTAAGATTTTGTTTTCGCTGATTGATAAAATTATATCCTCAAACCCAACACCTCGAGATTCTTTTAATAAACTATTCTTTTCTTTATCAAATCTAATATGTTTCACATATATACCTCGTATATACATAGTATACCACTAAATTTATTTACTAAACATGCAATTTTATTATTAAGGGCTCATTGCCGCCCTTAAAGAGTGGAGTCTACTTCTCTAATCATCGGCAACAACTTTGATTCATTTACCTCTGGCTTGTCATGATGTTTAGCAACAACCTGTAACACTTCATTATCAGTACAGCCTACATCTAACAACATTTTTCCTCCTATGAGACCATGCGTATTCAAAATAAATAATTTGCGTCTAAAAGATAATCTAGAATTCTTCTTGGCAAGAGAATTAATAAACTTTCCATCTTTAATAGAACTTAATAAAACATAAGCTATCCTGTAATTTAAACCTATGTCTGCTGAGCTTTTGCCAATATCATGCAATAAAGCTACTCTGGCCATTTTTGGTCTATCTATCCAGTCTTTCTCTAAAGTTTTTTCTAAAGCTTTCTGTGCCACCATTAAGGCATGTCGTTGATCAAAACCTTTCATCCTAAAAAATAGTATCTGTTCCTGATGGTTAAGATACTTTCTAACAAACTCTACCTCCAAATAAGATATTTTGAACTTACGAGCTGCAATAAATTGTTTGATTCTATATAGAGGTCTAGCCATTACCTATCCTTACTTTAATGTTTAAAATGCCTAATTCCTGTTACCAACATTGCCATCTTATTATCATTACATACTTTTACGCTTTCTTCATCCTTAACAGATCCTCCAGGCTGAATAACTGCTGTTATGCCTGCTTTTGCTGCTAGTTCTAAGCTGTCACCAAATGGGAAAAACGCATCCGATGCCAAGACCGAACCTTTTGCTTTATCGCCTGCTCTTTTGATGGCAAGCTCTGTAGCTTCCACTCTGCTCATCTGCCCTGCTCCTACACCTACCAATACGCCATCTTTAACTAAAATGATAGCATTACTCTTAACCGTAGGTAATATATTCCACCCTATTTCCATATCATGAATTTCTCTCTCTGTTGGCTGTCTGTCTGTAACAGACTTCCAATCATCTGCAGTAGTTGGGTCGATATCTTTTTCTTGAACAAGTATTCCGCCATCTACTTTACGAACATCAAATTCTCCTATATCTTCATAAAAATCTTCCTTGGCAAGTAATCGAAGATTCTTCTTTTCACTAAAAATCTTCACCGCTTCTTCTGAAAATGAAGGAGCAATAATTACTTCCACGAAAATCTTTGCTATCTCTGTTGCAGTTGCTCCATCACACTCTCTATTCAACGCAACAATTCCACCAAAGGCTGAAACAGAATCAGCAGCATAGGCTTTATTGTATGCTTCTACGATATCTTCAGCTACTGCTGCGCCACAAGGATTTGTGTGTTTAACAATAACCGCACAAGGCTCCATGAATCGTTTGCACATGCTATAAGCAGCACTCGTGTCTAAATAGTTATTAAAACTCATCTCTTTGCCCTGCAACTGTTCTATATTGAGAAGTCCTGACGGAGAGCCTAGCTGATAAAGAGCTGCTTGCTGATGGGAGTTCTCGCCATACCGTAAAATCTGACTCCTCGTAAGACCAAAAGACATCTCTTCTAAAAACAACTCATCATTTGCAAAAATTGGTGCAAAATATGAAGAAATTACTGAGTCATACCTTGCTGTATGAGAAAAAGCTTCTAAAGCGAGTCTTTGTCTTAACTTAACAGAAACCTTACCAGTCTCACGTAATTCAGCAAGAACCTCAGGATATCTTGCAGGATTTACTAACACTATAACATCCATAAAATTCTTAGCAGCTGAACGAATCATAGTCGGTCCACCAATGTCTATCATCTCGATTATCTCGTCTAAACTAACGCCTGGTTTTGCGATGGTCTCTTCAAATGGATAAAGATTTACAACAACAATATCAATAAGAGGAATGTTTAATTCCTTAACTGTATCCATGTGTTCCTTGTTGTCACGTTTAGCGAGTATCCCGCCATGGATATTTGGATTAAGAGTTTTTACTCTGCCATCCATAATCTCTGGATAATGGGTAAGCTCTGTAACTGACTCAACCTTTACTCCAACTTCGTTTAGCCTTTTTAAAGTTCCACCTGTGGAAAATATCTCTACTCCAAGCTCTGCTAATCCCTTAGCAAAATCCTCTATACCATCTTTCTTAAATACACTTATTAATGCTTTCATTTTTATTTTCGCTCCCTTCACTAACGTCTCAGCTCCCAGACACACCCTCTGTCAAAAATCATTCACGAAGCTCATGTTTATGACATCTCCCTCTCAAGAGGGAGAAAAAATTACGCACGTTCCCCCTCTTGAGAGGGGGTTAGGGGGTGTGTTCCCCGGCCACAATCTTAATCGCTTCCGTATAAATAATATGTTCTTTTTCTAATATCCTCTCAGACAAACTGTCTTCGTCATCACTAGGCAAAACAGGAACTGTTTCTTGTATAATTATAGGACCAGAATCTAATTCTTGTGTAACAAAATGTACTGTACAACCTGCAACTTTCACCCCTGCATCTAGGGCTTGTTGTTGCGGATGAAGACCCTTAAAATCTGGCAATAAGGATGGATGGATATTTAATATTTTATTAGGAAAAGCATTAATAAATACTGGAGTTAATATCTTCATATAACCAGCAAGTATTACTAACTCAACTCCATGTGACAGGAGAGTCTTTACCAACTCCGCATCATATTCTTCTTTGGTTGGAAAACTTTTTGGATCTAAATATATAGAAACAATCCCAAATTCTTCTGCTATTTCTAGCATCTTTGACTTCTTATTAGAAATCACAACAACTGCTTCAGCCTTCAGCATATTGTTTAATATATTTTTATAAATAGCCTGAAAATTAGAGCCTCTACCAGATCCTAAAAAACCGAGCTTTATCAACCTTCAATTATCCCCTCAAGGATTACCTTCTTAGAGCCTTTAGCAATGTTTCCAATAATTGTAATTGCTGGGTCTTCCTCTGTAATTTTGTCTGCTGTTTCTTGATCTGTAACCATTACCATACCCACGCTCATATTAAATGTTTTATACATCTCATGGTCTGAAATATTACCTACTCGCTGGATTGCTTCAAAAATTGGAAGCTTTTCCCAACTTGTGGTATCTATTACTGCGTCTAATCCTTCAGAAAGAACGCGTTCAACATTCTCTCTAAGTCCTCCACCAGTAATATTGGCAATAGCATGAATATCATACTTGGAACAAAGCAGTAATACTTTCTGAACATAAATGATTGTTGGAATTAATGCTTCTTCCGTTAATAATTGTCTAGCTTCCCCTTGCAATCTATCTATTACTTTTCTAGCAAGAGTATATCCGTTACTATGTAGACCTGAAGATGCAAGCCTGAGAATAACATCTCCTGCCTTTACTTTCTCTCCAGTAATTATTTTCTTTTTATCAACTATTCCTACAGCGAACCCAGCTAAGTCGTAATCACCTTTTTTGTATACATCTCTCATCTCTGCTGTTTCGCCACCGATTAAGGCACATCTAGATTTTTTACATCCTTCAACAACACCATCTACGATTAAAGCTACTTTATCAGGGTCTAACTGATGTATACCTATGTAATCTAAAAAGAATAAAGGCTTTGCACCTAAACAAATAATATCGTTTACACACATTGCAACTAAATCAATACCAATCGTATCGTGTTTATCTTGCTCTATTGCTAATAATAATTTGGTGCCTACGCCATCAGTACCTGAAACAAGAACAGGCTCTGTATACTCAGAAATATCTGGACAAAATAAACCACCGAAACTACCAAAGTTATCTAATACTTGTGAGTTAAAAGTACTCTTTACTTTAGGGGTAAATTTCTTAACTGATGCGTATCCAGCTTCGATATCAACGCCGGCATCTTTGTATGAAAGTGATTCGTTCATAAGTTATTATTCTCCGTTCTTAATTCTATTTAAAGGTAATTTTCAGTGATTAGTATAACATATCTAATAGTTTTTCAAAAAAGGGATTTCTTGACTTTATTTTTTTATATAATTCCTTTCCAAAAACAACCATTTTTTATTAGTGAGTCTAACTAGCTATAATAAAAGTAAACTTTTAAATTCTTTATGTTAAGGTCTCTTTATTATCTTATTGTTACTTTTGCTTGATCAAAAGTAACGCAATGCAACTCTTGCCTACGGCTTCGAGGACAGCCACTAAGCTCCTGTGTCGCTAAGTGGACTGTTACAAGAGTGCTCCAACTCGCTGCGTGACTTTTGGGTAATTTTCTTCGCACCACTGCGTGGAGCTAAATGCTCGAAAATTACTACAAAGGCATCTTGCTCAAATTACGCACTCAGTTTAAAACGAATAAATATATATTTAATAAAATAAAAAATACTGTCCCGTAGCACTCTGAACGAATATAAAATCGTAGGTATTTCGAAATCATTTAACGGTGTTAGCTAAGAAAAAGACAATGTCGCAATGCTCCCGCAGGTTCAAAATTAAATAATAAAGATGGCAGTACGCTTACAGGGTGATAAGAAATACCCCAGATTTTAATGAAGAGAATTTGCGTAGGGACGAGGGGATTAATAAGGGGCGCGGAGCCCCTTATTGAAAAAGAATTTTAAAGTTTACTTTTAATAAGCCAAGTTAGTGCAACTAACTAATAAAATTATTTTATAGACTTAACATCTTTAGCTATTTGTTCCTTTAGCGCTTCAAAGGAAACAAACTTTTGAGATGGACGCAAAAACTTAGAAAAAGATAACTTAACTTTTTGCCCATAAAGATCTCCTGAAAAATCAATCAAAAACGCTTCTAACTCCAAGTGATCTTCTCTGTCGAGTAAACTTATTGCTACTTTATATTCTCTATTATCGTTCAAAAGAACCTTACCTGCATAAACCCCAGGCATCGGTAACTGTTTCTTATCATCAATAACTAGGTTAATTGTTGGGAAGCCTAAGGTTCTACCAACTCCCTTACCTTTCACCACTTCTGAAATACAAAAGAACTCATACCCAAGCATACTATTAGCTTTGTTTAACCTACCAGAAATAAGATGTTCTCTAACTGTTGTACTCTTGGCTATTTCGCCATCAACTAAAACCGGAGGAATTACAATAAGCTCGACATCTAGATTTCTTTTATGGATATATTGTTCTATCTCTAGAACTCCACCCTCAAGTCTTCTGCCAAACCGAAAATCCCAACCAACAATAATCTTCTTTGGTGCAAAAGTTTCCTCTATAAACTGCATAAAATAATCAGCAGATTGAGAAGCAAACCTTTTATCAAATTCTACAAATAAAAAATTCTTAAATAAACTCTTCTTTTCTTCCAACACAGTAAGACATTTTATATCTTTGGAAAACAATGCTTTCGGTAAAGGCCAAAACGCCAGTGCATAATCTGCTCTTTTAAGTAATTCAATGTGCCCTAAATGACAACCATCAAACGCACCAATGGCAATAGCTTTACCTTTAATGGTTGTGAGATTAACTCCCTGATTATATTTACTTAAAAGTTTGCTAAACTTTTCATTCACTTTTATTTTCCTCATAAAAAGAATTTAATTCTTTGGAATCTTTAAGTAAAAAATCACCAACAGCAGTTCGCACTAACTTACTACAAACACCCACTGTTCCTAATACCACGCCTAAGTCAAAAGCCAAAGACCTAACATAGGTACCTTTGGATACTTTAGCCCTAAAACAAGCTTGTGGATATTCGGCATCGGTAAAACTTAATAACTCAAAAGAATATATTTTTACTCTTCTTGAATCAATAACTACTTCTATACCTTCTCTAGCATACTCATATAACTTCTTGCCATCTTTTTTAATAGCAGAGTATTTAGGTGGGAATTGATCAATCTCTCCTAGAAATTGTTGCATTGATTCTTCTATCTTTTCTTGAGTTAAGCCAACTGGAGGAAGATTAGTTACAACCGCGCCATCTAAATCGTGACTTTCTGTCTCTATCCCAAAAGTTACTTCAAATTCATATTCTTTATCTGTTCCTGTAAGCTCAGTTAATTGCGTAGTAAACTTTTTACCAACTGCAACAACTAAGACACCAGTTGCTAATGGATCTAACGTTCCTGCATGACCTATCTTCTTTTCACCTGACAAATGTTTGAACTTATTAACAACATCAAAAGATGTCCAACCTTGTGGTTTATTTATATTATAAAATCCATGAGGAAAAGTAATTTTGTTTTCCATCAAAAACTCTCTGCGTATTCTTTTACAGTCTTTCTTATTTCTGCAATTTGCAACTCAATATCAGTTAATGGCAAAGTTGCTCCAGAAGCACCAGGATGTCCCCCACCTCCGAATTTACCTGCAAGTTCTCTGACACTTAAGGTTTTGTCCTTAGAACGAAAGCTAATCTTAACCTTATCTTCTACTCTTCTAACTAATACAGCAACTTTGACGCCTTTAATTGCTCTTATCTGATCGATTAACCCTTCAGTTAACCCAGCGTTATCATCTATATAAGAAAATGCTACTCCATTACCGAAGAACTCAACATTACGAATAGCCTCTGCCAGTAACTGTAGTTTATTTAAGGAAACCTCTTCATATAAACCTTGAACTATCTTAAAATAAGTTTCCATTCCACAAATAGCCATTATCTCTGAAATAATAAGAAATAAAGCTGGATGCGTATTCACAAACTGAAATCTTCCAGTATCTGCGATTATTGCAGTCAACGTCGCTTTTGCAGTTAAAGCATCAGGTTTCCAGGCAAGTTTTTTAAATAAATCATAAACAACTTCACCAGTTGCCGAGGCTTCTTTTACAATATTTAAACTACCAAAAGAATTATTGTCACCATGATGATCTATATTTACTATATGTTGAAAAGAATGGAAATAGCTCTTAAGTGCCCCAACTCTATCTGGATTGCTACTATCAAGAACAATAAGTAACTCTGCCCCAAAATTAGTTATCTGGTCTTCACTTATTCGTTTATCAGCAAACCCAGGCAATAACTCATTCCACAATTCTTCATCTAAATTACTAAAACAAAACCGATATTCTTTGCCAATAGAATTCAAATATCCGCAAAATGCGTATAAAGAACCAACCGCATCCCCATCAGGGAAATCATGTGTTAAAAGCAAGATCTTAGAAGATTGAGAAATAACTTCTTTAAGTTCGTCTATCTCTTTTCTAGTGATCATTAAAAATTCTCCTCTGGTTTCTCCTCGGGGACATCTAATGCATTAATTTTTTCAATTAATGTTGTACCATTTTTTACGGATTCATCTATCAGAAAAGTTAATTCAGGAACCTTTCTTAACTTCAAAAGTTTTGCTAATCTACCTCTAATAAAGCCTTTTGCATTATTTATTTTCTCGAAATCTTTATTGGGATGCTTGGAGAAAAAACTGATATATATTTTGGCATAATAACTGTCTCTTGAAAGCTCCACATAAGGGATACTAAATAACTGAACACTGTCTTTGAGTTCTCTACTGATTACATCTGAAACGATTCTCTTGATCTCTTCAGCTACACGAACGTGTCTTTCAACCATAATGCTATAGAGGTTTTACCTCTTTTAAGGTAAATACTTTTATTAAGTCACCTTCAATATAATCTTCAAATCCATCAATAACAATACCACACTCAAACCCATTAGAAACTTCTCTTACATCATCCTTAAATCTCTTCAAGGAATCCAAGCTTCCATCATAAATTAAAGTATTACCACGATAAATCTCTAAATCATTACCTCTAACAACTTTACCTTGAGTAATAAAACATCCAGCAATAGCTCCAACTTTAGAAAACTTAAATAGCTGCCTTACTTCTGCAGTACCAGTAAGCTCTTTTGCAAAAACTGGTTTTATCATACCTTTTGCAGTTGATTCAATATCCTCTAACAATTTATAAATAATGCTATATAGCTTTATAACAACACCTTCGTCTTCTGCCTTAGCTTTAATCTCAATTGGAACTCCAACGTGAAAGCCCATAATAATTGCGTGAGACGCATTGGCAAGCATAACATCTGACTCAGTGATAAGACCGATTGCACTATGTACAACGTGGATATTAGCATCTAATAAATCTATTTTATTAATTGACCCTAAAATAGCTTCCATGGAACCTTGCGCATCTGCTTTTATAATCAAATTAAGAGTTGTCATCTCTCCTGCATTAATTTTTCTGGAAAACTCATCTAAACTAACTGTCTTCTTCTGTTGTCTCTTAAGATCAATCAGCTCGTCAGCCCTGCTTGTAGCTATTCTCTTTGCTTCTTTATCAGTATTTACTACCTGCATAACATCTCCAACTCCAGGAACATCTGAAAGACCAAGAATCATTACAGGAGTTGAAGGACCTGCTTCTTTAATCTTATTCCCTTTATCATCAATAAGCGCACGTATCTTTCCATGAACTGGACCAATAACAAACGGATTCCCAACTCTTAGTGTACCGCTTTTAACTAGTACCGTAGCAATTGGACCTGTATTCTTTGATAAATTTGCTTCTAATATTATGCCTGTTGCCTTTTTATGAGGATTAGCCTTAAGTTCTTCTGTTTCTGCAACCAAAAGCACCATCTCTAAAAACTCTTCAATTCCTGTTCTTTCTTTAGCAGAAATATTTACAAAAATATTATTACCACCCCAATCTTCAGGGATAATATTAAAATCAGCTAACTGCTGCTTAACCCTATCGGGATTAGCATCTGGTTTGTCCATCTTGTTTATAGCAACTATAATCGGAACCTTTGCTGATTGAGCATGATGAATTGCTTCTTTAGTCTGAGGCATTACTCCATCATCAGCAGCTACTACTAAAACAACAATATCTGTTACATTAGCGCCTCTTGCACGTATTTCAGTAAAGGCTTCATGGCCAGGAGTATCGATAAAAGTTATCATTTTACTATTAATCTCTACCTGATAAGCACCAATATGTTGGGTTATTCCACCTGATTCACCATCTACAACGTTTGTTTTTCTAATAGCATCAAGTAATTTAGTCTTACCATGGTCAACGTGTCCCATTACAGTAACTACTGGTGGTCTTTCTTTTAAAAATCTCTCATCTTCATCTATTTCTAAAAGATATATTTCTTCTCTTCTTTGCTGTTTCTTCTGAGACGTATCTGAGCTTTGTTGCTCAAGAACAATATTGAATTCTTGTGCCATCTCAGATGCTAACTCAAGATCAATGCTTTGGTTAAGATTAAGCATCATCCCCTTTTGTAAAATTAAAGTCATAACTTGCTTTAAAGGGATATCAATAAGATCACAAAACTCTTTAACAGTTAAGCTGTCCTTATTAACAATAACTATTCTTATTTCTGGGGCTGGGGCAACATCTTCTTTTGTAACAATTACTTTCTCTTCCAAAGCTACAGGAGCCTGAACTGGAAGAACAACTTCTTCCTTCTGTTCTTCTACTTTAGGTAGCTTAAGGTCATCAAGATACTTGATTGCTTTCTTTATATCGTCATCGTGTAGCACAGAGGCGTGACTCTTTACTTCTATTCCTACTTTAGACAAAACACCTATTAGTGCCTTGGTAGTAAGTTCTAACTCTTTTGCAACCTCATGTACTCTCAAAACAATAACTCCTTTACCTCTCTCGCTGTAACAAACAATATCTTCATAACATCTTTCTTGTCAGCACCCTCTCCATCACAATAGTGACGGAGAGGATTTACAAATTATATTTTCTTTACTAATAAGTTACAAACTTTCTTTAACCTTATCAAATATCTCCAAGTCTATATTACTAGTTGAACTTTTAACTTTAAAGCCTAGTGCTTCAAGCTTAGCAAGGAAATCATTAACATCCATCCCTAAACTAAGTGCAGCTTCGTTAACCTTAATCTTTTTTGATTCTTCATGTTCTGGATTAATAGCATCTGACTTTATACCTTGATCATCAGCTATTACCTCTTGAGCATTGTTCTTTTCTGCCATTAACTTTTCAAGTAAATTGGACTCCATGTCACCTTTTTTGATAACATCAATACTCCAACCAACAAGCTTAGAAGCAAGCCTTACATTTAAACCACCTTTACCAATAGCTAGAGATAATTGTTCTTCATCTACTAAAGCTCTTGCTTTACGAGAGTCTCTATCAATTATTTCTACTTTGGCAACAGATGCAGGTTTTAGAGAATTAGCGATAAACACTTCTGGATCATCACTCCATTCAATAATATCTACTTTTTCACCGTTAATTTCCTTAAGAATAGTCTGAATCCTTGCACCCATTCTACCAACACAAGTACCAACAGCACCAACTGATTCATCATTAGATTTAACAGCTATCTTTGTTCTATATCCTGCTTTCCTAGAGATTGCCTTAATCTCAATAACACCTTGAGATATCTCTGGAACTTCTAGTTCAAACATCTTTTGAACAAACCCTTCATGTGATCTTGAAACAATTACTTCAGGACCCCTGTTTGTCTTTACTATCTCTACAAAAAATAACTTAATTCTGTCTTTTATTCTATATTCTTCTCCAGGAATCTGGTTCCTGACATCAAGGATTGCTTCTGTTCTTCCAAGATTTATAAGATAATTCTTACCTTCTTTTCTCTGAACCACACCAATAATAAGATTACCAATTCTGTCCTTATATTCTTCAAAAATTGAGTTCTTTTCGCTCTCAATAATTCTTTGCATAATAACTTGTTTTGCTTTTTGGGCAGCGATTCTTCCAAATTCAGGAGGATTAAAAGCTATTTCAATATCCTGTCCATTCTTTACTTTTGGATCATACTCTTTAGCTTCTTTTAAAGAGATCTCAAACATTGGGTCTTCAACTGTTTTAACTACAGTCTTTGTAACAAATATCTGACATTCTCCTTCTTTTTCATCCAAAACTGCTTTTAAATTCTCTTCAGTACCATGATATCTTTTTGCAGCAACGATTAAAGCGTCTTTAATTGCTTGTAAAACGTCTTCCTTTGGTATACCTCTTTCAGCTTGTATCTGGTTTACTACTTCATGCAAACCGGGTATTTTTATCATTTCTATGCTCCTTATTTCTCTTTATAAAATAAAAAAAGTGGGAAAGCCCACCTTTTCTTACAGCTAAAATATTATATAACGTTATACGACTTACTACAAGATTTCATTTAAATGGCCCGATATATATGATACTTGCCCCTATTCTTAAAAATTCCAACAACCCCGCGTTTACTAGAAACCACCTGTCCCTTTGAATCTTTACAAGGCAAAAGAATAAGGTCTGCTCCGCTCGCTAATAACTTATTATTTACTTTCTTATTATTTGGCAAATACAAAATTCCATCAACTTTGTTTACAGGCACCCCATGAACAATAATAGTTACTTTAACTTCATCATCCTGAAACACTATGATATCCTCCATTTTATTAATGTGTATTCCACCAATTGCAAGGCTGGAATTGCCTTTCATTGCTACCATCTTCCCCTTATCTTCTATGGCTTGCAGATTAACAATCACCGAAGGTTGTGTAAGTGTCCTCCTTAAAACTTTCTTCTGATTTTCCTTATCTTCAGCCGAAACAAGCATCACTGTTTTATCCTTATTTATATATAATACCGAAAACCAATTCTTCTTATTATAAAAAAATATCTCACGTTCAGGTTTTTGCGAAATAAACCAAAAATTAATCAAAACTACAATTATTAATATCGTCAACCAAGATGACCAATACTTTCTAAACACTTCCTTCCGATAAAATAACGCAAAGAAAAACAAATAATAAACAAATAAATTAATAACAAAGGTATGTCTAAAATATAGACTTCTCCCTGGAAATGAATATAAAATATCAGCAACAGTTTTCATGATTACCAATAATCCAAACGTAAACTTAAGAACAGGAACAGACAATAAAGTACAAGTCACAGAAAGTAACATTCCGAAGAATCCCACAATAACAACTACTTCCACAATTGGAGCAAATATCATATTTGCAAACAGCGCAAGCACATCAAACCTGCCATTTATCAAAAATATAATAGGCGCTGTAGTTAGAATTGGGCCTAAGGATACTCCAAGTGGATCTTTAAGAAACTCAGGGATACAATCGTTATCCTCAAACATTTTCTGAATACGAGGGGAAATCTCTACGACCGCAAAAGTTGCACAAAAAGAAAGAATAAAACTAAGAGAGAAAAGCATACCTGGAGAAAAAATAAGCATAATTATTCCAGTAAGTGCCAGTACCTGTAGAGCTGTTTTCGACCTGTTATCATAGTTTAAAAAAATAGTTATCTGCATCATGATAACTGCTCTTAAAACAGAAATATCTCCACCAACAAAAAGCAAAAAGATACAATTGAAAAAGAGTACAATTAGAAAATTAGCAGTTTTTGGTAGTTTAAATACCACTAATAACTTAAGCAGTACACTTGTGAGCAAGGCAACTTGAGCGCCAGAGACAACAAGCATATGCAATAACCCTAGATTAAGAAAAACATCTTGAAGGTCACTATCCAAATCAATGCCATTAACTCCTATTAGTAAGCCAATCAGAAAATTGGCATAATACTCTGGAAGCTGCTGTTTCACATTTATAATAATCCTAGTCTTAATATCAAATATCCAAGCTAGCTTACTATCCTTAATTTTAATAATTTGCCTAGGAAACACTGTAGCAAAAGGTCTTGTTAATAAATCCAACCTGCTACTTCCTGTTTCTGAAGTTAGTTTGCCATCTACTTTTACTATATCTCCAACTACTAAATCAGGTGACTCTTTATAGACTATAATTTCCTTACCAGAAAAAGTTTTATCTTTAATTATCTTAGCTAAAAAGCCATAGCTATAGGTCTTAGTAACTTTACCTTCTAATCTAACTTCTTTTGTCGAATTAGAAGCCTCCTTCAAAGAAACTTCTTTTATTTGAATTAAACTAAAAGTGTATATAAAAAAAATAAAGAACCAGACGCTCAACCAAAAGAGGAACTTATATTCCTTTCTTTTATAAATAAATAAACTTACCCCAACCAATAGAACCATAAATCCGACAATTAATGGCGAATAAACAGCTGCTACTATGGCAATAATTATTGTTACAAATATAACAACCAACATGCTCCAACAATACCACTCAGCATATTATTACGTCAAATATTAATATAGTAAAATAAATAACGTATTATTATAAGTGTCCTCCCGACCAACGTGGAGGGATCTCTCGACTACACTCGAGATGACATGGAAATGATGACGTAAAAATATAAAATGATATAATTGGCATGATATGAAAAAAGATGACATCTACTCTAAACCAATGAATCCGTTACCAGCGTTTTCCTTTAATGAGAATGTAGCAGAAGTTTTTGATGACATGATTTCTAGATCAGTACCCTGCTATAAAGAAACGCAAATGCTAATTGCCAACGCTATCCTAAGTTTCTATAAAGAAGGTAGCACGGTCTATGACCTTGGTTGTTCAACCGGCGAAACATTTAAAACTCTCTCAAATATGTCTGACAAACAAATAAAAATGATTGGGATAGATTACTCGCTACCAATGATAGAAAAAGCTAAACAAAAATGCAAAGACCTTAAGAACATACAATTCATCCATGAAGATGTTTTAAATATTGAATACAGCAACTCCTCGGTTGTTGTCCTTAATTACCTTTTGCAATTCATGACAATCACCAACAGAGTAGAACTACTTAAAAAACTAAAAAATTCACTTGTCCTAAATGGTGCGGTTATTATCTTCGAAAAAATAATAAGTAAGGAATTTAAAGATGATTTTATAAGTATTCATGAACTTTTTAAAGAACAACAAGGATACAGCAAAATGGAGATTAAACAAAAAAGGGAAGCACTGGAAAATGTACTAATTCCTTTAACTTACGAAGAAAATAAAAAACTCATTCAAGACGCTGGATTTACGAAAGTTGAAAAATGTTTTCAATACCTAAACTTCTGCGGAATACTTTGTAGCTAAATAGATTCGTACATATAAACCTTGGGAACTCCTGTCTCCCTTGGAACTAACCAATCAGAATTGTCTTGTAAGACATCCTCATATCTATTAACTCTTAGAATAAGTCTGATTTTCCTAGGGTTCTCAATCAAACTATCCTTTATATTATTTAGCAATGCCCTTGCTTTATCGTGACTAAAAGGAAAATACAAATAAAAAATTGTTTCATTTGTAGGCTTATATGAAAGAATATCACCCTCAAACAATGTTGCTGACTCTAATTGACTCATAAACTTATTTATATTTTTATTTGCTACATCCAAAACATTACCATCAACATCAACGCCAACTACATGCTTTAATCCAGCCAATATGGCCATCAGAAGAATTCTTCCCTTCCCACAACCTATATCCACGAACACTTCCTTACTATTAATTAATCCTTCCTGCTTTAAAAACATAAAAAGCTGAGCCAACCTAATGTATGGTGTAGGCAAATAAAGCATATCATCAGAGTCCATTTGCCTGTCTGGCATAATATAATCTTCATCGCCAGTATCTATTCCTAGACTTTTATCCCAGTCGTTATCAGAAATATCGCCCAAGCTCATATGTTGCAAAATATTCAATTCCATCGATATTAATTTAAAGTTCATATCAATTTATCGAAAGAACATTTCAAATTTCCTATATATTTAGAAATAATAAAATGATATATTTGAGACATGTCTATACTATTTATTTTCACACAAACAAACAAACCAAAGGACTACATTCAAACACACCCCCCTCTTGGAATTAGTTACTTAATCTCATACTTAAAAAGCAAAGGGCTATCACCATATGGAATTGACCTTTTAATAGATAAGGAAGAAACTATTTATAAAACTATTTCTGAAAAAAATATTGAATTCGTTTCTCTTTCAGTTTGCTTTGGAACAATCGAACACACAATCGAATTATCCAAAACCATAAAAACAAAATACCCTTATATTAAAATAATTTGGGGTGGCCCTCATGTTGAATTTTTATTAGATCATTTAAAACAAAGCTATCTAGACTATATTGTTTTTGGAGAAGGAGAAGAACCATTATATAAATTATTAACTACTATAAATACCTATGATTTTAACCCTTATAGCATTCCAAACATTGCTTTTAACTATAACAATCAAATCCTTCAAACACCAAGAGAAAAGCCAACACATACACTAGACTCTCTTCCCTTTCCAGACAGAGAATGGGTTGACATCAAAAAGTATTTCAAACCACTCTCTCCAAAATCTTGCTATATTATCGGAAGTCGATATTGTCCCCACTCCTGTAGTTTTTGCATAAATTCTTGCAACAACAATCCATTTAGAGCTAGGTCTATTGCTAACATCATGGAAGAGGTAAGATTTATTAAAAAAAACTATCCTATGTATAAGCGATTTTCATTTGTTGATGAAACACTTAACCATTCAAAAGATAGATTAATCGAATTCTGTACTGCTATAAAAAAAGAAAACGTTGAGTGGCATAGTAATATCCGTGTTGATGACTATATGGCAGATAAAGAAATTATTAGTTTAATGAAATCTTCAGGCAACAATTTTATTGAAATTGGCATAGAAAGTGGTTCTCAGCTAATACTAAACATGAACAACAAAAACATTTCACTTGATAAGGTAAAGGAATTCTTATCCATCACAACCTCTCTTGATATTCCTGTATTATGTAATTTCATGATGCCTCATTTTCAAGACACCCCAGAAACACTTAAACAAACTATAGATTTAATAATATTCATTTCATCTAATTATCTTATTCTTCCTGCAACTCTAAGGACTATCGTTCTGCCAACCTTAAAAAATGAACAAATAATAAAAAAATATGGAATTTTCACCTCTAGTACAGGTGCAATAATTAAAACAAATAGCATTCCTGATTATTTGATAAACACTTATTTAACTAAAGCAAATGAATGCAGGAAAAACAGTACAATGAGAAATGCCCATAAAATATTTCTATCTCAAGGATATGATGTTGCTGATGTAATGAAATCATTAAGCACAATGGACTTAAAAAATGACAAAGAACTTAATGATCTCATGTCTGCGTTTCTCTAAAAAATATGATTGAACTATTGCATCGTGATTCCATTTACCTTACCAATGATACTCGTAAAAACAGGTGGGCTATTCCCTACTCTCATGAAGCCACAAATGCCAGAGCCGACATTTTGCTTCACCAAAACAAACAATACATTGAAAACAAAAAAATTCTTGATTTAGGTTGCCATTTTGGGACAATGGCATATATCAGCTCAAAACTAAATGCCAAAAATATATTAGGTGTTGATGGAGATTCCTCCCTTATAAAACAAGCCAAAAACTTTCAAAAGGAAGTTGATTTACAAAATGCTGAGTTTATTAAAAATGATGTTATTGAGTTTCTAACAAATCTAGAAGAAAATTCCTTTGATACGATTCTTTGCTTTGGTTTACTTTACTATATACCTGACAATTTTCATCTACTAAAACTAATGAAGAAAGTCGCAAAAGAAGCTATTATTTTGGATACTTTCACTGCCTATTACAATGCTATTCAAGGAAAAGATGGACCAGCCTTCTTTAATAATCTAGACGAAAAAGCTTTCAACTTACCAATGATGATGCACTCTGTTACTCAAGCTAAAAAACAAAACCTCTATGAATTAGAACAAAACTCCTTTAAAACTAACAAAAAGAAAAACCCATTAACGCTGCTTGCTTGCCCTACAAAACCACTATTGGAATTATACTTTCAAGCACTTGAACTTAAATATGAACAACTCAATTGGTCAAAATATCTAATAAATCCTAATTTAAGATGGCAAGAAATGGAAACAGCTGGTGCTAAAAAGAAATCTCATTGGAGTGACATCTATTCAAGCGAAATAAGAGTTAGCTACTTAATAAAAAAGTGAGCACCGCTCACTTTTAAAATTCCCCTACTGCTGCCCTAACCCCCTGCAGTCTGACAGCAGTCCCCTTATCTTTATATATGTACTATGCCCGATACTATATTTTTTAAACCTACTTAATTTCAAAAAGCCTCATCCGCTAAAACTTACTACAATCTATTAACCAATAATCAAACTACGCACCTTCTCCTAAAAGAGAAGGTCTAGCTAGCCATATTTTTAAATTCAAGTACGCTGAAATAACCTGCCAAGTTTTGTCTAAAATCACGTTTTGCTATAACTGGAGCAAACTCTCTATACTCTAATTCACCATCTAATATACCTAAAATACTCTTTGCATTATCTACTGATGTCCATTTTGAATTATTAATAACAAATTCCACTCTACAAACATCTTTATCTTTAATAATAAGTTCAAGTTCTTCATCATCAATCTGTTGATTATAAGTGCTAATCTTGTCTTGCATCTTCTTAAGTACCATCTCATAAACCTCTTTCTTTTCCAGATTAAGTTTATTCATATCTTCTTTAGTTAATACCTTTTGTAACGAACTCATTTTATACCCCCCAGTATTTCTTAACATTTAAACTATTCCCTTTATAAGAGACTGCTAAACATCAATAACATGATTTTTTTATGGTTTATTGTTTATGTGTTTAAGCGTTAAGAAAACCCCCTCTGTCCCGCACCATCTGGCGCAGGACATCTCCCCGCTAGGGGGAGAAAATTTGTATTGAATTGTTAGGATATTTTGCTAGAAAAAGTCTTTAGTCTTTCATCTTTAGTCTTTCATCTTTTAGCTATATAATAAACAAAAAATACAGGAGGCATTTTATGGCTAAACCAAACACAAATGTTGCAATTGATTTACAAAGAACTTTTTTTAACAGGGTATTTTCTTGGATGACACTTGGACTTTTGGCTACTGGAGTTACTTCCATGTATGTTGCGTCTTCGCCTGCACTAATCCAATTCTTCCTTGGCAACACAATTCTGTTTTTTGGACTCATTCTCTTAGAACTTTTTGCTGTTGGTTTTCTTGCAGCAAAAATAAACAGCATGAGTGAACAACAAGCATCTATGCTCTTTATCGGCTACTCTATTCTTAATGGAATTACGTTATCAGGAATATTCCTTATGTATACTGGGGCTTCTATTGCTCTTGCTTTCTTTGTAACCGCAGGAACTTTTGCAACTATGACTGTTTATGGGTATACAACCAAAAGCGACCTATCAGAGATGGGAAAGCTAATGTTCATGGGGCTTATTGGTATAATAATTGCTAGTATAATTAATATTTTCTTAAAAAGTAGCGCAATGGACTATGTTATCTCTTATGTAGGCGTAGCAGTCTTTATTGGACTAACTGCTTGGGACGTTCAAAAATTAAAGTTGTTATCAGAAAATGCTTCAGCTGAGGAACACAACAATCTAGCAATATATGGAGCACTTACTCTGTATATGGATTTTATCAATCTGTTTATTTTTATGCTAAGAATACTTGGCAATAGAAGTAGAGATTATTAAAGGAGATATAATGGGACAAACTATTACAGAGAAAATATTAGCAAAAGCTGCTGGAAAAGATAAAGTAGTACCAGGAGAAAATGTCTGGGTAAAAGTTGATGTACTTATGACCCACGATGTTTGCGGCCCAGCAACTATCGGAATATTTGAGGAAAAATTTGGGAAGGATGCGGAAGTATTCGACAAAAATAATGTCGTAATAATTCCTGACCACTACATCCATACTTGTGATACTAAATCACATAGAAATGTAGAAACCTTAAGAGAGTTTGTAAAAAAACACCATTTGCCATATTTCTATGATCCAGCTAATGAAACATATATGGGAGTATGTCACGTAACAATGCCAGAAAAAGGGCATGTTCGTCCTGGAGAAATAATTCTTGGCACGGATTCACATACTTGTACTCATGGAGCCTTAGGTGCATTTGCAACAGGCGTTGGAAACACAGACGCTGCCTTTGCATTAGGTACAGGAAAAACTTGGTTAAAAGTTCCTGAAACGTGCAAGTTTATATTTAATGGTAAAATGCCAAAGAATCTTATGGCAAAAGACCTTATTCTTCACGTTATTGGTGATATTGGTGTAGATGGAGCAACTTACTGTGCAATGGAGTTTGAGGGCGATACTATTGACGAACTTTCCATTGATGAAAGAATGACTATTTGTAATATGGCAATTGAAGCTGGTGGCAAAAACGGCATTATCGCTACTGACAAAAAAGCCAGTGATTATGTGAAATCAAAAACTAATATTTCCTTTGAAGTATTTAAAAGTGATGCTGATGCAAAATATAAACTTGTAAAAACCTATGATGTATCAAAGCTTCAACCATGTGTAGCTGCACCTCACTCTCCTGATAACAAAAAACTAGTTAGTGAGTGCAAAAATGTTGACATAACTCAAGCTTATATTGGCTCATGTACTGGCGGCAAAATCACCGACTTTATTGCAGCTGCTCAGATACTAAAAGGTAGAAAAGTTAAAGTAATAACCTACGTTGTCCCATCCACAACTTTTATAGAAAAGGAAATGCATGAAACCAAAATTGACGGCAAATCCCTAATGCAAATATTTGCTGATGCTGGTTGCAAGATAGGACAACCATCATGTGCAGCTTGCTTAGGTGGGCCAGACGACACTTTTGGTCGTACACATAATGATGAAATAGTTATTTCTACAACTAACAGAAACTTCCCAGGAAGAATGGGTTCAATGAATTCTCAAGTATACCTTGCTTCCCCTTACACAACAGCAGCAAGTGCTTTGACAGGTAAAATAACAGACCCTATAGAATTCTTATAGAAAGGTAATAACATGAAAGAAAAAATATCAGGTAAAGTTTACGTATTAGGAAATAATATTGATACAGACCAAATCATCCCTGCAAAATTCTTAAGCTATAACCCTTCCTTAAAAGAAGAAAGAAAATACTTTGGCAAATATGCACTAAGTGGCGTACCTGAAGGACAACAAGGGTTACCTTCCGGCAATAAACCATTTATTAAAGAAGGATTCAGCTCAGACTATACTATCGTTATTGGTGGTGAAAACTTTGGTTGCGGTTCTTCTAGAGAACACGCACCACTAGCTTTAAATGAAGCTGGCGTTGAGGTTGTTATTGCTAATTCTTTTGCCAGGATATTTTATAGAAACTCAGTTAATGGTGGGTACATTATACCTTATGAGACTGCTCTTGAATTAAATAAATCATTTAACACAAATGACCAAGCTGAAATAGACATCACAAATAACACCATTAAAAATGTGACAACTGGAAAAAGTTATGCCTTAAAATCACTTGGCGGGATATTGCCTATACTTGAAGCAGGTGATATCTTTAAATATGCTAAAGAAAATAATATCAGCTAAAAGGAGATTACGATGGGAACATGGATAATTAAGCTTCCGCTCTTACTAATTCTATTTATCTTAATTTTTCTTTTAATAGGCTGTATCAGACAAGACATAAAAGCTAAACGACCTTTTTTTCTTAAAATAACCAATAAAGATAAAGTAAATTCAGTAGAAAAATAACAAGGATACCTTTCTAATGGTTGATTTTATACTCAAAGAAAATAATGATGGTCCTTTTGACTTAAAATCAACGCTAAAAACATATACATATGATCAAGATAAATACATCCATCCTCAAGTCACGTATGCAAAAACATACAGAAAAGTTAAAAGAAATGTAGAAAACGCCAAACTAATTATAATAACTGAAGAAAAGCCAGTATTTAGTTATGACTTTTCTAATGAGAAAATAACTACACATGGTAAAGGCGTAACAATGGAACAAGCCAAATCCAGTGCAATCATGGAATTTAGTGAAAGATATAGCTGGTTAAACTTTGACTATAAAAATGCTCCAGGATACATGGTAGCCTCCTTTAATGAACTGGCAGAACAAGAAGACATGTCATACATAGAACCTGGATTTGTTTTCCACAACTTCGAAAAATCTAAAGACTTTGAAGTTCACATAAAATCAATCCCCATAAAGTGGATAGACGGTTATTCTCTTACACAAAAAAAAACAATCAAATACCCTCTTAGTTGGATAAATTATATGCATGGCTCAAACGGTATCTGTACTGGAAACATAAAAGAAGAAGCTATTGTCCAAGGAATATGTGAAGTTATTGAAAGAAATAATTGTAACAAATTTGTAAAAAATTATAAAAAAGAAAAGATAAATATTATCGATAACGAAAGTATTGAGCATGAAGGCTTTAAAGAAATGCTAGATTTCTTTAAAAAAGAACATACAGAGCTATATCTTCTCCATATTCCTACTGGATGTGACCTGCCAGTTATCATGGCTATTTGCATAAATGAGAAATTACAACCTCAAGTTCTTAGCCAAGGAATTGGTTATGGCTGTCATACAGACCCAGTAAAAGCTGTACTACGTGCTGTCACAGAATATTTTCAGGCCAGAACTGGCATTATTGAGAAACAAAAAAAAGTACCATTTGACATGGCAATAGCTAAAAGTAATTCTATATTCAGCTTAGATTTAGACATAGACTGGATTGTAAAAAACAATAAACTTATCCACATTAAAGATATAAAAAACCTTTCTTCAAATGATTTTAAAGAAGAAATTGAAACTCTTATTAATATTACTAAACAAAGTGGGCTTGAAATTCTTATCGCAAGCAAAATGCACCCCAAACTTGAAATCCCCGTCTACCGAGTTTTTTCCCCTCAAGCAGAGCCACCAGTTAATTTATGTTCCAACTTTCATGTCCCAGAATACATAGTAGCTCAAATGTATTATGAAGCAGGAATGATTGATAAATCAGAAGAATTTATCCAAGAAAATCGTGAAAGAATATGCTGTTTTCCTTATTCGCTTTTTGATAATTTTGCTGCACCTATGTTTGGCGAAGAATTTTCAAATTTAGCAAAAAATACCATAAAAAGATCTAAAATTAGTGCCGATCAAATTTGCAGGAAGGATTACTTATTACTCCATGTAAATGTTGCATCTGTTGGGAAAGACGCTGAAGATAATTTCAGAAGGTTTTCAAGTATTTTTAAATAATTAAGAAAGGTTATCTTTTTGTGGTTGATTTTATACTCAAAGAAAATAATGATGGTCCTTTTGATTTAAAGTCTACTCAAAAGACATACACTTATGATCAAGATAAATTCATCCACCCTCAAATCACCTATGCAAAAACTTTTAATAAAGTAAAAAGATCAATAGAAAACACAAAACTAATTACAATTTCTGAAGAAAGACCAGTATTTAGTTATGACTTCTCAAATGGAACAATAACTTCACACGGCAAAGGGTTAACCAAAGATCAAGCTAAGTCTAGTGCAATCATGGAATTCTGTGAAAGATATAGTTGGCTAAACTTTGACTATAAAAATGCTCCTGGATATATAGTAACCTCATTTAACGAACTTGCTAAAAACGAAAATATGTCCTACATTGAACCTTGCTTTGTTTTCCATGGATTTGAAAGATCAAAAGACTTTGAACCTCACATAAAATCTATCCCTACAAAGTGGATAGACGGTTTTTCGCTAACAAATAACAAAATAATCAAATACCCTCTTAGTTGGATAAACTATATGCAAGGATCTAACGGAATATGTACTGGCAACATAAAAGAAGAAGCCATTGTCCAGGGAATCTGTGAAGTTATTGAAAGAAATAACTGTAATAAATTTATAGGAAACTATAAAAATGAAAAAATAAATATTATCGAAAACGAAAGTATTGAACATGAAGGTTTTATAGAAATCCTAAATTTCTTAAAGAAAGAAAAAACGGAACTTTATCTTTTACATATCCCTACAGGATGCGACATGCCTGTTGTCATGGCTTATTGCATAAACGATAATTTCGAAGCTCATCTTAGACAAGTCATAGGTTATGGCTGTCATACAGACCCTACCAAAGCTGTATTTCGTGCTGTAACCGAATATTTCCAAGCCAGAACTGGACTTATTGAAAAACAAAAAAATGTACCACTTAGGAAGGCTTTGGCTAAAGGTAATTTCCTGTTTGTCTTAGATTTAGATATAGACTGGATTGTCAAAAACAATCGACATATCCCAATTAAGGATATAAAGGATATTTCTTCCAATGATTTTAAAGAAGAAATCAATACTCTTATCAACATCACTAAACAATACGGGATGGAAATTCTAATTGCCAGCAAAAACCATCCCAAACTTAATATCCCAGTCTATAAAGTTTTCTCCCCTCAAGCTGAACCACCTGTTAATTTATGTGCAAATGTTCATATTCCAGAGTGGATAATAGCTCAAATGTATTACGAAGCAGGCATGATTGATAAATCAGATGACTTTATTCAAAAAAATAGAAATAAATTTTCAAGTTTTGATAATTCTGTTTTTGATAATTTTGCTGAACCAATATTTGGCAAAACTATTTCTGATTTAGCAAAGAAAGCAATAAAAACCATAAAAATTAACGCTGACATGTTATGTAAAAAAGATTACTTATTAGTTCTTGCCGATGTTGCAGCTGTTGATAAAAATGCAGAAGAAAATATCAAAAAATTCCATAAATTTCAATCTAGATAGACATTCCCTTTTTATGTTTACCCTTTAACCTAGAAATCACATCACCTTGATTATAATGATCTAATTTAATTGGATCTGGGGTATCAACAATTTCCTCCACCATATCATCCTCTTCAACTAATATTTCTTCTTTTACAAAAACAACTTCATCTGGAATCTGCTCTTCTTGTACGTTTTTAAATTTATCTACTGAATCACTAACTTTTAAAATTTGCTTTTGTATTTTCTTTAAATCTGTTTGAATTACTTTCTGTATTCTGTTCTCTTCCTTATCCATATCTAATTTAAAATTACTTGCTTCCTCAACAACCTCAGACTTTTTAGAAATAACTTCTTCTTTAAATTCTATAGAATTCAAATTTGCATATTTCTGAACATATTTAACAGCTTGCTTAACATTAACTCCCTCCATAGAAACTAATCCTTCATCACTCATGTCTTCTAGCCATTTTTGAATATCCTGAGGAGAATAATCAGAACTAATAAACGGTCCCAACCTTTCAGTTAGCTCTTCCATTTTACTTTCCAACTCTTGCTTCCTTACACTAAGCTTATCCAAAATCTTCTGTAGACTATTTAACCCAACCTGTTTTATTTTATTATCTAAATCATCTGCCACTTCCATTTCTTGGCTAAGCTTACTTCGATCAACTTTTGCAACTATCGCTTTATTAGACTTAACATTGCCACCTTGAAAATGTAAAATATCTTTAGTTTCTTTCCCTGCATTTTCGGCCAAAAAAAGATAATCTCTGACCTTAACTATCTTATTACTTTGAGGATATGCTTCAATCATCCCATCTAAAACAGGTATCGGATAATATGCCAAAACATTCATAAGTTCATTCGCACTTTTTGATTCTTGTAAAACTTTCTTAAATGCTAAAACTATTTGCTCATTAAGATAAAAAACTTTATCATCATGAAACTTTAATTTATCTTGTTTATTAATTAACTTAGCAAGTTTACCTAAAGTTTGCATTTCTTGAATAGAATACCCACGTATTCCAGAAGCAATTTTTCTTAATACAAATTCGATAGCAAAATCAAAGTTTTGTCTTTGATCAAGATTAATTAAAATCTGGTCAATATTCACTAATTAGCCTCCGCTATCATCTTCTCAACCAATCCACTTTCAAGTAATCTCTCAATAGACTTATTCATTGCTATCTGAAAATATTCTGGGACGTTATCATCATCCATAAAATCTGGTTTTTCTACTTTACCTTGTCTTTCTAATTCATCCATCTCATTATAAACTTCTTCTGATATCTTTCTGAAAAGAACCGTCTCTTCTTCCTTATACTTCTCTACTACTTTTTCAGAAAGTTCAAAATCCTTGATTGCCTTATTGATTGCCTGTGGATCAATCTCTCCAATCTGAAACCCTGGAATAGCAAGAAGCGATTCAGCTAATTCAGGGTTATACTTCCTAACATAATTCATAGGATCTAAAGAAATTATTGATAATATTCGTTTATGTTGTTCTAAACTCAAAGGGATAACATATCTCATCGTTACTTCTATGAAGATATCAGCCCTCTCTGCTATGAACTGGTCTTCACGTAATTCAATGTACTTTACTAAGTTTATACTATCAAGTGGCGTCATTAATACAGCATTTTCTAAAAACATTTCACAGTTATTATCTAACAAATACTGTTTAACCGACTCATAACTATATACCTCTGCCTCTCTACATTGTTCATCTACTGACTTAAGATCAGAGAAGGTCTTCAATTCATCAGCAAGCTCTTTTAGTCTATTTATCACATTGTGCTTTTTACACATTTTTTTTAACAACTCTTGAAATAAACTAGAGTTAAAAGCCTTATTCTGGCTTAAGTTTCTAAAATCAATATTTGTTAAAACACTCTGCATATTTAACTGATCATCTTCCATAGAATTATCACGAACCGATAAAATAAATGCAATAATTTGTTCTAAAGATTTCCTTTCCTCTAAATCCTTAACAGAGGACACCCTACTCTTGATATCCTCAATTTCTATAAATAAATCAGACATAAACTGCTCTGCATTATATACACTAAAATAAATATCATTTTGATCACTATAAGGAACAAATACTTTCCTCTCTACATCTCTCCACCCAACCATATCAGTATCTGCAATCATTACCAGCTTATTGTAAAAAACGATAAAGTCTTTCTCATCAATATAGGGATTTACTTCATAAACTCCCTTCATGTTATCCATAATTCTCATTAATGCTGCGAAATCATTTGGATTTCTAATAACTCTTGTCTGTACCCACTCTCCTTTAATTATGAGAGTCATACTAATAACACTATCCATAACAACTTCCACTTTATACAAATAATCTTGTATTGTGAATTCAAAAATATCACCATCATGTTTTGGATTAAAAGAGAATTCAGACATATCATCTAAGTACTTATTAATAACCTCTTCTGGATATTCTCCTGTATCTTTTGCAGCTAATGAAATATCTAAAAAATCCTTCATAAGTTTATATAACTTCTGCCCTTGAAACGATTCTACGTGCGCTTCTCTAAAATCTACTACAGGCACATGTTCTACTGTGGATTTTGTATTGATTCCTAAAGAATGTTCAATCATAAAGTTTAACTCATCGGCTATTCTTAAAGCTTTTTGCATTCTTTTCTTTATATACTGTTCTTGATCCATATTATTTCCTTACTCCATCAGCTTCATTAAGTCCACTTAAAATAAGCTCATTTCCGCGCTTAAGAATTGTTGTTCCTTTGCTTAATGAGCTCTCCACTCTTTCCCTTAATCTATCCCTTGTTTCCTTTGACAAATATCCAACAGCTTGACCCACCGCATCGCCTAAGGTAGGCAAAGATATTATAAGATACTCTAATGTACTATCATAGCTTTCCCTAAGTTTAGCTAAACCTAATCTTGCCTCATTAGAATTTTGAGCTAACTTAGCTTCATACAAAGCCAATATCTTTAGAGCTGCAACAAACTTTTCTTGAGGATCGTTATTGCTATTAATAAAACTTTCAATTAACTCCTTAACCATTACTTCACCTTTATTATTTAAAACTAATAAACTATTTACATTTGATGAAAAAGGTTGAAACGTATCTTGTCCCCACGAACTTAACTTTAAGTATGCTGTTATATACTCCTGTAAATAACTGCTGACTTTCTCATTATCAATTAAGGCTGGGCTCTTCTCAAGTTGCCTCAGCACAGACTTAACTGCTTCATTTCTTAAGTCTTTTGACAATACCTCTATAGGCAGATTACTTATTAACAAATCTGTACCTAAAGGCCTAATTGATGCTGTTGCTGATTCCAGAGGATTTACTCGATTGCTATTCGTTATTATTCTTCTTAAATCTGAAAAGTTTTGAAGGAATATTTGGCTAGTTGCTCCTTCTTTCACAGGCAAATTTAATCTTGAAATAACATTGGAAACTATACTTATTTGCTTTTGCTGTGACTCTTTCCTTACTGATAAAATCATTAGTGGAATAATTTCCTTGGCTACATCCTGTTCAAGTTGACCTGAAGAAATTAGCACATCAATTAATGCCAATGACTTACTCACAACGATCTCAGAATCCAAAGATGACATCTTCTTTATTACATCACAAATATTTTTAACAAAACTACTTTTCTCTTTATCAGAAAGCTTCATGCTTACCACGATTTGCTCTGCCAAATCAACAAACTGCTCAAGGTCTTGAATCGCTGTCTCTTGAGTAATATACCCTAGAATCACAGATCTGTTATCCTCAGAAATTTGAGGACTTTTTAGAATATAATTTAAAATTTTCTCAGGTGACTTAAGCAAAATCAATTCTTTGATTTTCTCTTCTGGAGTACTCTGACTGCTTAATACCTCCGCTATCTTCTGCTCTTTTCCTATAGTCATTTGTGCATTACTAATAAGGCTACTTAATGAGCTAAGTTTTTCAGAAAGAGTTTTCTTCTGAGATATAGTTAATTTTGATAAATTAACATCTTTTGATAAAGTATCAATTGTCTTTTGTAATTCATCATAGTCCAAAGACTTGCTGTCCTTAAATTTATTCAATTCAGTTTTTAAATCTGTACTAATCGATATTACTCCTAGCTTAACAATAACTTCAATATTCTCAACAATGTATCTTGTTTTATTAGTATAATTTTTATCAATTGCTTCATAAATATTATCAAGCAACTTGAGGACTCCTGAGACATTTTTTGCAATAATATCCTCAGGATTGAGTCCACCTTGTCCCTTTTCTGGGATAAAATTATCTGACACTATATTCTCAACATTTGCTTGTATTTGTTGGTACTGATTAGCAACATTAACTGCTGGCAATTGGTTAATATTAAATTGTTCTGCTATTACTTTAATGACCTTAGTTTTCTCTAAAACATTCTCTTCATCTTTACCTATATTCAAAGAAGTAAATGGAATAGAAAGAGCCATATTTATTATCTTATTTATTTCTTTCTCACTTCTGGGTATGGGGCTATATTTAATAAGCTCAAAAATATCAGGCATCTTTTCCTTGACTGACTCTTCTTTAATTGTGTCACTAGTAACCAATTTCTCTAATAAACCCATCGCCTTAATTAATGCCTTATCTGCCTTATCTGTTGGCACTTGAGCTACTGCAAGCAACAACTCTTCTACTATCTGGATATGATCCATTTTCTTAGCTATATCCTCCAAAATATCCATAGCTAATATTTGGAACTCAGCTTCATCTTTAATTTTGACCCTATCTTCTTGCAACAGATAACGAATTAGTGCCTTACTGTTCTCTCTGCTAACTATCTGATCATTGAGCACCACAGAATTCTCTGTAACATATCGGACAACAGCGATTGGATTATCTAATGCTATTAACTTTTCTAACTTATCCTTAGCAGTAATATCACCACTGAAAATGTTAGACAACTGTCCATCTTTGCTCTTTGTAAGGCTTATTGTTTCCAGAGTAGTCTTAAGTGCAACTAGTGATTCTTGTAACTGAACCTTAATCTTAGGATCTTTTTCAGCTTTACTTAATTCTTTCAAAACCTCAACAACTTCCAATAATTTATTAATACTATCCTTACTCTTCAAATCACCTTTCCCAACCTCTATTATAAGTTTATTAAGTTGAGGAGATATAGGTAGCTGTTGCTGTATTTGTTCTAAAGATTGTACTACTTTGCTAACTGCTTGTGTCTCTTCCTTGGCAACTTGTTCAACATTCTTCTTGCTATTATCTATAAAAGGAGAGTAAAAAGCCTCAATAACTTTCTGAATATTCTCCAATGATTGCAAGGTTGTAGTCTGCGTCTTCCTCACGATTTCTGATAACATTCCAGCATCTGTCTGCTTGGCTTTTGCTACTTGAGTATCGATACCTTTGTTATCAATATTAATATTATTAATAACAGGAATCGTCGCATTTGATGATATCGCCACCGACGCGGCTGATTGTATCGTAGGATCTTCTTGTTTATTTGTTTGAATCTCTTGTGCATTTAACTGCTCAGAATTCTTTCTAATCTCAAGTACCTTTGCGTCATCAAGTCTTGCCCCAATTGTCTGAGATAATACCTCATTAGGTTGCATTATTGGCTGTACCCTTCCCTGAACAGGAGTGGTAGGTGACACCACTGCTGGAGCTGCATCATTTATTGTTGTATCTTCTTGCTTTTTGGTTTGAACATCGTTAACTTTTAACTTCTCTAGCTTCAAATTTATCTCTGGCATTTGTTGGGAAATCATCTTTATAACAGATGTTTGAGCTAGAACTTCCTTTGACTTATTAATATTGTCTAAAATGCTTGGATCAGACAATATGGCTAACATAACATTCAAAACTTCTTGATCCTTACGAGGCTTTGGGTTTTCCTTAAGAGCTTGAACTAATTGAGGAACTTGTTTCTTAACATCATCTGCCTTAACGATATCCTCTCTAACCATCTCTTCAAGTAAGACTATCCCTTTAACTAACATCTGCTCAGATTTATTTTTTGACATCACTATTACTGATGATAGTTCTTTTACTATCTGCTCTTTTGAGATTACGCTACCCATATCTTTAAGTGCATCCTTTACCAATACATTAAACTCATCAACATCCTTTGGTTTAACCTTATCTTCTTGTAATACATAACTCATCAATGCCTTTCGATTATTCTCACCAAACAATGGTTCTTTCATTACAACAGGATTTTCCTTTACATATCTAACTACTGCGATTGGATTATTTATCGAATTTAAAAGTTCTATCTTTTCCTCAGGTGGTGCTGTGCTATTAAATATCTTC
Source organism: uncultured Candidatus Marinamargulisbacteria bacterium (assembly GCA_964643725.1). GTDB lineage: Bacteria > Margulisbacteria > Riflemargulisbacteria > GWF2-35-9 > DYQY01 > DYQY01. The sequence goes on from CAZXTL010000002.1 coordinate 62,493, forward strand.
GCTAAGGCTCCATCCTTACTCTTCGTAAGACTTATTGTCTCTAGAGTTGTCTTTAGTTCAGTAAGAGCTTCTTGTATCTGAACCTTTATCTTAGGATCCTTTTCAGACTTACTTAGTTCTTTTAATACCTCTACTACTTCCAATAATTTATTCATACTATCCTTACTCTTCAAATCACCTTTACTAATCTGAGTAATAAGTTCTGAGGAGATAGGCATTTGTTGTTTTATTTGTTCGAGAGATTTCACAATCTCCTTCACTGCTTCTTTTTCTTCCTTGTCAATTTGGGCTGAATCCCTTTTGCTCTTATCTACAAATGGATCATGAAAAGAATCTATTATCTGCTGTATAGAAGCTATTGCTAGCATTGTTGAAGGCTCTGTTACTTTTGGCCCTTCCCCTGCCATTGTCTGTTTTGCTTGAGCTACAACTGGAACGCTATTAACTTTTTGTGTCTGATTATTACTAACAGGTGAAACTGTAGCTCCTTGTGCTGCTGCTCCTGCTTGAACAGTTGTATCCTCGGAAGTATCCTCTGCCAGACTTTGTACAGTTGCCTGCAACTGAGCATCATTTCTCCTGTTTTTATTTTCTGTATCCAAAGATATCTTGCCGTCCTCAAAAATAGCTTGATCCTTGTGTTCTAAATTTACTTTAGCTCCTACAACCTCAAATCCACTAGTAGCGAGTGATGATTCTGCCTTCTTCATCTGCAAGGTTGTCAGCACACTACTTTCAGCATTATTTTGCCCTTGAGTAAGAGCAATATCATCCAAAACTTTCAGACCCTCAGCAGAAAAATCTATTCGATGTGTTCTTTTGTCAGTAGGAGTCGTAAATTCTGCGGAAATATGAGCCGGACTATTAGCATTAGAGTCTTTAGTAATAACAAACTGATAATTATCAATATTAAGTTCTTTAGCAATAGCTGCCATTAAAGCAATTATTCTATCGCAATCATTTTCATCTATTTCATATTTCTCTTTACTAAATTGAGTAAGTTTATCAACAATCTTTGCACGTACTGCTTGCATGTCTACTTTTCCATCTATTATAGAAGAGGTAACAGCTTCATTAACTGCCTTTTTAGCCTCATCAGCCAATGAGCTTTGGTTAATAACAGTTACATTTTTACTTTTCAAAAATATATTTTGAACCGCAAATGTAGTTAACGCTGTTACTATTTGATTGCGTGTTAGTGGATCTGAAGCTGCTTTAGGCCCTGCCTTGTCAACCGCTCCAGGAACAACCTTAGTCTTAGCTATATCTCCAAACGCCTCTCTAATTGGTCCTTGGAGTGCCTCTCTCACTTGCGAAATAGAAAGGGCTGAACCTAAAACATCCAATGCCTGATTTATTACTGCTTGAAGCGCTACAGTTGGGTTACTGTTTATCCCTGCATTAATAGCTGAAAATCCAGAATTGCCAGCCCCGGATGACGTGCCCGCTTGTACTCCTTGTAAAACCTCATAGACCTTTGCTCTTTGCGAAATAGCATCGCTAATAAGTTTTTTAAGTAACATACTAGTTATTTCTGAATTAAATGACTTAAGTTTATCTTGAGCATCAAAAATGCCTGGTTCCTCTTTACCTGCGACAGAATCTATCTTTTGGTTAACGTCCTTTGGTGTTGCATTTGGTGCTGCATTTGGTGCTGCGTTTGGTGCTGCATTTGCTACTGCGTCTGTTACCGCTGGCGCTGCATTTGCTACTGCATCTGTTACCGCTGGCGCTGCTGTTGCGACTGCATCTGTTACCGCTGGTGCTGCATTTGCCACTGCTTCTGTTACTGCTGGTGCTGCTGTTGCGGTTGCGTCTGCTACTGCTGGTGCTGCTGTTGATAAAGCATCTGTTACTGCTACAGCTGCTGTTGCGACAGCGTTTCCTACTGTTACTGCGACATCTGCTAGCGCGCCTAGAATCCCGCCACCTCCTCCAGATGTTGCTGGTGCTGCTTTTGCTGGTGCTGGTGCAGATTGCGCTGCTGGTTTTGTTTCTGCTTTTGTTTCTGGTTTTGCGGCTGTTGCTTGTGCTTTATCCACAGATGTTGCTGATTGACCTTTAGTGCTCGGATCGTTGTACTTTGCCTTTGCAATATCTATAAGAGCAGCTAAAACTAAATTCGCCATACTATCAAACATCGTTTTCATTCTCTCTGACATTTGTAAGGCAAAAGCAGAATCTTCACTTGCAGCAGCATTACTTTGTATCTTACGTGATAAAGCATCACCAGAATTACCTGTACCAAAAGCCTTCTCGGCTTTAGCTTCCGCGTTAGCTCTAAATTCTTCTCTCGCTTTTTTCTCTACATAATAAGTCAAATATTCTTTTATTAAGTTTCTTATTAGATTCATTAAAATACTTGTTACTTTGGTACTTAACCCATCACCACCGCCTCCATAGCCAGTTGTTAACGCAAGAAGGGCCCGAAGCACCTTGGCTGTCGCACTCATATCAGGGCTGTCTCCATCGCCAGTAAGTGCATTGTTTGACATAGCATCACCAATTTGTATTATGGCTCCTGCTATCGAAAGAACTGAGAAAATCATCGTAATCATTGCCGCTGCTTGTGCTGCAGCAAGATTCTCTTGTGCTGTAACCACTTTATTCCATGCAGACACTTGAATCTTGGCAAGAGCCACTGCTAATTGAAGAGCTATCTGCATTGCGCTTGCTTGATACCCTACTATTGCTTGTGTCTTTTGAAAGTTTTCAACTGTTGAAGGTGTTCTAAACATCATACTCATTACAGCTTGCTTTGCATCTGCTGCTGCCTGAGCTATAGCAATCTGAGCAGCCCAAGTTCTCTCCCAATTCTTAATTGCTCTCTGAGCAGCAAGCGCAGCAGAAGGGTCGTAAGTGACCCGTCCACCAGAAGAAGAAATTATCATCCCACTGCCCGCATGATTAACAATATCAAAGGCAGAACTAGTCAAAGCACTATTAGTGCCAGAACTTTCAAGTTCATCAAAATTAAGTCCAAACATTTTCGAATAAGCTTCTTTCATCCTAGCTATTGCTGTTTCTTTGTCTTCTATTTGCGCCTGACTTTGAAAAATAGAAACAAGAGCATTAGCTATCGTTACTAACCCAGCCAATATGTTAGCAATCGTCATTAATGTCGAAAGAGGTTCTGCTATTGCTTTAAGACATGAAGCAACAATGGATAAAACAGCTATTCCAATACTAATCCAACCGTACATATTGGCTGTATTCATAGCATCTCTCGCGGCGGCTATATCTAACTGTGCATCAAGTAGAATCTTATCTATTTGCATTTGAAGCTGCTTCCTTTGCGCCTCTAGCCCCCTCATGGTCATAACATAGGAACCAAAAGCCTGAAAACCAGCCATAACAAATTTCGACTGACTGCCAGTATTAACACCAAATAAAACGGTAATAATAATTGTTCGTGCATCCATCATGGCAGAGGATATCGCTAATACTGCAAACATCTGAGCAAGGAAAGCAGTTGAAGTATTTTCGTTACCATTTAAGGCACCAGTCATCGCACTATTGAGTCCCTGAAAAAGGACACTCATGTTACCGTCTTCTGTCTCTATTCCACTATATAACCAATCAGGAATATTAAAAGAAGGACCAACAGAAAATTTATCCTTATAATCCTCATATAATTTTTTAGCAAATTCATACGCATCCTTAGCTTCTGCCATAGATTGCATAGCTGCATAAATAGACCAAAGGGCACCTAATATCCCAATAATCACTCCTGCAACACTACATAAAGCAGCTAGCGAAACACAAGTGACAATGGTATTAATTATTACCCTTGCCATCTGTCCTTCTATGGCACTAATTTGCTGTTTGATACTCTTTAATTGCATTTCGACCTGTAATTTTCTATTGTATTCACTGGCTTTTGCATACAACATTGTAGAATTGTAATCAAAGGCAGAACTTATACTTGAAAAAGTACCAGTAACCCATGACTGTAATGCCTGCATCATATCTACTTTCGTCTGAACATTAAAAAGCACCTGCATCACAGCACTTCTGGCATCTGCCATAGAATCAACAATTGCAAGCATACTTAAAAGCATAATCTGAAAAGCCATTATCTTGGCATTAATGTCATTTATCTGACCAGTAGCACTCATGCCCGAAAGAAGTCCCCAAGCTTGAGCCACAATATTATTCATCTGGTTACCAAAGTTAATGGACATATCCGTAGTGGTAAGTATTTCTCCTACTTCATTCCCACCTTCCTCATACTCATCATTTAACCAACTTAATTTTAATAGGTTATACTCTAAAGAAATATCATTCTCTAGATTTTCCTCCATTTGCTCTAAAATACTTTTCGTATAAGCCAGTTGAACATATGAATAAACACCTAACATTACTGCACCAATAATGGCACCAGCAATAAGTAAGGATCCTCCTCCTGTAAAAACTGCTAATACAACACAAACAATCAAAAGAATTACTGCAAAAATCATAAAAAAGAATGACCCAAAAAACCCAGGTCCGTCTTTGACTTTATCCCATACCTTTACTGCATCTTCATAGCTCTTTCTGGCTAATTTAATATTCTCTAAATTAGTTACTTCTTGTTTTAAAAAATTAGAATACCTTGATATCCATTGTTTCTCTGCACCTCTTACTGCAGAGGCAATTTGTGCAATACCTGCTCTGTCGTCATTCCAAGAATTTATTCCAAATAATATCTTAAGAATCATGCTGGAGATATCCATGGTTGTTTCCATTAATACATAACCAGTCTGTTCAACCATGACCATATCATCGAACCTAGCAGATACCTGTAGGTTATTATCAACATTGGCGCCACCAAGAACTGCCTGCCAAATATTAGCTGTTTCCCAAGAATTGGACATTCCAGATAATTTTTGCATGGCTGCTCTACAAGATGATATTAATAAATTATTAACATTATTATTTTGCTCTGCAAGCAACAAATTACCATGCGAAATTAACACGTTTTCATAAGCAGCTCGCTTTTTACTATCTACTTTCTTTGCACATTCTTTAGCTATTCTCTCTACTTCTGCAATATTTAACTCATATGCTTCTGAGTTATTTTCCATTGCATCTTCTAATGCGTTAGTAATAAGACCATCTAAATTACTTATTTCGCTAGAATACTTATCAGATATCCTTTGCGCTGATAGAACTTTAACATTTTCATATTTATACCCAAACAGAAACTGAATCATCATATTCTTAACGTCTAACAATTCATTAAAAAGAATAACGCAAGCCATCATAATATAGATTTGAATTTTGATCCCAATAAACTCATCTACCATCCCTTCAAAATCAACACCAGTAAAAGGAACCCAATTCCCCGCCGCAAAAGCTGCTGTCTCTTCTGTTACACCAGAAAGATCAACTGGAATCTCATAAAAAAATTGTTGGTAATTAATAAGATTATTAACATGCCCAATGTAGGTAGCATAAGAACTCATATATGTTGCTAGAATTGTATTCATAGTTGCAGTAGTAGATGATGATACTTGTGATGTACTTGCAGCTATAGCAGTATACATACTGTTCTCATAATGAGGGTCCTCAAAAACAAGCACATCTCCTATCGAAGTGTACGCTTCAATGGAATTTGAATTAAAAGAAAAAGTATAGTTGTTAACATCTAGCATCGCTAAACTTGCTAATCCTTGTGTGGATGTCCCTACGGTTAGGTCAAGACTAATCTTCTCACCACTAGACATTGTGTATCCTGCAACTACGTGCCCAGCTGTATTGTTGTCACCCTGCTCTACGTACACCCTAATGCTTTCTTCCTTAATCCCAGCTGCTAAACATAAATCAACAAAAAGAATGGTTAAATCTTCGCAGTCTCCGGAGCCAGTTTCAATAGTACTTTCAGCTGTTTGCCAAGCTAAACCTGTTTCTTCATCACTTATATATTCATACTTTTGCACAACATAATGATATATAGCTAACGCTTGTTCATCTTCTGACATATCAGCGGTTAGGATTCCCTCAGTTCTCATCAACTCAACTATCCGTTGTACTTCAGGATTATCTGAATCAATAAAAGACCTTACATCGACTACTGATGTCCCGTCATAAGCAGATACTTTTGGTTGCTCCTGTGGGCTAGAAGAACTAAAGGCAGAAATTATTATTTTTTCATCTATCTGTTTTGTATCGTAGATATCTATTAATGTTATCCCTTGAGACAAATCAAGCTCAACGGTTGTTCCCTCTGCAGTTACATATGCTGAAACTAATTGCTCCCCAGATGTTCCTTCTTCTTGAATGCTTAATAATTTTATATTCTCTTCATCAACTCCTGCAGCTAAACATAAACTAACTAGAAGTAGTGATACATCTTCACTGCTTCCTCCCCCATTAAGAATAGTAGTTGCAACTGGTTGTAAATCAGCCCCTCCCAACTCATCTTCCTCAAAAGAAACTGTATACTCACGAATAAGATAATTACATATAGCAACTACAACCTCTTCTTCGTTCATCTCATCAGTTATAATGCCTTCTTCTTTTAACCTATCAACTAAAGCAATAACTGATGGATCTGTTGGATTTATTAAAACACTTACATCCACTTCACCAATATCAGAGATTTGCTGCTGCTCTAATACAGAAACATCAACAATAGAAACATTTGGATTCATATTGGCTAGCTCTTCTGCCCTTACAATCAATTCATCTATTTGTTGCTCTACTGAAGCAGTCTGAGCATTTCTTGTTGCACCTTCAATATTATTTAAATTTAATTCTGCCTGCTCGATTGCAACATCAACAACAGCCGACTCCTCTACAGTAAATAAAACACGTTCACCAGTAAAAATATTTTCAATTGGCTCATCTGGTATAGGCTGTTCAATATTACTATTTTTGGCAAGTATTTCTGTTTCTGTATCTGCTATATTGTTTTGTAATCCCAGTACTGCTTCTTCACCAAACTCAATAGTGCTCTTAACCTCTACAATAATTCTACTTAATAAATTAACTAGGTCGTCTTGATCTTTAAGAATATCAACTTGCTCATTAATGAGTTTGGCTAAATTAATATTAAACTCATCAATTAATTCATTAACTTCTACTCCTTGCCCAACCATTTCTTGGAAATATTTATTTACTGCCTCATCTATCAGAGTTGCTCCTGCTTCTAATAACTGCATTATTTCATCATTAAGGATATATGATTTATCTTCTTCTTCTTGCAACACAGTTTGAAGTATTTTAGCAACAGATTTGACATCTGCATTTAAAGAAGAGCCATCCTCTGCTACTGAGTTAGAGATACTAAGATTGTCATTATTAATGGAACTTACAACTAAGTCTTCATCATCTAATATGTAGTTTCTATCAATAGCACCTGCACCGGCTAAGCCGTCTATGCCAATGCCTTGCTCGTTTGATACTTCATTATTTTGCTGTATCTCCATATGACCCCCGAAAAAATTAATCTTTCTATCTATTATTATACTGATTCTTCAGTTTTATTCTATTGATTACAAGGAATAATCACTTAATTCAGCTAAGGCTGTTATCCCCTATAGTAAACGGTTAATGAGCTCTTTCTTTTGTATGGTGTCTTCTTAATATTTTAAACCTTAAATGTTATCCTTCCCTTGAAAAGGAAAGGATAACATTTATAATGGTAACTAGTATGTATGAAGCCTATCAATTACAATCATGCCCCAAAGGATATAAGGAAGACCAAGACAAGTGCATCTTGCCAGAAGAAACATACAAAAACACTTATAATGCCTTAACGAGAGCTTTTCCGGAACTTAATTTTAAGTTAACTGAACTTTCTAACAACGAATTCTATTCTGTCTATGACTTTGACGATGGACTTCTTGGTTCTCATGGAAAAGGCGCAACTAAATATCAATCTATGGCTAGCGCCATAATGGAATACACCGAACGAAAAAGTTGGTATGAATTTGATATGGGCAAAGCAAAAGGCTTTATTAAAGCAAGCTACAACTACCTAAAAGATAAAACAGACATGAGCATCTACGAGAATCTTTTTAAAGTACATTATTTTACTGAAAAAGAAGAAACAGAAAGAATACTCAAAGACACGGATTTATATTGGGTTGAAGCCTATAATATGACAAAAAACAAACCAGTTCTTTACCCTGTTAGTTATACTGATCTCCTAAACTCCTCTAATGGTCTAGCCGCCGGCAACACTAAAGAAGAAGCTATCACCCAAGGACTGTGTGAACTTATCGAAAGAGAACATATTGATAACTTTCTCCTTGATCCCTTCAATAAAAAAGTAAGACTTATTGACCACTCTACAATAAAGAATACCTATCTTCTAAAACTACTTGATTGGGCTAAACTTAACGGAATACAGGTATATTTTATTGACATCTCAAACACTATTGATGTAACAACAATACTGGCTCATTACGTAGACAAAGATTCGCCTTGTGTTTATACAAAAACAGGTGATGGATATGGAACACACAATGATCCAGAAAAAGCTATGATTAGAGCTTTAACAGAATTTCTACAAGGAAGAGAAGCATATATCCAAACTTTTCCAAAAGACTTTAATATGGACAAAGGTCAATGGCAAACACGCCTTCTTCTTGATTTTGACAGAATAATCAATAATGCCAAGACAGTCTCAGTTAAAGACTGCTTCCATATTAACAGTGATGACTTCAAAAAAGATGTTGAAAAAATATTATCTATACTAAAACAAAAAGGACATGAAGTAATTGCCCTGAACCTAACACATAAAGATTTAAATATACCTGTCTATAGGTTTCTCATTCCCAGCTTTAAAACTGGAGACGAATTTTCTCCCTATTCTAGAAACCAACATTACAACATAGCTTATTTTCTAAAAAATGGTAGGCATGAGGATAAAGCCTGGGAATATTATCAAAAATATAAAACAGAAATAACTAAAATAAACGAAGAAACCAGAGAACTAGTTAAACAAGTCAATAAACACTTAGAAGCTGGAATAAACATTGAGGCTCAACAAAGACAACTTATTGAAAAAGACATCATCTACATACTCTTAATGCCTAGAGATCATATGGGTTTATTTAGATTCGCATCATATTATAAACGAGATCAATTTGCAGCCATAAATGCTCTGCTTGGTATCACTATTACAGAATCTGATGATAAAGAATCTTCACCTGAGACGGACTTAAATTCTGTTCAAACACAACAGGTACCCTCTTAGAAGAATTTTCAATAGAAACATCAATTATATCCTTAACTGCCACTCCCATTATTTCTGCAATATTTAGTCTGACATGCTGTGTCTTAGTAGTGTCAACGTTCATAATTATAAGGGATTTTTCTAATCCGTCATTAGTAGATTTAAGCCAAGCTACCACTTTGCTGTTCTCTGTATTTATCTCTTGAATCTTATTATCTTCCTTGAATACTTTATGCTTCTTTTTTAATGTATTCACAGCGGTAATGAACTCTACCAAATCGATACTAATGTTTTCCCAATCTCCTGGCAAAGTTCTTACAACATTGACTCTTTTTTTAAAACCATATTCAAATCCCAAAGGCATCATTACTCCTGTTGAGAAAATTGCAGAAAAAAGGTACTTCATTTTAATAGCAGCTTCACTACTATGAAGCTCTTCCGCGAGCCTTGGCGTATCATGAGACTCCGCAAAAGAAATCGAAGGAGAAACCCGGGCATTCTCTCTATACTGTTTGAGGCACCATTCTTCCTTATAATCCCACCATTTAGAACTATTAAAATTATAATCAAAACCTGCCTTAGCTAAGGCAATGACATCTTCTATTTCACAACCCAAGGTTTCAGCAAAAAATACTATTTTTTTGTTTTCATCATGGATTGTCCCGATAAGATACTTCCAGAGGTCAACAGGAACTTGATAGGCAGCATCACAACGGAAACCATCAACTCCAAGCGCTATAAAATACTTTATAAGATCTAGCCAATACTTCCAAAGATTATTCTTATCAACTGAATTTCCATTGTCTATTTCAGCAAGATCTCCCCAAGTACAGACCAACTTATCTCCCTCCCAAACCTGAGGGTTCTTTATAGCTCCTCTAGGACCACGCTTATACCAGTCTGGATGTTGCTCCACTAAAACGGAATCAATAGCAGTATGATTTATTACAAGATCAAACATTACTTTAAGTCCAGCTAAGTGTGCTCTATGAATCATATTGCGAACCTGATTTTCCTCGGACATCCTTCCTTTTAAAAATAATGGATTTATCCTGTAATAATCTTTAATTGAATATAAACTTCCGGAAAAACCTGGATACTGAATAGGATTAATGTAGACCCAATTAAACCCCATTTTTTTAGCTCTTTTGAAGTGTTCCTGCCAATCGGCCATAGGACCTAGCAACCGAGGAAATAAATTATAAATAAAAACACTGCCTTTTTTACTCATGGAATTATTATAATGTTTATTTGTTTATTTGTAAGCACAAAATTAGTTAACAAATAGTCTCTATCATTCTTGCTTGGGTCAATTATAACTTCCTCAAGCATAGCTCTAAGTGTCTCTCCTATTTGTTCACCGATTAATCCATTTTCTGTCAAATCATTACCATTAACCACTAAATGTTCGAGCAAATAAGGATGTTGCTGTTGAGTCACTTGCTCAAAAACAGAAAGTTGTTGCTCATATTCTGGTTCTGAAAATAATCCTAAATATTTTTTTATAATAAGTAACCGCTTATAATTATTAATACCCAACAAACTTAAGGTCTTCTTTACTTCTACAACATCAGGTATATCCTTATAAATTACACTTAATATCTTTTGTATTATTCTAAGAGTAGCTTTATCTATCAATAAAATCTCTTGGACTTTACTAACATCCTCTAAAAAATATAAATACATAGAGAAAACAACTACTTCATCATACTGCTCATCCTTAATAAAACTCTCTAGTCTTGACCAATCTTCAGAAGGAATGTCCCCGAAAAAACTGCCGAGCAAATCGCAATCACGCAAATAATCGACTGCCTTACCTAAGTAAGTCCCCTTAAAAAACTTCATTAACTCTATACTTATACGTTCAACTGAAATGGTAGCATTCAAATACGCATACTTTTTTATATTCGCTAACGTTTCTTCCTCTATATCAAACCCAAATCTAGCGACAAACTGAATCGCTCTTAACGCCCGAAGATAATCTTCTTTAATGCTGTTATCTGAAAGTTGTCGAAGTAACATCTTCCCGATGTCTTCACTTCCTCTGTATGGGTCAACAAGTTCTCCTGTCTCAACATCCTTGGCCATCGCATTAATAGTAAAATCACGTCGAGACAAGTCTTCCTCTAAAGATATATGAGCTCCATGTTCAACCTCAAAATCACAATGGAGTTCCCCAGTGGATACCTCTTTTCGAGGGAACGCGATATCTATCTCGCAACCATCCTGCTTGCATTTATAAACTCCAAAACTTTTACCAACCAGCTGCACATTACAATAATGAGCTAATATTCCTTCAAATACTTCCTTCTCCACACCAGTCACTACTAAATCTAAATCATTAGTAGCTAGCTTCAAAAACTCATCCCGCACAGCTCCTCCGACATAATATAGTCGTGCGCCTACTAGCTTCAACTCACGGTTAAGGGATTTAATAAAATTACTTTGAGAAATCATAAAAACCTTACTGCACGAGCAGTGGACTTATAAAATTAAACATATACCCAGTAAAGATTATACCTATTGCTACTATTGAGAAAAAAAGAGCTATCAACTTAAGATTCATTGCTCTTCTTAAAATAATTGCTTCTGGAAGGCTAAGAGCAGATACGGCCATCATAAAGGCTAAGGCAGTACCTAACGGCATCCCCTTTTCAAAAAGAACAACAGCTATTGGGACTATTGCCGCACAACTTCCATACATTGGTATACCTAAAAGAACAGCAATAGGAACCGCAAATATCCCAACGGCAGCAACTATACTCTGAATAGCTTCACTCGGAACATACCCATGCAATACCGCGCCAACCGCTATACCAAAAAGAATCCATTTCCAGATCTTTTTTATTATATCTAAGGCTTCATGTGCGCCAAAAACAATTCTTTCTTTCTGACTTAAAAACTTTAAATCAATTTGTTCATCTTCTGAGTTAAGCAAATCCTGCTCGATATACTTATCCGCATCAAGTCTGTCTAATATTAATCCTGAAATTAGTCCAATCAAAATACCACTAACTGCATACATTACTGCAACTTTCCAACCAAAAAAACCAAGCATTAAAACAAAAAGGTACTCATTAAGTATAGGTGAAGTAATAAGAAAAGACATGCTAACCCCAAGAGGAATCCGCATCTTAACAAAGGATAAAAATAATGGGATAGAAGAACAGGAACAAAAGGGAGTTAGAGCTCCAAACATGGATGCCCCAAGATGCGCAAGAAGCTTATTTCTAGACTCAACCCACGCCTTAACCTTGCTAAGCGAAATGTAGCTTCTAAAGTACCCAATGAGAAAAATCATCACAAAAAGTAATAAGGTTACTTTGATAGAATCGTATACAAAAAAATGAAACATCTGAACTAAAAGACTTGATTGGTCTAACCCAAGCCAATCATAGAAAAGCGTATTTACTAATCCTTGCAACATTTCTTGGTTTCTTTGCTAGTGCCAGAATTTGTTTTGTCTCCTGAACAACAACATCCACCCTTGGAAGATTCCTTTTTTAAAAACTTATCGATTGCCTGATACATTTTCTGAAGTACGTTCACATTAACCTCCTGGTTTATCTATTGTGGTGTGGTGTGGTGCCGAGGGCCGGAATTGAACCGGCACGAAAATGAATTTTCATGGGATTTTAAGTCCCACGTGTCTACCAATTCCACCACCCCGGCGGAAACATAACAATATCCCTAAGTTCTGGACTTAGAAAAATAATTATATAGAATAATCTATTTAGCTACAACCACTATTTCTTTATAAAAAAGGATAATTTGATTTTATTATTAATTTAACATATTATCTTAGTGAATAAAAACCTTAACAAAACTAATATTTTATTACAAAAAGGAGTTAATTATGAAAAGATTTATATTATGTGTTCTCTCTCTGTTTTTATTAATACCTGCTGCTTTTAGTTTTGACTATTCAGCTAAATTCTACCCTTTTATAGGATATATGAATTTTCATGAAGCAATTAACTTAAAAGACACTATCATGATAGGAATTGGATTTAATCAGAAAGTTGATGAAACATTTAGATTAGACTTACAAGCTGGGTTCATGCCTAGCGAATATGTTATAGCTGGCACAAGTGTTCCTGTTTTATACGGCAGCCTTAATGGACAATACTTATTACCAAAAGCATGTTGCGGAGTTTCTCCCTTTCTTACGGCTGGGTTAAGCCTCTTCAGTTATGATGGCAAAATAGATAATGGCATCGAATTTGGAGCAGGTCTATTAACTATATCTAAGACAAATGTAGAACACAAATTTGAGGTCAAAGCCAGATATAATCCAGGAGACAAACAATCCGATATTTTAGCAATTTTTAGTCTAGGATTATCTCCAATTAATGAAGCCAAACCAGAACCAGTCGCTGCAAAACAAACTGAACCAGTAAAAGAAAAAATACAAATTGAAGAAATAAAAAAGGAAATCCCTGAAAACTCAATGATAGTAATTGAGGAAGAACAAGAACCTACTTTGATTAAACCTGTTCCTCCTGTTATCGAAGAACCAAAAAAGCAAGAAATCAAAAAACAACAAATAATCCAAGTAATAAAAGAAGTTAAGAAGTCTCCAACTCTAACCTTTTTAAGTACTAAAAAAATTGTGATGAATCGTTTTTTCTATAATAGCGCTACTATTGGCGAACCTGGCGTCAGCTTTGTAAAAGATGCTGCAACTATTCTTAAAGGAGATCCTAAATTAAAAGCTATAATTACTGGATATGCAAATAGCTTTGAACGAAAGCCTGATTTTCTTTCATTACAAAGAGCAGAAGAAGTAAAAAAAGAATTAATAAAAAAATACAAAATATCTAATCAAAAAATTAAAGCAAGATCTGGTGGACACAAAGCTGCAGGCAATAATAATTATTTAAATAGAAGAGTAGAAATATCTTTCTATTATGAAAACTAAATTAGTTTTTTAAAAGTGAACTTTTAGATTCTTTTTATAATAAGGGGTTACTAATCGTTTCACTCTTAGGATAGCCTCTAAGCTCAAACTGCACTTTCGCTTGTTTTCACTAAGAAGAGCTATCGCGCGCCCCTTATTAATCCCCTCTCCCTACTCTCAGGATTCCCCTCGAAGATAGCCACTAAGCTCCTTTGTCGCTAAGTGGACTATTCCGCAAATTCGCTTCATTAAAATCTGGGATATTTCTAGTCACCTTGTGAGCAACTGCCATCTTCATAATATAGAACTCAACCTGCAGGAGCATTGCAACCTCTCCCCGCAGAAGACACATTAATTTTCTTAGGAACTAGGATGCTTCGACCCTCTCCTGCAGGAGAGGGTTACGGCACAAATGTCTATTTAAAGATACTTATAACTTCCGTGGGAGAGGTTCATCGAAATATCTACGATTTTATATTTGCTCAGATAGCTACGGGAAATTAAAATTTTTATTTAATTTAACGAGTGCGTAACCTGAGCAAGATGACTTTGTAGTAATTTTCAAGCATTTTGCTCCACGCAGTGGTGCACAGAAAATTACCCAAAAGTCACGCAGCGAATTGGAGCACTCTTGTAACAGTCCACTTTGCGACGAAGGAGCTTAGTGGCTGTCCTCGAAGCCTTAGGCAAGAGTTGCATTGGTTACTTTTGATCAAGCAAAAGTAACAATAAGATAATAATGAGCCCTTAACATAGAAAAATCTAAAAGTTTACTTTAAATATAAAAACTTCCCGCTTTCGTGGGAATGATTATCTATTTAAAAGCCTTTAACATTAAATCAGTTACTTTCTTTGTAAAAGAAACTGGATCATGTAACTTATCGCCCTCTGCTATTAATGCTTGAGCGTAGATAAGCTCTGTATAATCTTTGATTAACTCTGAGCTACTATTTGTCTCAAACTCTTTCTTTAGTAACTCAATCAACTTATGCTCTGGGTTTATCTCCAGAATCTTTTTCTGAGCAGGCATTGTTTGCCCCATAGCCTTAAACATCTGTTCCATATTTTTAGTTATTGCGAATTGATCGTTAACTAAACAACTAATGCTATTAGTAAGTCTGCTTGAAAAACGCACTTCTTTTACATGATCAGAAAGTTGTTTACCCATAAAACCTAAAAGGTCTTTAAACTCTTCCTTTTTGGCATCAAGATCTTTCTTCTCGCCTTCATCCGCAATATCAACATCACCTTTATCAACTGCAACTACTTTTTTGCCTTTATATTCAAGAACAGCACTAACAACCCAGTCGTCTACAGAGTCAGTCATTACTATTACTTCAAAACCCTTCTTGTTAAATGCCTCTAAAACTGGAAGCTTATTTGCCTCCTCTTCACTGCTAGCTAATAAATAATAAATATCTTTCTGCTCAGCTGGCATGTCCGCGATATACTGTTCTAAACTTTTATACAAACCTGCGGACTTAGTAGTCTTAAACATCATTAAATCAATCAGGGTATCTTTATTCTCATCATCATAATGAATTCCTTCTTTTAACACAGACCCAAACTCTTGATAAAACTTAATATATTCATCAAGTTCTTTTTCTTTCATCTGCTTTAAGGAATTCAGTATCTTATTTACTACTCCCTTTTTGATTTTTTCTAAATGTTTATCTTGTTGAAGAATCTCTCTTGAAACATTCAATGGAAGATCCCCAGAATCTACAACCCCTTTAATGAATCTAAGATATTCTGGAACAATATTGGCATAATCATCCATGATAAATACTCTTTTAACATATAACTGAATGCCTTTCTTATTGTCAGGCTGATAGATATTGTATGGTGACTTTGCTGGGATATATAACAATGCTTTAAACTCTATCGTCCCTTCAGCTTTATAATGAATCACCTTAAAAGGTTCATTGTAATCATGAGAAATATGTTTATAAAAATCGTTATATTCTTCTTTGGTAACCTCAGAAGCAGATTTCACCCAAATAGCTTTCTTGGAGTTAAGTTCCTCTTCGATAAAGCTCTCTACTGGTGTTGCATCATAATCCATATCGCCATCTTCTTTTTTAGGATACTCATTACTTTTCGTATCCATAACAATTGCATGTTCAACAAAATCTGAATACTTCTTCACTATCTGTTTTATCTCATATTCTTCTAAGTAAGATTTTTCATCTTCCTTTAAAAACAACATAACATCAGTCCCAATCTCAGATCGCTGCGCTTCTTCTAACTCAAACCCGCCTTCTCCTTGAGATGACCATTTATGTGCAATAACTTCCCCTGCTTTTCTAGAAACAACTTCAATCTTATCTGCAACCATAAATGCAGAATAAAAACCTACGCCAAACTGACCAATAAGGTCTAAATTACTCTTACTGTCTTTCTCTGCCTTAATTTGATTTAAGAAATTCTTTGTGCCTGACTTAGCAATAGTTCCTAAATTGTCTACCAATTCTTCTTTGCTCATACCAATCCCATTATCTGAAATTGTTAGAATCATTTTCTTTTCGTTTCTATCTATTTTGATTTTATAAAAGTCTAACCCTAATCCAGTGTCAGTTAATGACTGGAAACGTCTTTTGTCTATAGCATCAGAAGCATTTGAAATAAGTTCTCTTAAAAAAATATCTTTATGTGAATAAAGTGAATGGACAACAAGATCCAATAATTGCTTTACTTCTGTTTTAAATTCAAATTTTTCTGTTGTTTTTTCTGACATTTAAGCCCCTCCGTATAATCTAAATAACTTATAAAAAATTATACGACCTATAGATAATCGATGCAACCTATTAGACGTCCAAGAAGTCTTTCTCTATTGATAAGTTTTATGCAAATTGGTAATATTCTTACCAAGGGGATAACTTATGGATTTTTTCTTTTTTATAAATACTATCATCATAACTGTTTTTGGTATCCTAACTGTAAAGTTGGTATTGGAATACAAAATGAACTTCACCAAAAGCTCTACTTCCTCAATGAATAAACCAAGATACGGATTTATTTCACCATCTGCAACTTATAATCTTCTTTATAAATCAGACTCTGGCGATGATTACATCGTAATAGATATAAGAAGCGAAAGAGAATTTTTAAGAGGACACATCAAAAATGCAATCAATATATCAATTAGAAATTTCAAAACATCATCTTTATTAAAAGACTTAAATAAAAATGAATCTTACATTTTATGTGGACAAAGACATTCCAGCTCTCAAAAAGCAATGGAAGTAATGAAATTGTTCAGCTTCATGAAAGTATATTGTATGACAGGTGGGATGATAGAATGGAACCTGCACGATTATCCTACGGAGAAATAACTTCCCCAAACCACTTAAGAATATCAAAGTTAACTTGTCCCTGTGGACTGCTTATTTCCCAATAAATTACATCATACCCTTTTTCTCTAATTCTCTGAACGTCCAATCTTGCATATTTAGTTGATACCTCTTCTGAAAGCATTCCGTGTACCAACAAAATAGGTAAAGTTTTTTGTCCCTCTGAAAGAGTCTTGATCTCAGGACTTAGAGAACTTATAACAAGACCCTGAAAATTGCATAAAGCATCAAACCTTCCTGGATTATTGATTGCAAGAAACAAAGCATAATAACCACCAGCAGATACACCGTTCAAAAGTATCTTCTTTTTACCATAATCCCTTGCTACAACGCCTACGATCCTTTTTATTCTTTCTTCGTCATTTTTCCCCCAACCTTCCTTCTTCAAAGAATTAGGAGCTAAAACTAAATAATTAGTTTTCTTAGCATAATCATACCAATAGTCGATATATCTCTTGCTTTTTTCACCTGAATCATGAAGCACAAGAATCATCTTATCTGACAATTTAGGAGGAACGTACAAAGAATAATCTATGCCTTGTTCATTAAGCTCATATTTCCCTTCAGGTAGCTTAAAAGTAAAACCAATGGAAAATATAATTAGAAATAAAATAAACAATTTCTTCATACTCTTAAATTACCTCAATAAAAACATAGTAACAAGAGGATTATCTACTTGTGATAGTCAAAAAATGATATGTATTAAATAAAAATACTTAAAGGGACATTAACGTTTTGATATCTTTAATCTTATACGCTTTTTCAACCTTTAAAAGGATTTGCTTATATTTCAACCTTGTCTTCTTGTCTCCGGCCTTAGCAGGATTATATTTCTTCTTAAGTTCATTATATACATTGTGAATATCAACCTTTTTGTTTTTTTCTGGTAACTTTGGTTTTGCTTCTGCCTTTACTTCTTCATTACTTGGCTCTATTTCGTCTGGCTCAATTAAGTCTTTAGGTAAGGAACGATGATATAGAACTGCGAAAACAGTAATGGGCACAAGAATAAGAAATAAAACCAAATATTGTATTAAAAGACTTTTAGTGATTTCTGGTAACATAATAATATTATACCGTTCAATAGTTCACTTCGACAAGCTCAGCATAACCATTTACTCAATGGATTATGGTAAGTTAAGAAATCTTCTAAAATCAAACCTTGTATTTAAAATAACAAACTCGCTTTCATCAAAATACCTAGAAATCTTCAGTAAAGCTTGCTTCACACCTGCCCTAATTGTATTTGGACTATGCCCTTCTTCTTTTGCAATCTGAGAAATTTTCTTCCCAAGGAAAAACACTTGATGGATAAGATCTGCCTGTCTTTCAGTAATTACGTTATTCTCTGGATTAAGTGCTTTATCTAATGCTGACAAAAGCTCGGGAGATGAGCTATCAAAAAGAAAAGGGGTTCTTTCAATCAAACCATTAGAGTGCTGAGCTTCCCTTCTGCTTGTATTACTAACCGAAACTTTTAATCCTATTACTTTACTCTTCATTTGTTTTACTCCTTCTATTCATAACTTCTGCTCTGCTGCCAAGACGACTTCCCATCAACATATCTCTTGAATGTTTCTTCTACACTCGAATCACTAATCCTACCCACTTTAATGGTAGCTCTAAATTGGTCACCTACCTCAGGCTGAAAAACATCAAACATTCCAGAATCATAAAGAATCCCTATATCACGAGAACGAAAAGTGTCATCAGATAGTATAGGAAGATAATTAAAAAGATGATTCCATTGAGGATTAGTTGCAGCCCAAGCACAAAGCAAATGTTCAACTCCCAGTTCATTATGAAGTTCAAACAAAACTGAATTGAAACCCAATACGTTCTCTTCTCCTACTTTCTCAAAATTGAAACTCATAACACCTATTAAATTAGCATCTTTATTCGCTTCACCCTTATATAGACCAACACAAAAAAAACCAGCTCCGGTTCCTATGGTAAGTCCTTTCTCTGCCAACAAACGATTCACTTCTTTTTGAATGTCAGCTCTTGTGTGGTTTTTAGGCCATTCACAAAGAGGATTTCTTCCAAATAACGATATTATTTTACTTTTCATTTATAATTATCGAAAGCTTACTTAAATAATTGCAAAAAAATTCATCGCTGTTTCAGAATATTACGTTAAAGTAACTCCTGTTTAAGCTTTGCTCGATATTGTGCACCAACATACGGCTGAAAAACATCAAACATCCCAGAACAACTAAGAGTACGAATAGTCGGACCTTTATATGAATAATCAGATTGAATTACATATGATTTCAATAAATCACCAACTAATGGGTGTGTTGCTGCAAATGCACAAAGCAATGGCCCTATGTTAAGTCCTCGACGATCATCATTTAACATAATTGACATATTAATTAATTCTTCGCCTTCTCTTACTTCCAATTTGAAACTTGTAAACCCTATTAAATAATCTGTATTATGAAGTTTCCCATAAGAATAAACATTTAAACTGTCTACACCACTAACTCCTACTTCAACTCCACGTTCTAACAAAAGGCTCCCAACATCTAAATGTATTTCTGCTTTGCTTTTAGTTATAGACCATTCATTCAATAATGAATAAATAGACGTATTCTCAGAAAAACCAACAATCTTTCTCGCTACCATTATTATCTTATTAAATTCCTTAACAGTGTTCTGAACCTTGATTGTGTTCGATTAACATTAAACTTATAAACATCTGTTTTATCAAAACTTAAAGAACCTTCGAAAACTTCCAAAGACTCAACACTTAACCCATTATTAATAAAACCGTCCCTAATCTCCTGCAAGAGAGTCAAAACTCTTTCCATTTTTTGACCATAAAAACTAACTAAAATAACAGCATTATCCTTAAGAGAAAAAGACAGCTCTTTCATAAAAAATGGTTTTTGTCCTGCAGGCTGAATATCAAAAACATTAGGAAGAACTACAGCTGAATACATATGCTTTGGTAATCCTACCTTTTGCAGATACCCAGCAAATGAAGTTGTATTGATAATTCCAAATGCTATATCCAATCCACGAATCTTGGCTGTTTTCAGAATAAACGCTATATTTTGCTCTAATATTTCTGTCTGTTTCAATATTTGCGAACCAATTTCAGCTTCTCTTGGTTGGACGACATCAACATTAGCCCCTACTGAGAAAGCTAGAGGTAATACTGCATCTGTTTGTGGACCAACAACTAATACAGGACCTTCTCCTACTAACTCCATCACCAAATCTGAGGTTCTCGCCACATTCAACATAACATCATTACTCAAACCTATCCCTCTAAAAACTATCTCAGTTTTACCTTGAGGAAAAGCCTTTGAGCTTTCTGGATTGTAGTCTCCAACAACTGCTATAACTTTAGTTCTCATAACCGCTCCGCCATTCTAGGTGAAGTTATTTCATAAAGAACAATCCGCCTCTTTTCCGTTTCATATGACTCATGATCATCAACTTCAAGACCTAAATTTACTGACTCCTCCCAAATCGCAGCAGAAAGCTCCATTGGAAAAATCACAAATATAGCACCATTTGGTTGTAAATAATTTGGAGCCTGCTGCAAAAAAGAACGAACTTTCTGATAACCTTTTTCGTCCAAAAAAGCTGGTCCATTATTCTTGGCTTCCCTAATGCTGTCATACCAAGGTGGATTCCAAAAAATAATATTGAACTTTTTTCCTACTGGCACTACAGAAAACAAATCACCCTCAACTACACTAACATTCGTATATTTTTCTACTGACTTCTTTGCTCCAGCCGCTGCTACTGGATCTATGTCAGTTAATAAAAAATCCACATCTTTTCTTTGTAAACCTTCTAATATTTGACGAGCAAGAACAGCATGAATCCCTGTTCCTATTTCTAAAATGCTATCGCCATTCTTAATCCTTGCAGTTATCCCATCTCGAACTAACAGAAGCATCTTCTGATCTTTAAGCCATAATTGTTGAACATTAGCATGTTTATCGAAAGCTACTATTTTAGTTTTCATATATAGTTATCGAGATAAAAGGGCAGATGTTGCAGGAATCCTAACTTCAGTCCTAGTCCCATCTTTTAGTGCCTGCCAGGATATCTTGCCACCATTAGTTCTCAAAAGAGTTTGTGCTTGCTGAATACCTGAATGCGCTCCACCAAAATGTATCCCCTTTTGTCTCTTTCTATTTATTGGATTTCCATTATTATCTAAGTTAATCGGCTTGCCATTATCTGTCATTCTTACAACAAATATATCCTTTTCATGACTAGCTTCTATTGTTAAATAAAACACTGAAAACACTCTAGAAGAAGACAACTCAAACATCCTATCTATAAATGAATCAAAAGAGTTCTTTGCAAGCTCAGGCATTATTTCTGCTAATTCCTTATAAGTATTAGAAATCCTATTAAACACGTCATTTGTCACTAATCTCTTCTGAAACTGAAGACGAGTAGTTGCAATAGCCCCTTGACCTACAGCTATTGAAATTTTAACGTGCAATAAATCATCTTTATAACTAACTACTTTAGTTTTCATGCAAATGTATCGAAACTTCAACAGAAAAGTTGCAATAATTTATGCCTGTTAATCGTTTGATAATGCCTACTAAAAGTATTATCATTAGCTAGCAATGATAATTAACAATGAAAAAATACAATTAGCGCTTGATTACCAACCTAAAAAGTTAGAGCTACAAGAAATCTTAGAAAAAAGCAAACAGCTCAAAAGGCTTTCCATGCAAGATGTTGCTGTTTTACTAAACACCACAGATGCTGATGGAATAAAAGAAATTCTACAAACAGCCAACTGGGTGAAAAACGAAATCTACGGTAATCGACTGGTAATATTTGCTCCGTTATACATCTCTAATCTTTGCAATAACGACTGTGCGTACTGTGCCTTTCGTTGTACTAACACAAACATCTCTCGAAAAGCACTTTCTCAAGAAGAGATTACCAAAGAAACCCTCGCACTTTTAAAAACAGGTCAAAAAAGAGTGTTACTCGTAGCTGGAGAATCCTATCCAAAAGAAGGACTTGATTACGTTCTCAAAGCAATAGATACAGTATACGCAGCACGTGACGGGAAAAATAACATTAGACGACTCAACGTAAATTTAGCTCCACTAGAGGTAGCCGATTTTAAAAGACTAAAAGAACACGATATTGGAACATTCCAACTATTTCAAGAAACTTACCATGAAGCGACGTATATGAAGCTTCATCTAAAAGGTCCTAAGCGTGACTATAACTATCGGCTAACTGCAATAGACCGCGCCTTTGAAGCTGGAATAGATGATATAGGGATTGGAGTCCTGTTTGGACTTTATGATTACAAATATGAAGTACTCGCGCTTATTTCTCACATTGAACATTTAGAAAACAAATTTGGATTAGGGCCACACACTATATCCGTTCCAAGACTTGAACCTGCAGAAGGCTCAGAAATAGCCTCCACTCCTCCGTATCCTGTTTCTGATGATGACTTTAAAAAAATGATAGCAATTCTAAGACTAGCTGTTCCGTATACTGGACTCATTCTTAGTACTAGAGAAACAGCAGAAACCAGAAGTGAAGCTCTTGACTATGGTATATCTCAAATAAGTGCTGGAAGCAAAACAAACCCTGGTGGGTACAGCGATGTAGATAGTATGGAGCAATTCTCCTTAGGCGATCACCGTAATCTGGATGAAGTCATCTATGATGTCTGTGTTCATGGTTATATACCTTCTTTTTGCACAGGCTGCTACCGTTCAGGCCGTACTGGACTAGACTTTATGGAATATGCAAAACCAGGTGATATTAAAAAGAAATGTTCACCAAACGCAATAATAACCTTTCAAGAATACTTAGAAGACTACGCTTCACCTAAAACAAAAATAATTGGAGAGAAAACTATTGCTAAGGCATTGTTAGCTCTTCCTGATGAAAAAATACTTGAGTATACCAAGAAATCTATCCAAAAAATCAAAGACGGACAACGAGACATCTTCTGTTAATCTTCTCCTCTTAGTTCCCTCTGGTGATCCTCTAATAATATAATCTTATTAATTTCTTCTCTTCTTGCAGGATAAAATTCAGCAAAAAACTTACACGCATAATGGACACTTACTTGAAAACACTCACCAGTAGAATTATTTGATTGCTCGACTAACTTACCAAGTAATTCAATCACTTCTTTATCTAAATCTCTTGGAGACCTGTTTGCCTGCTGTATCAGTTCATCTAGCATAATAATTGCGAAATGCCGCAAAAAAGTTCGATGATGACCTTCTTCAACTGAAAGAGTTTGCAGTAATTCAAATTGATTCAATGTTGGGAGAAAATTATTGAACTTACGAAAAATAAAAGCATCGTCTGCAGCAAACTGTTTTATTAATCTAAAGTATTTCAAATAATATTTATAATCTTTCTCAGTTGTATCTCCAATAATATGCGAAACTCTAATTAGTTTATCTATCTTATTTATATGAAAAGCCTCATGGTTCCATCCAACCACTTTGCTCACTCTTGGTTGTTTTAAAACAGAAATAATTTTATTATTCATGACTATTACCTACCCCTATCAAACTGACTTAATAATTTTTGATGTTTCTGTTTAGCTATTATTACTCCAATCTCTTCTGCAAATTCCGGATATATCTTGATAAAAAATTTACAGGCAAAATTAACTGACACCTGAAAGCACTGAGCATCTGATTGATTAGCATGTCTTACTAATCTTGCTAACATATTTACAACCTTTTGTGGTGTGCCATATCCTTGTCTATACACTGCATTTATAAGAACATCCATCTTATATATCTCTAGGTGATTCAAATACTTCCAGAATAATTGTATCTGTGACGTAGGAGGAAGTGTGACTGATATATCTTTGATTGTTCTCTGAATATTAAGCTTACTTTTAGCTTCTCTAACCTGTTTATACCCTAAAAAAATATCATGTAATTTATTAGGGATAGAATACGGGACCTTGTCATCAATAAGACAAACCTCAAACAAAAAAGTATCAAAGGCATCATGGTTCCAATTAACATAGCCGCCAATCATCTTTACTTTGTTTAGAGAAATAATTTTCCAATTCATATAAACTTATCGATATTAGCTTCTACTTTTCCCAACAATCTCAAAGGTTGAATGGTTTCGTCAAAACAATCAACCTTGAATAAAGCTACATTTGCTATACAATAATCTCATAAAATTCAAGAAATGGAGATTATACAATTATGAGTAGTTTGATAAGCTCACAACAAGCAACTTCTAAAGGACTTCGGCCACACATTTCTATATTTGGAACTAGGAATGCAGGCAAATCATCATTGCTAAACAGAATACTTGGGCAGAGCTTAAGCATAGTATCACCTATACCTGGAACTACTACTGACCCAGTAAGCAGGGCTTATGAACTTCAGCCAGTTGGACCAGTAATGTTTATAGACACCGCTGGAATCGATGATGAAGGAGAATTAGGAGCTCAAAGAATTGAGAAAAGCAATAAAGTACTTGCTAAAACAGATATTGCAATCCAGTTAATTACACCTCAAGGACTGACTAAATATGATAGAGAATTAATTGATACCTACAGAAAGAAAAAACTCATATGGTTCTTTGTAATCAATAAACAAGACATTTCTGACGAAGTTACTGTAAATAAATTAAAAAAAGACTTAAATGAAATATACAATGTCCCTGTTCTTAGTTGTTCTGCTTTACTAGATAAAGGTATTTGGGATATAAAGGACCAGCTGGTTTCTTTTATTAAATCAAGAGAACCTGACCCACTGGTCGTGGCCGATTTGGTAAAAGCACCCTCAACAGTAGTGCTTGTGACCCCAATAGATGCTGAGGCTCCAAAAGGCAGAATGATTCTTCCTCAAGCACAAGTGCAGGTTGAGCTTCTAGATGCGGGAAACACCGTAGTGGTCTGCACTGAGAAAGAACTGGAATATACCCTAACCCACACATTAAAACACTTGCCTGACTTAGTTATAACTGATTCTCAAGCTTTTGAAATGGTTGCTAAATTAATACCAGAAGAAGTACCGCTAACCTCGTTCTCTATTCTTTTCGCGAGACAAAAGGGTGATATCGAACAATATACAAAGGGTCTGGAAGCGATAGATAAACTAAAAGATGGCGACACAATACTTATATTAGAGCTTTGCTCTCATGCTCCAATAGGTGAAGACATTGGTAGAATTAAAATCCCAAAATGGCTTCAAGCAAAGACTGGGCTAAAACTAAACTTTGAAACTCAAGTAGGTAACGATGTTTCGTTTAATCCTTCTAAGCACAAACTTATAGTCCAATGTGGAGGATGTGTAGTAAACAGACAAGAAATTATGTCTAGACTTGAGGATGCAAAATCTGCTGGAATACCTATTACTAATTATGGCGTCATAATCGCATATATAAATGGCATCACAGAAAGAGTTCTTCAGCCATTAAATTTGGCTAAAACAAGATGAACTTAACTGAAGCTGATGTCTTAAAGTTACTGAAATCCGAAAAAAATGAACTGTCAGATTTATATAAGAAAGCAGATAACGTTCGCCAAGAGAACATGGGAGATGAAGTATATCTTCGAGGGATACTAGAGGTCTCCAATTACTGCAAGAAAAGCTGTAATTACTGCGGTATACGCTCAAAAACAAAAAATATAACTAGATACAGAATGCCAAAGGAAGAAATACTCCAAGCATGTAAAGATATGGAAAAGAACGGCATGACCACAGTTGTAATTCAAGCAGGAGAAGATTCATTTTTATCTAAAGACTACATTGGAGAAATACTACAAGAAATCAAAAATAACACCCAGCTTGCCATAACCTTGTCACTAGGCGATCAAACTAAAGAAACGCTCATCCACTGGAAAGAATGCGGTATGGACAGATACCTTATCCGCTACGAAAGTTCTGACCCTATACTATTTGAGAAAGCACATCCAGATGATGATTTAACTACTAGATTAGCGTTTATAAAAACCTTGCAAGAGATTGGTATACAAGCAGGCTCAGGGTTTCTAATTGGTATACCTGGACAAACTCTGGAAGGATTAGCCAAAGAAATACTATTCTGTTCAAGTCTTCATCTGGACATGATTGGGATTGGGCCGTTTATTCCACATCCAGACACACCTTTTGGGGAAACAATTAACCCATTTGAGAAAGAAGTTTTTTTCAAAGTTATCTCCATTATTCGGCTACTTAACCCAAAAGCACATATTCCATCAACCACAGCTTTTGATGCTATACAGCCAAATGGCAGAAATCTTTTACTACAAAGAGGAGCTAATGTTTTTATGCCTAATGCCACTCCACAGAAGTACAGAAAATTCTATCAACTATATCCGAACAAACCATGTATAGATGAAAGCGGGGAAGACTGCGCTAAATGTGTCAAGGGACGCATTATCTCTATTGGAAGAAAGATTGGGACAGGACAAGGACATAGCGTATTATGAGCCAATATTTTATAGTCCTACTTATATGCGGAATATTCCCATTTATTCTTAGTTTCTATCCACCACTTAAGTTTTATTCAAATATTAGAGCGCTTATTATTTCCCTCATATCTACTACACTCCTCTTTGGCGGATGGGATGTTTATGCAACTGCTAGAGGACATTGGTGGTTTGAACCAACAACGGTCTGTGGTAAATATTTTCTTGGACTACCTATAGAGGAATGGACATTCTTTATTGTTATACCTTTTTGTTGCTTGTTTACTTGGGAAACAATTAAATATATCCAGTCTACTTTCTTTAATAGAAAGACAAAAAAATGAAAGAATATACAATCCTAGTTGTTTTATCCTCTGTGCTTTACATCTTATTAGACAGAAAACTAAAAACTAATTTACTCAAACAAAAAGTCTTTTGGTTATTTCTTGCCATTATTGCTGGCTTCAAATTCATAAGTAATGGCTATCTTACTTCTCACATAGTCAGATACAACCCATCCTTCAATGTAAACATAAGAATTGGAACTATTCCTATAGAAGACTTCCTGTTTGGGTTTAGCATGATAATGTTTACAATTATAATTTGGGAAAAATTAAAAAATGTTTCTTCAAAATAGCTATTAATTGTTAGTTGCACTAACAGGGCTGTTTAAAAGTAAACTTTTAAAATCTTTTTAATAAGGGGTTCCGCACCCCTTATTAATCCCCTCGTCCCTGAACAAGACTCGCTCCCTAAAATTTGGGAAATTTCTTATCACCCTGTGAGTATATGCCCTCTTCATGTCCAACTTTTCAACCTGCAGGAGCATTGCCAACCTCTCCCCGCAGAAGACACATTAATTTACTTAGGAACTCGGATGCTGCGACCCTCTCCTTTTCATTTATGAAACGGAGAGGGTAACGGCAATAATCATTATTCAAAGATACTTATATCTTCCGTGGGTGAGGTTCGTCGAAATATCTGCGATTTTATATTTGCTCGGGATGCTTCGGGACGTTTTAAATCAAAGACTTTAATACTTCACTGCGTAGTGTTTGTCTAATAGTTCTTGGTTAAGGAACTTTCCGTTTTGGATTAATGTTTCGTAGTCTGTTTCCTTTTTATCATAGAAAACATCAGCCAGATAGCGCGTATATTTATCACGCCAATACGTTTTAACTACAATAAAGCCACAACCTTTTAGTCTTGCTTCAATATACTCCTTGGCTGACTTTCCGGAACTGGAGCTAAGTTCACTGGCGTTTATGCCACGTAACCTAAGCTTTTGTTTTGTCCAAGAATTAAAGCCAAGGTCTATGTTTACCCAAAGAGTGTCGCCGTCTATAACTTCTAGCAAATAAGCCTTATACGTATAATGTGCAACAACTCCGATGTCTGTACTGTTAAATTTATATTCACTATTCTCTTTCTGAACCTTCATAACAGAATCTGGGGTAATGTTTTGAAGCGGACTTTCTATTGCAAAATTAAAGCCAAGATCTACAACGATTTTCCCAAGAATCTCCTGTAAACGATATACCCACGGTTCACCACGGAACACAGACAATGTTGCCTTCCCTCGCAATCTTTTAGGTAGCCCTTTATCGCTTTTTATTAACTCCCGAAGGTCAGTCACGGTTAGTTTATCCTCAATAATTCTTTCTTCATACTTTTGTCTAAGTTTCTTATCCTCAATCGGCAGTAAGGCTGTAATGTGACTCCATGTCAATTGTTGCGACGTCGCAACAATCTGAGGATAATCTTCATAGAAATGGACACAACGATAGATAGTTGTTCTATCTATACTTAAATTCTCCGCCAAAACAGGGAATAAATAGTCACCATATCCTGCACGATTAGAGTTGCTGAGCAAATGCTCCTTAATATACTTTCCAACATTCCAATACGTTTGTCGTTTCTCATGCTCCATTGTTAATCTTGTACGTTCAAAACCAGACTCGATTTCTAACTGTATTTGTTCAACAAGGGATTGTACTTCAGGGGTAACTTGTAAGTTTGGTTCTATAACTAACAAATCATTCATAATTAAATTATACAGAATTTAATTGTTAGTTGCACTAACTTGAAGTCACAATTTGTGACTTCAAATTCCCACTCTTGAGAGGGGGCTAGGGGGAGTGTTTAGAAAGCTGACGGAAGGGTGAATAACCAGTATAATGAATCCATGCCAAAATTCATCGCCGATCTACATATCCATTCCAAATACTCCAGAGCAACTAGCCCTTTACTTACGCCTGAACATTTGGAATATTGGGCAAAAATAAAAGGCATCCAAGTTATGGGAACTGGCGATTGCATCCACCCTGGTTGGCTTAATGAATTACAAGAAAAACTGGAACCTAGCGACAATGGTTTATATGTCTTAAAGAAAGAATATACCCTACCAGAAACCAAAAACCTTTCATCTATCTTACAGGAAAAGCCAGTCTACTTTATGCCAACCACTGAGATAAGTAACATTTATAAAAAAGGCGATAAAACCAGAAAAGTTCACAACATATGTATTCTGCCAAGCTTTGACATAGTACGTGAATTCCAGGCGAAAATAGAGTGTATAGGCAACATACGTTCCGATGGAAGACCAATTTTAGGACTTGATTCTAAGGTATTATTAGAGATGCTTTTAGAGAGTGGAGATAACACATATTTGATACCTGCACATATTTGGACACCATGGTTTTCTGTGCTGGGCTCGAAATCAGGATTTGATAGTATCGAAGAATGCTATGAAGATTTATCTTCTGAGATATTTGCTCTAGAAACTGGTCTTTCCAGCGACCCTCCCATGAACAGGATATGTTCGTTCTTAGACAAATACAGACTCGTATCCAACTCCGACGCTCACTCTCCAGACAAACTTGGAAGAGAAGCAAATGTCTTTGATGTAGATATAAGCTATATCAACATATATAATGCTTTAAAAAACGATAAAGGGTTTGTAGGAACCATTGAATTCTTCCCAGAAGAAGGCAAATACCATAATGATGGACACCGAGACTGCAACATCAGTTGGACACCACTAGAAACTGTTCAGAACAATGCCATCTGCTCTGTGTGTGGCAAACCAGTAACTAAAGGGGTAATGTATCGTGTTGCTGAGTTAGCTGACAGAACAGACCCAGCCGAAGCAAACTCTAAACAGACCTTCTGGTCAATAACGCCTTTAGCAGGACTGCTAGCAGAGCTAGACAACAAAAAGAATCCAAGGTCAAAAGCTATCACAGAAAAATACTTCCATATGATAAATTCATTAGGTTCAGAATTTGATATTCTACTAAATGCTGACTTAACGAAAATCGAAAAAATTGCTGGTGCCATTGCAGCTGAAGGGATTAACAGACTCAGAAAAGGTTTAGTTAATACAGAAGGCGGATATGATGGAGAGTTTGGAAAAATAAATATCTTTGATTCTGGAGAAATCCAAAACTATAAAACCAATAGTCTTTTTTCTCAAGAACAGACTAAACAAGAACTAACTAAATACAGCAGTCTGACATTTAATATACAACAGTTTAAGGAATTAAAACAAAAATTAACAACTACCCAGCAACCCAACGCAACAATTGTTTGGATTCACGCTGAACAAGAAACAGCAATAGCCCACAAAGAAGGGCCGTGTATGATTATGTCTGGTCCCGGCTCTGGGAAAACAAGAGTTCTAACCAAGCGAATTGTTAGATTAATCAAAGATGGAGTTGATCCATCAACCATACTTACTATTACGTTTTCCAATAAAGCAGCTAAGGAAATGAGAGAAGGGATTGATAAGGAGCTTGAGCAATATGGTTGTACTCCTACTACTTTCCACAAACTTGGATTAACTATCCTCAGAGAAGAACTGAGCCTAAATAATAACGAAAAATTCTTCGGAATAATTGATCAAGATAAACAAATATCCATAATACAAAACCTCTTTGATTCTGATCACCTAAACATCCTAAACAATATTAACAATGGAAAACAATCGAAAATCTTACTAAACGAAAAAAATTCTGTCATGGAAGCCTACAACCAAGAGCTTAGAAAAATAAACGCAATAGACTTTAACGACCTTATATATTTAACTGTAGAAATATTACTAAACAACCCTGAAACACTAAAAAAATACCAACAAAAATACCAATGGATACTGATTGACGAATTTCAAGAAATAAATGCAATCCAATATCAACTACTTGAACTTCTGTCATGTAAAAAGAACCTCTTTGTCGTTGGAGACACCGATCAAGCCATCAACAGTATTAGAGGAATCAAAATAGAGCTAATTAATAGCTTTATACATGATTATAAAAATGCATTGTTCATCAAACTTGTTAGGAGTTATAGATGTCCAGATACTATTTTACAAAGCGCCTCCTCTGCCATAAAAAAAACAGATGCGATGAAAAGCGAGAATGAAGGAACAAGAATAGAGCTAAAGGAATTCCCCACTGATGTAGCAGAAGCTCAGTGGATTGCCTCAGAAATAGAAAAACTTACTGGTGGTGTGAACAATAATTTATTTGAAGGCAGTACTAGCTTTAAGGACATTGCCATCCTGTGCCGAACAAAGCATCTATTCCCTGCAATTATCAGAGCATTATCTGACCATCATATACCACTACAAACCATAAATACTGATAGCATATTACAAGATCAACCTTATAAAGAAATAATCATTGAACTTAAAAATATTTACTTCGGACTGGAGAAACATACATCAAAGGTCGGCAAAGAAGTCCTAAGTATGTTTGAAAATGGAATGAATTTAGCTTTTATCTTACGCAGAGTTTGCATAGAACATGACATTACCGCTGAACAACAACGAATCCTAGAAAAAATCACCAAACCTTATAAAAACAACTACGCTTCTTTCTTTGATGACGTATCCTTAAAAACTGGAACCGATGAATATGACAACCATGCTAAAACTATACCCTTAATGACTATACAGGCATCCAAAGGACTAGAATTCAAATACGTATTTATCCCAGGATGTGAAAATAAAATATACCCCTTCCAACTATTTAACAAAAAAACCAAAGATGAACTTAAAGAAGAAGAACGACTCCTCTATGTTGCCATGACCAGAACCAAAGACAAACTATTTATGACCTATGCCAATAAAAGAAAACTCCTGAATAAAACAATCACCGGAACACTAAGTCCGTTTTTAAAAACAATTCCGGAAGAACTATTCCACAAAGAAAAAATTGAGATAAAAGGAAAAAATAATCAGAATCAACTAAGCTTATTCTAACCTCTCCCGGCGTAATCCACCAAAAACTGCTAACGACTAAGATGTCGCCACCCTCTCCTATAAGAGAGGGTAAACTTAACTAAACTTCTTATAAAAAACTAAATAAATTAGTCTCTCCTTCAGGAGAGACGAGCGGCAACTAACTAAATTAATGGACTTAAGTGACTTCCGCTAGAGAGGCTTACAGACTCCACAGCTTGCACAGCCTGGTTCTGCTGTTTTTGCTACTGATTTCTTTACTACAACGCCATCTATAAATTCGATTACCTTCTGAGGACATGCTTTTGCACAAAGACCACAGGCGGTACACTTACCCTGATCGATATATGCTATATTATCTACCACTTTTACTGCTTCAAACTTACAAGCTTTTTCACATAATTTGCAAGCGATACAACCTACCTTACAAAACTTACGAGTGTCAGCCCCCTTGTCTTTAGACAGACAATTAACCATATACGTTTTCTTAAAAGGAATTATTTCGATTAATGTTTTAGGACAAGCAGCAACGCATAATCCACAAGCAGTACATTTGTTTTTATCAATAACAGGTTCATGGTTCTCCCCATAACTTAATGCATCAAACTTACAAACCCTTATACAATCACCCAACTTCAGACAACCATATTCGCAAGATTTCCAACCGCCAGAGGTAAGAGCAGCCATTTCACAAGATTCTATTCCAATATATTCAAACTTTTTGGCAACATCTTCATCTTTCATTCCCATACATTTAATGAATGCAATATTGGAAACAGTATCTGCTCCAGGAACTTTACCTGTAGCTAAAGATATTTCCGCTCTCTGTGCCGAAGAAGCTACAGGACATTTGTCGGGACCAGCTTCACCTTTATAAATAGCCTCAGCTAAGCCTACACAGCCAGGAAAACCACATGCACCACAATTAGCGCCAGGCATTAGTTCTTCTATCTTGGTTAATAGCTCTGGCTTTTCTACATTAAAAACACTTGAACCTATTGCCAAAAACAATCCAAGCAAAAGGCCAACAATTGCTAAGATGATTATTATTTCAAACCCAGACACTATTAAAAAGCTCCAAAGGCAATAAACGCCAACGACATAATACCACCAGTAATAAAAGCAATCGGAATACCTTTAAAATATTTTGGAACCTTTGATTCTTCCAATCTTTCTCTAACACCAGCCATCAATACTAATGCAAGCAAAAACCCTAACCCGCCACCAAGACTGTAAAGAATACTGTCAAACAAACTATTACCATCCGTAATATTAAGAACTGTCACACCTAAAACAGCACAATTAGTTGTTATTAATGGAAGATATATCCCTAACATGCTTTTTAAAGAAGGAGATGTCTTATTTATTACTGCTTCCAAAAACTGGACAAGAGAGGCAATTACTAATATAAAAAAAATTGTCTGAAGATAACCTGCGTTTAAAGGATCTAATATTAACTTCTGAATAAACCAAGTAACAATACTTGCTGCAACCATTACGAATGTAACAGCTAAACCCATCCCTATTGATGATTCCTGTTTATTAGAAACACCCACGAAAGGACAAATCCCAAGAAATCTAACAAGTACAAAGTTATTAATTAATGCTGCACTAAATAAAACAAACAGAATATGTCCCAACTAACTTTCTCCCTTTCGCTTAACCTGATATACATCTTTTATGGATCTTAATTTACCAATAATACTATCCAACAACTCAATCTTAGTCAAACTCAAAATTACACTTACAACTGCAACTCCTTGAGGGGTTGTTCTCAAATTAAAATTAACTATATTTATTTTCATCTCTGCTATCCTAGCAACAATGTCATTTAATAGCCCTATCCTATCAGAGGCCTCTATCTCTAAGGCAATGTCATATGTGCCAGAATAACCCTTGTCCCACTCTACTTTGATAAGTCTATCCGTATCGGAGTTACGAATATTATTACAATCTCGTTTATGAACAGCAACGCCTCTTCCTCTAGTTACATAGCCAATAACGTCATCTCCAGGCATAGGGTTACAACAACGACTTAGATAGGCCATAACGTCTCCGGCACCTTCGACTACGATTCCAACGCTACTTTTCTTCTGTCTTTGTTTTACTTTAGGCTCAACTATCTCAATTACTTCTTCTTTTTTCTTTTCTTCTTGTCTCTTTATTATTTCCTTTTCTTCCTTCTTCTCATCATCGTATATTTCAGTATTCTTTCTAAACCAATACTTAATCTTAGATCTAGCCGAGGATGTTCTCACCAAACCCAACCAAGCCATCTTAGGCTGTTCTTGCTTCTGAGTAATAATCTCAACGATATCGCCATTATTAAGAGGCTTGTCTAAGCTGACTATATGGTCATTAACCTTAACCCCTATACAGCGATGACCTATAGATGTATGTACCCTATAAGCAAAGTCTAGAGAAGTTGCCTTCTTTGGCAACTGATATACATCTCCTTTAGGAGTAAACACAAATATCTCTTCCACAAAAAGATCAAACTTAAGATCATCATAAAAATCTTTAGAATCACTATCTTTTTGCCATTCGATTAGCTCCCTTAACCAAGACAGCTTCTTCTCGAACTGCTCTTCTTTTTTGCTTCGTTCTTTATAACGCCAATGTGCAGCTACTCCAAACTCAGACACCTTATGCATCTCTTCAGTCCGTATCTGAACCTCTACAGGTTTACCACTTTTAGAAATAAGCACTGTATGAATTGATTGATATAGATTCTGTTTTGGCATAGCAACATAGTCTTTAAATCGACCAGGAATAGGCTTAAAATGAGTATGTAAAACACCTAGAACCGTATAACACTGTTGAACAGTGCCGACCACAACTCTTATTGCATAAAGATCGTAAAGATTCTTGATGCTTGTATGTTGCCGTTTCATCTTATTATAAATAGACCAAAAATGCTTAGGTCTGCCTGAAATATTAGCCTTCATGCCGTTTTCCTCAAGTAATAACTTTACTTGAACCATAAACTCTTCAATAAACTGTTCTCTCTCTTCTCTCTTTTCTGCTATTTCATTCTTTAGCTTCTTATAATCAGCGTTATACAAGAAACGAAACCCAAGGTCTTCCATCTCCCACTTTATATTGGACATCCCTAGTCTGTGGGCTAATGGAGCATATATATCCATAGTCTCTCGAGCTATTTTCTTCTGATTCTCTTCTGGTAAAAAACTTAGCGTTCGCATGTTATGTAAGCGATCAGCTAGTTTAATAATTATGACGCGAATATCCTTGGCCATCGCCATAAACATTTTTCT
Organism: uncultured Candidatus Marinamargulisbacteria bacterium; assembly: GCA_964643725.1. Lineage (GTDB taxonomy): Bacteria > Margulisbacteria > Riflemargulisbacteria > GWF2-35-9 > DYQY01 > DYQY01. The sequence goes on from CAZXTL010000002.1 coordinate 97,841, forward strand.
AAAATTTTGGATCTTTTGTTCTTCATCACTATCAAACTTTATTCTTCCAAGCTTAGTGACCCCATCGACAATAACAGCAATACTTTCCCCAAAGTTTTTCTGGATATCCTCGATTTCTACAGAGGTATCCTCAACAGTATCATGGAGTATAGCAGCGATAAGAGTGGCTTCATCAGCCTCATATTCCACCAATATCTTGAAAATATGAAATGGATGCCAGATATAATCCTCACCAGACACACGTTTTTGCCCCTTGTGTGCTTCCATGGCAAAGTCAAATACATCAAAAAACAACTTAGTGTTGAAATGACGATTATAGCGTTTTACTTTCTTAACAGTCTCTCTAAGTTGAGAACGAAGCTCTTGATCCATAGAGGGTATTATAGCTTATCTGTAGACTTAGTTAAATTGAATCTAATTCTCTTTCTTGGAAGCTCTGTATCTCAAACCTCATTTGTGTTGATGCCTTTCTCATATAAGAAATGAATTGATCTTTTTCTTCAGAACTTAAACTCTCTAATTTGTCATAAAATTGTGCTATCAACATTGGCGAAGAAGCTAATTCTTGTTTGGTTACATTCATCTTTCCAGAAACAAAATTAAGCAAATCGGATATTTCATTATTTCCTATTATCTTTTCTTCTAACTCTGGCAACTTCTTAAAACTAGAATTAACCAATTCATTCTTCACTGTATGCAAGTCAGTATGACTAGGACTAACAGATGCACCTACAGCTGAAAAAAGATAAGCCCAACCTGAATCACCAGCTAATCCTCCACAAATACAAGGAGCCTTCTCCATAGCTAGAGCTTCTTTAATGATTCCTTTATACATAAGAAATTCCAATGGATTATAGGCAATCAATTTTTCTTGATTATGTCTACTTTGATTAATAGAGTCACCAAAATCATTTGTGCCAATATTTACAAAATCTATTAAATCCAGAATTTCCGCCAACAATCCTGGCTTTGATAAAACAACCTTATCCTCTACCATGCAGCCAATTTTTACATTTATTCCAGAACTTCCCCTTTCGGCATTTATCATATTTTTAATAAAATTAGCTTCTCCCTCCAGTATCCCACCCTCAGAAATAACTAAATCCCTAATCAGCTCAGCGTGCTCAGCTGAATTCACCATTGGATAAAATATTTCTACATCCTTCCTCCCAGTAGCTGTAGCTGCATCAAAGATTGCTCTAATCTGTGCCCTATACACGTCAAGATTAGCGTCCATTAAAACTTTCCCTCTATTATGTTTCTCTGTCGTATAATATCCATCTGGTATTTTAAGACCTGTTAATTTATCATCAGGGTTATGGTCTAAGCCTCTAATTCTCAAACGCACACTTTCATTAATACTCTCAAATAATTGCCTAAAAATCTTTGATTGTTCCGCAGCATTAACTAAGAAATCATGATCGTTGACCTTTTCACCATAAAGCATCTCTGTCCTTACCATACCAATCCTCAGCTCTGGACCTTGCCCTTTAGGCCCAAAAGTCCCTAATTCTTTTAAAGCATCTACATCTGATAATTTATTTATATTTACACTTAAAGGAAATTCTATTCCATCTGAACTCATGTTTGGTTTAGTTGCTATAATAGCTCTCTCGCTTTGCATTGATTGAACCTGCTGCTTCCGAGAATTCATTATGTCACTTTGTTCTTGAACAAGAGGGTCAAATATTATACTAATTTTATTATTTTCTCTATCTACTAGCATTGCAACATTCTTATACCCTTTAACTTCTTCTGCTGACAAATTAACTATAGCAACTGGCACTCGAGATTCCTTTGCGACCAAGACTGGATGACTTCTAACTGATAATTGACAACGGTCTATGCCCATAAACCCAACTATAGCATTGCCTATCGCAGAGACACTCTTCAATGGAAACTTATCAGAAACCAACACAAAAGGACCCTTCCTAGCTTCTTTTGCCATAAATTCATCGAATTTATTATTAAAATGAGCTACCCCAAGGTGATTAAGTATACACATAATTGCTTCATCAAAATCTTCATTTTTCTCACTGTTCAAAGCCATGTTTTTCATTAAATCTATAAATTTTCTTCCTGTTACAATTAACTCTTTAGCTACATTAGCTTTACCGCCTTTAAGTAAGCTTTTATAGGACAAAGCCGAATCTTGTACCATCAATAGTCGCGACTGCCAAACTTGTTCCTCAGTAGAGCCTGGTTTAACATGTGAGATTAGCAATGTTATTTCTTGCTCTGCATCACGAATAGCTTTGTTATACTGATCTTCATTATAAACTAGGATTTCTTCTAAATTCATCGCATCCATAATACTTTGATGTTCACAAAAAACCGCCAATCTTGCATTAAGAGAGAAACCCCTATTTAAAATACCCTTACCATGAATATCAACAACTCTTTTATTAGACGCTATCATAAGAGAATTGAAATCCTCTATAATTTTAGATGCATGTTTATCGCTAATATCTAAAGAAATTTTTGAAGTATCAAAAAATCCAATTTGTTGAAGATATTTATTAGTTGTTTCATTGCTCAAAGATAACCCATTGTTGTTCTTAAGAACTACTCCTGCCTCAGGATATAAAGCCTTAAATTCGTTGAAAACCTTTACCAGAGATATTCCTGATACTTCCTTGTCTATTTCTAAAGAAACTGGATTTAAACCAAAATTACTCGCCATAAGAACCTCTATTTCTTGCATTGCAAGAGCCGCATTTTCTCCATTTATCGAAACCTTAATTATGTTTATGTTTCCTTTCTTATCTGTAGGCAAACCAATACTCATTATATGTTGACTACCCGCAGCGAATGTTTGTGTTTCTCCTAGTCCATCCACACCTGTAAAACTAATTTTTACATTGAAGGTCTTTTGTAGCTCATTCAACAAATATATCGGTCGCGCATGTAGTCCTTGAGAATATGTTATCTTTATATCCTTTTCAATTACATTAGGCAGTGATATTATTTTCTTCATCAACATAGCTAGTTTTCTCCTTTTAACCATTGTTCATTAAATATATATCGGAACACTGATAAAAAATTCCCACATTTTTAAACATATTTTAAACAATTAAACATTTCAACAATTAAACATTCCCTTACATATTTAAACTTTTGCCCAAATAAGTCATAATTTAAACTATGGAAAACACAAACGAACCATTAGATGAATATTTAGAGCAACCAGAATCCTTCCAAGATATTGCCAAGGTCTGCCTTAGAAAAAAGAATAAAGGTCCATTTGATCAAGTTGTAGCCTCGCTCTACAGATATCAAAAACTTATTGAATATCTAAAGAACGAGACAAAACTTCCAAAACAAGAAAGCAAATTACTGCTAGAGATGCTCACCAAAGGATTACGCTATAAAAATTTTCAAGAATTCAAACAAGAGAATATTGAATCTGATGCTTTTAGTTTTCTTAAAGAAATACCTGACGTCAAATCCTTCTTCTCCTATCTTCAAAACAAAAATAATCCCATCAAGAAATCCTTCTTAGAGCTAATTAGAGATAAACTTAAGGAACACGAAGAAGGTCTACTCTTCTTAAAAAGCCTTATTGATAAACAAATCAAAGAAAAAGAAAGACAAGAACAACTACTTTCTATGCAAAAAAACAAAGGCAGCGGCAACCTTAAGGTGTAACTGCTGCAACTGGCTTAACTGGTTCCTCTAATAACTGCAAATAAAGTTTTGCCTCATCCGCTGGTAAAACATCAAATACCTTTGCTTTCTTTTTAACTGAAATCTTTCTAAAGATAGCCAACTTCTCATCAACTGTCATTTTCTTAAATATGGTAACCACCTGGTCATCAGGAACCTTTTCCCAGATTTGAATATATCGTTTAAATGTCTTAGCTTGTTCAGCTGTGGTTCCATTATTTATCATATTTCTATAAGCGGCCACTGCTTTGTCTCCAGTCAACAATGGAACAACTTTACTCATTTTCTTAACAGACAAATATTTCAAAACGTTCACTAATTCGTCTTGTTTCATTTTATTAAATATATTTGAAACCTTTTCGTCAGGGAGCTTCTCGTACACTTTAATAACAGCCTTCAACTGTTTATCCTTAAGTTTCGCTTCGTCAGTAATTGTTGGAGCCGTAACCGGAGCAACAGCTGCGGCAGCAGTCCCTGGTTGGACAACTGGCTGTCCTTGTTGCCCTACAGCAGTTGCGGCTTGTTGTGCAGTTGGCACTAACTCTTTATTATCCTTAGTGACATCTGTTTGCTTTACAATAAATTTAGGCACTTGAAATAAAGATGCACCTAGCGATACTCGCAAATTATTTACCCAAGCATATAATAATTCCACTTGTGTACTATTATTAAAGATAGCATCCTCTTCACTTACACGGAAAAGCTCTTCTCCTAATATTTCTGCCTTGTGTATATCGCCATCGATAACTGGCATTAACTGATTAAAGTCAGCCTTATTGTTTAATAAGCCATTTATCTTCTTTACCATATAGGTTGCTCTAGCATATGGAGAGTTTTCGCCAATCCCTGCAAAGATTTTAACTACCAAAACATTGTCTACCCATATTTCGGCTAATTCCTTATTGTTAATCCTATTTTTTATAACTCTGAGCTTATACAAAAAAGGAACAAAATCTTTACTCTCAGCATCTTGCCCCTCAAGCAAATCTATCTGCAATTCTCCTGCTTTCTCTATCTTAAGCTGATCATCTCGTAACTCTTTTGCAATCTTTATCCTTCTTTCCTTAGCCTCTATATCTTTTACTATCTTACTAACTATCGGCATTTTTTCTGTCATCTTACTAGGAAGAAACCCGAAAAAAGCCATATTTGCTAACGTTAAATATATTATTATACCGAGAACTACAAAAACAACAGAAGCCATCAAGGTGTACTTCAGTATTGTCAAAAAAGTGTTAGATAGGCTCGTAGAGCTTTTGGTCGGGACAGCTTCTGCAGGTTGCTCTTTACTCCCTTTATTCTCTTCTTTTTTATCTATCTTTTTTTCTTTTTTATCAGTGTTTTCTTTGGAATCTTTTTCCATAATTATTCCCTTTTTTATTTTATGTATAGATTAATATCATTAAATGTATATTTTTGTAATACCCCACTTTACATTACTTCATATCCTTGTAATATTCTATATTGTACAGATAAATGAGAATTACTTCACGGAAGAACCCATAACAAATAAAAGGATTTCTACTAATAATAAGGGGGAAAGTTAATGTTTTCAGCTGATATAAATGGTTCTTCAATTAATGATCTATTTCGTACAGAAAATAACGTAATAGCTAGCAATTCTAGTCAAAGCAGCTCCTCTAAAGAGTCAAGAGAAACAAGCACTACTGATAAAACTTTCCAAAATGACCTTCAATCTAAATTAAATGAACAAAAAGCAGAAACATTCAGAGAAAAAGAAAAAGAAAAAATTAGTTATACTTTTGAAACACCTACTAAACCAATTGAACAACCTGAAATAAAAAAACTTGGTTTATCCGAAGAAGAAATAGCATTATCTAATAAAACTTTTCAAAAAATTCCAGTACTTAACACCAAAACTGTTGCTCCTGTTACTCAAAAAGAACAACCACAAACTACTGAATTAGAAGGACTTCTTGTAAAGCTAACCTCTTTACTAAAAAAACTAGATGAAAACAACATAGCACCCTCCGACAATTTGAATGAGGTTTTAGCAAGCTTAGCTGAACTACTAGCAAAATTGTCCGAATCTTCTGCAATGCAGAATAATAAAGTTCAATTAACTGATACGGCATCAAAAATAAAACAAATACAACTAATCGATCCACGAACAAAAGAAAGTGTTCCAATAACTTTTATTAGCAAAAAGGACTTAGCTGATTTGCTTAATAAAATCTCCAATGAACTTACTGCCCCTCAACCAAAGAATGAAAACAAAGACATGGTTTTAAAAATAACCGAGCTACTTGCAAAACTTGATGGCGTAATAGAAAGCTCAAAAAATGATTCTCAAGTAATTAGCCAAACCATTCCAATAGAGCCAACCAAAAAAGAAGCACCAAAGCTAGACACTCAGAATACCCAAAATGATGGAAAAGCAACAAAAACTCCTACTGAAGCTATTAAGGTTGAGGCAAAGGAAGAAACTAAAAACACTGAACTAAACTTAACTGAAGCCGAAACGCCTCCACAAGAAATATTTACAAAAAAGCCAGTTGAATCAAAAAACAAAACAGAAGTATCACTAGTTGAACAAACTGAAAAGCCTGATGCTAAAGCTTTACCAGTAAAAATGATTTCTCTTGATTCACTAGACAATAAGATGAATGAACTCAATACAAAAATAAACATCAAAGAAGTAAAGGACCCTGAAGCTGTTCCTCTGCTTAAAAACTCCTCTACTAATTTAGAAAAACAAAACCAAATAATGAACCAATTTCGCACATACTTAACGATTAACAAATTAAAGTCAGACACAGAAGTTAATATGCGCCTTTACCCTAGAGAACTTGGGGAGGTTAAAGTAAAAATAACTAAGGAACAAATCGCTGGAAGTGAAAACACTCAAATAGTTGCTAAATTCCAAGTATCAAGCGCTGCCGTAAAAGCTATCTTAGAAAGCAACTTTGATGCCCTAAAAAATGATTTACAACAAAATTCCAATATCTCTATTTCATCTTTAAGTGTAGAGGTAAACGATAAAGAAAATAAAAATAAAAACTTCTCTGAATTTTATGAAGGAAACTCTGGAAAACATAATAACTTTAAAACAACTGAGATTCTACCAGAACAAAGGAATATAGTTGAACAAATAATTGACACGAACGAAATTAATTCACTAGCATAGGAGGAAAAAATGTCATCAGTATCTAGTATAAGCGGACTAACGGGAAAGACCTCAAGTGCTTCCAGCACAACAGACCTTGGTAAAGACCAGTTCCTAAAGCTTTTAGTAACTCAGCTTAAATACCAAGACCCACTAAGTCCAATGAAAAACGAAGAATTCGTAGCCCAATTGGCTCAGTTCAGTACACTTGAATCTATGAAAAATATGGAAAACAGTTTCCAGGGAGCTACAGCCTACGGACTAATAGGCAAAGCAGTTGTAACAACAGACAAAACAACAGGATTAGAAACGCAAGGCATTGTAAGTGGCATAAAATCCAAAGATGGCACCTTTTATGTGATATTACCTGTTAAGTCAGAATACGTAAAAAAGTCTGACGCTCTACAAGCTTTCAATACCGCAAATTTGAATTTTGATCAATTCAAAGACAAATTGTTCACCAAAGACTCACTTTCTTCTGAGAAACTAATTTGGAAAGACACTGTTACAACTTCTGCTGATTTTACTTCAGCATTGGGCTATACTGACGCAAGCAAAGTACCTACGTCACTACAAAATCTATGGGATGGAAGTTTCTACAAAGAAATCCCAATAGCGAATATTACTCAAGTTTATAATACTAGTAGTAGTACTACTAATTAGTAGATACATGATAATTTAGATATAATACAAAGGAGGTGAAATAAATAATGGTTGATATGGGTAATTTTAGTCAAGAGATCCAAAGGATACAATCCGAGCAAATCGGGCAAGGCATTGGACAAGTACAAGGAGACAGAAAGGCTTCACAACAGCTCTTCAAAGATGAATTCCTTAAAAAGCTTGGACTTAATGAATCTGTCGACGAGCTGAAATTCTCTAATCATGCCATAACTAGACTGCAGAAAAGGAATATTGAAATATCTAAAACACAACTGGATAGAATAAATCAGGCGTTTGAAAAGGTTGCTCAAAAAGGAGCAAAAGAGTCGCTGATACTGCTTGATGAATTAGCATTTGTGGTAAGCGTAACCAATAAAACAGTTATGACAGCCATGGATCAACAATCCATGAAAGATCAAGTGATCACCAATATAGACAGCGCTGTCATAGGATAATAAAGACGAAAGACAAAAGATAAAAGACGAAAAATAAAAAGCCGATCGGCCCTCATGTAGGAAATCGGTAAATCAAAACAGGGGGTAAAATATGTTAAGATCGATGTTTTCTGGTCTCGCAGGTTTAAGCAACAATCAAACAGGTTTAGACGTAGTTGGTAACAACATAGCTAACGTCAACACAATAGGTTACAAAGGATCCAAGATTGAATTTACAGAACTTTTAAACCAAACCATTAGAGGCGCGTCTTCGCCACAAACTGACGGCAGAGGTGGTACGAACCCAATCCAAGTAGGTCTTGGTGTAGGAACATCTGCTATATCTGTATCACACCAACAAGGTAACTTGCTCTCAACCGGCCTAATGAGCGATTTAGCTCTTCAAGGTAACGGGTTTTTCATCCTCGGTGACGGAAGCCAAACCTTCTTTTCCAGAGCTGGTTCTTTTAACTTTGATGCTAATGGTTACTTGGTCCATTCTAGTGGAATGAAAGCATATGGATGGATGGCCGACGCATCAGGGGCAATAGATGCCCTAAGAACTATTGAACCACTATCCATCCCTGTAGGACAAACAGTTAAAGCCAACGAAACTAAAAACATAACTTACGCTTATAACCTTGACGCAAGAGCCTATACTGAAGGAACTGCTATTCTTGCCAGTGGTAACTCTGCCAATATAGATACTGTCACGGGAATCTTTGCAAGGACTGATACTATAGACAATGTTATAGGCACTCACACTATAGATGTGTTTGCTGAAACACATAATGGGGAAAATATAAACCTAAATGGCACTAACAAATTATCTGATCTTGGGATAACAAATATAAATAGTTTTCGCATAGTCGTCGATGGGAAAGAAAGTACTGTAAGTCTTATAACTAGCAGTCCAACAGTTAATGAACTTATCTCTGCTATAAACGCACAAGTCACAGGAGTGACAGCTCTCTTATACGGTGGGCAAATCCAACTTACTCGAGATGTAGCTGGATTAGGTGCAACCACCTACGTTTACGATGCCAACCAGATTGACACTGATAGTCTTCAAAAGCTTACCTCAGTTTCATCTCATGGCGGCGCTGGAACAGCTGTTACCGAGACTGAATCAATCGACATCATGGCCTATTTAAAAGCCACTATCCCAGGCCACGCTGCATCTGTCGTGGGTGGCCACCAAAAACATGGATACGTTGACGCGTTTGGTACAGTAGTAGCTGATGCAACAGAAATTGCAGCCTTAGATCTCTCTGCAATTACCACCGGAGGAGTAACTGTTGATTTTAGTGATTTAGCATCATCGGCAAAAACACTTCTTACTGAAGCACGAAATAATCACGTTACCTCCACTAATGGTATTGCCGGAATATGTTTCGGTGAAGGACTTGAATGGTTACCTGCTTCTAAAACAATAGGAAATAAATCTGGATTACAGCTTACCGATACTCTTAGTGGTATTGTTGACACAAAGGATATTGTAGTTACTGCTAATGGAACAGATCCAGTGACTTTTGATGTTAGTGCAGCAATAGTAACACCTATACATGCCGCTACAGCCGCTGATGTTGCAGCAGCACTTGCAGAAACACCATCAAGAGTAATTGCGCTTGGATCAGCAGTACCAGCAGTATACCTGAGTGCATCATCAAAAATCTCTGACTTAATAACTTGCTTTAATTCCTGGTCAAAGGCAACAATAGGGGCTAACTTAGATAAATTCTATATGGGACTCACTAAAGCAGGTAATTTATTTGTTACTTATGAAAATGGAGCTTCAAAAAACCCCATAACAGTTGAAGACAGTGATCCTTTAACCACTACTGGCATCATTGACACTTTCTTTGCTGCAGATGGCAATTGGGATGATGAAGCTGATTCAGCTGTCACTTTCAACAAAACATCAACAGTGGCCCATATTGATCATACCTTTGTCCAAGCAGTTACAGGCACAGTGTTGTCGCTCCCACTATCATTTACTTCAAGCGATGCTTTTATTAGTGGAATTGGTGGTGTAACCATAAGTCCAACTGCTGCAGGGTTTCAAACTGGAAGAGTAGTCGTGCAAACTGTGGCTCCTACAACTCATCAAGCTTCCTCAACTGTTTATGATTCTCTAGGTAAAGAACACAACGTTACCCTTAATCTTACTAGAACCGGTCCCAACCAATGGGCATGGACAGCTACAGGTATTGGAGAGGCTATCTCTGGAGGAGGAAGCTTTGTGTTTGACAACCAAGGTGTATTCACAAATGTAGATGCACTCCAAAAAATTACTATAGGAGCACAAGGGTCAGGAGCAAACGAACTAAGTATAACACCTGACTTTAGTGGTGTTAGCCAATATGCTGATACCTCTACCATGGTTCACTCAAGTCAAGATGGCTATCCTAACGGATCTTTATCTACCTACAGTATCAGTTCTGACGGTACCATCATCGGCATCTACTCCAATGGCCTTAACCAAAACATCGGTCAACTTGGAGTAGCAACCTTCAACAACCCAACCGGTCTATTAAAAGGCTCTGACGGTATGTTCATTAGCTCTAACAACTCTGGAGATGCTCAGGTTGGTGTTGCCAGCACAAATGGCAGAGGATCTATTTCAGCTGGTACTTTGGAGATGTCCAATGTTGATATTGCGAAAGAATTTGCCAACATGATTATTTATCAAAGAGGGTTCCAAGCTAACTCAAAGATCATTACAACTGGTGATGAAATTCTACAAACACTAGTTAACATGAAGAGATAATGAGTAAAGCTAGACATGGATAAAGCGACAATATTAGGATTCATATTGGGATGGTTCTTCCTGCTTAGCGGGATGGGATTTGGTTCTTTAATGATGTTTGTCAATATTCCCTCCGTTCTATTAACGTTCGGAGGGTGTTTTGGCTCTCTATTTATAGGTTATACCATGGAACAGGTTACCAATAGTTTCAAAATAGCGAAAAAAGCTTTTACCACTGCTCCCGAAGACCCAATAGCAATTCTCAATCAAATCCTTTCTTTATCTGAAAAATCAAGAAGAGAAGGCATCTTAGCCTTAGACAAAGAACTAAAGAATGTAAATATACCTTTTTTAGTTAAAGGTCTGCAATTAGTTGTCGACGGTAGCGATGCTGATACAGTCAAGGAAGTTCTTGAAATAGAAAAAGATGCTATTGAGGAGCGACATAAAGTTGGAAGTGCTCTCTTTGAAGCTATAGGAGCTTATGCCCCTGCTTGGGGAATGATTGGGACTATCGTTGGGCTTATACAGATGTTATCTAGCCTTAGCGACCCATCAAGTCTTGGCCCAGCTATGGCTGTTGCCCTAATTACCACCTTATACGGTGCAGTAGCTGCTTTCTTTGTTGCTATTCCAATCGCCAATAAACTTAGAATAAGATCTGCAGAAGAAATGTTTACCAAAGAAATCATCCTTGCTGGTATTATTGCTATCCAATCAGGAGATAATCCAAGAACAATCAAAGAGAAACTTTCTGGATATTTCCCTCCCCTACTAAGAGAAAAGCTAGAAAAAAATGTCAAAAAAACCTGAGGAACCAAAAGCAGGGTCACCGGCATGGATGGCAACCTTCAGCGACTTGATGACCCAAATATTAGTATTTTTCGTTTTTCTTTTCTCAATGTCATCTGTTGATATTGTCAAACTTAGAACTGCCTTAATATCCTTTAGTGCAGCATTTGGTGGGTACTCCACATTAAGAAACTCTGCGATGTTTGAACACCAGCTAATGGTACCCTATCCTGAAACTGCCCCAGACAAAATACCAGGCTCATCAGGTGACGATATAAGCGACGCAAGTATGGCAGATAAAATAAACGACATCATGTTTATTGTAAAATCTAACAGTTTTGATGACGACGAAATACAAGGGAAATACAATGATATGGGTAACCTAGAAATAACTATTAAAGACCAACTGCTTTTTCAATCAGGAAGCGCAAAATTGAAAAATGAAGCAACTCCTATTTTAGAAAAAATTGGTGCTTCGCTTGCTGACATTAACAATAATATAATTGTTGAAGGACATACTGATGACATCCCTCCAAACATACAATCAGGATACAGATCCAACTGGGAACTTTCTTCGGCCAGAGCACTGAGTGTAGCTCAAATCTTCATAGGAAAATCCAATATCAACGCTAATAGAATATCTATAGCAGGATATGGAGAACACAAACCGCTAGTTCAAAATATTTCAGAAAAAAACAGAGCAATTAATAGGAGAGTTTCAGTAATTATTGTCAAAAATAAACCGGATGAGTTATATTAGCTACATGGCTGATAAGGAAACCCCTAAAGAAGACTCAAACACCAAAGAAGAAGACAACAACGAAGAACCAAAAAAACCTTCTAAGAAATTAATTATTATTATAATCATAGCCTCAATAGTCCTCGTACTATTAATTGCCACAGTAATTACAGCAACTTTCCTTACAAAAAAATCAGAAAAAGTAGATGTTCAAACAGAGGAAATGCTTTATCTGGTACCTATGCGAGAATTCTTAGTTAATCTGTTAGACTATGGAGGAAGAAGATTTCTTAAAGCAACTATAAATTTAGAAGTCAGTAATGGAACGGTAGTTACAGAAATAACAGCCAAAGAAACAATCCTAAGAAATTACATTATAAATATCCTTTCCAGTAAAACTTTCAATGATGTTAAGGATGTGGAAGGCAAAAACGATTTAAGAAAATCTATCATAACTAAATGTAATTTAATTTTAAAAACTGGTAAAGTATTGAATGTCTATTTTAACGAGTTTATTATACAATAATATAAATCTCAAATAAGGATGATGTCATGGTAGAAAAAAATTCAAATTCAAACGACCCAAATAAAACTCCAGATATAGACACACCAGCAGATACGGTATTGCCTCCAGACATTGATGATTCCAAAAAATCATCTGAACCACAACTTAAAAACCTATCTACTGATAATACAAAGAATATCGTTAATGACATCGGAATGATTACAGAAATACCCTTGGAGCTAACAGTTGAGTTAGGAAGAACTAAAAAATCAATTAAAGATATATTGAATTTTGGCATTGGAACTGTTGTAGAACTAGAAAAAATCGCAGGAGAACATGTTGATTTATTAGCCAACGGTAAATTATTAGCTAGAGGTGAAGTGGTTGTTGTGGACGATAATTTCGCTATAAAAATAACTGAAATAGCAAATAACAAAACAAATTCAAAAAATGACTAATGATATTCTGGACTGGTATCCTACTTTTAATACTTTAATTTCTTCTGACTTAAATGATGTAGGAATTAAAACAGGATCAATAAATGTATTAAATTTTATTTTCTCCTTATTGTTTGTATTGCTCCTTATTTATGGGATATACCTACTGCTTAACTTCTTAAATAAAAATAAATCAAAAACTCATGAACATTTACTTAAGAAAATAACTATCTCTCAAAACCTAACAATTGACTTTATTAAAATAAATAAAAAACTGTATATCTTAGCAAATAATCAAAATTCTCTAGAACTTCTTGATGTAATTAAACAAGAGCACGAAATATTAGAGATACTAGCAGAAGATTCTGAGAACCTTGACAAAAAACCACTCAACGAAAAGTTTGAAAGTGCATTAAGAACAATTTTAAGAAAAACTGATGAAATAGAGAACCTCAAAAAATGATATCTATCCCAAAAATAACACTTGCAGTAACCCAATCAGCTGACCCAAGCACTCTTAATTCTGCATTGCAAATGCTAATACTACTTACAGTTTTATCCTTGGCGCCATCTATTATTATTTTATTTACTTCTTTTACTAGAATAATTATTGTCCTAGGTTTTGTCAGAAATGCATTAAGCACGCAACAAACACCACCGACCCAAGTACTAGTTGGGATAGCTCTATTCCTGACCTTTCTAATCATGACCCCTGTTGCAGAAAAGGCTTACAATGAAGGCATTAAGCCTTATACGGAGGGTAAAATTTCTCAAGAGTTGGCCATTAAGCGAGGCATGGACCCAGTCAGAGAATTTATGTTCAAACAAACAAGAAAAAAAGACCTATTACTATTTGTTCGTTATGCGAAGCTAAGACCACAAAATAAAGATGATATTCCTACTCATATATTGGCAGCATCGTTTGTTATCTCAGAACTGAAAACTGCTTTCCAAATGGGATTTGTACTCTTTATCCCCTTCCTTATAATCGATATTGTTATCGCCGCAATCTTAATGTCCATGGGGATGATGATGTTACCACCGGTCATGATATCGCTACCTTTTAAGATATTGTTATTCCTCCTAGTTGATGGGTGGAACTTAATCGTTCGCTCCCTTTTAATGAGCTTTGGATAATCATGGGCGAAACTTTTATTATAAACTTAGGCAGACAAGCTATATGGATAATAATCGTGACCTCCGGACCAATCCTCATAGCTACTTTAGTTTTAGGGATAATAATATCTATTATCCAAGCAGTAACTCAAATCCAAGACATGACACTAACCTTTGTGCCAAAATTCTTTGCTGTCCTAATACTCTTAGTAATTATTGGTGGCTCCCTTTTAAATATCTTACATGATTTCACTGTTTATGTATTTTCTTCCATTGCATTTTTTGCGCGATGATAAAATATGGAACAACTGATTGAACAATCAAAACTTTATCTTTTCCTCCTTATTTTTGTAAGAGTAACTGGCATATTTGTAACTGCACCTATCTTTGCCACAAGAATTATCCCAGTTCACTTAAAAGTATTAATCTCACTATCTCTGACCTATATCGTCTTTCAATTAAATGGCCAATCATCTCTAGCATATAAAGACATTCACGTCTTAATTTTTGGCATACTAATATTATCAGAAGCTATCGTAGGCACGCTTATAGGCTTTATCGCTAGCTTAGCCTTTAATATGATTCAGTTTGGTGGCAGATTAATAGATATTTTAATGGGGATGCATATTGCTAGCATTATGGACCCACTTACCAGAGAGCAACAATCACTTGTCGGACAACTGCAATATATTATTGTTATCCTCCTGTTTTTGACATTTAATGGTCATCATTTAATAATCCTTGGGTTGCTTCAAAGCTTTGATATCTTACCAATTGGCACTCTGACTTTCACAACAGCTTTCAGTGAAACATTCATGAAGATAATTACTCAAACATTTATACTTGGTATGCAGTTCGCTGCTCCAGTAATGGCTGTCTTATTTTTAATAGACTTCTGTCTTGGTGTAATTGCCAAAAGCGTACCTCAAATGAACGTTTTCCTTACAGGTATGCCATTAAAAGCAATCGCAGGATTTTTGATGATCTTCTTACTTTTTATTTTTTATGGAAGCTACTTTTCAAGCATCCCGGAATTAATGTATGAACATATTATCACCATCCTTAGAGTGCTCTGATGGCTGATCCCTCCAAAACAGAAAAAGCCACGCCCCGACGGCAACAAGAAGCAAGAACTAAAGGCAATGTTGCTAAAAGCCCGGAAGTTAGTACCGCTGTAACATTAGTAGTTGCTGTAATTCTATTAAAAATTGGAGGGAAACCTCTATATGACTACTTTTTCTACATGACAAAAAATTATTATACTCACTTACATGAAATAGAAATAAACATGGATACTATTGGCTCGATTTCAATGGAAATGCTTTTCCATATCTTAATAATAATCGTTCCAGTAATGCTTGTCTTTGCTGCTGCTGCAATTATCAGTAATTTGATGCAGTTTGGCTTCCTGATAACTTTTGAACCGATTAAACCAAACCTAAACAAACTTAGTATCATAAAAGGATTCAAAAACCTTTTCTCAAAAAATGCACTAGCTACCTTATTCAAATCCGTCGCCAAAATTATGTTTGTTGGCTGGCTTGCCTATGACACTATCAAAGATAATCTGCCACTAATAGTTAACTTCTTTTTCCAAGGAACCGAAGCAAATCTAATGACTTTATCTGGTATTGCAATGAAAATACTAATAAAGATAACGTTGGCTTTTGTTGTAATAGCCATTATTGATTATGCCTTCCAAAAATATAACAGAAATCAGCAATTGAAAATGAGCAAACAAGAAATAAAAGACGAGTACAAAAAAACTGAGGGAGACCCTATAGTCAAAGGTGCAATCCGAAGGAAACAAATGGAAATGGCCAGAAGACGTATGATGTCTGAAATACCTAAGGCAGATGTCGTTATCACTAACCCCGTACACGTTGCAATAGCTATCAGTTACAATGCTAAAGAAATGCGTGCTCCAAAAGTAGTAGCAAAAGGCATGAATCTAATAGCTGAACGTATTAAAGAAATAGCAAAAGAAAACAATATACCAATCGTCGAGAATCCACCTGTTGCTAGAGCTCTGTTTAAAGCTTGTGAGGTAAATAAAGAAATACCTGCGGAGCTTTACTCAACAGTAGCAGAAATACTTACTTATATTTATAAGATGAATGGGAAAACGTTTGGTATTTAAACCTCTCCCCGCAGAAGACACTTTTATTTACTTAGAACCTAGGATGCTGCGACCCTCTCCATTTCATTAATGAAAAGGAGAGGGTAACGGCACCTATCTATTTTTAAAAATACTTATAACTCCCGTGGGAGAGGTTGTAACTTTAGCTGGTGAGGTAAAAGGAAACGCAAATTAACAATGTCATTCTCGCGAAACACTCAGTCATTCCCGCGGAGGCGGGAATCCATTTTTTATCATTTATCTCAAATCAGCAAATTCTGAGAGAAACTAATACTTGTACATATATATTATTTAAATTCCCCCTTTATAAGGGGGATACTCCACATTGTGGAGAGGGGGATTCCAAATCCAAAACATTACAATAAAAACATGTTAAAATGCGATAAATTGTGGCATAATACAATAAAAGACAATAAGGGAGTTAACTATGGCTCAATCGGTTAGTTTATCTGACGAATTAATAAAAAAAGCAAAAACATATTCAAAAATAGAACATCGCTCTACTGCCGGTCAAATAGAATATTGGGCTACTATGGGAATGATAGCAAAAGATAACGCTGATGTGCCTATGAATATGATAGAAGAAATTCTTATCAGTGAAGTTGAACTTCTGAATGATGATGTTTCGGAGTTTGTTTTTGAATAGAATTTTACAGTCAAACAGCTTCAAAAAAAAATATATAAAACTACAACGCAATGTAAAAGATGCTCTTAATGATGCAATAAAAACAATTCAAAAAGAACCGACTATTGGTGAAGACAAAAAAGGAGATTTATTAGGTATCAAAATATATAAATTCAAATTCCAAACCCTGCTATTGCTATTAGCATACAGAATATTAAACAATGATACTATATATCTAGAAGCATTTGGACCACATGAAAACTTCTATCGAGATTTAAAAAAATAATTCCCCCTTATTAAATAAAATTATAAATTGCTTCTCTGCTAGAAAAAATAGGAATGATGTATAATCTAAATACAAAATAATATTGGAGGGCAAAATGACAACTAAAATATTTTATTTCACTGGAACAGGAAATACCTTATATATTGCTAAAGAGCTTGCAAAAAAACTTGGCAATACAGAACTAGTAGCTATAACTTATGATATGAATTTTGATCAACTAGAATGCACTACAGTTGGAATAGCCTACCCAGTTTACTGCTTTGGTTTACCAAATATCGTTTCTAACTTCTTAAAAAAAGTTAAACTTAACAAAAACACTTATATCTTTGGATTATCTACTTACGGCGGGTTACTTGCAAACTCTGGCAATGTTCTTAAGAAAAAACTTAAACAACAAGAATATAATCTTATGGCAAGCTTTGCCATACATATGCCAGGCAACGCAACCATGATATATAATGTTGCAGGAACTGAAAAACAACAAAACATGTTTTCAAAAGGAAACGAATATATCTCCAAAATAGCTTTCTATGTCACAAACCAAACCCCTCACAAAACAGACACTAATTTAGGATTATTAGGAAAAATGATGTCATCACTTTGCGACAAAATGCTTAGTAAAATGAATGAGTCTGATAAGTCATTCTTTGTTGATGATAATTGTGATGGATGTAGTATTTGCGCAAAAGTCTGCCCAGTTAACAATATACAGATAAAAAACAAAAAACCTGAGTGGCTACATAAATGTGAGTGTTGCCTTGCTTGCTTTCATTGGTGTCCAAAAGCCTCTATTCAAGCAAATAAGAAAACTAGCCAAAGAGGAAGGTACCATCAG
This sequence comes from uncultured Candidatus Marinamargulisbacteria bacterium, assembly GCA_964643725.1. GTDB lineage: Bacteria > Margulisbacteria > Riflemargulisbacteria > GWF2-35-9 > DYQY01 > DYQY01. Next base: position 115,955 of record CAZXTL010000002.1, read on the forward strand.
CCTGACATTAAACTAAAAGAATTAATAAAATAAGAATATGCTTAACAACTAAGCTACAAAGTATACTTTTTTATCTTTGAACTTTAAAACGCCCTGCAAAAACTCCATATCAACTGGAACATAAAAATTGTTGCCTTGAACGATAGGATACTTCTTGTCTCCCATCACAATCTGCTCCATATTATCCTTATTAATTAATGCAAAACAAGATTCACCAGAACCTGTAATTCTTCCCAAAATACTACCTTTAACCAAATCCATCATAACATTTACATCCATCCCAGAATCAAAAAGTTTATTTGAATTCAAAAAACTATTCATGTCTGTGCAAAGCAAAGTTTCTATCAAGTCCTCTAAATTATATTTATTCAAAACTTCTGTTAAATCACTAGCCAGCATCGTTTTCAATAACTCTAAAACATTTTGTTTCTGAGAACCTACCGCTATTTGATTACCTAAAAACTCGTAACAACAATCATCTATAGCCCCAAAACTAAAAATAGCACCACCCACATTCATTACAAAATATTCAGTATCCAACGTGGTTAAACTATCTTGGTAGTCAAAAGCCATATTGCCATTGCCATCTACTGCTATTCCGATCGAGATAGTAACTACAACCAACTTGCCACCAATGTTTATAAAAAGTTGTTTTTTATAAGGCATAACTCTGATCATTTTTTTCTTTATACCAAAAACAACTTCTGCTTTATTCATGGAAATATCAACCTGACCAGAGAAAAAGAATTTACTTTTAGCAACTCTAACTATCTTGTCCTTACTATTAATTTTTGCTATTTCATTAAGACAAATAGAATCCTTTGTTACTCTAATTATTGCTCCATCAGCTATAAAAATATTCATATCCTGCACCTTAATTACACCTTTTGTTTTATCTAAAACAGCCAAATTGTCCTGATGAAGAAAAGAAAGGTTGCCATTCTTATCTAAAACTATTCTAGAATTAACATCAAATACCAACCAATATTTATTTTCTCTAAATACCAACCTATCAACCTGAGCCATAAACTTGATTTCCTGCTGAGAACCTGTGACGACTCTCAACTCTTCCCTATCAAAAAATAGCTCTGACCTCTTTGGAACCTTAACATAGGTATTCTGATATCTAACAACACCATCTTCCCCATTAAATTGCAAATCAGAACCTAACTCTATCCATTTTTTATTTAATTTAACTACCTGTTTCTTTTCTTCTAAATTAAGACGATAACCGTTTACATCCATGACTCTATCTTGGAACTTAAAGGCAGCAATCATATCCAAATAACTAATAGCCACATTGCCAATATCGTCTATGAAAATATTAGTGTCTTCATTATTAGAAAGGATATATTCCTTACTTTCAATACTTAACTTCTTGTCTGAGTAATACAAAACCAATCTTTTACCGACAAGCTGAATCATTACAAACAAAGGATAAAAATATATATCAGTTCCTTTAGGGATACCAATAACATGCTTATCTAAATAAAGAATATTCTCTTTATCATTAAAATATATATTATCCGAAAACTTAAGCATCCCATCTGCTTCCCTAGTTATCTCAATATCTAAAAAAGAATACAAATCCGCTTCAGAAGTAGTATAAACCTTAAAATCTATACTTCCCTTGTTTGTCGTCTTTTCGCTTTTCTCCCGAGATTTACCGTAAATAACAACATCGTCAGCTTCTTCTAAAAAAACTGTCTCCGAGATATCTTCAGCTTTAATATTCGAGTAACGAGAAAAGGATAATTGATTAATACTTAAAGAATTATCTACATTCTCTACATCCACTAAGTGATTAACTTTTTGTAGTTCAGCCATAATTACCCCTTACCCTACGCAGACTCTGTTATTGTAATATTATGAAATCTTTCATTACCTACGCTATCATCATGGATGCCAGATTCTTTTTTTAATCTATCAATAAGCTTTTGCATCTCACGATATTTGACTACTAATTGTGGGAAATCAAACTCGGAAAGCCTCACTTCCATAAGCTCCATCTGTTTTTTTGTTGTTTCTAACATCTTATAATTTATTTCATCCCGCATCTTATTGAACTCATCTAATGATATTTCTAGACCAAGTTTATCTGCGTTCTTTAACACACCTTTTATCTTATTCTCTAACAAATCATATGCGGAACCCTTTAGATCATATAAAGATGCTCTTTCCTCAAGCGCCTCCCTCAACATATCCATAGTTCTATCTTTTGCTATTTCCGTTGCCTCTTTTTGAACTTGCTCATTCAGAATTTCCGTAAAAACTCCCATCCTCACTAACCCATTTTTAAGCTTTCTCATCTTAAACTCTGTCTTAAGACTAGTGGACATCCCAGGATTAAGTGCCCTTTGCAAATAAAGTGCCCTTAACCTATTAAGAAAAATATCCTTCTCGTCCTTTGAATCAAACTCATAACCATGTTGTTGTTTCTGTTGGCTACCCTGCCCAAACCCTGCTCCACCTGACATTATATTAACAGCTGTCCCCGTCGAAGACGCTGGCACATCTATTTTTTCTCTAGCCAACCCATAATCTTTCATGAATACTTCCATCGCTGTCTGAGCCCACTCTTCAGTAACCTTTGGATTATTTGTAATAGAGTTTAATTCATTAACCTTTGCTTCAAAATCTTTTATCTTGTCAACTTTAGTTTTAGAAGGATCCAATGATTCTTGTGTCACAAAATGCTCCATTTCTTCAACGGAAAAATTAGCTAAATTTTTACTAGCAAAGTACATTGCTTTATTGACCATACCTTGAAAATTATCGTCAAATCCTCCAAAATCTTGTCCACCTAATAAAAGATTGGAAACAAAATAATCTGTAAATTTATTAAGCCTTGTGTCCGCAGTCAAAGAATCTAATTTATTACCAACACTTAATTGTTTTTGAATTATCGCATCCTCTATCTTGCCTCTGATTTCTTGTTTTATGGTCTTCTTAACCGCCTGTTGAACATCCTTTATCTGACGAGAAGTAAGACCGTATTCTTTTAATAGTTGCTCTTCATTTTTCATCAAACCATCTAAATTTTTATTGGGAAGCATCAAGAACTGTCGATAATGATCAGTATATTTAGAAACAACATCTTCTTTGGTTTTCTTTGTCTCTGTCGTTCGCTGTGCTTCTTGGTTTGCCTTCTGCACCTTATCGGGTTCGGAAGAATCCATCTCGGCATCTATTATTCTTTCTCTTACAGCTGTAGATTGATCTATCTTTGCTTCTTTTTGTTGCACATCCTGTACGTCCACTTCCTCAATCTCATCAACTACATTCTCATCTTCAACTAACTCTTCTACCTCAGCCATAACTTGTTTCTTAAGATTAGCAATAGCTAGCGTATCCTTATCATCAATAACTTCTTGTTGGTTTTGTCTGTTTTTGCCACTATTGTCTTGGTCCTGGTCTTGCTCTGAGTATTTATTTTTATCAAAATTTTCTACATTCTTTTGACCTTCTTCTTTCACTTGAGCCTTGTCTGATCTATCTGTAGCAATCTTCTCTCTTATCCCTGATTTTTCTTCAAAAATCTGTTTTTCTAACTTTTCTGTTTTTTCTGCCTTCTTGCTATCATCCTCTTGAGTCATATCTTTTCTTAATGCAGCAACAGCTTGGCTTTGAACAACAGAATCAGTCATATTCATCATTCTTGCCTGAGAGCTTAACTTTACTTCATCATTACTCATAGAATCTTTACCAAAAAGAAGTTTAAGTTCCCCCATAAGGTCTACGTTTTTACCTTTATCAGAACTAAATAAAATATCCCGCTCCGAACCAGCTACTTTATGAATAAACTCTTTTAATAATTCTTGTTTAGCTTCTTTCTCATTACCTTTAAGTAAATGTTGTAAAGGAGATACCGTTTCCTTAGATTTGGCAGTGTCTTCTGTGCCTTTGGCCTGCTCTGCTGCCTCTTCTTGCGCTCCTAATACCAATTTCTGTAATGTATCAGTATTAACGTCTATCTTACTATTGCTATTAATAGCAGAAGTGCTGATGCTTTGCGTTTGAGATAAACTTCCTTGCTCCATTTACACGATACCCCTTTATTTTAGCGACCGGAACCCATTTTGGTACCAGCTTGCTGTATATGCTCCCTTGTCTCTCTTGATTCCTTACTATCATAAATATTTGATAATCTACGTTCATGCGCCTCTATCCGTCTCTCCACACCCTTAATCATAGAATTAAGTTTAATTATTTTCATTTCTACTTCTCTTGAGTCTATTGTTTCTGAGTTCTTATCATCTGAAACAAATACAGAAACTCTTGAAGAGTTCTTTCTTTTATTAAATCTTTCTTTCCCGACCATAAACAACCCCCTCTACAAATAGACACATTTATCCCAATAGTAATATCGCCAAAAATTGCAGTATTTATTCATTCGAATATACTGGTATATGATATACTACTAAAACAATCATGAAAAAAATAACTATCTACGCAGACGGTTCATGCAGTGGTAATCCAGGTCCTGGTGGTTGGGGAGCACTACTTATCTATGGAGATCATGTTAAAGAACTTAGTGGCGGATCAGAGCAAACAACCAACAATATGATGGAACTTACTGGAGTAATTGAGGCTTTAAAATCCTTAAAAGAACCCTGCCAAGCAGAAATCTATTCTGACAGCAAATATGTAATCCAAGGCATTACTGAATGGATTCATGATTGGAAAACAAGAGGCTGGAAAAATGCCGCAAAAAAACCAGTCAAAAACAAAGAACTTTGGCTTGAACTAGACGAAGTTGCAAGCAAACACCAAACAACTTGGCATTGGGTCAAAGGCCACGCTGATAACCCCTACAATAATAAATGTGATGAGCTTGCGGTCAGTGAAACTGAACGCTTTAAACAGTATTTAATTCTTTAAAAAACTAAATCCTTCAATAAAGGAGCTTTTTTGTCTTTATCAGAAAGAAGAGGGTCTTTGATTGGCCAAGCAATAGCTATTTGAGGATCATTCCAAATCACAGCTCTTTCATGGCTAGGAGAATAAACTGCTGAACATTTGTATTCAAATTTTGCATATTCACTTACAACACAAAATCCATGACCAAATCCCTTTGGGACAAACATCATCTTTTTATTTATTTCCGAAAGGTATTCGCCTATCCATTTCCCAAAAGTTGGAGATCCTTTTCTTAAATCCACAGCTACATCGAAAACTTCTCCCTCAGCTACTCTTACTAATTTATCTTGCGCACAAGGGTCAGCTTGAAAATGTATCCCTCTAAGTATACCTTTCTTTGAATAACTAAAGTTATCTTGAATAAACTCAACATTAATACCATTCTTTTCAAACAAATCCTTACGATAAGTTTCTAAAAAATACCCACGCTCATCTCCAAAAACCTGCGGCTCAACTACAATTACTTCAGGTAAAACAGTCCTTATGAATTTCATATGATTATTATACTATATCTCAGTTTGGTCTGATAGTTTCATTTCATGCCCATCTCGAGACCATTCGACTCGCAAAGCTCACTCAGGGTAAACTCTATTAATTTGTCATCTGAACCAAGGGCTGAAATTGATTCAGTCTTGATTGTCATCCTGAACCGAAGGTCTAGCGACAGCGTTCACTTGATTCAGGATCCAGGCATATATTAAATTTGACGATTACAAAACATTAAATAGCTTATTAATTGAGTATAGACTAATAAATAGTCCCTAATTAAAGCTTATAATAGTAAACTAGCTGCTTCAATATTTAAATAAACTGTAAGACTGGATCCCGGATCGGAGTCCGGGATGACATTTCGTCAACGAATTACTTAACTTGTGCAGGAATGACAACTGCATCTCTCAAAACTTCAAGTTTCCCTCTTTCGTCTTTCAGTTCACTATTCACCATTCACCATTCACCATTCACCATTCACCATTCACTTTTTAAGGTACTCCCCTTAAAAAATAAATCATAGTATAATAGCAATAATTATAAAAAGAAATGTAGTCATCTTATGTTAACAAAAACAAACAAAAAACTTATTTATATAAAAAAAGATGCCTCATTCGCAGGCACAATGGAAAGTCCAGATAATATTTATCTAGAAGGCACTATTTCAGGAGAAATCAAAACAGCTAAAAATGTCTATGTTTTGAAAGGCGCGATTCTAAACACCAATTTAGCAGCAGAAAACATTCAGGTGTTTGGCTCAATAAAAGGTAATCTTACAGCTAAAAAAAGAATTATAATTAACGAAAATGCTCGCGTTTATGGCAACATTAAATGCGAAAGCCTAAGACTCCTAGAAGGAGCTATCTATAGCGGAAAAATGGAAGTAACGGTGTTTTCAAATAAATGAAGTTTAGTATTCTTAAAGAAAATCCTATCTTTGTTTTATTGCTAGGTCTTTGTCCTACGATGGCCGTTACCACGTCAGCGATAAACGCGCTAGGAATGGGGTTGTCTACATTATTTGTACTTCTTGGTTCTAATATAATTATTTCCATGATTAGAAAAAGCATTCCAAAGGACATAAGAATTCCTGTATTTATTACGGTTATTGCTGCCTTTGTTACTATAATCCAAATGCTAATGGCAGGTTATGTCCCAGAAATAAATAGAGCCCTTGGGATTTACATTCCACTCATTGTTGTAAACTGTATAATTTTGGGACGAGCAGAAGGGTTTGCAGCAAAAAACGATGTAATAGCTTCTATCGTTGATGCGCTTGAAAAAGGTATTGGGTTTATTGTTGGACTCTTAATTTTAGGCGTTATAAGAGAAGTTTTAGGAAATGGAACTGTTTTTAATTACCCTATTCTTTCTAGTAGCTATGTCCCAATGTTAGTTATGATTTTACCTCCTGGTGCTTTCTTTACTATGGGATTAATCCTTGCTGGCATTAATAAAGCCAAAGATCAATAATGAAATACAATAAACTATTTACAGAAAACTTACTTACAGAACCAGCTCCAGAGTCTGATATTTTCTATATCACTGCCTGTCAACATATCGGTGCTTCTGCAAAAATAATTGTTAAAAAGGACGATATTGTTAAAGTTGGACAAGTATTAGCCGAAGCTTCTGGACATGTCTCTAGCAATATCCACTCCAGTGTTTCTGGTAAAGTCTTAGACGTGAAACCTCATATACACACAAATGGTTCCAAGGTAATGACAGTCATAATAGAAAATGACAAAAAATATCAAACAATAAAAGCAAAACCAATAAAAGATTTTAAATCCCTAACAAAAGAAGAACTTATAAATAAAATAAAAGAATTTGGTATTGTAGGTCTAGGAGGAGCTACATTCCCAACCCATGTCAAATTAGACACTAAAACAACAATCAAAGAAGTTATCATTAATGGAGCTGAGTGTGAGCCATACCTTACCTCTGACCACCGGTTAATGTTAGAGGACACAAAAATGTTCTATACTGGATTAGAAATAATACAACACATCTTAAATCCAGAGAAAATATATATTGGCGTAGAGGACAATAAACAAGAATGCATCAAGGCACTCAAAACTTATGGCATTCACTTCAAAAACGTTGAAATATGCTCACTTCCTACAAAATATCCGCAAGGTGCAGAAAAAGTATTGGTAAAAAATATAACTGGCAAAAATGTTCATAAACTTCCGATTGATGTCGGCACGATTGTCTTAAATGTCGGGACAGTAACTCAAATCGGCAAATCATTTACCACAGGAATGCCTTTGATTGACCGAATAGTAACCATTAGCGGCGAACTATTAGAAAAAAAATATAACTATAAAGTAAGAATTGGTACGCCATTCGTTACCATCCTGCCTAACCTTTCTCATCTTGAAAAACAAGACTACAAAATAATTGCAGGCGGCCCAATGATGGGTAATGCTCAATATGACTTATCTGTACCAGTGCTTAAAGGAACTTCTGGGATACTTGTTATTGCAAATAATAGTCGGCCTGAAGGTGACTGTATAAGATGTGGAACCTGTGTCGATAATTGTCCTATTGGACTACTACCTATCGCAGCAGCAAAAGATGGACTACAAGCTCTGGATTGTATGGAGTGTGGACTCTGCTCTTACAATTGTCCAGCTAATGTAAATTTAGTTCAAAGAATAAAACTACAAAAAAATAAACTTAGAAAAATAGCCTGCGAGTGTAAAAAATGAGCATAATAGTAACTTCTTCGCCACACATAAGAGACACGCAAAAAACCAACAAAATAATGCTTCATGTTATCTTAGCATTGGTTCCTACTTCACTAGCTGGAGTATTCTTTTTTGGAATGAATGCGCTCAACATAATTGTTTCCTCGATGGCCTTTGCCATCTTAATCGAATTTATTATAAATGTAATAAAAAAAGAAAAGACGACTATCTATGATGGATCAGCGGCTCTCACAGGGCTATTACTCGCTCTCAACCTTCCACCTACTATTCCTATCTGGATGGTATTCATCGGAAACTTGATAGCCATAGGTATTGCGAAACAAACCTTTGGTGGTCTTGGACATAACATCTTCAACCCAGCAGCGGTAGGAAGAGCTTTTCTATTTGTCGCCTATCCCGTTGCTATGACTACTTGGATTTTACCTTCTGCTTGGTTTAGCACAAGCGCTGTAACAACCGCAACTGCTCTTGCCAAAGAAGCTCCCTATGCAGCTACTATTTATCAACTTTTTATGGGCAATGTACCAGGATGCATAGGCGAAACATCCGCGCTTGCTATTCTTTTAGGCGCAGGTTGGCTATTTTATAAAAAAATACTTGATTGGAAAATTCCAGTGAGTTTCTTTGCAACCATCTTTATCGTTTCACTAATTACACAAACAAATCCATTTTTCAGTTTATTTGCCGGAGGAGTAATGATCGGAGGATTATTTATGTTAACAGACTATGTTACTTCCCCAGTAACAAAACACGGAAGAATACTATTTGGCATAGGTGCTGGAATACTTGTTATGTGCATAAGGTTATTCAGTAGCCTTCCTGAAGGAATGAATTTCACTATTCTTTTGATGAATATAACCGTACCTCTCTTAGATAAACTAGGAATATTGATTCACCTTAAACTTTACAACAAAAAATATGGAGTCAAATAATGAAAAAAGCAATAATTTTATCTCTGTACCTTACTGCTATAACCCTAATTTGTGGAAGTATTCTCTTCTACATGAATCAACTCACCATACCTCTTATTACAAGCCAAGCTGAAAAAGAACAAAAAGTAGCATTAAAAAAAGTCATGCCTAAAGCTACAGACTTTGTTCTGCAAGAAAGTAAAGAAAATGAAGTATACAGCTGCTTATCTGCTGAGAAAAAGTTATGCGGATATATTATTAAAGTCAGCCCTAGTGGTTACTCTGGCAAAATAGACATGTTAGTCGGTATTTCTAATGGGAAAATAACTGGCATTTCAATCTTAAAACAAACGGAAACTCCTGGACTTGGAGCAAAATCCACCGAGAAAACTTTTCAAGAACAGTTTACTGCAAAATCTATCGAAGATGCCTTCATTGCTAAAAAAGATGTAAGGGCAATCACTGGCTCAACCATTACAAGTCAAGCAGTATCAGATGGAATAAAAACCGCCATAGCCGTCTACAAAAACCTAATTATCAAAAAGGAATAAATAACAAATGACAAACACTTCACTTAAGATTACTGTTGCAGGAATAAGAGGAGAAAACAATTTATCACTTCTACCATTAACTGCTTTAAAATTTGCTGAAATCTTCGGAACAATTATGAATAAAGGAAAAATTGTTCTTGGGACAGACACTAGACTAAGCACTCTTTCCTGTAAGTCTGCTGTAATCGCTGGTCTTTCTGCTACTGGATGCGACATAATCGATATTGGCATTGTTTCAACTCCCACCACGCAAATAATGGTAAAAAAACTTAAGGCTCAAGGTGGAATAATGATAACTGCCTCCCACAATCCTATCCAATGGAATGGTCTAAAGTTTATTTCAGATAAAGGAATATTTTTTGACGAAGAACAAATGCAAGAAATCTTCGATCTTTATGACAATTATACTGAAACTTTGAAATCAAGCTCCACAAATGAAGAATTTGTTAAGAAAAAAATTATAAATTATGCAAACATAAAATCCTTAGGACAAATCACATCTTACTCTTCTGCTGCCGAAGAACATATCGATCATCTATTAAAGAATATTGATGTTGAAAGCATCAAGAAATCAGGTCTAAAAGTAGTAGTAGATAGTTGCAATGGTTCAGGAGCTGTACTTAATCCTATCCTGTTCAAAAAACTTGGAATTGAAATGATTAATATTAATAGTGCACCTGACGGAAACTTCACACGAGGACCTGAGCCACTACCAGAAAACATAACGCTTCTTAGAGAAAAGGTCTTAGAAACTAAAGCAGACATAGGATTTGCTCAGGATGCTGATGCCGATAGACTAGCAATAGTTAATGAAAAAGGACAAGCCATAGGTGAAGATTATACTCTAGTGCTAGTTATGAAATATATTTTACAAAGACACCCTAACCCAGCTGGGAAAATAGTAGCAACCAACCTTTCTACCTCAAAGGCTTTTGACGACGTCGCTGAACTATACAAAACAAAAGTTGTAAGAACTAAAATAGGAGAAGTAAACGTTTCTAAAGTTTTACTTCAAAAGGACGCGATTGTCGGAGGAGAAGGTAATGGCGGAGTAATTATCCCCGAAATTGGTCTTGGAAGAGACTCCTTTGCTGGGATTGCCTTTATGCTAGAATACATGGCTAAAACTAAAATGAAAGTCTCTGAACTAGTAAATACTGTTCCTCGCTATGAAGTAGTAAAAACAAGTAAACACCTTTCTTCTCAAGAAGAGGTTAAAGGTATGCTTGATAAAGTAATATCCACATTCGCTGGCGAAAAGATGGACTTACAAGATGGTGTAAAAGTTATTTTTGATGATTCTTGGATTCATGTAAGAGCATCCAATACTGAACCAATAGTCAGATACTTTGCTGAAGCTAAATCAAAAGATATTGCCCAGTCTCTTATCAATAAAGTTTTTTAGGTTAACATTTATATTATGGATAAAAAAGGATTACGAGAAAGGCTTTTAGCGCAAAGAAGAGCGCTCCCAACACTAGAAGTTGAACATAGATCAAAAATAATCATAAGCAAACTTATAGAATACATTGATAGCATCAACTATACCAGTGTCGCGGCTTACTTTCCTATTCATAACGAAGTGGACTTACGACCATTTTTCGATTATGTATGGGAAAAAAATAAAAATCTTTTACTCCCTTATGCTTTCAAAACAGGCGATATGGAATTTAAACTATTCGAACAGAAGGCTTTTCTAAAAAAAGATGATTACGGTATCCCTTCACCAAAGAATACCTCTATTTTCCCAACAGATCTCATAGATATAATTATTGTACCCTGTGTTGCTTGCGACAAAAGCAATAATCGTATGGGATACGGGGCTGGTTTCTACGACAGATTCCTTGGCAAAACAACTACGATAACTGTTGGTGTTTGTTTTGATTTCCAACTTCTAAATCAAATACCAATTGATAAAAACGATAAAAAACTTACTGTAATAATAACTGACTGATTTTAGTCAAACAAATAGGGAGCTATTGCATTATGCCTAAATTTTTACTATACTACCTAAGGCACGATGTGTGTCAAACAAAAGGAGCATGTCCTTGACTATTAAAATAAAAGACGATCTCTGCATTGGTTGTGGAGTTTGTTCTGCAATGTGTGAAGATATATTTATGATAGATGAAGAAAGCGGTTTAGCAACAGTAGTTTCTCAAAACACAGAAAATACAAAACTACTTGAAGAAATAATAGACACCTGCCCAGTAAATGCTATCTCAATAGCATAAAATTGGTTGCCTAACAGAGTTGTTTGTTTAATATTGAAAAGGGAGAAAACACGTAACCATGGAATTCGATACAGAATTAAATACTGACGACGCATTTGCGACTAATTTAGCTACTCCTGAAGATATTTTGCAAGTTATTGTTAACCCAGAAAATAATCTTGATCAACTAGAGTCCTTCATTGACGACCATCATATAGATATTGTCGACCAAGAACCTGAAAATCAAGAATTAGATGGCGATGAGGAAATGTTAATAAAAGCAGAGATTGAACAAAGAGAAGCAGAAAAAATAAAAACCTCTGATGTTGTTAAAATGTACCTGAAAGAAATTGGCAAAGTGAATCTACTCTGCTTAAAAGATGAACAAAGCATCGCAAAACGAGTTGCAGAAGGTGACCCTATTGCAAAACAAGAACTTATTGATGCTAACCTTCGATTAGTAGTAAGTATTGCAAAAAAATATATTGGTAGAGGCATGGCCTTTCTTGACCTTATACAAGAAGGAAACATTGGGTTAATTCGAGCAACTGAAAAATTTGATTATACTAAAGGATATAAATTTTCAACCTACGCAACATGGTGGATAAGACAGGCGATAACAAGAGCTATCTCTGATCAATCTAGGACTATAAGAATACCAGTTCACTTAGGTGAAACAATGAGTAAGCTTAGAAAAGCTTCTAGACACTTAATGCAAGAACTAGGGAGAAAGCCTACTGAAGAAGAAGTTTCAGAATACATGGAAATGCCAATTGATAAAGTTAGAGACATTTTCCGGTCATCTTTAACGCCAATATCTCTTGAAACACCTATTGGTGATGAAAGTGACAGTTCAAAGCTTGGTGACTTTGTGAAAGACGATAAAACAGAATCGCCTGAAACTAGTCTTTACCGTAATCTGCTAAGAAAAGACTTAGATGAAATCATGCAAGAATTATCTGAAAGAGAAAGAATGGTAATTAAGCTAAGATTTGGACTTGTTGATGATAGACCAAGAACTTTAGAAGAAGTTGGTAAGGTATATGATGTAACCAGAGAAAGGATCAGACAAATAGAGGCAAAAGCTATTAAAAAGCTACGACACCCTTCCCGTCTTAAAAGGCTTAAAGGCTATCTTAAAGAGGAATCCTGATCTTGAAGGTTCAGATTAGCCTTACGCATCAAGAACGCAACCTTTTCAATAAAGAACTTAGTCAGCATATCAATTTAATAGAAAATAGCCTTATTGGCCTAGAACAAGGCTATCAAAAAGAACTCATCGAACAACTCTTCCGAAGTTTTCATACAATAAAAGGTAATGCCGGAATGATAGGCTTTACCCAAATGCAACAAATATCAGCAGAAACAGAGCACGTTTTACAAAATTTTAAACAAAATGGCTCAAACCTTTCAGAAGAATCCAACGAAGCTCTCTTTTCTGTTCTTGATTACGTTAAAAATCTTGCCAATAATCTCTCTAAATCATCTTTTGAGATTGATGAGAATCTACATAATGAGATTATGGAAACAATAAAAGCAACTAATCCTTCAAATAAAACTATTCCTACAATAAACGAACTATCTTCTTCAGCAGAACAAACTCTCCAAAAATCTAGCTCCGACAATAACGAATTAACTCTTGAAATATATATTACTGTAAACGCTGAAATGCCAGCAGTCACTTTTTACCAAGTAATCCACCTGCTTGAAGAAAACAAAATAACATTTAATTCAACTCCTTCTAGCGAAGACATTAAAAATGGTGAATCTGCTCTAGTTTTAAAAATAAGTTTTCTGAAAGAGCTTAGTAAGGAACAACTAGACAACATAACAAAAAAAATCGCAATAATAGATGACATTCAATTTGTCAAAAAAATATTCCAAGTCAAAAAAAGAGAAAAAGATAAAAGAAGCCTTGAAATAAGAGAAATGAAAAACACCAAAGAAGAACTTAGTGAAGTACAAGTAAACATCAACCAACTGGATGATCTTATTAACCAACTTGGGGAAATCATGATAGACAGAAACCAAATAGTTGATGCTCTTACCTCACTTGAGGAAAAATACCCTTTAGATACTGATATTTTCAAACTATCAGATGCAACCAGTAAACTATGGAAATCCTCTTACAGACTTCAATCACAACTACTAAACATTCGGTCTATACCTTTACACAGTATTTTAGACAAGTATAATCGTCTTGCAAGAGAAATAGCCAAAAAAGTTAATAAAAAAATAAGGCTAGAAACAACCGGACAAGAACTAAAACTAGACAGAATAATTCTGAATTATCTAAACGATATTCTAATTCATCTTGTTAGGAATTGTATTGATCATGGTCTAGAAACTACTGATGAAAGAATCAAGCTCGGGAAAGACCCAACTGGTACCATTAAGATAGTTGCAGAGCACAAAAGCAATAAGGCTGTATTCCGTATATCAGATGACGGAAAAGGAATTGACCAAGAAATAATAGTTAATAAAATCATAGAAAAAAAATTGATTTCTAAAGAAGAAGCAAAAGCTCTTACTAAAGAACAAATTATTGATTATATCTTCCATCCTGGATTTTCTACAAAAGAAAATGTTTCAGATATCTCAGGAAGAGGTGTCGGAATGGATGTTGTTAAAAATACTATTCAAAAACTAGGAGGTGGAATAACAATCTCCACTGAAAAAAACAAAGGAACTACCTTTAAAATCACCTTACCGCTAACCATGGCAATAATCAAAGGACTAATAACGGAAATAGAAAACAAAATATTTATAATACCTATCACCTATATTGAGGAAGTAATCGATATCAACGACTATAAAACAAAAACAATAAACAGCCATCCCCATATAATTTTTCGTGAAGAAGTAATCCCTGTTTTCCATCTCAAGGAAATATTCTTTAACAAAAAAACAGAAATTTCAACCCACACCAAAGGCATTGTCCTTTCTTTTTCAGATAAAAGCATAGCCTTAATTATCGATAAAATCATAGATGAACAAGAAATTGTTATTAAAAATATTGATTTTGTAGATCAGCTTTACTTTCTAATCCACTCTGCTACAATTTTAGGGACAGGAGATATTGGTTTAATTTTAGATATTTCATCATTGTTCGATGAGATAAAAAGAAAGTATAATCTACATTAGTATGAAAATTTTAATCTGCGATGATTCTATGTATGTCAGAAACAAACTATCTTCCTTCTTAAAGGATTATGGATTTGAAATTATTGAGGCAGAGAATGGAAGAATTGCTGTCGAAAAAAGTCTTACCCACAAACCTGATGTAATCATTATGGATATCATAATGCCTGAACTTGACGGGATCTCCGCACTACAAGAAATAAAAAAAACAATGGATATACCAATAATCGTCCTCTCTAATATAGGACAACAAACACAAATCATCGAAGCACTACAAAAAGGTGCAGATGAATATATTGTCAAACCTTTTGACCCTGGCAAATTATTGGCAGTAATAGAGAAATATGATTTAAAAAAAAGCTACCTGTGATAAATTTAGAAATATTTATGTTAATGCTGATAATCTCAAGTATTATCTTAATTGTAATCCCAGCATTCTTAGCCATTCTTATCAAAAAAAAAATATCCTTATCCGCAAAATATCTATCTATTGGAATGTTGTTTTCAATAGCAACCATTATAAAAATACCATTACTTGCTTTCTCTGAAGGAAGAACTATTGTCCTAGCCACAATTATAAGCACATTTATCTACGCTTTAGCAGAATCTATTGTTCGAATATATATACATAGAAAATTATCCCACCAAACTATAAACAATATTCTAAGCATAGCTATTGGTTATGTATCTTTAAAATTTGTTGCTATCTTTCTCTTTCAACTATTCAACTTTATCCAATTAGGGGTAACGTCCACTCAGTACCCAGAACTCCTAGCCGAAACCTTCAAAAACATGGATACCACTATTTTATATTTAGGGCAAATTTTCCATTCTATATATATTTTTCTATATGGATTAATGATTTTATCCTTCATTATTTTAGAACATCAGAATGTAAAACACTTCAAAATATATGAATCAATCTTCTTTGTAATTAACTTTATCATTATCTTACTAGTTACCACTACAAACTATCTAGCAAGTAACCCTGCTTATTTCACTATATATTTTTATTTTAATCTTTTTATTATATTGCTCTTTATTGCTTCTCTTATCCTGATTTATCAATATGCACATGTTGACACAAAGCAAACTTAAAAAAATATCAAATATCCTATCTACCGGTGGGGTTATCGGACTCCCAACAGATACTGTATATGGTCTTGCTTGTGATGCATTTAACCCTGAAGCAGTACAAAAAATAACAAATATCAAAGGAAGAGAAGCTACCAAGTACTATGTGCTACAAATAGCAAATATAGAACAGTTGAATGGTATAGTTAACCCATTAACCGATAAACAGCTTACAATAATCAAAACATATTGGCCTGGAGAAATTACTTTTATTTTCCAAAAATCTCCTTCTCTTTTACTCCCATATCTTACAGATACAGTAGGAATTAGAATACCAAATCACAAAATCACAAAGGACATACTAGCTTATTATAATAAACCTCTTGTTGTAACTAGCCTCAATAGATCTGGCGAACCAGCGGTAACACACTATAAAAATATATCTGAAGATCTAAAAAATGATATCGATTATTTGGTTGTTTCAAAAGAAAATGGTTCCAATATCGCATCAACCATCGTTGATCTTTCAAAAGAACTTCCAATCATTATAAGACAAGGCAAAGTAATTTTCTCCTGAAACACGCTTGTTATATGAATTAATCCTGCTATAATAAATCAAATAAATTAAAATTGGTGGATTATGAAAATATTAATTGTAGATGACAATAAAGATATTCTTCTCTTGGTAAAAACAATCCTTGAGTTATCTAATTTTCATGCAACAACTGTTGATAATGGCAAAGATGCATTATCTCTTTGTGAAAAGAATGAATACTCTGTAATCTTCTTAGACCTTATGATGGAAGGAATGGACGGATATACAGTTATCAAAGAACTTCGCAAAAACCTTTCTTATAAAAACACACCAGTGATTGCTCTTACGGCAAAAGCTTATAATAAAGACAAAGAAACCGTTCTTGCGAACGGCTTCACTGATCATCTTTCTAAACCCTTCCGAACGGAAGATATTTTAGCAGCTGTAAAAAAATACTCTAATTAAAACTCTTTAATGCTTCTTCTTCATTATTAAAGATATCAATCTTTTTGGATATCTTAGTAATATCAAGAACTCTTTTAACGTCTATGTTAGGATTTAATATCTTTAATTGTCCGTCTTTCTCAACAACTTGTTTGTAACTATCAAAGATTGCCCCTAATCCAGAGGAATCAACATAGCTAACATTCTTAAGTTGAAGAATAAGTTTACTTTTACCTTTGCTAAGCTCTTCTTCAACAGCCTCAATAAGCAAATAGTTGTTATCAACATCTAATTCAACATCACCAGTAACAGTATTACCTGATTTATTAGCACCCAAACTTAATATAACAATATTATTTTTAACCTCTTTTTGAATTTCTAACACTTAATATCCCTCCTCGTTGACTTCTTAACTTTATAACATTGCTTCAATTATATAGCATATGCAGTACAAAAACAATTAAACTACACCCTTTTTATTATCATTACTGTAAAATCATCATGAGCTGGAAGCCCCTCGGAATAAACAAAAACCTCATCATATATTTTCTGCACAAGATCACTAGCAGAAAGATGTTTGTTTTTTATAAGCAACTTTTTAAACCTCTCTTCTCCATAGTCCTGATGATAAATATTTCTGGCTTCAGTGACACCATCAGTAAAAACACAAGCGATATCCCCAACTTCCATAGAAATAACCTCTTGTATATATTCAGAATCTTTAAATGCTCCTAATGGCAATCCACCCTCATCAAGCACACGAAACTCATTTGTTTTATCTGTCAAATACAAAGGATTCTCATGCCCAGCATTTGAATAACAAAATGTTTTCTTCGCATCATCTACGACTCCATAAACTGATGGTATATAATTTTTAACACTCTTATTAGCATACAAATTAAGGCTTATCTTGGCAAACATATCCGACGGCTCTACTTCTTCACTTACAGAGGTTTGCATCACTCCCTTAAAAAAAGCCATTATTAGTGCAGCAGGAATACCCTTTCCTACAATATCTGTCATAGTAATGCCCAACCTATTATCATCTAACTGAAAATAATCATAATAATCTCCACCTATTGCCCTAGCTGGCACAGAAGTTGCTGCAATATCAAAATTTTTAAGATGAGGCACTATTTTTGCCTGCATACTTTTTTGAATATTGTATGCTACCTGAAGGTCTTTCTGAACCATTTGTTCTTTAAGTGTTTGCTCATGTAGCTTATTATTTTCTATTGAAGATGAGGCTAACGAGGCTATTGTTTCCAATATTGAAATATCATTATTAGTAAGTTTCTCTTTTATAAACTCGGTTCTTATTAAAATAAGCGAACCTACTGTCTGCCCCCTTTCCACAAGTGGTATCACTAATAGTTCTGGCAATATAATATCTATTAATTCAGGGCTATTACTCTTTGCTACCTTTAAAGAGTCAAACTTCATTATCTTAACGTCCTTGGTTAAAACATCCATCAATGACCCTTTACCTTCTAGATAAATACGATCAACACTATAAGGGAAATCTACAATAAACTCACTTGATCTGTTAATTGGCTCAACTGGCATAGAATTCCAACTTGCTCGTATTTTAAAATCTCCTGTCTTTTCATCCTTAATAAGAACACACCCAAGCCTTGCTTTGGCATGTTTCAAAACAATGTCTCCCAATATTGAGAGCATATCATCCAAATTAATTATGGAGTACATCATCTCTCTTGCTTCATTTATTGCTTCCAACTTTTTATTAAGAAGAATCTTATATTTATTTGCAATTACAAAAAATCTTTCCTGAAACATCCATCCAGCAAAATCATATGTTTGTGTCTGCCAAGGAAGCTCTTGGTCTTGATATACCAACATTGCCCCGTGTAACTGCTCTTCAAGAACCATGGGATATACTTTGATTTTATCAAGCATAAACCCGAGATTATCCTTCTCTTCTCTCTCCTCAACATAAATTTGAATGTTTTTACTTGGAAAAACAAAACCGGTTGTGTTTTCTATTCTTTCAACTATCTTATCTTTTGCCATATTAAGAAGTTCGGCCGGATATTCACTTATCCCATATAATACTGCACGATTATATTCATTAATGGTAAGAAAGGCCGTAATTGGAGTTATCATCATTCTATCTTTTAAGAATTTCAAAATAACGCTAGCTAAATCCTCTTCAGTCTTAGCCTGCTCAACCTGATCCTTTAAATGATGTATGTCTTCTAATAAATTACCAATCATTAAGTTTAACTCCTCTTCATCCTTCTCTATTCTATATTAAAATATAAATCACTGAAATAGCTATCTTCTTTTACCTATGTCACATACTCCTTTAAGTTTATTTCTAAACCATATATAATAATACCCGATAAAAAAAACTTTTAAACACAGGAGCAATAGAAATGAGAAAAAGACATGAATGTGTATTTACATCAGAAAGCGTTTCTGAAGGCCATCCAGATAAAATGGCAGATCAAATAAGTGATGCAATATTAGATGCTTGCCTTGCACAAGACCCTAATTCCAGAGTAGCTTGTGAGACTATGATTAAAACTGGAATGGTCATTGTTTCAGGAGAAATCACAACAAAAGCAGTATTTAATTATGAAGAAGTTATTAGAAATACAGTTAAAGAAATTGGGTACTGTGATTCCAGTGATGGCTTCGACTACAAAACTTGTGCGGTAATGAATGCTCTTGGACAGCAGTCACCTGACATCTCTCAAGGCGTAACCGAAGGCGTTGGACTTTATACCGAACAAGGTGCTGGAGACCAAGGAATCATGTTTGGATATGCTTGCAACGAAACCCCTGAGCTTATGCCTCTTCCAATTATGTTGTCACATAAATTATTACTCAAATTAGCTGAACTAAGAAAAACTAAAAAACTTCCTTACTTAAAGCCAGACAGCAAATCCCAAGTATCTGTGCATTATGATGAAAATGGCCCTAAAAGCATTGATGCCATTGTCATTTCTACTCAACACAGTGAAGATGTAACGCTAGAACAGTTAAGAAAAGACCTTATTGAAAAGGTTATCAAAACAACTATTCCTAAAGAATTACTAAAAGATATAAAAGATGAAAACATATATATCAACCCTACTGGTAGATTCGTAATTGGTGGACCAATGGGTGACTGTGGTTTAACGGGACGAAAAATCATTGTTGATACTTACGGAGGAATGAGCCGACATGGTGGTGGAGCTTTCAGTGGCAAAGATCCTTCCAAAGTTGACAGATCTGCAGCTTATGCAGCTAGATATATTGCTAAGAACCTTGTTGCTGCTGGTATTGCTGATAAATGTGAGATTCAGCTCGCTTATGCTATAGGCAAGGCTGAACCAGTATCTATTTTTGTTGAAACCTTTGGAACAGGAAAAATTTCCGAAGAAAAAATAACAGATCTTATTTATAAATATTTCCCTTTAAAACCAAAAGACATCATAGATACCTTCAAACTAAAAAGACCTATATATGAAGCAACTGCTAAATATGGTCATTTTGGAAGAGATATCTTCCCATGGGAAAAAACAGATAAAGTAGACCTGCTTAAAAAAAGCTAAAGAGGTATTACTATTAATATCGGATTTATCAGCTTAGGCTGTCCTAAAAATCTTGTAGACACAGAAACAATGATTGGACATATCGTTCAACAGCATACGCTTACCAATGAAATGGAAAATGCTGACGTTATGATTCTGAACACCTGCACATTTATAGATTCTGCTACAGAGGAAACCATTGAAAACCTTTACGACCTTCAAGCATGGAAAGAAGAACAAGCTGGAAGAAAAATAATTGTCACTGGTTGCTTTGTAGAAGAAAAAAAAGAAAGCATCTTAAACGAATACCAGTTTATAGATGGGATCCTTAACACAGGAGCCATTTCAAAAATAAACGAACTAATATCGTCCCTAAAAGAAACTCCGACAAAAATTATAGAAAAAAGAGAATCTAATCTAATAGGTCAAGATTGCAGAGTATTAGCAACTCCTCCTCATTATGCATATTTAAAAATTGGCGATGGATGTAGCCATGGATGTTCTTTTTGCAAAATACCATCTTTAAGAGGTAGTTCGTATTTTAAAAGCCCTAACGACATAATCGCTGAGGCAAATATGCTAGCAGAAAAAGGAGTTAAAGAACTCATCCTTATAGCTCAAGATATAACAAGTTACAAATTTAACGAAAACTATCATTTATCTGAGCTATTACAAGACCTAGAAAATATCAAAAAAATCGAATGGATACGTCTTCTATACCTTTATCCAGACAACATCAATGAGAATCTAATCAAAACCATCAAAGACTCAAAAAAAATTGTCAAGTATATTGATATGCCAATTCAACATATAAGTGATAAAATATTAAGTAAAATGAATCGAAAAAGTTCTAAGAAAAGGATAATAGACGTGATAAATCTTGTTAGAAAAGAATTACCAGAAGCAAAATTAAGAACAACCATTATTACTGGGTTCCCTGGTGAAGATGAAAATGATTTTGCTGAATTACATTCTTTTATAGATCAAACTAAGTTTGATCACCTTGGTGTTTTTGCTTATTCTGATCAAAAAAACACTGCTTCTCATAAACTGGAGGGAAAGTTAGATGAGCAAACTAAAGAACAAAGAGCTAAAATGATCATTAAGACACAAAAAACCATAAGCAAAAACCTGAACAAAAGTTACATAGGGCAAGAACTGAAAATATTGGTAGATAACATGAATGGCGGAAGAAGATATTTTGATGCACCGGAGATAGACGGATTTGTATTCATTGATAACCTTCAACCAAAAGACATAGGCCAATTCAAAACAGTTAAAATAAAAAAAGCCCTTCAATATGATTTGATCGGCGAGATAACTTGACGCTAGCTACAAAAATAACCCTTTCAAGAATCCTTGCCATTCCCCTCCTGGTAATCCTATTGCTCTCCTTTGAGCTTCCATACCATAATGTATTATCATTAACTTTCTTTTTAATAATTGCTTTCTCTGATTTTCTAGATGGCTATATCGCTAGAAAATTCAACCAAGTAAGCGACCTAGGCAAACTCCTTGACCCTCTTGCTGATAAAATATTGGTGACTACTTTGCTCTTATTTTTTACACAATATGGGAAAATTGAATTCTATTGGACGGCGATTATTGTTTTCAGAGAATACGCGGTATTGGGGCTCCGTTCTTTTGCTGCGCTAAAAAATATTGTCATCAAAGCAGACATCTTTGGAAAAATAAAAACTGTACTACAATTCACACTAATATGTTTCCTAATAATGGATGTGCCTGGATATAATGCTTTGATAATTCTGACAGTTATTGTAACTACTCTTTCTGGGATTAACTATTTTGTTAAAAATAAAGAGGTGTTTAATGGCTAATTTTAAAAATATTCTTACAGAAAAAGAACTAAACGATCTTAATATGCTCCCCTATAAAGTGTTTGATCTATTAGTAGAACAAAATCAAACCCTAACAACTGCAGAATCAGTAACTGGCGGAGATATCGCTACTTCCTTCACAAAAATACCTGGAGCTTCTAAAGTTTATCTGGGAGGCGTAATTGCCTATTCTAACTTATTAAAAGTACAAGAATGTCTCGTTGAACCTAAAACCATTAAAAATTATGGCGCAGTTAGCTCACAAGTTGCAGTTGAAATGGCAAAAGGAATAAAAAGAAAATTTGGCTCAACCATAAGCCTTGCGACAACAGGATACGCTGGCCCAAAAATAGGCGAAGAACCTGTTGGAACAGTATTTACTTCTATTATAGTAAATGATGAACAATTAACACAAAAACATCAGTTTGAGGGTGATAGAGCAGATATTATAAAGCAAACAACTTTTTCTGTTCTGGAAATCCTCAAATACTTGCTAACGAACAAAAATAAAGGAGGAAAAAATGGCTGATAAATCAAATAAAAATCTTGAACTCGCTATACAAGAAATAGAAAAAGAATTTGGAAAAGGTTCCATTATGAAAATGGGGGAAAAGTTAAACCTGAATATTGAATCTATCTCTACAGGTTCGATTAAATTAGACCTAGCATTAGGTGTCGGTGGTATCCCTAAAGGCAGAATAGTCGAAATATATGGTCCTGAAAGTTCTGGCAAAACTACAGTCTCTCTACATATTATTGCTGAATCACAAAAAAAAGGTGGGGTATGTGCATTCATAGATGCTGAACATGCACTTGATCCTACATATGCAAAAAATATTGGCGTTAATACTCAAGAACTTCTAATCTCACAACCTGACTGGGGTGAACAAGCTCTCGATATCGTAGAAACGTTAGTTAAAAGTGGATCTATTGATGTAATAGTTATTGATTCCGTAGCTGCCCTTGTACCAAAAGATGAACTGAACGGGGAAATGGGAGATAGACACGTAGGGCTTCAAGCCAGACTAATGTCTCAGGCTCTTAGGAAACTGACAGCCGTTGTCAGCAAATCATCTTGTGTCGTTATTTTCGTTAACCAGTTAAGAGAAAAAGTTGGGGTTATGTTTGGAAATCCTGAAGTAACTTCAGGCGGGAATGCTTTAAAATTCTATTCTTCTATACGTCTAGATGTAAGAAAAAAAGAAAGCATTAAAAAGGGAGATGTGTTTATCGGGACACTCACTAAGGTAAAAGTGGTGAAAAACAAGGTAGCACCTCCTTTTAAAGAAGCTATATTCGAAATAATTTACGGAAAAGGTATCTCAAAAACGGGTGAGATTCTTGATTTAGCCGTAGAATATAACTTCATCGAAAAATACGGAGCATGGTTTAGTTACAAGGAAGAGAAAATAGGACAAGGAAGAGAGAATGCTCAAATTTACCTTGAAAATAATCCTGAAATCCTAAAAACATTAGAAGAACAGGTCATAAGTAAATTAAAGAGCGAAAAATAAAACAAAAAAGAAAGGAAAATAAAATGTTAACAACAATTTTGATAATAATCATTGCCATTCTATTGGTAACCGCTTATGTACTATATGTAAAAGACAACTCTATTTTTAAAAGAGAAAAAGATGCTAAACAAGTGGCAGCAAGAATACTAAAAGAAGCAGAAAGAAAAGCAGAGGATATAAAAAGAGAATCGATACTTGAGGCAAAAGAGGAGTTTTTGCAAAAAAAGAATGAACTAGAAGACGAAGTAAAAAAGGAAAGAGATAAGTTCCTTACTATTGAAAACAGATTAATTCAAAAAGAAGAAAATCTAGATAAAAAAGAAGCAAACTTAGACCTATTAACGAATGAAAACAAAAAGAAAGAAGAAGTTCTTGCAAAAAGAGATGAGGAAATTGATAAACTCTATCAAGAACAATCTGTAGTATTAGAAAACATCTCTAAATTAAGTAAGGATGAAGCAAAAAAACTTTTACTAGATAACATGGAAAGAGAAATCAAATACGAAGCATCAAAAATGATTAAAGAAACTGAAGAGCTAGCACAAAAAACTGCTCTAAAAAAATCTAGAGAGATTATTGCAACAGCCATCCAAAGATGTGCAGTAGATAATGTCGTGGAAGTTACAACCTCTGTTGTTTCTCTACCAGGAGACGACATGAAGGGAAGAATTATCGGAAGAGAAGGAAGAAACATCAGAGCATTTGAAACAATGACTGGAATCGACCTAATCATTGATGATACTCCAGAAGCTGTTGTTTTATCTGGATTTGATCCAATCAGAAGAGAAATAGCTAGAATAACATTAACTAAACTTGTTTCAGATGGAAGAATTCATCCAAGTAGAATTGAAGAACTATATAACCAAGCAAAAAAAGATTTAGAAATAACGATTATGGACCTTGGAGAAAAAACTGCAATGGAGGCTGATGTTCAAAATCTTTCTCAAGAAATAATCTATCTTTTGGGAAGACTAAATTATAGAACAAGCTATGGACAAAACGTAATGCAACACAGTATAGAGGTTGCACATTTAGCATCACTAATGGCACAAGAACTAGGAGTAAATGTGCGATTAGCTAGAAGAGCTGGCCTACTTCATGACCTTGGCAAATCTTTTGACTTCGAAAAAGAAGGAACACACGCTTTACTTGGTGCTGAGTTTGCAAAAAAACATGGAGAAAACGATGAAGTGGTTCACGCTATTTTAGCTCACCATGAAGAAGTAAAGCCACAAACCATTGAGGCTATCCTTGTTGCAGCTGCTGACGCTATCTCTGCTTCCAGACCTGGAGCAAGAAGAGAATCTATCGAAGCATACGTTAAAAGGCTCGAGAATCTAGAAACGCTTGCTACATCATTCTCTGGAGTTGAAAAAGCCTTTGCTATCCAATCTGGCAGGGAAATAAGAGTAATGGTGAAGCCTGACATTATCAATGACAAGCTCACTCCGAAACTTGCGAGAGATATTGTTAAAAAAATAGAAAACGAATTAGAATACCCTGGGACAATAAAGGTAACTGTTATTAGAGAAACAAGGGTACAAGAAATAGCGACCTAATGATTAAAATACTTTTCTTTGGTGACATCGTTGGTGAAATTGGTAGGGAAGCTTTTTATAGAAAGCTTCCCTCTCTTAAAAAAGAACACCAACCTGACCTTATTATCGTCAATGGTGAAAATATCGCCAACGGAAAAGGCATTACTCCTCACATTTATTATGAACTCCTTGATAAGGGTGTAGACTGTATAACTTCTGGAAACCATGTTTTTGATAATAAAGACATCATTGAACAAATGGAAGAATATACTCACCTAATTAGACCGCTCAATTACCACAACACTGTTCCAGGCAATACGAGTTTTACTACTTCAATAAAAGACACAACCATAACAATAATAAATCTGTTAGGACAAGTATTCTTGCCTCCTATCGATAACCCTTTCCATATAACTGATGATTTCATAAATAATAATAACAGCGATATTATTTTAATAGACTTCCACGCAGAAGCTACTTCAGAAAAGAAAGCATTCGCATACCATTTTCAAAAGAAGGTATCAGCAATAATTGGCACACACACGCATGTACAAACAAATGACGCAGAGATACTAGAAAACCACACTGCTTATATAACTGATGTAGGAATGATAGGAGCTAAAAATAGCATTATTGGGATGAAACCAGAACCAGTTCTAAAAAGATTTCTAACCTCAATGCCAGAGAGATTCGCGCCACCTAAAAGAGATGACTACTCTGTATTAAATTATGTTGAAATAGTCATCGAAAAAAACGGAAAAGCAGTTAGTATTTTCCCTTTTTCACTTCTTGTTAAAAATGAACTTGGGTAATTTTAACGGCGTATTTCTTATTAGATATTCCAAGTTCTCCGCTAAACTTCTTAAATTCACCAACATTTAAAACTACAGGAGAAACTGAACTAATACCGAAATCTATAATGTCTCCTTTTTGTAATGACAAGACTTCTAATACTGTTAACTCTGTTCTCCCAAGTATGGATGTTATGGAGACAACAGCATCATTAATGTTTTTAATTATCTCCTGCGTTTTCTTCTCACCTTTTTTTAACTTACTATCCATATTCTCATCTGTTGTAAATTGAGAAATTACATTTTCTAAAGCATTGAAAGGGATACAATAAGTAATATTCCCTATCTCGTCACCTATTATTACCTCAAACCTCATACTTAAAACCGCATCATTGGACTGACAAAGGTGAATAAGCTTAGGATGATTGTCTTGTTTTATTATACGTGGCACTTCTGGCATTATTCTGCCCCAGCTTTCTTTTTGTAAAGAAAATACTTGATCTAACAGATTTGAGATTACCTTTGCTTCTATTTCCGTTGGTTCGCTTCTATTAATCCCTGTTTTAGCGCCTGTGCCTCCTAGCAATTTCTCTACTAAAAGCAATGCCACATTAGAATCTATTCCGACTATTGCCTTATCATCAATAAAAGAAACTACATAGTATAAAACTCCATCACCTGTTTCCTCTATATACTCCTGATAAATACGTTGCTCTATGTAATTTAAATAAACCTTAATGTCTTGCCTTAAAAAAACAGAAATAGAAGCACTAACCATTCTAGACATATTATCGTGGATTGTTTTCAAAGATCTTAATAGTTCCTTTGAGAATTTATTAGGAACCATAAAATCATAAGATCTTGCTTCCCCTAATCGTGATCTTTCATTCGATGAATTTTCTCTTTCATCAGGATCTCCATTAAGAAGAGCATCCAGTTCTTCTTGAGTTAAAATATTCCCCCCAGACATTCTCTACACCTATCCTATCATTTATTTCGGAAAGAAGACAAAGTCTCATCATTTTCTAACTCATCCATTATGCTCATCATTAACATTGAAATATCCTCTTCTTTTAAGCGGAGCGCCGTCAATGATTTCTCGGAAATCTTCTGATCAACACCACCAGCACCAATACCTATTCCCATAATTGTAACAATGATATTAGCTATATGAACCATATGTACTGATAAATTTGAATCGAAAGCTCCTTCTGGAGAATGATGATTACGAATTGTGTCTACGATATCATCAGACAAATTCCACTTTTGACATACCGCAGCACCTATCTCTCCGTGATCAAAACCTAGAATCTCTCTTTCGGCTTCGTAAAAGGCTAATCCACCTTTATTATATAACTCTAACACCTTTTTAAACTCTGCCTCTGCATATTGATTTAAAATAACCTTCCCAACATCATGAAGTAATCCCATTAAATAAACTTCTTCTGCGTTTGGATAAAACATTTTTGTTGCTAATAATCTTGATGCTAATGCCGTTCCAAAGCTATGCTGAAACATTGCTCCTTTGTCCAAATAATAACCATCAAGAGTACTATCTAAAACCGAAAAGCTATGAGCAGTGAGAGACATTTGTTTAATAGTATTAAATCCCAAACAAACAACAGCATGTGATATAGTTTTAACTTGTTTAGAAAATCCATAGAACGAAGAATTTGCCAACTTAAGGACCTTGGAAGCCATAGCCTCATCAGACTCTAAAACATCTGAGATCTTCTTGAGTGGAGTGTCCGGGTTTCTAGTAAGAGTTACTACCTTCTGAATTGTTTCAGGAAGAGGCATTAACTCCGTAATTTTATTAACTATTCTAGAATATAATATATTATCTTTGTCTACCATTTTATTCCCCGTTTTCTATTATTAATAATATCCTGTTACCGTCATACCTACAATACTCTTTCAGGACATCCAAAAACCTTTGAAACAATAACACCATTCTTGATATTAATATTCAAGGTTCTTCCGTTATTACCACCAACATCTTCAGATGATACACTAAGATTAAACTTAGACAGCGCTCTTTTAACTGCCGTAACGTTTTGGTCACCTATGTTAAACATACTATTTGAAGGCATGCTTGCCCCTCCAGCTATAACTATCTTACAAGCAGCAAAATTGCCTCCTTGTTGCATAAACTCTTTTAAAAACAATGGAATACCTGTATCCGCAAACCTAATCGGATGATCGCTCTTAGACTGAATATCACTGGAAGGCATTACAATATGAATTATTCCACCCAAAGATGTTGTTCGATCAAATATAGCTAAAGCGATACATGCACCAAGTCCATGGGCGATTAGTGTATCATCTGACTTATTAGAGAATCTCATCTCTGCTAATTTAACTTTAATTTCTGTCATCACTAATCTCTATTATAATCAATTCCTTCTTATTTATTAATTGTTTTTTTTGTTTCTTCTCTCAAATCATTTAATCCCTTGGTAATACTCCGTATCTTTTTCTCTAATTTAACGTATTCATCTTTAAGCGGATCAGGCAAATTCCCTAAATCAAAGTCAGGTCCAATCTCGCTATCCTTAATATTAACAATCCTTGCAGGATTACCAACAACTGTTGAACAAGCGGGAACATCATGTAGAACTATAGAGCCAGCTCCTATTTTACAATTAGCCCCTATCGTAATATTACCCAATATCTTTGCGCCTGCACCAATAATAACTGAATCTTTAATGGTAGGGTGCCTTTTCCCGTGTTCCTTACCAGTCCCACCAAGGGTTACCTGATGATAAATTATGACATTATTCCCTATTTCTGCTGTTTCTCCGATTACCACACCATCTCCATGATCTATAAAGAACCCTTTACCTATCTTTGCGCCTGGGTGGATTTCAATAAAAGTTAAAAACCTGACCAATTGCGAAAGAATTCTTGGCAAAAAAGGGATTTTTAGCATAAACAGAAAATGATAAACACGATAATTAGCTACAGCATAAATGCTTGGATAAAATAAAACTTCTATAATATTTTTGGCAGCAGGATCACCTTTAAATACAGCTTTAATATCATCAAAAACCCAAGCTAAAAATAATATTAATATAAAATAAACTATAGCAATAATAATAAGAATATTCATCTATTAAATTATATCACTAATGGATAACGCCTACCATTAGTCGCATAATCCCTTCTGTTCCCTTGCTTTCCGAAACAGCATTTACCACAACAAAATATCCGCCCTTAGAAACTTTTCTTCCTGCAGCATCCATGGCATCCCACTCTACTTTGTTAGGAATAGTGCTACTGCCCCCGTTGTCTCCTGCCTTATAAGTCAATTCTCTGACAAAATGCCCCAAAGCATCATAGATTTTTATAGAAACATTCGAATCCTCACTAAGCTCATAATAAAAAGTTCCCTTCTCGTTAATAATTGCATTAACTGGATTCGGATAAAAAGACAGATTAGAAATAAGGGCATTTGCCTTAGCTATTCTTGAATACTCTGAAACCAACCAATCAGAAGTCAATCTAGCACCGTTAACGGCATTTATTCTATACCTGTACCTATATTCTCTCTCACGGTCTGCTATTGTATAACTAGTAGCATTTATAGTAGTTTCAAAATTCCATTTCTGAGAAGTTCCTCTCTGAAACTCAATAGTATAATAGCTAACCGCTGATTCTTGGTCTTGAGCTTGTGGCCAACTTAATCTATGGATATCTGACGTAACCCCTTGTTCGCCCTCCACTAGCTGATGCAATAACAACCCTGCACTTTCTGAAAACCTTGGGGACGTAAGGTCAACATTAAAGGTCAACGCTAACTGACTTGAACTAAAGGTTGAATTCTCATTAATACTCTTAGCTCTTGCCTTGATTACATATTGATAACCATGAATTAATGCTAAATTTAGCATTAATTTTTTATCTATAGTAATATTTCTTAACTCATAACTATTTGAAATAATACCAGAATTTAAAGAAATAATTATAGAATCAATATAATGTTCACTATTATTTATAACACTAAAAAGTTCTACCTGGACTGAATCAATATAAGTATTTTGATCTTTAACAAAACAATTCAAATCAAAAGTAACAAAATCTGGTCTATTAATAAAATTAAAAATTCTTCCTCCAGAGATTATTGGCTGTCTTCTATCTATAATGACTATCTTCCCGATATTAATGTCCGCTGTGTTTAATATCATAGCAGGAGCAAGTAGGGCACTTAGGTCCGAAGGATAAAGACCAATATCCACTGCGCCAGTTACCGCATCAGCCGGAACATTTACCCCAAAACCCATTATATTAGGAGAAGACCTTATGTTATAAGCTCCACTAAATACTATATTCGCATTAGTATAATTGTTAATCCATACGGTTTCAGCTGAAGTCTGACCATCAGAAGTAACACTGAAGAAATTAGAACCAAGCGACGACCCATTATTACATGAGACCCTTAGATTAAGCTGACTTAAATTAGTACTATAATAATCATTACTAATAACTAGCTGACCTAACTTCATGCTTGCACCCTGATGAATCTCTACAGCTTGAAGAGGAACGTATTGAACATTCATCCTCTGCCTATAATTGCCTAATTGGGTAACGTCAGACAACAAGGGCATAGTGCTGTCATTTATAATATTCAAATCGCCAATTCCAAAGTTGGCTGAATTTCTAAACTCTAAAGAAATACTTTTGTTTGGCAAAGCATTAATGTCTATATCAGCTACAACAAATATTCTTATCTTCTTACTTGATATGAACTTCTTAAAGCCTCGGAATGTGATTGTCTCAAGGCCAGGATCGATCACTCCCTCCATTAACGACAACCATTTAGGATCTCTTGAGTCAAAAATATCATTCCAGCCAGAGTCAGCGTCCTCGTAATAAAGTCTAACGTTAGCTAAACTACCAACAGATAAATCACTATTTGAATTACAATTAAAAACTAGTTTATTAAGCTCTACAACATAAGGATAAGAATTCATCTCAAACTTAAAAAGAACAACATCTTGATCTTTTTGATAAGCGATATTTGGCGTTGCCTTCACTGCTGTGTCTCTATAAACATGAAGTACATTCCAGCCATTACCTACAACAAAATAATTCGTCGTATGTGTCAAAATACTTGAAGATACTCTATTATATTCACCTAGAACAAAAGAAGCTGAAGTAAATTTAAAAGCGAACGGATCTAACGCTGAGTCTTGAATGTCGCCATAAAGAGACAACACTGTTCTTGAGGCTATCTTAACTGTGTCAAACATAAAACGAATGTCTCCTGTTCCAAAAAACTCTCTGGTATCAATAAGTTGTCCATTAATTTTAAAATATAACTTTTTGACAGTTAAATGTTGCTTGTCCCCTACCTTTTCAAATTGAAAACTATTTAAGAAAACTACACTAGATGGCAAGACCTCAATATCTAGCAAATGCAAATTCTCATCTCGTCTATTAGCAGTATTTGTAACCATACTAATCGTAACTATATATAACTTTGGCTGAAGCTCTGTAGAAGCATTAAGTGTATTGCCTGCCATATCAACAAGCATTCTCCTTAATACTGGATGTAGAGCCTTCTCTGCAGCAGTAAGGTTAACCGTCAAAGTAAAATTTAAAGTTCCAGGGACAATGATAAAATCCTTAGATGCTCGGCTAGTATTGTAATCAAAATCTATCCAATATTTATTAATTGTTACTGCTTCGTCAATCGATATATTAAATGTAATATTCTGAGTTGCAGACTCGTCTAGATAATTAAAACTAATAGTATCAATTGGACTATCCACATCAATAGTTAACCTCCAAACAGAAGCTATTTCAGAAATCTCATTTCTCTCCGTCTTAACCCAAACATAAATGTTCGTTGTTAAAAATCTCTGTCCGTTTTGTCCATACTGTGAAACAACATCTGCATAACTCATAGCAAACCTCTTTATATCCCATGTTGAGACAATACCATTTGCATATATAATATCTGTTGTATCGCATGATGGACTAAATTCTACCCAACCTTGATCGTTTGCCTTAGGTCGCTTGTTTGTATACTCTACTAAATACTTATTAGTATTATTATTGCCGGTTACGTTATAGGTGACAGCTAACCAAAATAATATGTTTCTATTAAGTGTATTTATATATACGTCTCTTCTAACATCATCAATCTGAGAAAATCTTATTTCTGGAAATTTCGGATAATTAATTTGAAGATTTAGAGTATTTCTTCCATCAATTATAGTTGAGAAGTTGCCTGCCATATCAATCATTTCCAAATTGATGGTTATTACTCCATTAACACTTATTTCCGTAAAATCATATATAGCAGAATAACTTCTTTCTTGTAA
The DNA here is from genome assembly GCA_964643725.1 of uncultured Candidatus Marinamargulisbacteria bacterium. Taxonomy (GTDB): domain Bacteria; phylum Margulisbacteria; class Riflemargulisbacteria; order GWF2-35-9; family DYQY01; genus DYQY01. Next base: position 148,496 of record CAZXTL010000002.1, read on the forward strand.
CTTACTCACATTGGTTACGTTTATAGTGTTTATTGGTGAAGGGAAAACAATAGACATTGTAGGATTTTTTGCTAAAGGAAAAGCATCCTCAATATTAATTATAAATCCATATTCTCCATAGTTTATGATAATTCCTTTTTGAGAAACAAATCTAGCTATTGGTTGTATGCTATCATAAATTATACTTGCACTTACCGGATTCAAATTAATACCTGCTTCATTCTTTGCCCAAAGATATACCTTTTTTGCTCCTTGAGAAGCAGAAGGGATTAAAAAAGTAGATGGAAACGCTCCCCATAAAGAAGGATCATCACTAGGTCTTACTTCTATATCAAAAGTAACATTCCACGAAATACTTGGATTTCCTGAATAAACACAGTTCACGCTTACATTTAAGGTATTAGAATACATTGTGCTTCCATTATTTGGATTTGACAAAGTAAAAAATGGATCCTTTGGCTTATTTCTTCTGAATTCAATGCCTGAAAGTGAATTAATGCTAACATTCCCTGCATTGTCAACTAGCATTAACTCTAGGATAGCTTTATTGTCACTTACATTTCCAATAGAAACATCCAAAGTTGCAACAAAAGTTGTTCCAAAAAGCTGATTAGGAGTAATCCTATAATATGTATTTGCTCCTCCGTCAGCGAATAGATTCATTGTTATCCACAATGCTGAACCTCTGCCAATAAGTTCTCCCGAAGAAACGGTGATTATAAGCACATTTTGAGATGTTTCTGTAAAAAAGTACTCATTGATTTTAACGCTAAAGGTTGGTGGTATTGTATCCAAATTAACAGTCAACAACTTAACACTGTAATTTCCAGCCATATCAACAGCAATAACAGATAAAGTATTTATACCCTGACTCGTAATATTTACTGTAGCAACTCTTAAATTAGACGCTATCTTCAACGATGCATTTGCTGCTTCAGGCAATAACTCTTTAATATTATGAGTTAGTATCATATAAAAATCTAAATCAGTATCTATTCCTTCCTCCCAAGTAATAATTACCTCAGTATTATCATAATAACCATCAATAGGATCAAATCCATAATAATGAGAATCTACATCTGGAGAAATAAATGCAGAAGCAGTGACCGGCGCAGAAATATCCACTGTCACAAATGCTGAGAATGTAGAGATATTTCCTGCATAATCAATCGCCTTAACTATAATTTCTTGATACCCAGGCGACGTAAAATAGTTATTATATTCCGTGCTGCTTTGTGGCAAAGTCCAGTTTTCAGTTAAACTACTTCTTGCTTGATATGGCTTATTCCGCAATATGCCGAAAGGTTTTGTCCAGTAAAAACTAACATCAAGCTGCTTATAATAGCCTACCCTTGGATTAAACCAACCATCACTAGCTAAATCCGGCACTATAAAAACCTCACCCAATCCAGGAGCATCAGTATTAACATATACATTTGCCGTAGTGATTAGTACATTTCCAGCCTTATCTCTAATATAGGCCCTTAGCGTCACAGGTATTGCCTGTGCGGGCACGACTTGAATAGCAAAAGTAGCAGAAGAATCGATAAATCCTATTGATTCATACGTACTAAGTTTATTACCTTTTATATAAATATTCCCTGTAACTAATGAATCGTCTGTTTGTTGAGTGCTACTCCAAGTAACATATCCTAAAATAACATCCTTGTTATACCAAATGCCATAATCATCAGATATCGGAACTTCCCCAATGTCCCTAGAAACATCTCGAGAAATAACAATGTTAAAAATTGACATTGTTGGCGGAGTAGTATCAAGAACAACCTTTAAAGATGAAGTAACAATGTTTCCTGCCTTATCCATAAGCATCGCCTCTATCGTATTCTCTGTTCCAGTTAGGAGAGCCGCATAAATATTAGTATTCTGCGGCAGGTTCCAAGGTTGCCCATTTATCCTAAAACTTAACGGTTTATCCTTAAGTGCTGCGCCATCATTCTTATCTATCACTCTAAAAGAAGCAGACGGACTATTATACCAGCCAGGGTAAGGGATTACCCCATCAAAAGTAGCAACACCTGGATCAGCTACAAAAATTAGCCTATCAGGCGTAATCGTGTCCACAAAAACAATCTTCTGATCAGAAAGCTCCATTCCATTAGCAAGCCTAATACCAAACTCTAAGGTTTTTCCACTAACGCCAGTATCAGGAATATATATATTATTTATAGTACTGATAATACTAACATACACTATATTTAACTCTCTAACTCTGACAAAGTATCGAACATCCCGAGTTAAATGATTATTACTAAGTATCTCCTCAAAATTATGACTGATATTAACGTTTATCGTATTTACATTAAACCAATTCAAATCAGGAGTTACTCCATTGCGTATTGGCTTACCTGCTTCAAATATATTAATTGAAACAAACAAATTACTAGATATTAGGTCAGACGCAAAAGGAGCTATATTTACTTCTTTTGTAACTCTTGTGCTGTTGCCAGCCAAATCTCTCGCCTCTAAAACAAATTCTTTCGGAACTCCCCAATTCATTGTTATCACACAATTCATAGCTGACTGCCAAGGAGACCACTGCTCATTATCTGACACTTCTTTATATCGATATGCCTGTGGAGGGAATCCACCAACATCAGATGCTATCCACTGCCATGATACCTTCTGTTTAGAATACCATCCATCCAAAAGTTGCTTGCCTTCTACGTAATCAGGAATTAAAGTTAAAGATACTGAAGGCGGAGTACAATCCACAATAAACAGGTTACTAAAAGCAGTCTTTGAATTGCCAGCATTATCCACAGCCATAAACTCAACTCTTGTTGGATCAATTGTTGGACTTGTTAACTGAAAGCTTTCCATTGACATGACATTAGAAGCAACATCAATTGTAGTCCAAGCAGCTTGACCTTCAACTCTAACAAAATAACACCCTGTTGGCCTTATTCCGCCTAAATCTCCAGCTGTCCACACTATACGTATATTATTTTGATTATACCAAATATAATCATCTATATAAGGCGGATATGTAGGTTCAACATTCATATTGTCTGACAATACTTTAACAGTCACGTTAGTCGGATTAGTTTTATCCACATTAACATTTACATATGTTTCCCTATAGTTTCCAGCCTTATCAACTGCTCTTACAAAGACCTTGTCAGTCTTAATCGTATCAAAATCTTTATATCCTTCTTCAACAAACACATCAACTGCTTTTGTAGCTGTTAAATACGAACTATAACTTCCCATCCCTTTTAATTGATATGGGCTCCCTCTTAAGAACCTATTATCGGTTGCCGTATCCCAACGGATATCTACTCCAGTATCTTTATACCATCCATCCAAAGGAACCATACTAGAATATCTGCCATAATCTAAATAAACATTAAAGGTTCCTGGTTTTACACTATCAACAAAAACAGAAGCCGTAACTATTTTGTCCTTACCGGCTTTGTCTATTGCTTGAACTTGAATATTAACAGTAAAAAGTGCTTCGTTTATTAAATAATTATTAATTACTATCTGATTCGTAAAGTCTGACCAAACCCCATTATTAATTTTTATTCTATATGGCTTGTCCCTTAAAGAAATATTATCTGTAGCTATCTTCCAAAAAAAGTCTAATGTATTATCATTGTACCAACCTGATTCTGGCAGAATTTGATTGTCATTTGCCGTCTTATCATCTTCAATTGTCAGAGCGAAAGGTCCTCCAGGATTTGTAATATCAACATAAACAGCTGATTTGATAACTTTTACATTTCCTGCATAATCTTGAATAATTACATATATATAGTTTGGCAATAACTCACTTTCTATCTCATCTACCGATACGATAAATCTTAACGATCCATCAAGCACTGAAACCGAAGTAACATTCTGTGTATTATTAAATGCATTAGGATTTACGGTAACAAAATAAAATACTCCATCTTGTCTTACACCAGAGAAATCATCCGCACTTATTATGCTGCCATCTAAACTGATACTAAATTCAACATTTGTTGTGTCATACCAACCATAAAGCGGAGGTATCCCATTGCCGTCGGTATCTGTACCGACAACAAGTTCCACCCTTAAATCTACAGTTGTACCATCAGGACTTTGTCCTGGCAACATCATGTCTACAGTGACTTTCACGTCTCTTGTAATAATATTTCCTGCTCTATCAGCAATTGCTCCAATTATTGTATAAAGTCTGCTCTTTGAATAATCACTTGATACCAATATACAATCAAAATTAGGAACATGCGATCCTTTCCCGCTTGCGCCAGGATTATCATCTCCAACTTCAAAATATGTATCTTCAGCAATATTTTTAGAAGCATAACTAAAATTAAAACTAACAAAATTATTATTATTAAAAACAAGACTTGAAACTCTAACAAAGAACCTATTATCCCTAAACCCACTACCATTGTCAGCAAGGCCATCAGTAGTAACAAATACTATTGAAATTGTTGGACTGTCATAATTTCCTGGAACAGGGTCAATACCATCAAGAAGTCCTTCATAACCAGAGTCCTTATCTGCAACTAGGTCTAACCTAAAATCAGTATCGCTATCAACACTAGGAGGGGTACTATCAATAGTTATCTCTTTTGTTACAATAAATAAGCCACCTGCTTTATTGGCAATAGCAGCATAAAGAACTAATGTTCCCTGAAAACTCCTTGTAGGCACATACGCTCCAATCATGTTTACTGTTTGTCCATAGTTCTGACTTAATGTAATTTCTGGAACACTTTCAATTGTGCCTCTATAATTATGTTCAAAAAAGTTCCTTGTTATCTCAGGATAATTATCATTAATCTTTTTATAATAATAAGCTATTAAGTACTGATTTTCTCTTAATCCTGAAATGTCATCTGTTACATTATTAGAAATAGTAAAATTAACTGTAACATTCTTAAAAAATCCGTATAAAGGATTAATACCACTTCCTGAAAGATCTATATCATTAGAAAGAATTAATTCAGCATTACCCATTGGTGGTGTTATGTCTACAGTTACCAGAATCTCTCTGGTAACCACATTTCCTGCCCTATCAGACACATATAACGTAATTGCCTGATTACCGCTAACCTTAGTTAGAACATCTTTAAAAACAAACTTAGATTGACCATAAACACGTTCGGTAACTACATCCCCGTTTGAATTATATGTCGCTCCTGTTGACTGGAAATTATAAGCATAATCTGTTGTCACTCCAGAACCAAAAGCTTTAACGAAATAAGCATTATTTCTAGTATTCGCATCGCTATAAGAAATAGTAACTATCATTACATCCACGCTCACATCATCGAAGTACCCATAGTAAGGATCGATCCCATCCAGATCACTATCGACGTCACCTGTGATATCTATTGAAGTAATATGATCTCTTAGCAATATGCTCGCTGTAGCAAACTCAATCATAAAAGTACTAATGTTTGGTGTAGTCACGTCTGCAATTATGGAATATGAGGCATATTGCACATTACCTGCTCTATCTGCTATCCCAAGCCAAACTGTTTGATTGCCTTCTTTAAGCTTTATTCCATTAAAATATGGAGAGTTAATACCCATACTCTCTCCATATATTTGTCCAGCCAGCCCCGCATCGCCTGCTTCGTCACTGCTAACTAGCTCGCCACTATTATATAAAGCAACATTAAACCATTTAAAGTTAATAGATGTTCTGGCTTCTCCATAAGCAAAGGTTGTTATTAAATATTTATTTATCCTAAAATCAGAGATGCCATTATCTGTTATACCTAAAAAACTCAAATTAAAACTAATGGTTAATTCATCAAAATAACCTTGGTCTGGCAAAATACCACTTCCCTTACTATCTGAGGCATCTAGCAACTCAAACTTGAAAGAAGGATGAGTTGGAGCATCCATATCCACAGTAACAGACTGAATGTTTACATACGTCGGCCTCTTTAATTCCGTAGCATTACCAGCTTTATCGGCTATCACAACATATACATCTCCAGTAGAATTATTTGTAAGTACTAGATCAGCATAATGGTCTTCATAGCTAGCAAAAGCTCTAGGACCATAAGAACGATCAACGGCATTCCAGAACGTTGAATAAAACGACCCGGTGATTGTTGTGTCTGAACCTACTATTAACTTCACATTCTCCGTTGGCATAAAGTAAGAATATTTGACAAATACTGGAAAATCCATAAATCCTGAAAGATTATCTGAACATTGCTCATCACGAAGTAAAGACTCCCAATAATCCTTTGTAATTAAACTAATATTTACATCCAGTGTTAAACTATCAAAATAACCAACTAAAGGATTTAGTCCATCCCCATTGCTATCAGTATCTGAAATAATGTATATACTCCGAACAAGAGATACCCCCGAATCAATCGAAGGTGCTGTAACATCATAAGTTACAAAAATATAAGTGGAATAAATATGCCCTGCTTTATCTTTAATATATGCCTCATAAATATAACTATCCTCTGACGATACTTGTCCAATATTATTATTATTAGAAACAATGATGTCACCTGAAAGAAAAGAAAAACTAAAATCATCATCTGCTTCGCTCTCTAGTCCTTTTGTATTAGCTGTATTAATGACATTTTCCCACCATGTAAGCTGTTGTTTTCCTTCTAGCGTAAATAATCTAAAGAATATTCGTTTGTCCATATCAGCGAAACCGTTAGATGTAACGCTGTCATTATAAGCAACCCTGGCACTTATTATTGGAGATTTGTAAAAACCGGTTAATGGTAATATTCCATTTTGATTAGCATCTTCACCTGGATCTAAGGTAAACAAAAATCTGCCATAATTAATATTAAGAGTTGGAGCCTCCCTATCAATTGTTATTCTTTTAACAAATCTATCATCTCTTTTGACACCAGCTCTGTCTAATAACTGAAAACTAATGTCAGCAGCAAAACCGCCGACTGTGCCACCATAACTCTCTAAGTAGTTAGTAAAATTTATGTCAACTGTAATAATCACAAGATCTTGTGCAACAGCTCCTAAATTATAAGTTATTGAGTAAATATAATTACTAGAAGATATAGAGATATACGAACCATTGGATTTTGCATATTCTATTGTAATATTCTTAGTAGATATACCTGTTACATCAGCTATGGAATTAAAAGTAATATAAAAAGAAACAGTAACTTGGTCAAAATAACCAAAATCCGGAAAAACACCGTCTGCTATACTAGAATTATCTGTCTTATCTGGAACGAATCCAAAAGCTTGAGTTGGAGGAGCATTCTCCCAGTCAAAAACTAAATTCATATAACTAGTGGTTACGTTGTTTGCATAATCATAAGCTGTAAGCGCAAATGTTACAAATCCCTGCATAATATTATTTGAAATGTATGTACTAGGAAGCAACCATTCCTTGCCGCTAAAGAGCATTCCTTTTGTAATTATTTCCCCAGAAGAAACCTCATTAACTGTACTAGTTTTCCAAGCAAGTGTCACGTACCAGATTCCCGCGGTTGGAACTATTCCCAGATTACCGTCATATTCTCCTAAATTATCAAACATATTCCAGGTTAACAAAATTGCCTGCTTATTATATATGTTTTCTTGCTCAGGCAAATAACCGTCACCGTCAACGTCTACATGTTTAGTTCTATTAAACGTAGTAATCTTAGGAGCAATCTTATCTACATAAATACGCTGTTGATTCCAAGTAACAATACCTGCGGCGTTATTAACCTTCATAACAATATCCAGAGAAATAACATCATAATTTAGTTTGCCTTCTAGTACCTTTGAAATATTAAAAGTATTACTTACTTGCCATCCAGCAAAATCGCCTGTAATCGCTACATTTTCTGCTGAATTCATACTTACAGAATTTCCTGTAACAGAAATATAATATGGATTCATAGCTAACCCAGAATGACTATCAGTAAATGCATTTAAACTAATAATAAAATTTGAGGTACTACTAAAAGACCTTCCACTAAAACCAATTGGTATACTATTTAAATTACGAGAAACACCTGAAACATTCAAATTCCAAGGAGTAAGCGCACTAGAAGTTGGCGCAGTAAGGTCTACGGTAACAATAAGGTATTTATTATCAAAAGTGCTCAAAATACCAGCTCCATCTATGAACTTAAACATCAACCCAAATCTGCCCTGATAAAGAGTGGAACTAATCTGTCCTTGCACATTCAAGGTAACATCCAAAGTAAGACCAGCGATATTCAAATCAGATAATTCCTCACTATTAACAAAATCATAGCTAACCCAAATATATTGCGAGCTTATGGTAAGCGCCATTGCATTATAAGAGACGCATGCGACTATTGGAAACTGAGTTAGCAATGTACTTAACGCTGTTGTGTCGTAAGCATCTGAAGTAAGAATAATTTTTAGGTTAATTGTTGTTTGATCATAAACACCAATCATAGTACAAGAATTAGAAGGTGTTCTATCGTCAAAATTATAGTTATTAGCGGTAACTGCTAAATTATTGGTATTGTCATACGTAACTAAAATCTCCTTTATCTGTGTATTAATCGTGTTACTCCAATCAAACCAAAGAACATTATAAGTACTGCTACTGTTTCCAGCAAAATCAATTAATTCTATGCCAATAGTGACCTTGCCCTCATTTATTCTACTTTGCACATAGTTCCTAGAAATTATGAATTGATTATTAATAATTAACGACTGATTTAGAGTAACAATGTTTGTTCTTAACGAATCTTTTGTAAAGAAGACTTTAGCCTGATAAATACCCTGATGGTCTTTGGTTGCAAACCCAAAAAAACTTGTGTTTCTACTTAATTCCACATATATATTATCTGATGCTCTCCAATTAACAGTTAAAGATTGTAGACCATAATAAGACTGTTTAGCAGAAGAACCACCATAGTTAGTTGTTATCGCCTCACTTAATGAAAATTGATTAATAGTTGGCGCTATATCATCTACAATAATCCATCTATCAAAAGTAGTTACTAGCGCTACATTGTTCCTAACCTGATAAGACACCCTGTACAAATAATTAGAGGATAATCCGGTATACCCAACAGAGTTACTACTTGCAATATCTATTCCTGGGGTGTTTAACCAAATCTTAGCCTTATAGTCTTGGCTAATGGATGTGTCTCTTAAAGCATATTTTCTGAACTCATAGTTATATCGCTCTGCTGGCATACCAGAGTGACTGTCTGAATACATCGCCTCTACTCTTAATAAATTATTTTGCTTGGCAAATGCTGTGCCCGTTGGCACCCCATACTCTTGATAGTTTCTAGTGGCTATAAAAGAATAATCTTCTTTTACAAAATCAGCTGAACCAGTAGGCGGGGTAAGGTCTACTGTTATCCTACAAGTATTTGCTGTTACTGCACTTCTATCTAAGTTACCAGCTCCATCTATAAAACGAAAAGAAATTGTAACTGGACCTTGATAAGTATCAACTCCAATCCAAGCAGCCATGTCAAAGGTAACATTTATTGTTAAGCCTCCTAAGTTTTTTTCGTTTGGATCATTTAGATTATTTCTCATATCTTGCGCATTATATGTAGCAAAAACTGTCGCAGTGCAAAGTCTTCCTACATCATTTATCGTCAGAGCAATCTCTAGAGGTATATGATTCATTGTAAGATAACTAAGCTGTGTTAGATCATTTGCATCTTCTGAAAACTCTAAAATAAATGTTATTGTAGGAGAATCAAAATAACCAAAACCACCAGTAATTGTAATCGGAGAACCACCCAACAAGTCTTCGTCACTATTATCACTAGCATAAATCCTTCCTAGCTGAGAATTAAGGGTGGTGATTGCGTCAAAGATTAGTGGTCCTATTGAATCCGAGCCCTTATTATAAGCAAAGTCAAAAAAGTCTATATTGATAGAAATTTTCTTTTCTGAAAAATTCTCAAGAACAAAATCCTTAGAAAGAATTACACTTGAAAAACCAATTTGGCTATCATTACTGACCATTTGATCAATAAGTACAAGAGTTTTAGGACCATCTAGTTTTTTATAGCTCATATCGAAATGGTGAATTCCCTTATGTATCAACTGTCTGCTGCCACTAAAAACACTGCTTTTTACTATGTTATCTGTAACGTCATATTTAACGGTTATTGTTGCTGCTTGAGCAAACAAATCATCACTTTTTGGATACGCAGTTCTATCTCCTACTGGTATCTCTAAATTAAAAGAAATAACTTGCGGTGGTAAGATATCAAAAATTACATTAAAAGTACTACCTTTAGTTATCGCTCCAACATTATTCCAAGCATAAACAAACAAATTATATAAGTTATTAGGGACTAAAGAAGCCGCATTAATACTTGCGATGGCCAATCCCAATTCTGTGCTATCCATTGTGCCTAGTACGCTTAAATTTGATGATAATAACACAAATTGATTAAAGGTGTTTGGTAGTCCACTATGTGTGTCGGAAAAAATAGCCTTCATCATAATAGGAACATTGTTATTAACGCTAACAAATACCGTATTCATACTTAATCCATAATGAATTAAATCTCTCGGAGAATCTTGCCCCTGATACCCAAACCCTGAATTAAAGCTTACCCCACCAAAAACAGATTCTGTCGGAGGCGTTAGATCTACTGTTATAACAATTGATAAATCGCTGGTCGAAGATAAGTTGCCAGCACCATCAATTATTTTACTCTTTATTTCAACCGAACCTTGATAATTATCTGTAGAAATATAAGCTCTTAGGTCTACTGTAACATAGATACTCATTGTGGCTAAATTACTCTCTTCAAAGAGAGTGGCAGCGAAATCATAAGTGGCTTTAATATGGGCAGAACTTACCATAACGTAATCATTACCATTAGCTGTAGCAATAAAAATCTCGACAGGAATATGCATGTAAGGCAAATAACTAAATTGAGTGCTATCGTTTGCTGTTACCGTAAAATGAATAATAAAATCAACGGTTGTCTGATCATAATACCCAGACACACCACTCGCCGAAAGCGGTGTTTTCTCTAATGTGCCAATCATCCCTAAATCATCATGGTCGTCAGTTACTGCCTCATATCTGTCTATTTGTACATTTAAGCTATTTGTCTTATCAAAAATAAATGGACCAAGATTAAAGGTTGCAACATTGCCTGCAAAGTCATAAGCAACTAAAGAAAATGTAACGCCTTGCTCACCTATTGTGTTTTCCAAATAATATTTAGAAATTGAAAATGTATTAGTTCGTGTTGGAACTAATACTGTCAAGTTTGTTGTTGCTATATCAACATAAGTGTTTGAAGTAATAAACTTTAATTCATATTTGAATATCCCAAAATTAGAATTAGCACTAAAAATATTTGGTGACGAACTATAGATATTATCTGATACAACCCACTCAAAATTAAGCGTTGTTGGTTGAATAAAATTAATTGAAGAAGGCTTATATGTATTCGTTCCATCATCTTGTGTAGTCGTTCTAAACATTGATAATGTAGGGGCTGTGCCATCCAAAATTACCACCTTAGCCTCAGACATCCTTACTCCGCCTGCCATATTTGCGACATAACTACGAACCATATAATAATAGTTCATGCTAGCAATGCCTTGTTTATTGAATTCTGACATACTCACTGTTGGTCGTTCCTGCCACGGTGTGTTCCACGTAGATATTAAGCTGCCACCTAATGAATACTTTTCTATTGAAAATGTGTTCCATGTTACTTTTAATCCACTGTGTTCATCATAGGCTGAAACAGTCAACAACACCTGAGCGGTAGAACTAAATTCTGTATTGATCGTCACCCCATATGTCTCGAAAATACCCTCTGTAGAAATCAACATATAATCTGTTGTTATAAAACCAAAAGATATTATAGGCGCTGAAACATCAACGGTAACCCTCACCTGATTAGAAGTTGCTGAAAGGTTGCCGACACCATCAATCAATTTAAAGGAAAGAGATACGCCTCCCTGATAAAAATTATTTCCCACATATTCACGAAGGTCTATGACCGCAGAAATAGTGACGTTTGCTAGGTTATTAACTACTGTAATCGACTTATCCAAGTTATACGTAGCTGTGATATTATTTGAAGCTACTTTATTCCATACATCATTTGCAGTTGCTAAATAAACCTCCAACGGTATATGCGAATTTCTAAGGTAGCTCAACTGAGTAATATCCTGAGCATCTGCACTCAAATGAATAATAATATTAACTGAAGCCTGATCATAGTATCCAACGGTTAAGGCTGCTTCATATGGGGTAAGACCAAACCCTTCATACTGTGTAACATTCGAAATATTGTCAGTTACCTTCTCAAATAAAGATATCTGTTCATTAAGTGTGTTAGACCAATCTAAAAAGTAAAGAACAGAATTCATTGAAGACGCGTTATTACAAAAGTCCTGTGCGACTATTGTTATGCTAATTATACCTTCGCCATAATTAAAAATATCCTCAGATGTTAAATTGAATGATGCCTGCAAATATGAATCGAACTCAGGACTACTATTTAAGCTAATACCTGCATTAATAGGGTTCACATTCGATCCCTTGTTGTAAAGTAATTTATAATTATAAATACCTCTATAGTAGGAACCAGCATCAGTCTTATTAAATATCTCCTCACTTAACAAATCGTAAGCATTATCAGAAACACTCCAATTGATTACTATTGGCTCATTACTTATAAAATTACCAGAACTCCTTCTATACTCTTTGTCTTGATCGTTTACAGTAACAATCAGCCTATTAATCGTCGGAGATTGAGTATCATATATAAAATTTCGAGTTGTTACTTCCACAATACCTGCTTTATTTCTTATATAAGAAACTATCTGATACCAACTATTTCTAGAAATAAATTTATCTGAAAAATGGGAATCAAGACTAACCGCAGCATAATCCTCCCATCCATAAGTACTTCCATTTGTACTTACTGATTTTATAATACTTTCAGAACCAAAATTCTTTTGCAAAAACAAATATCTATATGGATCAGAGTTTAATCCTGAATGTGCATCTTTATAATTTAGCTCTTGTTTAACATTTGTAGTAGTAACAAAACATGTATTTTTGCTTATTCCATACAAATCAAAGGCATCTATATTCTCTCCATTATAAAATATACTTGTGCCGCTTAAAAAGGTAGCACTTCCTGTTGGTGCGCTTAAATCAACTGTTACTCTTATTTGAGTTTCCGCAGTAACCGATAAATATCCTGCTCCATCTATCAACTTAAAGGATAGAGTCACCGGTCCCTGATAACCGTTTATACTAATAACCTCTCTCAAATCAACGGTTATATAAACGACTACAGCACCTAAATTTCCTATCTTAGCATCGACATTATAATACAAATTACTACCATCCAAAATTGCTGGGAGTCGACTGATGGATGCAGTCGTAAAATTAAAGGACACTCTACTTTGAATACTGCCAGAAGCAACAAACACTTCTACTGGTAGGTGTTGAGTGGTTCTCAAAGTGTCTAGCTGTGTAACGTCAAACGCATCCTTTGTTAAATGAAGCATTACCCACACTTCTGTCTGGTCATAATACCCCGCACCACCTGCGGCTGAAGGAGAAACCCCATCGTTGTGAAAATCAATATCATCAGTGACAGGCTCTATCCTGCCTATACTTTTGTGAAGAGCATTTCCTGTATCAATATAAACTATCATTTCTGATACAGAATAATTTAATGCATAATCCCAAGAATATAAACTAAGCTTTACTTTACCCTCGAAAATGTTAGCACTTACGTCATTCCAGTTGATAGTAATAGCTGTGCAGATTGTAGGGACAAACTGTTCTCCGTTAATACCATTCTCATTAACAATAGAGCTGTTTCTGGAACTAAATATATATCCTGAAGTAACATTATTTGCATCCATATGATCATACCTAAGTTCATAGAACCAAATACCCTTTGGATTAGAACCAGTTAGCCAACCACTAGTTTTGACTGCTAAATCATCTACGGCATCCCAAGACAGCACCAGATTCTGGCTGCCATAAAAATTCCAAGTAACAGGAGCATAATCATTTTGAGACACGGACCTCCTAATATTAAAACGATTTATTATAGGAGGAATAGTGTCCCTAATCACAAACATACTATTTCTAGTTAATAATCCGGCGTTGTTTGCATAATAATTGTCAATAAAATACATTCCATCACCTTGATTAAGATTTGCAGTTACTGGTTCATTACTTTTGCTGTATTTCTTCGATGTGAGTGGTGAAGTGAAAGAAAAAGAACGATTATTGGTTGCTCCGCCTTCAAAATGATACACCTTTGACCTTAAATAGGAGTTATTTGTAGGCACGCCAGACAAGCTATCCGAAAGAATAGCCATATTGTAGCTTAATTGCGAACTACGAATATAAACAAAATTATTTACTAAAGTAAAGGCATTCAAAGATGCAATAGTAAAAGAATTCACAGTTGCTAAGTTGCCGGTAACCTGTCCCTGATAAACATAAAGCCCCTTGTCTTTATTCAAAATATTCCCTGCATGAACGTCAAACATAAGTCCACTTTGTAGCACAGGTGGTGTGAGGTCTATGGTAATAATAGACCAATTTTGAGATATTGCTGTAAGATTCGGCATGCCTGAGCTACCTGCCAAATTAACACTAAATCTAACAACTTCATCACTTGTTATAATAAGTTCGTCACCGTTTTCTGATAAATACATTCCTTTCCCCTCAAAAGAACTACCCAACGTCACCTTATCTTGACCTGGCTTAAGATTAAAAACATCAAAGGAAAAGCTAGCAGTACCTACCTGAACACCTTGGGTAATACTCCAATTAACAGTTCCATACCCAAAATAAACATACTTATGAAATCCAAAATCTGAAGTATTATATAAATCATTCGTTGTCCAAATACAAACAAATTGTGCTCCAGGTTGTGCGTCTCTAGTCCAAGTATTATCTAAGGTAACTTGGAATGCAAAATTAATAACCCCATCATTATAAATTCTATTTTGAACGTTACCTGAAATACAATTAACTGGAGCTAGAAAATCAGAAATATCAAGAAATGCGCCATGTATTGATGATGTGACTAATCGCACATTATCTAAATTAAAGGTTGCATCAGGAATAACATCAACGGTTATTCTTAGTTTCTGAGAACGTTCATTTTTTATCTCTAACGGATCAGAAAAGTCCGTTGTACTTATATTTCCAGCATAATCCAAAACAGCAATACGGAACTGATAACTACTCTGCTGAAAATTAGAAGACTCACCACCAAAGACTGCGTTATTAGATATAATTATATCGCTAGTCACAAAGAAACAATAATTATACGGTGTACGGCTACTCCCGTTAGCGATATATGCGGTTGCTGAAGGCCTATTTTCTTTAATATCAAAAGAAGTTACTGGATTAACCTTAAAGATACCATATTTGTCATCGACTAAACTTCCGAATTGATCAAATGTAAAGTCTAATGTTGCTGCCTCATTCCCATTTTTAGATACCCAAACCCTAACAAAAGAAAACTCATAAACGTTAGTACTGTTTGTGCTAAGCACTTTCTCATTAAAGGCATCATCATATACTGTAAAATACATTCTTATACCTTTACGCCCATCTATATTAAAAGTCGGAACGTTTCCCGTAAATAAATTATTACTTGGCAACAAAGGCTGAATAACATATCCGCTAGAATATGGTTTTTCGAATAATAACTTACGGGTACCAACTGATTTAGGATACCAAGTAACAGCAGGCGTTGCTGAATATATTACTGGAGGAGTATTATCATAAACAACCACACAATTACTGGTTCCTGAGTAGTTTCTAGCCTTATCTTCCCAGACAAGGTCGATCCAATTGATGCCGACCTCGAGATTAGAAGTAATGCCTTCCCATGAATTATTCCATCTTTGATTTGATGCACCTCTATTTGCTGTATTCCCAGTAACTACCCTGTATCTAAATGGATTCAGCGGCAAACCTACTCCCCCTACATTATCAGTTATCCTTACTTTCCCATTACCTGCATTATTAGCTGTTATCCAATTACTAGTAGCCATAGAATTCATAGTATTAACAAAAATTATTTCCTTATATCCTGCAAAAGCTGGAGCAATCTTACTTTTAAATTCTGCAGAAGGAACATTAAAGGTAATACAATACTCAGGAATAATTATCCTATTAGTTGTAAAAGTAAGAGCTCCTAAATACCTTTCAACTTCAATATTTGACAATCTGTCATACAAATAATATGTATCCATCGTAACTGAAGGGAAAGAACTATCGATCTGATATGTAACAACAATACTTATAGCGCTGTCTCCATACATGTTTGGAATATTTACAGAAATATACTGCTGTGTGAAATTATTGCTAAGCACATTCCTGTCGGGAGATGCTTTTACTCCATCATTCTCTGTAACAGAATATCCATAATATCCAAGATAGTTATATGTAATTACATTACTCATTAACGTAAACCCATTGTGGGTTGGCACTGCTAAGGCTGAGGCAGTTGCATTAAGTCCAGAATAAGGATTAATTAAAGTTCCATTCGAGAAGAAAATAGGCCTCTGGTCCCAAGCCCTTAATTGATAAGGCTCACCAGAAACTACTATCTGCATGGACACGATTATATTATTTGTATTAGCCCCAATCACCCCATTATATTTCCAAGGCTGAACTTGATAATCTCTCCATTCGTTATTTGCTCCACCATAACGACTAAAATATGTTTGATTAGCAGTAGAACCAGAAGAACT
The DNA here is from genome assembly GCA_964643725.1 of uncultured Candidatus Marinamargulisbacteria bacterium. Lineage (GTDB taxonomy): Bacteria > Margulisbacteria > Riflemargulisbacteria > GWF2-35-9 > DYQY01 > DYQY01. The sequence continues at coordinate 165,185 of CAZXTL010000002.1, forward strand.
CATGTACAAAAACTCTACCTGTGAAGTTACCAATGATATAGGCTTAGAAAGAAAAACTTTATTAAAATACATCTCGTCTGTATTGTCACCATAGTCCATAACGCCTAAAGTTAAAGACCGATTGTCTGCTACATTATTAATACTTACCTGAACCAGATCCCTACCCCAGTCCCACCATGCGTTGGATTCATCAAAGTTAATATTATGAGTTGTTCTTGTCCCACTCATGCGATATTTAAATCCTTGTAAAGGCAAACGATATTTGTTAACAATGAGTAACTCTTCGTTGGGTGTTATAGTTTGTGTATCATTATGCCAAGAATTAGCAAACCTGTTTTGATTATTCTGATAGAATGCAAGCTCTTCAGAAGAAGAGTCATAAGCCCTTAGATAGAATCTAGTTGACGCAGAAACAACAGAAAAATCAAATCCCCACTTAGACGGTTCTGTTTCAACATAAGGGAAATAATAATTTTTACTTGTCAAGAAATTCCAACTATCCCTCTTAGAAAGAGGTAGATCATAAAAACATCCAAAAGGAGAGGAATTATTATCTGTAGGAAATACATTAATAAAAGAATCCCTCTCTGAAAAATATATATTAATAGCATAACTTTGATTTCCTTCTGGCTGCTCTATCGATACATTAGGAGGAATAAAAAGCGAGCCCGGTAGACCATCAACTGTTTTCACCCTAAAATGATAAGAATTGTCTAAATATATTAGTCCACTAAACTTTTTATCTAAGGTAGGTTTTCCCATATCTGTATAAAAATATATGTTTTTAGAAGACATATTACCAGCCCAATCCATTACGGATTGTCTTATGAAATAAAAACCATCAAGCTCCCTAACACTAAAAGTAACTAGATTTATACTTACCGACGATTCAATAAAATTACTAGTACTAAACCAATTAGCAGAAATCACTAAATCGCTACTAATTAAAGCAAATCTTGCCAACCCATCATTCTGAGTAAAATGATAACTATTCTTAGTTAACGTAGTTTCAGTTATCTGCTGAGTTATCCAGTTTCCAAAATTAAAATATCTACCTCCAAGGTTAAATGTATTAATCTCAGCCTTTACCGAAGCTGTACTAAACTGGCCATTTTTAAGCTCAAAAAGATCCAATTTAATGCCCTGAACACCTGAACCGACATTGCCTGTCTGAGATTTCGCCCAATCCTTCATAAACAATTGAAACCCAGCATTGTTACTAATTATAAGAGAATATACTGAACCACTTATTAGTCTACTAGCACCTTTTGAGCTATACCCTGTATTCATCAAAATATTCAATGATGGTGCTAAGGTATCTACAAGTACAGCCTGACCTTCACTATAATCTCCACTATTACCCGCCTTATCCCAAGCTTTAATATAAAAAGTGTATAAATTATCAGTTAAACTGTCTTCAAAACTATAATTTAAACTATTTAACTTATTAACAGTAACATGTGGGCTATACTTTTCCATTTCGTTATAAGACACAAAAGAATATTCCCAAGGATAAGAACCAAGAAAAGTCTGAAAATAATCTATACTAGCTCCTCCAGGATCATAAGGTGTCTGCCAGTTCCAAGTAAGTGACTTTGCAGTATTTACTATTGATACTGACACACCAGAATTATCCATCGTAGGGCTTATTACCCTATTCGGTGTGCTCCTATCCATCCAAAACATAAACGACCTCACAAATGTATCAGACATTATGCCAAGATTGTTCTCTATCCTGATATAAAAATAATAATTCTTACTGCTTATTTCGTTATCAGTTGTAACGCCTAACGTTTGAGCATCCATAGTAATGGTACATCTGTAACCTGTAGTTACTTGTATGCTTGACTTGATTAGAAATAAATTTGGACTTGTAATATCTACTGTTATGACTCTTTTTAGATCACCTGCTTGTGAATTAGGAACCATTTTATTATCAGTAACATAAACCTCTATATAAAATTTCTTTATACCTGCTTGCTCTTGATAGTCTGGCCAAACAATATCCACCGTTGGCCCATTATAATATTCATATTTAACATTATTAGTAAATGTGTATCCGCTTATTTGACCTGTACATACTTGGAAAGGTATAACCCACATAGTGTCTACAGGATGGACATACGTAGCATATTTTGTACTGTAAGCTGTCTGCATATCTGTCCAGTTGCCTGCGTAATCACAAGCCCTAATCAATAAACGATACTCAACTTGTCCCAAATTAGGCATAACACCATCTGGGGTATACTTAGTAGCCGCATTAGCTATTTTAGCACCATAAGTCCTGCCATGCTCAGGCCCCCAATAAATCTCTATCTTGTTTAGACCAGAGTCTGTATCAGTAAAATATGATGACAATGGTGGGAAAGTAAACCTAGCCGAATCTGTTACTGCTTGCCATATACTATTTGGAATACCATTTTCTTCCTTTACTGCAGCGAATGTTGAATCAGGAACCATTGGTTTAGCTTTATCTATTCTCAAAGGAGATTCAAGATTTGCTATTTTAGAAACATTATTTCCATAATCCACGGCCTGAACACTAAAAGACAGCATTGTTGCATCTTTGATAGCTGGATATTTATTAAGCTCCAACATAGTTTTATTAGTTGTTACTGGGACTGGCGTACCTACAAGATTGCCGACACCATGATTAATTGTAATCCTATACTCTTTTACTCCGAACTGGGATTCTTCAGCTGGCATCCAAGCAAAAGAGCTCCCGCTGACAGACGAACCCCAATAAGCCCCATTATTAATAATATTTGAGTTTGCCCATAATCCTGTAATATCACCAGGAGGCTTATTGTCTACGCCAAAAACTGCAGAAGTAACTGATGCCCCTTCTACTCTTGCCTTATCTAAGGCAGTTTCTTGTAAATAGAATTGTTGACCGGTTTTGCCGCTTACTACTAAGGTATAACTTGCGTTAGACATCGGGGGGGCAGGCACTACTGTTTTATCTTTTATATTTATTAAAGAAAAAAGATAACTGCCAATTCCAGAAGTAGCATCAGTATAAGTCGGTACAGTAAAAATGGTATCTACCTTATAAAATGGATTAACCACTATACTATTACTCCCCGCGATTGGTTTAGTTTTATCATAATAATATAAAAGAGACCTTAAAGCACTGGTGTCGGTGCCAGCAAAATTACTTCCAACTACAGTATAGTTTTTGGTCCCCTCAGCAGCATTAACGCTTAAAATAATACTTCTGGATGTTATTGAATGAACGCCACTGGCATCAGTAATTTTATATTCATGCACTTGCCCCTGAGTCCAAGTGAAATTAACAGGTTGCACGCTAAGCCACTTATCTGGCGATTCTTCTTGCCCTGGATAAGTAGGACGAAAAGTTGTATGGGAAAAATTGTATCCTTGTATAGGGTTTAATAATTCTCCTGAATAACCAGAAAGACTACTCCAACCTGACCAGTTTCCTGCATGATCCTTAATATTGAGCTTTATCTCTGTGTTAACATCAAACTTAGTGGAACTATTATTCGCACCATATGAAAATTCTGGCGAAGTAACAGAAATAGGAATCGCAGATCCATTCGCTACACCATTAATAAACTTCTGTACCAGTACCTCTGATATGCCAGAACCATTCATGTAGTCATCATGTAACCAATTAAAATGCCAATCAAAATAACCGTCCATATTAACAAAATCCGAAGAAGAAAGAGTATAACTCTCTGGGTCAAGCACATCATATTGTCGCAAAAAGTCTGCTAGGTTAAGTCGAAGTTCGTCGTAATTTGCATTGGCTGTATTGATAACAGCTTCAACCATAGCTCTACAATCATTGGTTATTTGATCAAAAAGCGGATAGATATTTGTCGTTATAATCTCTACATATCCTTTTTGCTCTGTGTCAGGTATTTCAAAAGTTCCCAAGATTAGATACCAATCTGGATACTTTGTTCCTAAGGCTTTAATGGAACCACACTTTTCTAAAACTTTAATAATCTCATCAGTTTTTTTATTTGCAAACTGATATATATCACTTGCGCAAATAACGCCGTGTGGTATGGTGGGGGTTTCTCCATCAAATAAAATGCTCTCTATAGCATTTTCTGTCCCAACCGCCCTTAGATTAGTTCCAACCCTATAATACCCTTCTGGAGCCTCTACACCAGCTCCCTCTTTTAGATAGCCTTTGTCTATAGCTATTTTTATTATCTCTGTCGTTTGCGAGTCAGAAGATGTACCATACTCTAAATAAAATGGTTGATAAGTCCCTGATGAATATGGAGCCATGTTCCATATTATCGAATCAATTTCATTAAACCCTAAAATACCGTTATATTGATTCTCGTTATCTAATGACACAATTCTCCCAGATTTGAATAACCCATCAACATAGTAATTTTTCTCAAAAATATAAGCTATCTTCGGATACAGAAAACGATTCGTCTTTATATGCCCCTTGGTTATCAGTAAGGACATTAGACTCTCATCATCATACAACCCCTTGCCGTTTGCCGTAGACAATCTACCATTTAACATGATCTCAGCATCAACTGATACTAATGGGAAGGAGCCATATTTATAATAATCGATAACCCCTGAAATATTATCCCAATTTTTTGTAATAAAACTACCAAAAGTACTATTATCTAGCGAGGTAAAGAGCATCCATCTACTAACAACCTCTCTCGGCAAAGCAGGACTAAGCTCCAAGCCTGCTGCATTAACATCTATAAATCTTAAAACTTCTTTCATTCTAACTATTTTTTCAGACTCAACATTTTTAAATAATTGGAGATATTTATAAGGAGCCATTTCTAGCGCAGGGTTTATTTTATCTATATTTACAAAACTAGAAAAATTAGACAAATCTATACGCGGCTGACTTCCAAAGTCTTGAGCTGTTGACCACTCAAGGTTGTACACTCCCGTGTCTTCCGGCGAAAACATTCGAATGCCATTACCAAAATTATCAGAAACATTTACTTCTGCATAGTACGTGCCTGAGGCAGTCGCCGGCAGCAAATAGGAATTACCTATCATATTAGAAGAACTGAAAACCTCTCGCCTATTCCAACGATAATCATTCCAAGTCCCAGTAATCTCAACCTTATACACCTTTAAGGAAACTTTATCAACAAAGCCACCACCAACATCACCAGGTGATGTCCAGGTAAATTGAAAATTGTTCTGACTAGTTACAATATTCTTTAAAGGACTTGTAAATGTAGGTCTATCTGGTGCAAACCTGTCTATCTTTGTTGTATACTTTCGTGTCCAAAGAGCATTTTTATTACCTGCAATGTCTTTTGCCTTAATACAAAAATATTTTACGTCTCCAGAAACATTGACAAAATTCTTCTTAAATCTGGAATTAAGAGGGTTAAGGTTAATTCCAAGATTAACAGGATAACCGCCTAGCAAAACAACATTTTTTACGTTAGCGTTAAGTGTTCCTGTTTCATAATAATTTAAAGAAGTTATCGGACCTGGAGGAAGTCCTAGTTGACCATTCATATCAGTATATCCATAATAATACTCATACTCCGCTATAGCGCTACCTCCTGTAGGGCTATACCATTCAAAATTAAAATTAAAACCTTTCACATAACCATTATTTGCGCTTACGACTTCATAAGAAGCTCTGGAAGCAGTTTCCCCAACTTGACAACGGACAACAGTATTGCCCCAATTTGTCTCTAAACTATCCCAGATAACAACATTGCTCTCATCACTCCATCCACCGAGATTACCAGCATTATCGACAGCTCTAACCCTAACAGAGTATGTCGCCCCTTCGGAATACTCATCCAAAGAAACGCTAGCTGTAGAATCCAAACGAACTTGTCTCTTTTGAAAAAGCTCATCCATTGTAACAGATATCATTCCCTGCAAAACTCCACCTTTATATTTTGCAATATCATATCGACTTATACCGCTACCAGCATAAAAATTATTGTCATCAAATGCATCCCTTATCGGAAGAAAGTTAACTACCTGAACAGACCTACCGATATATTGGGAGGCATCTGCAAGCAAAGGAGCATTCATAGTAAGAGGACGCTGCGTATCATAAAATACATAATCTGAACCATAGCTCCAACCAGAGTAAGTGTTCTGACTAATAACTCGATATTTAACATAATACTGACTATTTGGAGACAAAATCGCAAAAGGAATAGTTATAGATTGAAGAGAAGATATCGTATTCATTGTTATCTCTTTAACGTGGTGTGCCTTATAAACACCATATTGATACTGTGGATTACTTCCATAACTGACACCTTTATTGTCAATATTACTCATCGTAAACGTAAATGAATTGAGACTTGTATATATAGGAGCTGTTATTGTTGGAGCTACTGGTCTATTTGGTGACACTCCACCATCAAATGCGACTGTGAATTCATATGCATTGTCAGAAACATCTGCTTTGTTTCTTGCAAAGTCTTCACTCCTTAACCACAAAACATACCTTCCGTTAGTCCGAGCAGGAAGATTTAATGTCCTCTTTGTTGTAAATCCTGATTGCTGAGTAACCGCATCCTTTACCCAACTGTAATTATATCCATAAACTCCAAACCCTTCGTCATCTCCTGGCATCCAAATTAAATGAAAGAAATCTTCTTGGCCTCCGGCAAAGGCTCTTGATTTAGGTAACCCTTGAATAGCATCATTAGCAAAAACAGAATACAATGACTCGTTCTTGGTTGTAGCAATCGGTGGATTCTTAGGATTAAAAAAGTCAATGGAAAGTTGTCTTATCACCTGTGGAGCAGACTTGTTGCCAGCTCTATCGACAGCAACAATCTTTCCTATAAAATCTATCTCTAAAGGAATAGATAATTGGATTTGAGTATCTGTAACATTTGTACTTAAAAATAAACTCTCAGCTGTGATACCATCAGAAGATACATAGTAAAAACTAAGCTCATAGCTACCAACGCCAGAGCCTACTAATCCTAATGAATTATCTAAAGGCTCCTGCCATGACAAGTTCACATTACTTTCAGTTCTAGCCGTAACCCTTGGATTAATAACCATATCAGGAGAAGTACGATCAACTAGCACGGCTGTTCCAGCAACAATAGTTCTATTACCTGCATGATCATAAATATCGACGCCTGGCTGATATTGATACTCATTTCTATATAAACCTATACCAGTTACTATATACTCAGTGTCTGGAGATGCAGGTGACTTAGAAAAAACAACTGTCTTTTGATTATTATAGACTTCATAAACATAAAAACTATATGTAGATATATTAGAACCACCAGTATCTATTGACTCGCCAAAAGAGAAAGTAATAGTTCCATTATCTGCTCTTGTATATGGATAGTCATGATTACCATATAAGTATTCTGGATTGCCTGGGCTAAGAGGATCATATTTAAGTTCAGTCACCTTCTGCCAAGCATCCTGATTGCCAACATTATCTATGAGTTTAACAAACACGTTATAGGGAATTCCCGCTTGATTTGCAATGAGAGGACTAGCAACATAACCCCATGAATAGGGAGAAATAATTGCTGAATCAGATGGATTCGCCTCCCTTGTAATGCTATAGATTTTATCATTCGCAACGCCAGAACCAGTATCTTTCTCAAACGGAACAGCAACATTTATATAAACAGTAGACTTATTAAACCAACGAGAGGGATCAATCGCAGGAGAATCTAACCCTCCTGGACGAAGAGTTACTGTAAAATCTGCTGGAACAAGATTTGACGGAGGTGGTGTTACATCTATTCGAAACTGTTGGTATATATTTTTCGCAATATTTCCAACTTCATCATAAAGGTAAATTTGCCAATAAAATAGTGTAGGCTTAACAATTGTACTCTCATATACTCTGCTAAACTCAGCAAATGTCATATTATTTGCCAACTCAAACAAGTTAGTTGTAATAACATATCGATACTCTGTGTTTATTCCAGAAAGAGTTAACGCCTGATCTTGCATTGCTTGCATTGGATCAACATCCAGATTAGTCGTCAATGTAGCATACATAACTTTTAAGTTTTGATTATCAGTTGCCTTAAAATAAAAAGTAAAATCGCTGGTAATTACTTCTGGTACCCAGTTCGACACAAGAATAGACCATCCACCCCCAATACGCCTCCCCCATTGTGGAGGATAAGTAAGATCAGTTGTAACAAAATTTGGAGAAACTGAGTCAACTATTAACTTATACATCAAGTTTACTTCTCCCAAATTACCTGCTCTATCTATCGGCTGCACGTACAAAAAGTATATACCTCCAATTACATCCAAAGTTATCTGCGTTTTTAGACCATTATCACTCTGATAATTAAGGCTCGCATAATTTATATCTGCAGCATTGCTATATAAAATGTTTTTAGTTAAAAGATAGTAAAATCTATCAACTCCCGCTATCGAACGATCACCCTGTGCGTTTTCATCTCTAACTGCATCGAATACAGTAATAATCTGTCCTGTATTTTTTGTTAATAATAAAGGGGTCTGTTGTGACGGATATTCATATAAGGCATAAGGCGCTATATTGTCCCAACTAATTATCATAAATAAAACACTAGATGTATTGCCGGCATTATCTTCCAAATAACCATACACGTAGTTAATCGTCTGCCCTAATTCCATCTCGCTTATACCCCAAGTAACAGTGGAGGTTGTTATTGTTTTTTCTATACATGCACCTAACTCTGAACCCATCCCTTTTTGTATTCTGTACCCAACCTTATAAAATCTGGAAGAGTTGCTTTCAGCCTCTCCTGGATCGCTAAACTGTACTGTAACTGTCTGGAACCATTCCTTATTCCCCTCCGTGGTAAATCCAATGTTTAAATATGAAGGAAATTTGGAAGCATTTAAATCGAACGTTGGAGGTAAGTCATCCTTAAACATTCTAAAAAGAAAGCTTTCTGTAATGGCAACTTCGCTATTGTTGAAAGAAACATAAATATCATTAGTGCCCTGAGATAGATAGTCCCACAGAATGGTAAAAGTAGGACCATAATTAGCCGTATTAACCCCTTCTTTTATAATATACCACGTTATAGGTTGACCATTAGAGGATACACCATATTGTATTGTATCCAATGTTGTCCTTCCTGATACATCTTGAAACGAAACTCTAACATTACTAACAATATTATTCGTTGCTCTATGCCATGAACTATACAAATAAGGCGAATAAGCAGTATAGTTATAGGTCAAGGAAGGCTCCAGCCTATAAACAGAAAATAATGTGTCTGAAGTAGTAACATTTCCTGCCTTATCTTTAATAACAACCCAAACATTACTAGTGCCATTTAGAAAAACTGCTGGATTCATAGCCCATGGGGAAATAAGAGAATATAATGGCCTTGATATCTCAGTAGTACCCCCGATTTCACTATTTACGCTTACATAGTACAATACCTCTGAAATACCAGATGGTCCGACATCGACAAAGCTAATTGTCACATTATAAATCACATCAGGAAGCCTCCAATAATCACCATCCCTTGTTCCATAATATGTCTTATTCTCAACACTATTCCCGCCTTCTTGAATCTGCGGATAATGATTGTCCACCTTCACAGAAAAGGCTATAGCATTTATAGAGTTTCTTGCATTATCTGTAACCATTATATAAATATCATTTGTGCCTTCTGCCAAAGAACCATTGTCTATTGACCAAGTTGGAACATAGACCCCACTCGTAACTACATTCGAGGAAAGAATCTGCGCTATACCATTTACTGAAACACGATAAGAAACACTTGCTATACCTGCCTCGCCAACATCAACTATAGTAAGACTAATATCATCTAGCCAACTATTATATCTCTGAGTTGAATACCAACCGCCAGAATTATTTTGCACCGTGCTGCCAAGAGTAAAATTAGGAGTCAGAGTATCCTTTCTGATTTCAGTAACCTTATAGGCATTCAAGGTATTTCCAGCAACATCGTTCGCTGAAACCCAAAGTTCAGTAAGGCCTTCAGTCACTAGGTCCCATGGTAATGTCCAAGACAATATCTGGGAGATTGGGGTGGTAGCGTTGATTGTAACCTCGACTACATAAGAGACTACCCCATGTTTTAATGTATATCCGGCCCGGCTTATGCCAGAACCAGGCTGAGGGTCATTAAAGGTAACAATAGTTCCAATGTTGGTTCCCAACCAATCTGGGGTAGTATTGTACCAAAGCTCATCAAGCCATCCGGCATCCTTGGTGTTGACGTTTGGAATGGTCGTATCTTTACGAATGGTAAAAACACGATTGATTGTTGAGTTACCTGCTATATCTATCACCTGGATAAACACATCGCTTGTACCTTCTCTAAGGCCGTTAAAATCAATTGATTTTGTTACATAACCAATAGTTCCTGTATTAAGATTCAACGTAGCAACTAACTGCCATGCATCAGCTGAAAAGTTCTCTGTAACTAGTTGATAATTTACCGTTCCTAATCCTGATTGCCCGATGTCCTCAACGTTTACAGTAAAAGGATTTTCAACATATGTACCCCAGAGTCCAACCGAATCTGCCTTAAGAGTACCTAGTCTACTCCAATCCCAAGTAGTAGTAAAAATACTTTTTAATCTTAACAGTTGAACCGCAGTCATTTCCCCTACGATAGTGAGTACTCCCCTATTATTAGTATTGCCTATAGAACTGATATAATAAGTAATATTATTATTGGTGCTTAAAAAAGAAACTAAATCTTCATTATTTGGATCTACTGAAGATACCCTTGAAGTCGGCTTATTAACTTTATACCATGAGTCTAGCTTGGTTTTAAGAGCTTCACTTACTGAAAAACTTGGCACACGCTCATCACGCTTAACTGTAAAAAGTTTATTACTAGTTACAAGCCAGCCAGCATTATCACTAATCCTTACATAAATATCATTGATTCCATCTGGTATGTTTGACCAGTTCAACACTGACCATGTAATAAACTTTTGCATTCCTGCTGTTTGTGCGTTATCTGTTATCAAATACCAAATATTATTAATATTGTTACTTACACTATACTCAATCCTGTTAATATTAGAGCTACCTGTGTCCGTAAATATGCAGGCCGTAATGGAAAGGAGAAAACTAGGAGTAATCGGACCATACCAGTTCGAAGTAGGATATGTAGCAATAATACTGTTACTTACATTTATTGATGGAGTGATAGTATCTTTAAAAATAGTCACAGCATAATTAGACGTATGGTTCAGAGCTCCATCCTCAGCATATATATAAATATCGTTTCTACCATTGTGTAACATATTCCAACTAATATTCATGCTAGGATAAAAATACTGATTCCAATTAGTCGTCAATAAATCGTTACTGATTGTTCCGTCATCATACCTAGTTACACTATAGCTAATAATCTGTAAGCCAGAACCCTGAATATCTGTAATGCTAATAGGTGTACTGCTCAACCAACTTGGAGATATCATATGCCAAGAATTAAAACCTTTGCCTGTAGGATTAGCCGTAGAAAAAACAGGAATAACATTATCGAAATTAATAGTTAATATTCGATTAGAGGTAACTACCCATCCGGCATTATCACTTACTACAACATATATTTCATTAACGCCATTCGTTAAGGTCTCACGTTTTAAATTTAACCAATGCGAGTCATTATATGATAGCAATGGAACATTTTGATCCTTATATGGAGTTCCCCAAAGCCAACCTGTCTGAAGATTAAATTTATAATTATACGTAAGCGTAATTTGTCCGTTATTTGACACATAATACTTATAGTCATCAATCAGAGATGCCCCACTATAGTTATCAGATATAATTAGCTGTATTTGTCTTATATTTACTGAATTTGCGTCAAACCAAGCTAGATTATGCCAAGAATTTAGGCCGCCTTGTTTACCGGAAATATTAGTTCCCCAAATAATATCAGGAGTAATGGTGTCTTTCTTAATATAAAACAATAAATTACTTGTAAGGTTTCCTGCTCTATCATAAACATCTATATAAACATTATTGGTACCCTCACTTAATGCATCCCAGGTAACTCGCCAAGGGCTCTTAAAATTTACTGTTGGTATTGCTAAGGAACTTAGTATATTCAAACTAATATAGTTTTGCTCTATATTAGAAGTACTTATAAAAATATTTATAGTGGAAAGCATAGAAAACCCATTATCATTAATCGTAATAACAATATTATTTAGAAAACTTGCATCCTTGGATGCACGAAACCAAATGCCACTATATGAAAATGTTACAGCGGTAAAAAAAGGTATCTGTGTATCTTTCTTCAAGCTAAATACATAACTATTTTTTGTATTCCCAGCGTTATCATTGACCAGAACATAAATATTATTTGTTCCTTCATCTAATGCATCAAAAGAAATCTTCAGTTCAATATCTATAGAAGGCTGATTAATATTTTGAGTCTCATTCTTAGTGACAAAAAGAGTAGCAGTTACTATCCCCCAAGAATAGTCATCTATGAGAGAACCTCCATCGTCTGTTATGGTAACCGCAATAGTAATAGCTCCTCCGGCAAACTCTCTAAACCATGCATTAGTACTAATAGATTGTACACTTTTCATATTAACTGATGGAGCAAGCACATCTTTCCTTATTGTATCCAACATTTTTTCCAATTTATTACCAGCACCATCAAGTACCCTAATATAAATATCATTTGTCCCACTTCTTAATAAATTCCAAGAAACAATCCACTCTTGAGCAAACACAGCAGTAGAAACATTGTTAGATATATTGCTCCACAGAATTTCTGTTGCTGAATAGGTGGATACGCCATACTCTATACTTTTTAGTTTTGAATTCTCTTGATTAGGGTCAAAAATGTTTAAATTAAAAGTAACGATTCCTGCTGGCAGCCTGTACCATATAGTAAAATCATTCTCGCTTACCCAAATACTCTCAGGAGCCCTTGTGTCTTTCTTAATAATAAAAAAAGAACCAGAATCAAAATTATAAGTTGTAATTTCGTTCCCAGCATGGTCTTTGGCTATAAAATTAATTGTTGTGATACCCTCTATTAATCCTGTTAAGAATGGCTGAGAAAACTCATAAGAAACAGTAACGTTGTGAGTTCCAATTGCTAGGTCATCTGTTATTGTTACCTGATTTAATGGGTTTTGGTCACTATAGTAAACCTCACTTATACCTGAGTTTGTGTCAAACAAACAAATAGTTGTAATTTTGCTGAGTTGACTATCTATGCCAATATTAGTAATCTGGTTGCCAGATATCCAATTCTTTAAAATTAATTCATATTGACTACTCCTTGTAACAGAAACAAAGTTAGGACTTACGGTATCTTTCCAAATTTCACAAAGAGTATCTTTAGTGTTTTGATCAGCCCAGTCTGAAGCAGAAATAATTATCTCATTAACACCTTCCGTTAATGCGCTCCAGTCTATTGCCCAACTTGTTGGTGGATATTTAATTTTCCTTATTTCTTTTATGAAATCACTGGTTGGTTTAACTGTTGCTATATAGCTTCCATTATTAGCGCTAGCCAAAAAATTGATTGTCAAAAGTCCTGCCCCTAAATCAGTTTCATACGCAAAAGCATTCAACTTATGCAACTCGTCATTAGGCCAAGAATTATTCCAAACGTAAAAAGGATCTGCTCTTAAAACATTATTAGAAATGTTCGGTGGCCCATCGTCTCTTTTAATAGAAAACATCAATTCATTTCGATTATTCCCAGCAAAATCGTTCATGGATATCCAAACCTCATTCAGTCCGACAGTAGTCTGAGCATTCCAGCTAATACCCCAATTATCTGTAACTTCCGACACTCCTGAGTTACTAGTAATAAAAATAGTGTTCTGTGAAACAATTCTCCCATTAACTGAAATTATGAGTTGAATCTCTTTAATACCAGAAAGACCTACTTCTCTGAAATCAATATCTATAGTTGATATCCAAGCAGTTGGCTCCTTCAAATACCAAACCTCAAAAAGTGAAGTATCCATGTTATTAACAAACGCAGGAGACTTAGAATCCTTACTTATTCTAAACCATACTTCTGAAACGGTAACGAGTCCAGCATGATCGTTAGCCCATAGATACACATCACTAATATCATCTGGAAGGTCTTCCCAGTCCACAGTAATCCCTACGTGGTTATCTGAAGCTACGTCAAACATATAGCTCTTTGTAGGCTGAGCTAAAGGAGACGCACTGCATGAAACAATATATCCTATTTGGGCAAGCTGAGAGTACCCACTATCATGAAAAATAACATTTAAAGAATTTAGCATAAGCTGATTTTGCGTTGGACTATTATACCAAAACCCAGAGGTAAGTCCTGTGTCTATAATTGTTATAGAAGGGGTAATGGTATCTTTTCTTATTCTTATATCAGTGGTTATATACGAATAATTGCCTGCTAAATCATTTAGAGAAATTATCAACTCAGTCTCACCATTTGTTATTTGATCCCAAGTAAAATTAAGCCGATTAGGTTCGCCAAGCTTATTAAGGATATCTGATCTGTTTTCTGTTGAAATTTGTCCTGCATCTCTATTTTTATAGATAAATTGTCCTTCTCTGATTCCTGAAGAATCAGCTCCATCCCTAAACGTAAATCTAGCTCTAAGTGTCTCAAAATTCTGTTTATGCCACGTAGTCATTGGAAGGAAATCTATAAGCCCAGCTTCTACTGTTGGAGATGTTCTATCTTGAAGAATATCAAGCTGCTTGTCCGTTGTAAGAATATTCCCAGCGGCATCCTTTAATACCACATATACTCTATTTCTTCCTTCTCTGATATCAACTGAAGAAATAGTCCAAGGAGTAGTATAGCTTTTCGCTGACCTGACATTAGCAGCGATATCCCTTGTTTTATTATTATTTGGAGAAGCGGCTATTTCGATAAAATAAGAAATAGAGACTAGTCCTGAGGTAGCATCCATAAAAGAAATATTTATGGAATTAAATTCGTTATAAGACACATTAAACCAAGCCAAATTATGCCACTGGTATTTATCATGTCCCAAAACCTCTAGATTCTTAGAAACTTCTGGTGACTCCGTGTCCTTTTTAATATATAGGTTGTTAACTATTGAGGTCGTAATATTATTAGCATTGTCCTCTATCCTTAAATAAACATTATTTGTTCCTTCTAGTAAAATATCCCAAGAAATATTTATTGGAATATTATATGTTGTCAACCTAATGCCAGAGGTTACCACCTGCCATTCGCTACCATTACTTAACTCATCTACTGAAACTTTATAAAAAATATTACTAATACCTGAATATCCATTGTCCGTAATAGTTATCGAAATGTGATTGATAGATGTTGGAGCCGCATTGTACCAATTGGAATGAGTGGGTTCTAGATTAGTAAACCCAGGAGGAATATCATCTTTAAGTATATAGAATGCTGTAACACAAATGCTATTCCTAGCATGATCGTTAAAAGAAACAATAATATTATTTGTTCCTACGGACAGATAATCCCAACTTATATAAAAAGAACTATTATACAAAGAGGTGCTATGACTTACTACGATTGGTATCCAGCTTCGAGCCGCAGAAGTTGCTACGGCATATGAAATATTATTAATATCCGAACTTCCTGTATCACTAAAACTAATAACAACTTCTTTTAACCAATCTGGGGACACCCGATGCCACATTGCTTGCCACTCACTAGCAATTGGAGTTATCAGATTAAACGAAGGAGCAATGTTATCTTTCTTAATCCTTAAGACAGGAGTCTCTGAACCAACTAAAGGATTCCCAGCATGGTCATTACCTGAAATAAGTATTTCGTTAATGCCATTCGCAAGCTCATTCCAAGATACAGGAATTTGAAGAGTAAAAGAAGTGTGATTTAAGGTACTGCTGTCAGTAATCCAAGAGTCATTTAAAAGACTCCCATTCCAAGAAACACCATGGTAAATACATGCTAAATTAGAGCTACCGGTATCATTAAAAGTAACTGTTAAAGCAGAAGCACCTATTTTAATTTTAAAATCATCTGTCGTGCTAATCCACATATCAAAAGCTGACTGAGAAACAGATGAAGAAAAGGTTGGACGGAGCTCGTCTTTCCTTACATAAAAGACAAAATTAAAGGTGGAATTCCCAGCCCAGTCTAACGCCTGAACATATATATTATT
>CAZXTL010000003.1:0-126273 GCA_964643725.1 uncultured Candidatus Marinamargulisbacteria bacterium
TATCAAAATGTTTTTTATGACTTTCCATAACATCTTCAATAATATCTTCTTCGTTATAGGTCATCATTAGTCCGATGTTTTGCATTTTAAGCTCCTTTATTAGTTAGTTTTATTATTAATATTTTGTAGGTCATATCCGAATTATACCTTTTTATTTCTAACTTTTTTATAGACAAAGTATTTATTTGAAAAATAAGAAATTAAAGCTGTAATTATTGTACTTAAGGCACCACTGATTAATTCATTACAATTTAGAATTAAAAAGATTTTTATAACACCGACGTAAAGGATATAAAGTAAGATATAAGAAAGTATAAATTTGAAAATAAGCTTATTATTGTTGTTCTTAAATACTAATGTGCCATATGATTTAAAATTAAATAGTACGCAAATAAGATAAGCTATTGTTGCAGAAAAACCATAATTTAATCCAAGAATTATAAAGGAAGAATAGACTATATATCCAAAAATAGTGTTTAGAATACCAACTAGAATAAATTTTGTTTGCTCTAGTTTGAGAAAATTTATGATTCTTTGCATGGTTTATGAGAAGTATAATATATGTTTAATGTAATCACATCAACAAATAAACAAATAAACAAATAAACAAATAAACAGTATAATATTCCTATGTTAGATATTACAGTTATTATCCTAGCCTCAGGCTCTGGTTCTAGATTAGGAGGCAGTGTACCAAAACAGTTTATTGATTACAAAGGTAAGCCTTTGTTAGAAGGGTCTTTAGCGTTCTTTAATGAACTTGCCCAAGTTAAGGATATAATCCTTGTATTGAGTAAAGAATACAGGGATAAAGTAAATAGTTTTATTAGCTTAGAAAGTTATCCTAAGATTAGTCATATCGTTTTAGGTGGAGAGACAAGGCAAATATCTTCATATAATGGATTAAATAAGGTTTCTTCAAAGTATGTTCTTATTCATGATGCTGCGAGACCGAACTTAACCACAGAGATGGTTAGTCGAATAATAGGAGAGTTAGCTGTATATTCCGCAGTTGTGCCTTGTATCTCTTCCAGTAATACTATTTATGAACTAAATGCTGATGGTGAAGTAAATAAAGTATTAGATAGAAATAGTTTAGGAGTAGTTCAAACCCCACAAGCATTTCATGTTGATTTAATTAGGAAAGCTCATGATAGAGCCAAAGAAGATGCTAAGTTTGATTTTACTGATGATGCTGGCATGATTACTTATTATAAATTAGGTAAAGTTAAAACTGTGGTTGGTGAGCAGTCAAATATTAAAGTAACTTACAGAAGTGATATAGAATAAAAGTATATTATATGGTAAGTTTAGATAATTAAATTATGAGTAAAAATGCTTTGTTTTGTGTTTGTATTTATCCTGAAGAAAATAAGATTCCACAAGAATTTAATTATGCGTTGGAAACATTTAGACTATATTGTAATAAATATAATCTTAATTTAATTATTGTTGATAAACGTAAATATACGAATGGTAAAGAACACAACAAAGAAGCTGTAATGCTCGAGAAGTTTCAGATTTATGATTATTTTGGAAAGTATGAAAGAATTTTAAAGATTGATTTGGATGTTTTGATAACTGCTTCTTGTCCAAATATTTTTGATGTTGTACCTGAAGACAGTGTTGGAGTTTTATATGAAGATATTGGCAAGAGAACTAAGGACAGACGAGATCAAATTGTTACAATTAAACAACGCTTTGGAGAAATTAAAGGTTGGAGCCAGGGATATTTTAACGCTGGAGTAATGGTTATGTCTAATATCCATAAAGAAGCTAATTTACTGACAGCAGATGATATTTCTGCTTTTGTTAATAATGAAGTTGGACTCCTTCATGAACAAAATATTATTAATTGGAAAGTTAGGAAATTAGACTATAAGATTTTTCCATTAGAATATAAATTTAACCACATGTTTATGTTTGATGAAGTTAATTTTTCAAATATTAAGTCAGGTAGTTTGTTGTTAGCAAAAAAGAACTCTTATATTGTTCACTATGCTGGATTAAGAGGAAAAATTCGTAATAGAAGAATGACAAGAAATTACAAGAAGATTATTATGGATTGGAATCAACAAGCTTAGCTCGTTTATAACAAAGAACGATGCTATTTCGATTCATTTGACGGTGCTATAATAAATTAAATTAATAAAGGTAATATTTTTTAGGAGTAAAAATGTATTTAAGAATTTTAAGGTATGCCTTACCTTATAAGAAAGCTTTTTTCTTTGCAATAATTTTCTCTATTTTATATGCTGCTTCAAATGTTTACTTTGTTCCACTTATGCGTGATTTAAGTGAAGTAATAGCTAAGAAAGATATTTGGCTCTTTAATTTGAATGTTGCTTATATTGGCCTCCTATATGCTTTAAGATTGCTTGCTCAATTATTCCAGACGTATTTGATGGCCTATATCTCTAATAGAATTACAATTGACTTACGTATTGATTTCTTCAGACATATTCAAAGCTTGTCTCTGGATTTCTATGAGAAATATAGAACAGGGGATATCACTAGTCGTGTATTTAATGATGTAGGCATGATAGAAACAGTGGTCAGAGATAGTTTTGCCTCAATAATACCTCAGGCACTTACCTTCATAGGTCTTTTGTCATATTTGTTTGTTATTAACTTTAAACTTACTATTTTAATGTTTGTTGTGCTACCTTTTTTCTTCTATTTAATCGAATTATTTGGTAGAAGGACAAGGCGTTATTCCAGTAAGATTCAACGAAAGTCAGCAGATATTTTTTCTGTATTTCAAGAATCATTAGCTGGGGTAAGAATTGTGAAAGCTTTTTCAATGGAGAATGAAGCACTTAAGCGATTTACTAGAGAAAATGAACGTAATTTTAAGTTTGCTATGAAGAATGTAAGAATTACGGCCTTACAAGATCCTGTTTTTGGCTTCCTTCAGTTTTTAGCAATAGTCGTTATTTTTTGGTATGGGTTTACCCAAGTTGTAGTTGGTCAGATGCAGATGCCACAGTTGATAGCATTTATTACAGGTATTTTCTTGTTAGTGGATCCAATCATCACCTTAAGTAAAGTTTATTCTAAAATTCAGCAGTCACTTGCTTCAGCTGAGCGGGTGTTTCATGTAATGGATATTATTCCGAGTGTTCAGGATAAAAAGAATGCTATCGACATTAAGAGTCTAGAAGGAAAGATAGAATTTAAAAATGTAACTTTTGCGTATCACGAGAATGAAGGTAAAGTTGTTAAGAATATGAGTGTAGTTATTAATCCAGGAGAGACTGTTGCTTTAGTCGGTCCAAGTGGTTCAGGAAAAAGCACATTTATTAATCTAGTAAGCAGGTTCTATGATGTTAATGAAGGTGAGATTCTAATAGATGGAATTGATATTAGAGATATCAAGAAAAGCTCATATATGCAGTTTCTAGGCATAGTGCCACAAGAAACTATTTTATTTAGAGGATCAGTTGAGAATAATATTGCTTATGGTAAGCCTGGAGCAACAAGGGAAGAAGTGGAGAAGGCAGCTCAGATAGCCAATGCTGAGGAGTTTATTTTAAAGATGAGAAATAAGTATGTTACAAGAATAGGAGAAAAAGGCCAGAAGTTATCCGGTGGGCAGAAACAAAGAATGGCAATTGCTAGAGCAGTATTAAAAGACCCTAAAATTCTTATCTTAGACGAAGCAACTTCATCGCTTGATAATGAGTCAGAACAGTTAGTTCAAGATGCATTAGAGAAGTTAATGAAGAACAGAACGACCATCGTTATTGCACATCGCTTATCTACAATAATAAATGCAGATAGGATACTTGTTATTGTTAAAGGTGAGATAAAGGAACAGGGCACACATACACAGCTTCTTTTAAATAATGGTATTTATAAGAAACTGTATGAAAAGAATTTTAAATAGAAATAGGTTACTAGACACTCTAAATTGTAACCTGTAAACTTAAATTAACTGTAATTATAGGGGTGGGCATATGAAAGTAGTAATTTTAGCAGGTGGACTTGGAACAAGGTTAAGTGAAGAAACAGACCTAAGGCCAAAACCGATGGTAGAGATTGGTGGTAAACCAATTTTATGGCATATCATGAAAATATATTCTTCCTATGGATTTAATGATTTTATTATTTTGACAGGATACAAGTCACATATGATAAAAGAGTATTTTATTAACTATTATTCCAGGTATTCTGATGTTACTGTCGATATGGCTGCTAATTCAGTAGAAATACATAAATCAAGAACAGAGCCATGGAAAGTAACAATGTTATATACAGGTCAGGACACAATGACAGGTGGAAGAATTAAGAAAGCACAAGAGTATGTTGGGAATAACCGTTTCATGTTGACCTACGGTGATGGAGTTGCGGATATAAACATTAAGGAACTAGTTAAGTTTCATGATACACACGGCAAGATAGCCACTTTGACTTCAACTCAGCCTTCAGGAAAGTTTGGAGCGATAAATATAAGAGAAGATAACACAATTCATTCTTTCAAGGAAAAGCCCAAAGGCGATGGTTCATGGATTAATGCTGGTTTTTTTGTGTTAGAACCAGAAGTTTTTAATTATATTAAAGATGATGATAATGAGATTTTTGAAAGAAAACCTTTAGAAAGCCTCGCAGAAGCAAATGAATTATGTGCATATAAACATAATGGATTTTGGATGCCAATGGATACCTTAAAAGATAAAATTACTTTAACAGAAATGTGGCAAACTAATAAAGCACCTTGGGTTGTTTGGTAGAAGGGCTTATGTTTCAAGATATATATAAAAATAAAAAAGTTTTTATCACTGGTCATACTGGGTTCAAAGGTTCATGGCTTTCTTTATGGCTTTTAGAGCTTGGCGCAAAAGTTAAGGGATATTCTTTAGAACCATACACCGCAGACGATCATTATAATCTTCTTAAATTAGAGAATTCAATGGAGTCTGTTATTGGTGATGTTAGGGATTTAGATAAACTAAAGCTTGAGATAAAAAAGTTTAACCCTGATTATATTTTTCATTTAGCTGCTCAGCCATTAGTGAGGGATTCATATATTAATCCTGTTTATACCTATGATGTTAACGTTATGGGCACAGTTAATGTGTTGGAGGCTTCTAGAGGTGCTATAAATCTAAAGTCAATAATTAATGTTACTACTGATAAATGTTATGAGAATATTGAAAGAGTCGAAGGATATAAAGAACATGAACCTATGGGCGGATATGATCCTTATAGTTCAAGTAAGGGCTGTTCTGAGCTTGTTACCTCATCTTTTAGAAGGTCTTTCTATAATTCCCATAAAGAGAATAATGTTCCGCTGGTAGCTACGGCTAGGGCTGGTAATGTTATCGGTGGTGGTGATTGGTGTAAAGATAGAATCATGACAGATACTTTTACTTCTTTATTAAGTAATAAATCAATTGAAGTTAGAAATCCCGATGCAGTAAGACCATGGCAACACGTTTTAGAGCCTTTAAGTGGATATTTATGGTTAGGAGCACAAGCAGAGCTTGCTAATAAAGCAGATTTTTCAGAAGCTTGGAATTTCGGACCTGAACTTGAAGAATTAGTGTCTGTTAAGAAAGTTGTGCAGCAGGTTATTAAAATATGGGGCTCTGGTTCCTGGAAAGATACTTCGAGTGCTGAACAACTTCATGAAGCAAAATTACTTCATTTGGATATAACAAAAGCAAAGGAAAAGCTCAAATGGGCTCCTTCTTTAAGCGTTGATGAGAGCATAGGAATGACTGTTGATTGGTATAAAAAATATAGTTTAGGTAATAAGATGAGAGAAGTCTCCTTAAATCAAATTGCTGAATATAGTAAAATAGCTTTGCAGAAGAATATAGCTTGGGCAAAAGCATAATTAAAGGAAAGATAATGGTACAAAACAAAGCAGAACATTTAAGAGAAGAAATTTTAGAAAAAGTAAAAGAGTACTATGAGGTATCTTTAAAGCAAGACGATACATTTATTCCAGGTAAATCAAAGGTTAATTATGGGGGGCGATTCTTTGATGAGAAAGAGGTCCTTAATTTAGTGGATTCATCCTTAGATTTTTGGTTAACGTATGGCAGATTTTCTAAGGAATTTGAGAAAAAGTTCGCTAACTTTTTAGGTGTAAGATATGCACTAACGGTTAACTCTGGTTCTTCAGCTAATTTGCTAGCTTTTTATGCTTTAACATCACCTTTGCTTAAAGAAAGAATGGTTAAACGAGGCGACGAGATTATTACAGTAGCTGCAGGATTTCCAACTACAGTTGCGCCTATAATTCAATATGGTGCTATACCTGTTTTTGTTGATGTTGAGCTTGATACTCATAATATTGATGTTAATGAAATGAAAAAAGCATTAAGCAAGAAAACTAAGGCTGTTATGGTTGCCCATACTTTAGGTAACCCATTT
Source organism: uncultured Candidatus Marinamargulisbacteria bacterium (assembly GCA_964643725.1). GTDB lineage: Bacteria > Margulisbacteria > Riflemargulisbacteria > GWF2-35-9 > DYQY01 > DYQY01. The sequence goes on from CAZXTL010000003.1 coordinate 6,385, forward strand.
AACATTAAAGAAGTAAAAGAGTTTTGTAATAAAAATAATTTATGGTTAATAGAGGACAATTGTGATTCATTAGGCTCTAAATATCTTTCAGAAAGCACCTGGTCCTTAAGCCCCAAGCCCCAAGCCTTAAGCCTTCAATACACTGGTACTTTTGGAGACATCGGTACTAGCAGTTTTTATCCGCCCCACCACATAACCATGGGAGAAGGCGGTGCTGTATATACGAACAATCCATTACTTAAGAAGATTATGCTTTCCATGAGAGATTGGGGTAGAGATTGTTGGTGTGATAGTGGATTAGATGATACTTGTGGTTGTAGGTTTGATGGTCAATTTGGCAAACTTCCAAAAGGTTATGATCATAAATATGTTTACTCTCATTTTGGGTTTAATCTTAAGATAACAGACATGCAGGCTGCAGTAGGGTGTGCACAATTAGATAAATTAGAATATGTTATAAAGAGAAGACAAGAGAACTTTCAATATTTATGCAATGAATTAAAAAAGTTTGAGGATATATTTGTTTTGCCTAAGGCAACAAGTAATAGCGAGCCTTCTTGGTTTGGTTTTTTGATTGTTCTAAAAGATAATCTCTCTTTCTCAAGAAATGATTTGGTTGAATATCTGGAAAAGAATTTGATTCAAACAAGGAATTTGTTTGCAGGAAACATAATAAAGCATCCTTGCTTTGAACATTTAACAGAAGGTGTTGATTATAAAGTGATCGGGAATCTTAAAAACACTGATAAAATAATGAATGATGCTTTTTGGATAGGGGTTTATCCTGGGATGACAGAAGAGAAGTTAGAGTATATGGTTGAGAAGATAGAAGAGTTTATAACAAAGAAAGGATAATTTATGAAAAAACTCTCAGATATAGCTTATAATATACAAGGGCAACCAATGTTTCAGTTTCTTTCAAAGGTTCAGGCAATGGAGAGAGAAGGTCACAATGTTATTCATTTTGAACTTGGTGAACCTGATTTTGATACTCCTTCAAATATTATTGATTCTGCATGTAATGCTTTACGTTCTGGATTTACCCATTATACAAGCTCTATGGGGCTTTATGAATTCAGAGAAATTGTTAGAGATACTACTGGTTTTTCAAGAGGTTTTAAACCAGAGATTGAACAAATTCTCGTAACTCCTGGTGCAAATGCCATAATTTATTATGCTATTAAATGTGTTGTTAATCCTGGTGATGAGGTTATCATTCCAGACCCTGGATTCCCAACTTATTTTTCTGCAACTAAAGCGTGCGGTGCTACAGCAGTTCATCTTCAATTAAAAGAAAAGAATGCTTTTAGGCTAGATATTGATGAACTAGAAGCTTTAATAACCGATAAGACAAGATTGATTATTTTAAATACTCCAAGCAATCCTACAGGAGCAGCTTTAAGCCAAGAGGAAATTAAAAAAGTTTATGATGTGGCCGAAAAACACGACATATATATTCTAAGTGACGAGATTTATTCTAGATTGATTTTTTCTGAGGATAAGAAATTTTGTACACCTTCTGTTTATGATAAATGTTTAGAGAGAACAATTGTTTTGAATGGATTTAGTAAGGCGTTTGCAATGACGGGGTGGAGAATAGGCGTAGCAATTGGGCCTAAAGAAGTAATTGCAAAAATGGGACTATTAAATGAAACGATTGTTTCCTGTGTGCCACCTTTTATTCAAAAAGCTGCTATAGAAGCTATTACTGGCGACCAAAGTAAACTAAAAGTAATGAAGGCAGAGTATAGTAAAAGAAAGGATATTATTGTTGAAGGATTAAATTCTATTAAAGGAGTCAAGTGTCTAACTCCTGATGGTGCAATTTATGTTTTTCCCAGCATAAAGGAGACTGGTTTAACATCACAACAGTTTAGTGATATTGCCTTAGAAAAAGCCAAGGTTGCCGTTCTTCCAGGAACAAGTTTTGGCTTATATGGTGAGGGATTTATTAGATTAAGTTATGTTACTAATCTTCAAAATATAAATGAGGCGATAATTAGATTAAGAAGTGTTTTTGGGAGCAAATAATGCAAAGGAATAGAGTAGCAGATTATATAGCAAAATTCGTTTTTGAAAAATTAAATGTTAATACTGTTTTTATAGTTTCAGGTGGTGGCATGATGTTTTTAAGCGATGGATTAGCTTTAGAGAAAAGGATTAAAGTCGTTTGTTCTCATCATGAGCAAGCTGCAGCAATGGGTGCTGTTGCATTTTCAAAAACATCAGGAGGATATGGCGTTGTGTTTTTGACCACTGGATGTGGTGGGACAAATGGTATTACTGCTTTATTAAATGCATATCAGGATAATATTCCATGTGTGTTTATTTCAGGTCAGGTTAAAAGAAAAGAAACAGTTAGGAATTCTGGAGTTAAATTAAGACAATTTGGTGTGCAAGAAGCTGATATTGTTTCAGTAGTTGAGCCATTAACAAAATATTCTGTGATGGTTAATGATCCAAATGAGATTATGTACCATTTAGAAAAAGCAGCATATATTGCTAAAGAAGGAAGACCTGGTCCAGTTTGGATTGATGTCCCTATGGATGTCCAGGGTGCAGTGTTAGATCCATCAACTATTAAACATTTTAATTTAAAGGAACAAACTCCTTCATATTTTTATCCTACAAAGTCTGAAATTGAATATGTTAAAGAAAAAATAAGATTGTCAAAGAGACCAATAATTATTGCTGGACAAGGGGTGAGGTTATCAGGTCAGATATATGCTTTTAAAAAATTTATTACAAAACACAATATCCCATATGTAGTATCTAGATTAGGAATTGATCTTTTACCTTATAATGAGCCATTATTTATTGGTAGGTTAGGGAATAAAGGGGATAGATCAGGAAATTTTGCAGTACAGAATTCCGACTTAGTTTTAGTATTTGGTAGTCGATTAAGTGTAAGTACTACAGGTCATCAATATGAGTCCTTTGCGCGAGAAGCAGATGTGATTGTGATAGATATTGATGCTTCAGAGCATAAAAAGAACACAGTCAAAATTGATAAGTATATTAATTCAGATTTAAAAGATGTTTTGATTGAATTAAATGATTTTGATTTTGTATCTTCAAATGATTGGGCCAAGAGATGTTTAAATTGGAAGCAGAAGTGGCAAGTTTATCAAGAAGAGTATAAGGATGATAAAGATGGAATAAATCTTTATCAGTTTGTAGAAACTTTGTCTGAAAAAGCTTTAGAAAATTCAATTTTTGTTTCTGACGCTGGTTCATCTTTTTACGTAGTATCACAGGGCATTAAGTTGAAGGAAGGCCAGAGATATATTACATCAGGCGGACAAGCCGAAATGGGATGGTCATTGCCAGCAGCAATAGGAGTGTCTTTTGCTAATAGAGATGCAAATATACTTGCTGTTACTGGTGATGGGTCACTCCAAATGAATATTCAAGAATTACAAACATTAGTACACTACCAACCAAACTTAAAATTATTTGTATGGAATAATGATGGATATTTATCTATTAGGGCTTCGCAAAAGAAATTTTTTGATGAAAGATATATTGGGACCGATAGTTTGTCTGGAGTTTCTTTTCCTGATTTGGAGAAAATTGCTAATGCTTATGGTGTTAAGTATTTTAAAGTATCAACAGTTAAAGAAATGGAAACAGTGCTAAATGAGGTTATTAGAATAGTTGGTCCTGTTGTTTGTGAAATTATGTGTATTAGGGATCAGGAGATAATTCCTTCTGTTGCATCATATAGAAAAGATGATGGGACAATGATTTCTAAGCCAATTGAAGATATGTATCCATTTCTTTCTAGAGATGAGTTCAATAAGGAAATGATAATTAAGCCTTTAGATGAATAAAGTTAAGAATATTCTTATTACTGGTGCTGGTGGATTTGTAGGCAAAACCCTTGCCGAGTATCTTAAGGATAAGGAGTATTCTGTTTTTGCAACCAGACATAGTGAACTAGACCTGTTAGATGTTGATAAAGTTTCCAAATATTTAAAAGATAATAATATTAAAATTATTATTCATTGCGCCAACGTTGGTGGCAAAAGGAATTCGCAATATGCTGACATTTTAGATAAAAATATTCAAATGTTTATTAATTTGGAAAAGAATATGACAAAAGACATGAAGATGATTTTTTTTGGTAGTGGAGCAGAGTATGACAAGACTAGAGACATAGTTAATGTTAAAGAGTCTGAGTTTGGTACATGTATTCCTAAGGATGAGTATGGATTATCAAAATATAAGATATCAGAGCTAATAAACAAATCCATTAAAAATATAGTTAGTTTAAGGATTTTTGCGCTTTTTGGTAGGTATGAGGATAGCGATGTTAGATTTATATCTGGTGCCATTATGGCGAATTTGAAAAAGCAACCTATAAGTATTAATAAGAATGTTATTTTTAGTTATTTATATGAGGATGACTTTTGTGAAATTATAGAATGGTTTATTAATAATGATTGTAAAGAAAAGTTTATTAATATAGTTCCAGATGAGAAGATTGATCTTGTTTCTATAGCTAATATTATAAATAGCGTAAGCGATTATAAGTCAGAGGTTATTGTATTAAATGAAGGTTTAAATAAAGAGTATTCTGGAGATAATGAGCGTTTGCTTAAATCAATTGGTGACTTTGTTTTTATTAAGTATGAAGAAAGTATAAAATCCATGTATAATTATTTTAAGGATAAACTTGAGATAAAGTACGATTAAAAGGAAAGGTGAAAATATAATGACTAAAAAGAAAGCTATAATTACAGGAATAACAGGACAGGATGGAGCCTATCTAACAGAGCTTCTTTTAGATAAAGGCTATGAGGTACATGGATTAAAAAGAAGATCATCTATGTTTAATACAGGAAGAATTGATCATCTTTATCAAGACCCACATGATAGGGGAGTTCATTTAAAGTTGCATTATTCAGATCTTACCGATAGCACCAATATGATTAGAATAATTCAACAAGTCCAACCAGATGAGATTTATAATTTAGCAGCCATGAGCCATGTACATGTCAGCTTTGATACGCCTGAATATACAGGTAATGCTGATGGGTTAGGGACATTAAGAATACTTGAAGCAGTAAGGCTTCTTGGTCTTGAGAAAAAAACCAAAATATACCAAGCTTCAACTTCTGAGCTTTATGGTAAAGTCCAAGAAATACCTCAGAAAGAAACAACACCATTTTATCCGCGTTCACCGTACGGGGTAGCAAAGCTTTATGCGTATTGGATAACAGTTAATTATAGAGAAGCATACAATATGTTTGCTTGTAATGGTATTTTATTTAATCATGAGAGTCCGCTTAGAGGTGAGACATTTGTGACAAGGAAAATAACAAGAGCTGTAGCTCAAATTGCTATTGGTACACAAGATTGCGTATATATGGGTAATCTCAATGCAAAACGCGACTGGGGGCATGCCAAGGACTATGTTAGAGCAATGTATTTGATGCTTCAACAACCGACTCCAGATGATTTTGTAATTGCTACAGGTAAAACAACAGAGATACGTGAGTTTATTCGTATGGCATTCGCTGAAATTGGTATCAGTATTGTTTTTAAGGGTAAAGGATTAAATGAAGAAGGCGTTATTGATAGCCTTAATGAAGCTTTATTTTTAGAAAAATTATGTCAGAAGCCTAATCATCTTAAAAAAGGACAAGTTTTAGTGAAGGTAGACCCAAGGTATTTTAGACCAACAGAGGTTGAGTTACTTATTGGAGATCCTACTAAGGCAAATACTGTACTGGGATGGAAACCAGAATATGATTTAGATATGCTTGTAAAAGAGATGGTGGCTAAAGATGTTGATTTGTTTAGACAAGATAAAGCTTTAAGAGATAGTGGATTTAATGTTATTCAGAGTTGTGGAGTGTAAACACACCCCCTAACCCCCTCTCAAGAGGGGGAATAAGAAATATTGAAAGGTGAAAAGTGAATAAAACTTCCAAAATCTACGTAGCAGGCCATAATGGGTTAGTAGGCTCAGCAATAGTAAGAAAGTTGCAAGAAATAGGTTTCAATAATCTGTTATTTAAAACATCCAAAGAATTGGACTTACGAGATAGCTTAGCTGTAAAAGATTTTTTTGAAACAGAGAAGCCAGAGTATGTTTTCCTAGCGGCAGCAAAGGTTGGTGGTATACATGCTAATGATACGTACCCAGCAGAGTTTTTATATGATAATTTAATGATAGAAGCAAATATCATCCACAATAGTTATTTGTCAGGAGTAATAAAGCTTCTTTTCTTAGGAAGTTCTTGTATTTATCCTAAGTTAGCAGACCAACCAATTAAAGAATCTTCTTTGTTAACAGGTCCATTAGAGCCTACAAACGAGTGGTATGCTATTGCAAAGATTGCTGGAATAAAAATGTGTAAGGCATATAATAAACAATATGGCACAAATTTTATTTCTGTTATGCCCACAAATCTATATGGTATAAATGATAATTACCATCCTGAGAATTCACATGTTCTTCCTGCACTAATTAGAAGATTTCATGAAGCAAAGATTAATAATTTACCAGAAGTAGTTATGTGGGGAACAGGTAAGCCTCTTAGAGAGTTTTTGTTTGCAGATGATCTTGCCGATGCCTGCGTTTTTTTGATGGATGATTATAGTGACAATGAACATATTAATATTGGTTCTGGTAAAGAGATTTCTATTCAAAGATTAGCAGAGACAGTTGCCGAAGTAGTAGGGTATAAAGGTAAGTTGGTTAATGATATTTCTAAGCCAGATGGTACGCCTAGAAAGCTTATGGATAGTAGCAGATTGTTTGCTTTAGGCTGGAAGCCAAAAACTGAATTTGTTGATGGAATAAGAATTGCATATGAGGATTTTTTAAAGGGGAGTATGGATATTTGTTAGGCCTGATCATTAAGATAAATGTTTAATTAGTTATATACAAATTAATAGTATCAAATAAAAGGAAGAATTTAAGTATGTTATTAGAAAATAAATTCGAAATACTCAATGGGATTAACTTTATTGAAAAAAATAATTGTCCAATATGTGAAAATAATTCAAGAAATATAGATACGGTTTATACTATCAATCCAGAATCAGAATTAAAAGTAACATTGAAAGAGTGTCTTTATTGTAAACACTGGTGGGTGTCACCTATGCCTAGGCAAGAATTATTAAATAAATTATATTCTGTTGGTTCGCTTTATGTAGTTAATAAGGGTTATTCTGGTACAGTAGTTGAAAATTCAAAAGAATTATTTCACCAAATAAGTAAAGAAGTTTCTTTTTTAGGTGTTAATAGTCAAACAAAATATCTTGAAGTTGGGATTGGAAACGGAATCCTTTTTAATGCTATTGAAAAGATTGCAGATGTTGCAGTTGGGATTGAACCAGGACAATGGTCATATAAATCAAAAAATGTTTTTTCTGATATTTGTGAAGTATCAAATAAAAACAAATTTAATTTAATTAATATTCAAGATGTCCTTGAACATTTAGAAGATCCTATAAGTATGATGAAGATAGTGTTTGGGTTGTCGGAAGAAAAGGCAATTATTAGTTGTGGTTTTCCAAGAAGTGATTCATTAGAAGCAAGAGTAAGGAAAGGAAAATGGAGAATGTTAAGACCTTTAGGTCATTTGCATTTTTTTTCTTATAAATCATTGAGTATTATGTTGGAAGAATCTCAATGGAGTTTAATTAAAGCGATTAAGTGTAGGCCAGGAAATAGATCACTAAAAGATGTGCTATTTAATAATAATCGTATTTATAATCCATTTTTTGAAATAAATAATGTTCTTTCTGAACCAAAAGATCAATGGAGGATTGTTGCAAAAAAAATATAAAATTTATTTAGTTGAGTTATTATTATTATTAATTAGATTATTTGTTCAGTTATGAAGTACTTTAATTAAAGGAAGGGAATATTTAAATTGTTTAAACAACCTCTACTATCAATAGTCGTTCCTAGCTATGAGCAGGATAAATTATTAATTAAATTAATTGATAGTGTTTTTTATGATAATCCAAAAGATGTTGAACTTGTTATCGTTGATGATTGTTCAAGTATTGAGAAGTACAAGAAAGTAAGTGCTTACGTAGAAAAATCAGGTTTTAATATAAGACTATTAAGAAATGATAAGAATTTAGGACTTACAAAGAATTGGAATAATAGTATTACTGAAGCTAAAGGAGAGTGGATATCTTTTATCTGTTCTGATGATTATTATTTGCCAGGATCTATAAGTTATATTAAAGAACTAATAAATAGATTTTCAGCTCCTTGCCTATTTATTCAAGATTCTTCTATCAAAGAAGAGATAGAATATATACAAAATGGTGTTGAAGGTGTTAATTCTATGAGATTTCCTATTGTTTCAGGTAATTTTTGGCATAGGTCAATTACTGATAAATTAGGTTCATTTGATGAACGGCTTAAATATAGTCCTGATGGGGAGTTTTGGTTTAGAATAGCTTTTTATTTTCCATATATTAAAGTCAGACGAACACTTGCTTTTTATTATCATTATGAAAATAATTATATGTGGAAAACTTGGGAAAAGGATGATTTTATAGATCAGATAGAACTTTTGAGTGATATTAATAAAAAATATTTTTTTACAGATGTTATCGATAAACAGGAAATAGCAGAATTTGAAGATGAAGGGATTTGGCAAACTATTATTACAATAATTGGTAGTACTTATAGAAATCCAAAAAGAAAACACATATATCTAAGATATTTGGAAAAAGCACAAGTATTATCAAATAATGATTGTAAAAAAAGAGAAGAACTTAATAAGTACATTCGTAAAAGGTTTTTAGGGTTATTCTAATTTATTATTAAGTTTTGCTATTAATTTAAGTATTGGGTTTTTAAAAGGGTTAATAATTTTTTTATACTTTTTATCATGTTGTTGGTTTTGAATGTTTGGGTTAACAGAAGTTTGCCATTCATTCTTAAGTAAATTTTCCTTAATTTGATTATAGTACTCAGGGACATTTAATTCTCTTTGTTTTTCCCATATATGTAAAGCTGTTCCAAGCCAATAAATGTTCCAAGCACAGTAATGTCCAAATAGTTCGTCATTACCGTTTACTAATTTTTTTTCATAACTTTTTATGGCACTAAAACATTCATTAATTTTTTCTTGATAATTATTAGTGTTGTTTGTTTCTGCAATAAAATATTGGTTCATAGTGTTGATATAGTTAAATGCAGAGGTATGCGTGAAGTGGTGGACACAACAATCATTTGAGTATTTAATGCGATAAGTTTCTTTTTTATTATTTGTAGAGAAATTTTCGTGAATAGTATTTTTTATATTTGCTTTGCTTTTATTAATTAGAAAAGGATAATAAAGAATGTTCCATGGTGATTTGCGTGAATGTATGCCGAAAGAATACATTTTCCTTGGAACATATATAAGAGATAATTGTTCAGCTTTGATTTTTAAAATGTCATTAATTTTGCTTATAAGTTTTTTAGTAGGTATTTCAGAGGCAGTACTTAAAAATACCCATTCATTTTTTGGTAACTTCATAATAGATACGGTGTCTTCACTTCCAGCAAGAGAAAATGGAATATCAATTACTTTAACTTTATTCTTGTATTTTTCTTCTTCGCAAATCTCTTTTGTTTTGTCGGTAGAACTTTTATTTATAACAATTATTTCGTCAGCCCATTTTAGCGCTTGCTCTAGAGGGTATCGGATACGAGATTCTTCATTATAAACGATAATCATGAATGATATAGGAATAATGTTATTCATGTATAAATAATAGCATATTTAAATAAATGATGTGATAATTGTTACATTCAAACAGAAGAGGAAATTAATTTTAAGTTATCATGAGATTATCGATAATTACAGTTTCTTATAATGAAGAGAAAAATATTGAAAGAACATTAAAGAGTATATATTCACAGACATATTCTGACTATGAGCACATTATTATAGATGGCGCTTCAATAGATAATACCACGGCTATTATTAAAAGTTTTATTCATGATAATACAACTTTTATATCAGAAAAGGATAAGGGAATTTATAATGCAATGAACAAAGGGATAGCTTTTGCTAAAGGAGATTATGTTTTTTTTCTAAACGCAGGAGACGTCTTGTGCTCAATAGACTCTCTTGAAAAAGCTTTTTGTAATATTATTGATGAGGATATGGTTGTATTTAGTCATTTTTACGTTAGAAATAACGGTAAAAAGATACTTGTGGACTGTAGAAGAGTAGATCTTCCATATCAGGTTGAGGAATGTACAGTGGCTCATCATCAGTCTACTATTTTTAAGAGGAGTTTGTTCGATAGGTTTGGCTATTACGATGAGTCATATAAGATATCTGGTGATTATGATCTTTATGCTAGATTTTTATATGGGACAGGAATAACCTTTAAGAAAGTTCCATTTATTATCTCAGAATTTTATGAGGGTGGGGTTTCAACGAATAGATTATTAGATGGATTAAATGTACTTGAAGATGATATGGTAAGAAAAATTAATATTTATAATACGGATTTGTTTAAGAAAAGATTCTTTTTGCGTAAGATTAGATTAATAAAAAAATATCCATTATTTTTTATTAATATTGAACAGTTAATAAAAATCATAAAGGCTTAAGCATGATTAATAAACAACCTAAGATATCTGTCCTTATGCCTGTTTATAATACAAAGGAAGAATATTTACGTGAGGCTATTGAGAGTATTCTAAATCAAACATATATGGATTTTGAATTTATCATTGTTAATGATGGTTCGATTAATAATGCTGAGAATGTGATTTTATCTTATAAAGATAAAAGAGTAAGATATTATAAAAATGATACAAATTTGGGACTTCCAGAAACAAGAAATATATTAATAAGTTTGGCAAAGGGAGAATACGTAGCTATTATGGACTCCGACGATATATCTTTTCCTGAAAGATTTGCTAAACAAGTTGACTATTTAGATGCTCATCAAGATGTTTCTCTTGTGTCAGCAAATACTGAAAATTTTCCGATTAATAATGCAGTAAAATATCCTGAGAATGTTGATTATTTTACTATTCTGAAGGGGTGTTGGATTAATAATCCTGTAGTTATGTATCGTAAAGCTGATTTTGAAAAATATAATTTAAAATATGATATGAAGTATAGATATGCTGAGGATTATGAATTATGGTCAAGAGCAATAAGGCATCTTAAATTTGTAAATTTACCAGATATTTTATTGAAATACAGATGTCATAAAGATTCCTTTTGTAATAATAATAAGGCAAATCAAACAAAATATGCTAAAAAAATTAGACAAAATATGATAGATTATTTGGTAAGCGATAAAGAATTGAAAAAGAAGTTATTATTTAAGATTTCAAATATTGAACTTATATTTTTATTAAAGATAACCTTAATCAGTAAATGGTTAAATAAAATAAGTATCTGGAGATAAATAGATGTTTTTTAACAACAGATTTATGAGGAGTAAAGTTTATGATAAAATTTATTTTCCACACTATAGTTCTGATATAAGAATAGGGTCATCCGTTCCTGAGATTTATAACAAATCAGGCAAACAAATGGATGTTTTTTTTATTAGAGATTCAAACTCTTGTCATACTCCATATGGTGAGGAATCAAAGTATTTTTTATGGGATAGATTCAATATAGGGCTAAGTACTCATTTCTATACACATAAATCAATATTGGAGACAATGGGGAATCCAGATAGGCAATATGGAATGTTTATTGAGCCAAGAAGTGTTACTCCTAATGATTACAATATTTTTAATAGGAATGGATTGAGTAATAAATTTACTAATATTATTACTTTTGATGAGCAGTTACTTAATAAGTTGCCAAATGCTATTTTTTTCCCATTTGGTGTAAGTTTTGGTGATGTATTGTCAAAAGATGCTTATTCGAATAAAAACAAAGATATTTCAATTATTTGTTCAAGAAAGAAATTTACTAAACATCATAAGTTGAGACATCAATGTGCAAATATAATTAAAAGGGAAAAAGTAGGTGATGTTTATGGAGGATTTGATGGTTCTAAATGGTTAGAAAGTAAAATTGATTCTCTTAGAGACTATCGTTATCAAGTAGTTGTTGAGAATGGAGTGTTTGACTATTATTTTACTGAGAAAATAATGGACTGTTTTGTGTCTATGACTATTCCAGTATATTTGGGTGCAAGAAAAATTGGAGATTTTTTTAATATGGATGGAATTATTGTTATTAATGAGAAAGATATTGATAACTTGCCTAAGATACTACAGCAATGTAATAAAACAGATTATGAAAGCAGATTGCCTGCGATTAAGGATAATTATTATAGGGCATTAGAATATCGTGGAATGTCTGATAAATTTTATGAAGTATTGTTTTTAAAATGAGACAATAAAATATTTTTAAAATTATTTTCTAATAAATAAATTTTTAGTTTTCGTATCAATTTTTTTGATATTCTTTTTAATTTCAGTAGAAAGTAAAGGATTTTTATGAACTAAAGCAATATCGCTAGCTCTACAATCCAAAAACTTATCTTTTTTTAATGTAGAGTATTTTTCTATAGCACAAATACTGTCATAAAATGATATTCTTTTTATTAGACTATTTAATCTCTTAAGAGAATTTTTGTCTTTGTGTGTTAATGGTAACTTATAATAATCATAATTAAGAGCATCTATAGTTTTAGAAAAGTAAGTAATTGCAGAATTATCATGTCTAAATCCACCATCAAAGTCTTCCCAATAACAACAGTGCATATCTTCTATGATGTATAATCCTCCCATATTTAAGTAGGTATCAAATAATAGTTCAAACGTTTTGATTATATCTTTAGAAACATGAGATCCGTCATCTATGATAATATCAAAGGTTAAGTTTTTTAAATTTTTCTTAACAAATTTTTCATCAGTGGCATTTCCGAGGATAAACGTAATATTTTCAGAAAAATTTAGTTTATCGCAACCTGGATCAATGTCTACACCATAAATTTTAGAACCTTTTGGTAAATATTTTTCCCATAATTGCAAAGATCCACCATTTTGTACACCAATTTCTAGTAATGATATGGGTTGATTTTTTTTAATGAAAGATTGAATAAGTTCATCATAAATAAATAGATATTGTTCATGTTTGTGACATAAATAATCATTATGGTCTTTATAAAGTTCTAAATAAGTTTTGTTTGAAGTAAATTCCATGTCCAAATTTAATCATACTTTTTTTATGTTGTACAATATATTTTTAGTTTACGAAATAGTAGCCATAATAAATAGTCATTACAAAATATTATTTCAACAGTATAATATTTATTGTGAATAAATCGGTTGTTATTGTTATACCAATATATAAAAAAGAACTTACTTTCGATGAACAATCGTCACTAAAACAATGTATTAATATTTTAGGTAGCCATCCAATATCTTTTATGTGTCCACAACGTTTGGATGTTTCTTGGTATATTGATTTAATCAAAGATAGTCAGCTTAATGTGACATTTCAAAGATTTGATGATAAACATTTTAAAGGAGTTAACACATATTCTAGTTTATTGTTATCAGAGGAGTTTTATAAAGAATATCTTGATTATGAATATATGCTTATTTATCAGCTTGATGCTTGGGTGTTCAAGGATGAGTTGCTGTATTGGTGTAACAAAGAGTATGATTTTATAGGTTCCCCATTGTTAAAATGGAAAAGCGATACTGATTTTCGCGATTTTTATTGTAATGGGGGATTTTCTTTAAGAAGGATTGACTCAATGTTATCTATAATTAATAAAAAAGTGAAATTAATAGATATTCTCAAGGTATATCCGTTGAGTGGTTACTTTCGTTATTTGTTTCAATTTTTAAAGGTTTTTAAACCAAAATATTCAAAGCATAATGAAGATTTTTTTATATGTGAATTTGGTAAAATTCTTAATCCTATTTTTAAAATTGCCCCATTTAAGGATTCGATTAGGTTTTCTTTTGAAAGATTGCCTAGTAAATTATACAAACTTAATAATAATCAATTACCTTTTGGTTGTCATGCATATAAAGGATATGAGTTTAATACTCTTTGGAAAGAGTTTATAATAAATTGAAAAATTGTGAACTAAAAATTAATAAAGATTTAAACGATAAATACTTAATTCTTGTCGTAACATATAATCAGCAGCCTGCCTTAGAGCTTTTTTTAAATAATTTATTGCCAATAATAAGCAAAAGAAGTGATTTCGAATTAGTAATCATGGATAGTTGCTCAGAGGAAGCAGTTGTAGATTTATTAAAGAAAATTAAGCAATCAAATGTTGAGGTTATTTTTCATAAAGATAATATTGGTAAAGCTAGAGCAGTTAATAGTTTTTCTGGAGAGAGAATAACCCAATATAACTATCCAAAAACAATAGTTTCCATAGATCCTGATATTTTAATAAGTGAAAAAGACCTCAATTATCTTATAGAGGCTACTGAGAATCTTGAAAACGTTGGTATGCTTTCTATGAGATACAATAATAATGGCTTTGCTCCTGAGCAAAATATTTGGTTTCCTGCTGTAACTAAAATTGGTAAGAATAATAAGAAATACAAAGTTAGAGTGCCTTTTTTATGTAATGTTGCTGGTGGTGTTTTCTCGATTAAAGGAGAGCACTTAGTAGCACCTTTAAATTATATTTTTTATCCAATTAAATATACAACTGCTTATGGTCCTGATGATGCTATGTTAAGTGATAAATTTAAAAGAATAGGGTATACTAATGCTTATCTGGAAGGGACATCTGCTCTTCATTTAAAATCATCAGTGGCTAAATCAAAGGTGTTAATAGATTATGAGCAAAAAAAGGCTTAAGGCCTAGGGCTTATGGCTTAGGGGAAAACTATGCATAAGGGATTTAGAGATTTGAAAGTATGGCAAGAAGCAAAAGATTTTTCAGTATATATATATAAACAAACAGAAGCAGGAACTATAAATAAGGATTTTGGTCTTAGAGATCAACTTAGAAGAGCGGCTGTTTCAATAGCATCAAATATCGCAGAAGGTGACGAAAGAGAATCAGATAAAGAATCTATAAGATTTTTTTATATTTCTAAAGGTTCTATTGCTGAAGTAATAACTCAATCAATAATTGCTTTTGAAGTTGGATATTTAGAAAAAGAAACTCTAAATGAAATAGAAGTTAGGTGTGGTAAAATAGCTGGGATGTTAACTAATCTAATTAAGTCTCGAAAGCAAGTTAGTTAATTATTATGAATTCCCTAAGCCTTTAGCCTAAAGCCATCAACCCCAACTAAATCAAAGTTTTCTCTTAATAAGTAAAATTATTGTTACATCTACAAATCAATAAAGATTGAAAGATATATTTAATAGATAAACTTATCCTATGTTGCTATAATAAATATTATGATAACTAAAGAAAAGATTCTTTCAGTAATTAAAGTTATTAAAGAGATTACCAATACGGATGAAGTGTATTTGTTTGGCAGTTATGCTTCAGGGAAGGCAGATGATAATAGTGACTTGGATATTGCTATTATTAAAGACGATATTAGTAGTCAAAGAGAAGATGACTTTGCTATTAGAAAAAGATTAATATTAGATGGTTATGTTCCAATGGATCTAATTTTTTTAAACAGAAAAGAATATGAGAATAGAAAAAAATATTTTGGAAACGTTTATTATGAAGTTTTTAAAAATGGTATAAATGTATGATGACAGATAATTTAGATATAAAAGTATGGTTAGAGTTTGCTCTAGCTGATTTAGATACTGCAAAACTAGTTCTTTTAAATTCTAAGAATTATCACATTTCTGTATATCATTCTCATCAATCGATAGAAAAGATTCTAAAAAGGAAATATTTAACTTTAGAGAAAAAATATGAATTCATACATGATATAGTTCAATTATTATTAAAGTTAGATGAAAAAGTTTTATTTGATAAATCTGAGTATTTCATAGATAAAGCAATATTTATGATGAGATTATATAATGATACTCGTTACCCAAAAGGAGATAGCATTTCTTTTGAAGATGCCAAAATAGCTGTAGCCATAGCTGAAGAATTTGTTTCTTTTTTTAGATAGGAAATTTTGTTATGAAAAAAAATAACCCTCCAATCATACAATCATCCATCAGCCCCAAGCCCCAAGCCATCAGCCCCAAGCCATTAGCCTCAAGCCCTAAGCCAAAGTTATTTATTACTGGTATTACTGGTGCAATAGGTTCTTATTTTATGGATTATTTAATCAACAGTGATTTTGAGGTTTATGCTCTTTACAATAGTCCTCAAAAGATAAAGAAATACTGGGAAGAAGCATCTAATTTTCATTTGGTTCGTGGTTTGTTAGAAAATATATCTGAATTCAAAGATATTATTGCTGATTGTGACTACATTATTCATTTAGCGGCTGATTGGTGGCAAGCCCCAACTGTTTCACCTAATATGGTAAGTACCCTGACAATGTTGTCTTTAGTTAATCCTAACAAAATCAAAAGGATTATATATTTTTCAACTGCGTCAATCATTGGTAGAGGTAATAAACTAATACCAGAAGCAAAAATGTATGGAACAAATTACATAGTAAGTAAGTATTTAGTGTATCAAGCTTTACAGAGCCATTCTTTAAAAGATAAAATTGTTACAGTTTTCCCAACTATGGTTATAGCAGGAGATAAGAATCATAAATATTCTCATATTGGAGAAGGATTATTAGAAGCAAAGAAATATTTAAGATTGGTAAGATTTTTTAGTATAAATGGATCATTCCATTTTATTCATGCTGATGACATTGCTCAAATATCTTTGTATTTATTAAAGCAAAAAGATTGTAAGTCTGATTATGTGTTAGGCAATCCATCACAAACTATCGACCAATCAGTTAATGAGCTTGCCAAGTATTTTGGGTATAGGACATGGTTTAAGATTCCAATTCCTGTTAATTTTGTTGTTAGATTAATTGAGATTTTTAAGATTAAAATAGAGCCATATGCAAAGTTTTCCTTAAGATATAAACATTTTGTCTATGATTCTGTTAATGCAACAACCTTTGGACTTTCTTCAAAATATGATACATGGACAAAAGTAATTGATTCTATTGAAAAGGCTAAAACACCTGTTTGATTTGTTAATAGGTTAACTTTTATTTTTTGAAGTATCATTAACCCATTCAATATAGCTTTTAATTCCATTAGCTAAGGAAATTTTAGGTTCCCACTTTATCGCTGATTGAAGTTTTGTTATATCTAAAATATTTTCTTTTATATCAATATTTCTTTGAGGTGTATAGTTGATAGTCATATTTTTTTCAGCTATATTTCCAACTAAATTAAGAATCTCATTAACTGATGTTCCAACATTAGAGCCGATATTATAAGTTTCATTCCATTTGTCTTTTTTGATAAGTAAATTTATTGCGTTGCAGATATCATCAATATGGATGTAGTCTCTAATAATATTACCGTCTCCCCAAATTTCAATAGGTTTGCCTAATAAAACATTATGAACAGCAGTTGGAATGATGCCTTGTTTGCCATAATTATGTTGATATTTTCCATAGGCATTAGATGGTCTTACAATTAAGTATTCAAGTTTGTTTAAGTAGCTAAACATTTTTACATATGTTTCAGTAGTTAGCTTCATCCATCCATAGGAATTTATGGGCTCAGTAGGGTCAGTTTCTTTATTAATACTGTTTTTATTATTTCCGTAAATAGCTCCACCAGAAGAGAAATAGATTAGTTTATTTGTATTATGTTTATGCATTAAATCCAGAAGTCTCATCGTAGACTTTAAGTTCATATCAATGTCTTTAATAAAATTTTCATATTTAGTGCCTGGAATAATTGAACTAATCAGGTGAATGACTATATCAATGTCATGTTTCTTAAAAATTTTACTTAAGTGATTAGTGTTTGTGAAGTCACCAGAATAATTGATAAGATTATTTGATACTTTATTTGAAACGTTTTGGTGGATTTATCGAAACAAATCAATGAATGATTTTTAGATAAATTTTCAATCAGGTTTTTGCCAATAAACCCTGAGCTACCTAGTAAAAGAATGGTTGCCATATAAGAATCTTAACATAAAGAAGCATAACTTTCATCTTAGAAAATATATGTCGTATATATAAGTTTATACTTTAATCTTAATCAGATAACATGATATACTTTTTAATATGTTAAGTATTGATAATATAAACCAAATTATTAAAACGATTAATAGTGTTTCTAATCCTGAGGCCGTTTATCTTTTTGGTAGTTACGCAGATGGTACGGCTACAGAAGATAGTGATTTAGATTTGTTAGTTATTAAGAATAATATTCCAGACAAAATGCAGGAGCTCCTTAGAATTAAGAAAAGTATTATTTCTGATGAATATAGCATTGATCTTTTATTGTATTCTGAAGATGAGTTTGAGCAAAAGAAGAGTCAAGGGTGGAAACTATTTTCTGAAATTGAAAAAAAAGGTAAGTTAATAAATGTTTAATGATACTAATCCAGAGTATTGGTATGAAATAGCCAAACATGATTCTGAAACAGCAGAAATTTTAATTAAAGAAAATGGGTATCCAGATATTATTATTTATCATTTACATCAAAGTGTTGAAAAAATGCTTAAAGGTAAAATATTGGAATATACTAATGAATTTCCTTTTATTCATGATTTAGAAAGATTGTTTAAAATATTAGTGAAACAAGATACAAAGTATGGTCAGATGGAAGATAGTATTATTAAATTAAATTCTTATTCTGGTTCACTAAGATATCCTCAGTCAGATTTTTTGAATATAGAAGATTTAGAAAACGCTAAACAATATTATAAAAAAATCATTTCTAGTTTAGTTAAATAGCTTTTAATTGCTACAAAGATAGAACTGTTTACTAGTTATATGCCCTTCGATTGTATACATTTTTATGTCTGGTAATTTCCTTACGTTTTTAAAGTGGCTATTTAATGTATCTTCAAAGTGAGCAGAAGCAAAGACTAATATTGGTTCAGTAGCATTGGAGTTGGTTTTTGTTTGCCATAATTTATGTTGATTTTCTCCCCATCTACCTTTTAAGTCTAAGAGTTCAGTTGGCATATATACTTGTTTTTTTAAGTAATAACTTAGTTCGCCACATGCCCCATGGAAGTCCGAGAATACATTTATGTCTTTTAATTTTAGATTTGTTTCTTTTTCTATTTTAGTTGTTAATAGTTTGTTTTCACTAAACTTGCCTTGGTCTAAGAAAACCCTTGGCCCAGTGAAACCTAAGGCGATTACTAGTAAGGTAATAAATATCATCATGTGGACGATAAGTTTTCTTAGTTTCTTTTCTTCAAGAATAGTAGCTAAGTAAATGCACAGAGGATAATAGGCAAGTGAGGTCCAATGCGCCCAGATTTTTGTTTTTATGCTGAACATCATAAAGAATAACATTATAGTTATAAATAAAATGTATACTATTTTTTCTTGTTCATTTTTATCGAACTTTCTTTGCTTAAAAAGAATAATCCAAATCATGGGCGTAATATAGAGGAATTGTTCAAGGATGTACTCAAATAATGATTTGAATAATGGTTCTGTACCAATTCTTGATGCATGAAACCCAAAGGATAGCCAATTGTTATTAAAATTCCAAATTAATATGGGTGAAATGATGAATAAAAAAAGTGCAATTGCAAAGAGAAAGTGTTTATTAAAGATTAGTTTGTTGTTATGAAAAAGTAGGTATACAAATAGAGTTGCGATAGGAATAACTATCATATATTTACTTAAAAAAGCTAACCCAAAGATGGTTGTTAGTATATACAAATATTTTGGATGACTTTCTTTTATGTATTTAAATAAGTAGTAGATTGCAATAGAAAAGAACATTAGTAAAGGTTGGTCTACTTGCATTGTAAGAGCAAAGATAAAATTGTAGGGAATTAGGAAGTAAAGGATAGCTCCATAAAGTGATTTTGTTTTATTGTTTGTTAAGAAGTAAATTGTTTTGTATACAAAGAGTAGGCTTATAAAAAGGCAAGTCCAAGATGCTAATCTAATAGCAAGGAGGGGTTCTTTAAATACACTGATGAAGATGCTGTTAATCCAAGCTACCATACCAGGGTGGTCTATATATGATAGAGCAGGGTGAGATGACCATTGTAAATAATAGGCCTCATCAGCTGTAAGTGGGGTTAAGAAGGTCAGAAGTATCCTAATAAATATGAACAAAATCACAAAAAGTAGGAAAAAATTAGCATTGATGAACTTTTTTATTAGCATGAATTAATGATAGTAAATACTGAGTAAATAGTAAATGACAAATGACAAAGCCCAAATGTCATTTCGACAGGCTCAATGCAGGCAAATTAATCAAATAATGCCCCCTCAGTCATTCGCAAGCTCATGACAGCTCCCCGACTCGGGGAGCCTAAAACATAAAGTCATATTACAAAAGCCTCCCCAATGTGGGGAGGTGGCAACAGAGTTGCCGGAGGGGAAAAACAATTTATTTGGATTTTGGATTTATTAATTCCCACTTATTAAGGGGGAATTAATAAGCAATAGATAAACTTACCCTATGTTGTTATAATGTGTTTATGAAAATTGATACAAAAGAAAAAGAAAAAATTCAGAAAAAGGTTAAAGATATATTTGAAAAATATCAAAAAGCTTTTAAGAATTTAAGTAAATAATGAGATATATTGTTTCTAAGCAGGCATTAATTTATCTTTTAGATAATTTTAGTTATGAGTCAGAAGTAAAACTATTGCCTTATCAGAAAGATGTTACTAAGAATCAAATTGAGAAAATGTTTTCAATTATTAAGTCAGCATCAACAAAGATATATGGTAAAGTTTTATATGTAAGTTTAATAGAGAAAGTTTCTCATATAATATATGTGTTGAATAAACAGCACGTTCTTACAGATGGTAATAAACGATTTTCTTTATTAGTTGCGGTCTATTTGTTAGAAGGTAGTTATTCTTTAGTGTCAATGTCTTCTAATGACTGGGAAATGTTGATTATGAGGATAGCAAGTGATCATATTTATACAAAGGAAGATGTAGTAGAATATTTAAAAGAGAAATTGGAAGGGTGAAGCAATGATTGACAGTAAAATAATTCCAGAAAAAGTATACAAAGAATTAGCAAAGGAAGAGGGCGTTTCTGAAGAACTTATCAAAGAACTTGTAACATCTGGTAAAGGTGTTGTTCTTTATAATAAAAATCATAAGAATGTTAAAGCTGTTGGAGTTGGTAAAGGATTAAGGGTTAAGATTAATGCAAATATCGGGATTTCTCCAGCTACTTCTAGCGTTGATGAGGAATTAGCAAAGGTTAAGCTTTGTGAAGAGACTGGTGTTCATTGCATAATGGACCTTTCTTTAGGTAAGGATATTCGTATGCTAAGAAAAACAATCATTGATAGTACTTATATTCCTGTTGGTACAGTTCCTTTGTATGGTTTGTTTTTTGAAAAACCAGAGCATCCAGAGAATATGATTGAAAGATTTCTTGAGATACTAGAAGAGAGTGGCCAAGATGGTGTTGATTTTGTTGTTATTCATGCTGGACTACTTAAAAAACATATAGAACTTACTAAATCACGATTGATACCAGTAACCAGCCGTGGTGGTTCACTAATGATGAAGTGGATGAAGAAGTGGAATAAAGAGAATTTTCTTTATGAGAATTTTGACAAGATACTTGCTGTTTGTAAGAAATATAATATGACAATTTCTTTAGGTGATGGGATGCGTCCAGCAACTATTATTGATGAGACAGATGAAGCTCAATTAGAAGAAATGCGTATACTAGGTCAGTTGGTTTTAAGATGCAGAGAGCAAGGTGTTCAGAGTATGGTGGAAGGGCCAGGACATATACCTTTTCATAGAATAAAGTTAAACATTGATTTGCAGAAAGAGTATTGTCATGATGCTCCTTTTTACGTTCTTGGTCCATTAGTTACTGATGTTGCTCCTGGGTATGACCATATAACTTCAGCTATTGGCGCAACAATGGCAGCTTTCAGTGGAGCAAACTTTCTATGTTATGTAACGCCTTCTGAACATTTAGGATTGCCAGACTTAAAAGACGTTAGAGATGGCATTATGGCTTATAAAATTGCTGCTCATGCTGCTGACCTTACTCGTGGTAAGGACCTTGATTGGGACAGACAGATGTCCAAGGCTCGTTCCGAAGTAGACTGGAAAAAACAAAGAGAGCTTTGTATGGATCCTAAGAAGTTTGATGAATATTTTAGTAGAAGAAAACAAGATTATGAAACATGTACAATGTGCGGTGACTTTTGTGCATTAAAATAATCGTTTTTGTCATTCCCGCACCCGATTTCTCGAGTGTAAACTCCGGCGGGAATCCAGATACGGGATGACAATGAAGTGAAAAGTGAAAAGTGAGCAGTAAAGCAATAACTTTGAATAATGAAATAAGCCCCCTTTATCAAAGGGGGAAGAGCTCTTTAGAGCGAAGGGGGATTACTTTTTGAACGAAATTGAATTAATAGATTATTTAACAGAAGGATTTCCAATAAGACATCAGAATGTTGTCAAAGGAATTGGTGATGATTGTTCAGTTTGGAAAGAAGGCGATGAATATCGTGTCTTTACAACTGATTCTATGGTTGAGGGTGATCATTTTCTAAAAGAGTGGTTTACTCCTGAAGAAATTGGAATGAGAGCAGTTGAGACGAACTTGAGTGATATCGCTTCTATGGGGGCTAAACCTACATTTATGTATGTGTCCTTAATAATTGATGATAGGACATCGCCTGAATGGTTAAATCTTCTTTATAAAGGGATTAGGGCTAAATGTGAAGAACATCAGTTGACACTCATGGGCGGAAACGTCACTCATGGTAAAACATTATCTATTACAATAGGAGTTCAAGGTGACTCTAAAGCAATGCCTGTATATCGTAATGGGGCTAAAGAAGGTGATTTAGTAGTCGTTACTGGAACGATAGGGGATGCCTGTGTTGCCAGGATGGTATTAAATAAGAAGAAACAGATACCTGATGCACTTAAGGATAGGCTTGCTCATCCAAGAGCAAGATTACGTGAGGCAGAGGTTATCGCTAAGTTTGCGTCTGCAATGATAGATATTAGCGATGGTATTGCTTCGGAAGCTCGTCATATAGCAACACAGAGTAAGTTAGGTGTAGTTATTGATGCTGACAGTATTCCAACTAGAAGCCAAGTTAAAGAACTTGCGTTGATTGCGGGGATAGATGTTTTAGAAGCTCAAATGAGAGGTGGAGAGGATTACGAGTTGATGTTTACCATTTCGCCTGCCAATTTTAAGGAGTTAGTTAAGGTATATCATTTGCACACTACTTTGGGTATTACCACAATCGGGAAAATGGTAGCAGATAAAAAATATGTTTACTTAAAAGGTAAAGAAGAATTTGAACTTCCTAAAGGTTTCGACCATTTCTCAAGCAATATTAATTTGTAACCTCACCAGCGTAAGTAAGTTTTATTTAATAAGTAGAAATATTGTCGCTTGCCTCTCCTAAAAGAGAGGCTTAGTCTTAATGTTCTTTGAATAAAATTAATTTCTAAACCCTCTCTGCAAGGAGA
The DNA here is from genome assembly GCA_964643725.1 of uncultured Candidatus Marinamargulisbacteria bacterium. GTDB lineage: Bacteria > Margulisbacteria > Riflemargulisbacteria > GWF2-35-9 > DYQY01 > DYQY01. The sequence continues at coordinate 29,909 of CAZXTL010000003.1, forward strand.
GGGTGGCGATATCTTTTTTGTTAAAAAATATTGGCAACTTACGCCGGGTGAGGTTAATTATAATCAGCGTTTATGTCTACGTAGTCGTGTGATAGATCTGATGTCCACCCAGTCATGCTTGCATTGCCTAGGTGAAGATCTAAGGTGATGAATATTTCCTTATTCTTCATGTATGTATCCAGCACCTTTTTATCTTGATTAGTGATAGAGCCATTCTCATATAGCAAGTAATCTCCCAACCATAATGTTGTTTTCTCAGGGTCAATATTTGAGTTGATTTTGCCTGCTGAGCAAAGTATTCTTCCAAAGTTTGGGTTCTCACCAAAAATAGCTGTTTTAACTAATGGAGAATTAGCAATTGCATAGAAAATATTTTTTGCTTCTGTTTCATTAGAAGCATTTTTTATATTAATTGTTACAAATTTTGTAGCTCCTTCACCATCTCTGATGATAAGTTTTGCAAGTTCTACAGAAACTTCTTTTACTGCGTCTTTAAATACAGCTAAGTTGTCGCTAGTGATTTTAACTCCTTGATTACTAGACAGAAGTAAACATGTATCGTTTGTTGATGAGTCGCTATCAACTGTAATGGCATTAAAAGAGGAGTTAATTGCGTAATTTAGCGTTTCTTGTAATGTTTTGCTGTCTACATTAGCATCCGTCATAATAAAGGCAAGCATGGTAGCCATGTTAGGTTGTATCATGCCACTTCCTTTGGTAACTCCAAGAATATTGATTTCTTTCCCTTCAAACATTACTGTTTTGTAAGCAACTTTTTCAAAAGTATCAGTGGTCATGATAGCTTTGATAAAATTATCAACATCAGCTGATAGTTCTGAAACTAGCTGAGTAAAACCTTCTTGAATAGGAACAATAGGTAAAGGTCTTCCAATAATTCCAGTTGATAGCATTAGCGAAGAATGTTTTGTAATGCCAAGTTCATAGTTAAGAGAATTTAGGACAGTATTTATGTTTACTAAGCCTTGCTCGCCAGTAAGACAGTTAGCATTGCCACTATTAACTAGTACTGCATTAAGTGTATTGTTGTTATTTGTCAGGGCGTCTTTAGACGAAGGGATTGTAGGAGAAGCAAATTTATTTTTAGTAAAAACACCAACACAAGTTGCTCCTGTTTCACAATATATTAGGCCTAGGTCCTTTTTATCTTTTTTAATACCACAATTAATGCCTGAGAATTTAAAACCTTTAACTGTTTTCATTTATTTATTCCTTTTTTTAGTTGATTTAACATTCCACCATCCAAGTATAATTGATAGAAATATTTTTTAATAGGCTTAAATTTTATGCCAACTTTTTTGGTGATGTTTCTGATGAAAGATTGATTAATATCAATAATTAATTCGTCATTACTTTCAATATAGTCAGTGTTAGCTTCAATACATATAAGTCCTACATTAAAAGCATTTTTGTAAAAAGGAAGAAAAAAAGATTTAGAAAGAACTACTTTTATCCCGCTATGTTTTAGTATATTTGCAGGTAATTCTTTGGATGATCCGTACCCAAAGTTTTCTGTGCCGACAAGTATCTTTTGATTGAATGTCTCTTCCATAAATCCTGGGATAAGTGTAGTAAATGGTTCTACAGCATGTGGGTCATGGTAAGAAGATGTAACAGTGTTTGGGACAATATCTCTTGCTGATACATTCTTGTCTATTTTAAAAGCAATTCCTTCTATGTTTTCAACACTCATAATAATTCCTTAAGCGAGGTTAGTTTTCCTTTAAGTGCAGTTGCAATTGCCGTTTTAATTGACCCAGTGTAAACGTTTGCTTTGCTTTTGCCAGTGGACATGGAAAGACTTGCTATTCCACTTGAAAGTACGTTTTCATTTTTTAATACAACAACACCATTAGTGCTTTGGCATATTCCTGTTGATGGGCTGAGTAGGGTGCACCCTGATTCTAATATAGTGAGGAGATATCCTTTTTTTGTTGCTTCTTTAAGCACATCACTACAAGCAGGAGTTATAAAACATGGTATTGCTATCTGTTTGCCAGCAAGTATTTTTGCAAGGAACTCAAAATCTTCTAATGTGCCACCAATAGTATTTCCTATAAAAACCTTGTGTATCTTTAAGTCTTCAAGGTCTGATACTTGGTATACTTGATGCTTAAGTTTAATCATAGGCTCAAGTTTAGATACATCAAAGCGAAGCTCCTTGTAGTATTTAGCATTTTCATCAGGGGTAATTATTTGTTTATTATTATTTTTAAATAATACAGGAGGGAAAATAAAGTTTTCTGCATTTAATGTATAGTGATGGAATGATAGTGTGTGAAGTTCATTTTGAGAAAGAGTGGAAAAATGCGTGCCAGAGAATTCAATAGCAAAATGGTTTAGCTTAAGTGGCTCAATTTGTTGTTTTAAAAAAAGAGCAACATCTTTGGCATTGGTTTGAGGAAGAAGTTCTCCTATAAGGTTGATGTTTAGTAGTTGAGGAACAAGGTAATCCATGTTCCCTGTGATAATCGTCTTGATTATGTCGCAGTTTCCACAGCTTACACTTAGGGTATTAAGTGGAGAAAAAAAATTAATAGTGGAATCACTTCCAATAAGGACATTTCCTGGTTTAATTTTGTTTTGACTTAATAAATTATGGTGCCAATGTCCTTGAAGTTCACCCATTACATTAATATGTTTTTTCTTTGCGTCATCTATGATTTTAGCTTGAATTTCAGGATAATTCTTTTGTTGTTGGTAGTGGAAATACGTTAGTCCTAAATAGGCAGGACATTTTGGAGCAGAAACATCAAAGTCGTTCATTGCCTTCAATATCGGAACTGCACTGTTATCAGCAATAAATATATGATCAACTTTGATAGGAATAACATCACCTGATTGGAACTCAGTTTTATCTGTATGATTAAGAAGGAGTTTTTCGAGTATTGACCCTTTCATGCGACTAATTATATCACGGCTTAAGAATAGTGGTATAATACGACATATGTTCTTTTTCTCAAAAAAATCAAAAAAAATTGGGTTAGCCTTAGGTGGTGGAGGTGCTAGAGGAATAGCTCATGTAGGTATTCTTCAAGTGCTAATGGAAGAAAAAATAGAAATTGCCTGTGTTTCAGGCACAAGCATGGGTGCATTTATCGGTGCTTTTTTTGCTGATGGAAGAACTATTGATGAAATGTTAGCTATAGTTAATGCTTTAAGTTTCAAGGACTTAATGGCTATTGACCTTAAATTCCAGGGAATATCTAACAGTGAGAAAACAGTTGGTAGAATGATAAAGAAGTATATTAAACATGATTCTTTCAGTGGATTAAAGATACCATTTTCTGTTGTAACTAGTGATATAAGTAAGGGGATTCCCGTAGTTATTAAAAAAGGTGTACTTTCTAAGAGTGTTTCCATGAGTGCTAATTTCCCAACACTTTTTTCTCCAATCGAGCATGAAGGAAGCTACTTTGTTGATGGAGGAGTTTTTATAAATGTCCCGACTAGGCAGGTAAGACAATTAGGTGCGGACATTGTAATAGGGGTAAATCTTAATCCTGTAAATAATTTTTCTTGTGTTAAGAAAAACGCTATAGACGTTGCCAATCGGACAATTGATTTATTAATTGGAAATCAAGTAATTAAACGTGCCAATCTAATCGTAAGACCAATTAAAGAGTATCATTCTTTAATTGATATGAAGAACAAAAATGCATTATTAGAAATGGGTAGAATATGTGCACAAATGGAAATAATACCGTATTTAAGAAAAAAGAAACTTATTTAGCTAAACGGTAAGCTGTATTTCTTCCTTGTCCAAATTTATCAATAATTCCTTTGCTAAGTAAATCAGTTAATTCTAAATGCGCAGTTTTGTGAGAGACATTTGTCATCATTCTATATTGTCTATTGGTTATTGCTAGTTCTTTCTTTAGGAATTCGATAGTATCTTTTTGTCTAGCATTAAAGTTGTCATTCAATGGGGCGGTTGCACCAGCTCCACCGATACCATAAAGATCTTCTTTTCTTAATTTTTCGATATCCTTATTTTTTCTTAGGTAATATTTATTTCTGTAGGAGTATGGCTTAGATCTTCCATCTGGGACTTTAATAAAAATAACATTCTTACCACTTCTTATAACATTTTCAATTTCAATATGAATGTGTGGTTCTATTTTTTGAGTAGCTGTTTCAACAAAACTTAAAGAAACATTACTGCCTAACAAATGATCATTTTTATCATCTATTCCTATTATAATTCTGCCACCTTTGTTATTTAAAAAGGCTATTATATATTTTAGAATGTTCTCAACAGAATCAACTGTTGTGAGGAATTCGGTAGTTTCATCTTCACCGGTTCTTAGACAATCAATTATATTTTTCCAACTCATGTTATTTAAAAAATAACACGAAAAACGGAGAAATACAAATACATCACTTAAAATACTTTATGGTTAGGTGTCGATTAGGTTATAGTTGTATAGAAAGAACTTCATTTTTATTGAAGGATACCATCTCATCATTAGTGATGTAATCGGTTATGATTTGACCACAAGTTTCACATAAGAAGCATTTCTCAGGATATTGAGTGTGATGCATAATGCCAAGGAATTTGGTTCTTTTATGTTTGCATTTAAGTTTCATCATCCCTTGCCTCCTGTATTATTCTTACATAATACTTGTACCTCAAATTATCATAGGTTAAACATTGATGAAATTTAATATGATTAGCCTCTCTCCCGACCTCTCTCCTAAATTTTAAATTTTGGAGAGAGGAGGTATAATTTAAACATTATGGTTGAAGTATCTAAAATTGTTAAAGCACTTAGACTTAATCAAACAAAAGCAGAAGAAATTCTTTGGGAACAGTTAAGGGCAAATAAGATAGGTATTAAAATAAAAAGGCAAGTTCCAATATTTATAAACATTGAGGGTATTAATAAAATGTTTGTTGTTGATTTTTGTAGTAAAAAAGAAAAATTAATAATTGAGGTAGATGGAGATTATCATAATTTCATTAAAGAAGAAGATAAATTTAGAGATGAATCATTTGTGAAAAATAACTACGTTGTTCTTCGTTTTACAAATAATCAAGTTTATAATAATCTCGATGAAGTTATAAGTAGTATTGTAGATGCTATAAAGCAATAATAGTGATTAAACTCTCTCAAAATTTGCAAAAATTTAGGAGAGAGTGGCGACAAAAAAATATTTTAGAATAAGATAGTATGTTACGCCGAGAGAGGTTCGAATAAACTTAATTGTTCAATAATCTTTTTTTTAGATTTGGTTAGAGATATTTCTTCTTCTTCTAAGTGTGAGAGGATATTATTAGCATCTTCAATGACTTTAGCAGGGAGTCCTGCAAGCTGAGCAACGTGTATGCCATAGCTTTTTTCTGCATGGCCAGCGACTACTTTATAGCTAAAGCGTATAGTCCCATTTTCTTCTAGAACAGCAACATTCATGTTTTTAATTTCTTTATATTTATCTGCTAAAGAAGTCATTTCGTGATAATGGGTGGCAAAAACAGTTTTTGCTTTGGTTTCTTTTATAATGAATTTAGCAATAGAAGCAGCAATGCTTAGTCCATCATAGGTAGATGTTCCTCTGCCTATTTCATCAAGAATAATAAACGACTTTTCAGTTGCACTATTTAGAATATTCGCTGTTTCTAGCATCTCTACCATAAATGTGCTTTTACCTTCAAAGAGGTTATCACTAGCACCAATTCTAGCGAAGATTTTATCAGTAAGGCAGATATCAGCTTTTTTCGCAGGTATAAACGAACCTACTTGAGCCATGATTAAGTTAAGTGCTATTTGTCGCATATAGGTGGATTTACCTGCCATATTAGGTCCAGTAAGCAAAATAAACGGTTTCTTTCCTTGTTCAATAAGTACGTCATTTGGTGTAAATGTTGAGCTGTAGGTGTTTTTTTCAATTACTGGATGTCTGCATTCAATTATGCTTATTCTTCCTTCATCGTTGAAGGTTGGCTTGGAGTAATTGTTTTCTTTTGCTGTGAGTGCAAAGCAAGCTAAACAATCAATTTTGGCAAGTTTTTCAGCTATTATTGTTAGGATGTTTTGATATTTTTCAATATAGGAAATCACGTCATCAAATATCTCAGTTTCTTTGCGAATCATCATTTCGTCAGCATGTAAGATGAAATCCTCTTTTTCTTTTAGTTCAGGGGTATAGTATCTCTCAGAATTAACTAAAGTTTGTTTTCTAATAAAATTTTCAGGTATTAAATGTAGGTTAGATTTTGTGACATCAAGGTAGTAACCGAAGGCCCTTGTATATTTAATTTTTAATGTTCGTATACCAGTTTCTTCTTTAAGTTTATTCTCATAATTAAGAAACCATGTTTTATTATTTTTTACTTCTATCCTAATAGTATCTAATTCTTCGGAACAACCATTTTTAATAAATCCACCATGTTGAAGAATAACCGGTGGTTCCTCAACTATTGTTTTTTCTATTAAATCAGCAATATTAGAAGTATCTTGAAGCCACTCTTGAGGAAAGAGGATATAGTCTGAAAGTTGTTCTTGAATATTCGTTAAATTTATTACGATTTTAGGTAGGATGGTAAGGGAATTCTTAAAAGAAATAAGATCTTTAGGATTAGCTTTATGATTGCTTATTTTAGCGGTTAATCTTTCTATGTCATAAATAGAATCTAAGTCACTACGTATCTCGTTAAGGGATTTGAAATCATTATAAAAGTACTCTGTTATATCAGCTCTTTTTCTTATCTCATCAAGATCAGAAAGAGGTCTAATTAACCATTTCTTTAGGCATCTAGATCCCATTGCTGTCTTAGTATTATCCATTACCCAGTAAAGAGATCCTTTTTTGTCTTGGTTATGGATTGATTTAACAACCTCTAAATTGTTTAAAGTAATGCTATTTAGAAATAAAGTATTTTCTAAGCAGTAGTATTTAGGTTTTTGTATACTTGAGGTATTTTTTTTGCTTTTAATAAGATAGGTTAGGATTGTGGCAATGGAGTGAATAGCAGATGGATAGTCTTCTAAGCCTAGAGATTCTAATGAAAATATCTTATATGTTTCTTTACAGATATTAATAGATTTTTCTAAGGAGAAAGAGTCAGTAATTGTTACATAGTTAGTTTCTTTGTATTTTAAGGGGTCAATAGTCGTTGGAATAAGCAGCTCCCTAGGTGATATCCTTTCAATTTCATTTAAAAATAGTTCTTCGGAAGAAGTTTCTGTGAAATAAAACTCTCCAGTGGACACGTCACAATACGCAACACTATATGTCGCCTTAATGGTATTTATATCGATTGATGCTAAGAAGTTATTGTCAGTAGAGCTAAGCAAAGTTTCTTCAATAATTGTCCCTGGGCTGATTACTTCAACAACTTCTCTTTTGGTGATACCTTTGCTTTCAGATGCATCTTCGGTTTGTTCACAGATAGCTACTTTTATATTATTTTTTAGTAGTTTAGGTAGGTAGTTATTTAGTGCATGGTAAGGAATTCCGCACATAGGAATTTTATTGTCATATTGATCTTTCCCTCTTGCTGTTAGCGTTAGACCTAAGACACGAGAGGCTTTATATGAATCTTCAAAAAACATTTCATAAAAGTCACCTAATCTGAACAATAGGAGACAATCGTCGTATTTCGACTTAATCTCTTGATACTGTTGCATCATTGGGGTTAAAGACATGCTAACCGAAGATCAGATCTAGCTTTGTAATGCTTTCTACTATCTTTTTAAACTCTTGGTTAACAGTTTCTTCTTCCAGTGTTTTTTCTGGGTCTTGGAAGATAAGCTGAACTGCGAAGTTGATTTTATCGTCACCATACTTTTTGCCATCATAAATATCAACTAATATTATATCCTTTAAATATGTTGATTTTGCTTTGTTAATTGTTTGAACAATTTGTTCATAAGTAACATTTTTGTCGATCCAAAAAGATAGGTCTCTTCTAACAGTAGGATATAGTGAAAACTTCTTGTATTTTTTCTTATCGCTTTTAAATTTATTGATAATTTCAGGCATTATTTCGATAAAATATAGTTTATTTTTAATGCCATATTGCTTAGTAATATCAGGATGAACTTCACCAAAAACTGCTAATGCATCCTTACCTATGCTTGCCTTTGCTGATTTTCCTGGGTGAAGAAATTCATAGATATCATTTGTGTAATATTTCGGTTGTTTAATACCTAAGAAGGAGAGAACCTCCTCACATATTCCTTTTACTTCTGAGAAGCTGAAGTTCGATATGTTTTTTGTAGTAGATGTTTTATTTGGAGAGGAAGAAAATAATGCTCCAGCATGTAATTCTTCTTTTACTAGTTCATTTTCTGAATAATATATTTTCCCAATTTCAAAGGTATTTAAATCGTTTACCAGGTGACGATTGTTGTAATCATAATTTTTAATTAAAGATACAAAAAGGTTGGTTCTTAAAACTGATTCTGAAGATGTTAAAGGATTCTTCATTACTAGAGGTTTTTTGTTTACAGTTGATGGGTGCTCATCAGGAGATACCATAGAATATGATACAATTTCCGAATTGCCTTTTAAGGTAAAGAATTCTCTTATTTTTTTGTTAATTTCAAAGAAAGATAAATCAGTTGGTTGTTCAAAGTTTGTTATAGCTGGTAGCTTTAATTCAATATTATTATATCCATATATTCTTCCAATTTCTTCAATAATATCAGCTTCTCTATTAACTTCTGCTGCTCTCCATGATGGTACTGTAATAATGTCATTCTTAACGTGAAATCCAAGTCTAGTTAAGATGTTTATCATATCAGCTTTGGATATTTCAGTGCCAAGTAGAGAATTAACTCTGTCTGGTCTAAGTTGAAGTGTAACTGTTTGTGGCTCTTTGTCATACACATCACAGATATCTGAGGCCACATAGCCACCACATATTTCTAGGATTAACTTTATGGCTCTTTTAAAAGAGAATTCTACATTCTGGAAATCAACACCTTTTTCGAAACGTTGAGAAGCTTCAGTCCTAATACCTTTCAGGAAAGATGATTTACGAATATTACTTGGGTCAAAACTTGCTGATTCAAGAATAATGTCAGTTGTATCTTCATGAATTGCAGATTCAAATCCTCCGATTATTCCAGCAAGAGCAACTGGACCATTTTTATCTGTAATTACTAAATCTTTTTCTGTTAATTCGATTTTTTGGTCGTTCAGTGCTTTTATGGTTTCACCATTATTTGCTCTTCTAACAATAATTGTTGAGTCTTTTACTTTTTCGTAAGAGAAGGCATGCAGTGGTTGACCACATTCATAGAGAACATAGTTAGTAATATCAACAATATTGCTTATTGGTTTAATGTTTACTTGTTTAAGTTTCTTTTGCATCCATTCTGGTGAGGGTGCTACTTTAATTCCTTTAATTACTACACCCATATATCTAGCACATAAGTCCGAAGCTTCGTTTACTACTTTTAGAGGTGCATCATGTTTTGTTTTATCTGTATAGTTAATGTCTATTTCTTTAGTCTTTTTGCTGAAAATGGCAGATATCTCTCTAGCAAGGCCTTTGATGCTTAATAAATCACCACGATTAGGTGTTATTGATACATCAAGTAACTGGTCATTCATTTGTAAATAATCTGCAATAGGTGTTCCAGCAGTTGGATTATCCTTTAAAATCATAATTCCTTTAGCTTCATCGGAAAGTCCAAGTTCTGTTTCTGAACAAAGCATTCCATTACTGTCTATTCCTCTTAACTTAGAGTTTTTTATCTGAACTCCGTTTGGAAGGTCTGCTCCATCAAGTGCAACTGGAATAATAGCTCCTTCAAAGACGTTTGTTGCTCCAGTTACGATTTGATATTGCTTCGTGCCAGTATTTACCTGACAAACAACTAGCTTATCAGCATCAGGATGTTTATCTATTTTTGTTATTTTACCTACTACAACGTAATCGAATTTCTTTTTCTGGTTAATTATTTCATCGATTTCACAGCTATGTTCAATAAGCTTTTCAGCTATAGTGTTTACATCTTCATTTATATCAATTAATTCTTTTAGCCAGTTGATAGGTAATAACATTAGAATTGCTCCAGAAAGTAGGCGTGATTATCATAATAAAGCTTAATATTATCAATTCCGTATTTAAGCATTGCTAGTCTTTCTACTCCCATTCCAAAAGCAAATCCAGAGTATATTTCAGGGTCTACATTTACGTTTTTAAGTACGTTAGGATCAACCATGCCAGCACCAAGAACTTCTAACCATCCAGTTTGTTTGCAAACACCACAACCTTTACCACCGCAAATAACGCACTGAACATCAACCTCAACACTTGGTTCAGTAAAAGGGAAGTAGCTTGGACGAAGACGAATATTGGTGTCTTTTAAGAAGAATCTTTGAGTAAAATATTGTAGTGTGGCCTTAAGGTTAGCAAATGAAACATTCTTATCTACGTATAGTCCTTCAATTTGATGAAAAACAGGTGAATGAGAAACATCAGAATCACTTCTAAATACTTTTCCTGGCATAATAACTTTTACAGGCGGAGCCATTTTTTTCATAACATGAATTTGAACATTAGAGGTGTGCGTTCTTAATAGATGGTTTTCTTTGGTGTCTAAGTAGAAAGTATCGTGCATGTCTCTAGATGGATGATCGTGAGGGAAATTCAATGCTTCAAAGTTAAAGAAGTCAGTTTCGACTTCCGGGCCTTCTGCAACAACAAATCCAAGTTCTTTAAATATTTTTTCTGCTTCGTAGATAACTTGGGTTATTGGATGTAATGAACCCGTTTTTGTTTTTTGAGCTGGAAGGGAAAAGTCAGCTTTTTCAGCAAGTAATTGCTTATTTACTTGTGCTTTATTAAGTTGTGCTATTTTTGCTTCAATTTGAGAGTTTATGCTGTCTCTAAGTTGGTTTAAAAGTGGGCCAAAGGTTTTTTTGTCTTCTATGGAAAGATCCTTCATTCCTTTGAGTAGTTCAGTAATCGTACCTTTTTTGCCAAGTAAGTCTACTCTAAGTTTATCTGCTGTTTCCAAATCTAAACAATGTTGAATAGAGGAAGCAAAGTTATTTTTTATAGTCTCTACCTGTTTGTGCATTAATATTCCTATTAGTGAAAAGATGAATTTAATTATAAGAGAAAGAGTATTTTATAGCAACACTAAACACACCCCCTAACCCCCTCTCCAGTCTTCGCTGACACTTCGACTCCGCTCAGTGACCGCTACGCCTTGGCAAGCAAGAGGGGGGATAAAACTCTCTCAGTTAGTCTTCACTTCGAGTACCTCAGTACCCGCTTCCTCCAGATATAATGGCACTGTGCGGGAAGAGCTTTAGATGAAGTTAGCGAATGGAACGTGGAAAAATCAGGACGATTTTTCAGGACAACTGAGCCAGGACAGGCGAATTTGTCCGTTAGTGGAATTAGCTTTACGAAATCTTAGCTCTGGAGCTTCATGTGCCTAGCGGATTGTTAAGGTCGGCGATGAGACCTTAACTTAAAGAATTAGAAAGTCTCCTTTCACAAATCCAGTGTTCGTAACACTAAAAAGAAATTATATATATAAAGTAAACTTAGTTAAAGTTGACTATCAAGCCATTACATACTATATTTCATTTATGATACAACAAAAAACAATTATAGAGCCAACTTACAATGATGATGAAATTGATATAGTTGAACTACTTAAAGTTATTTTTAAGTATTGGATGTTGATTGTTTCAATTACTGCCACAGCAACAATTATAGCTATTATTGTTGCAACTCTTTCGACTCCAATTTATAAGGCAGATGTAAAGTTCTTTATTCCACAGCAAGACAAATCAGCTCTTTCAGGATACATGTCAGCAATTAGTAGCTTAGGGTTGGGTGGCCTTGGCGGTGGTAATTCTTCTTCAGAGGTTGTTCTTAATTTGATAAATTCAAAAAGAATGGCCAAAGATATTGTCGTTAAATTTGACCTTGTTAAAGTTTACCAAGAACGTAATAGTCAGAAGAAGATTGCGTATGATAATAATGTTCAAGAAAATATGTTATATAGTGCTATTAATCAATTGAAGGGGAGTTTGAGCGTTAATAGTGATAAGTCTGGTCTAATTACTTTAGCAATAGAAGATAGGAATCCTCAGTTAGCAGCAGATATTGCCAACTATATGATACAAAATATTGATGTTATGAACGAGGAGCTTAAGCTGAGCTCTCAAAAACCAATGGTTACTGTGCTTGATCCAGCAGAGAAACCACTTGTAAAGGCTAAACCAAATAAGAAAATGTTTGTTGTTGTTGGATTTATCACAGGTTCAGTGTTGTCTGTTTTTCTCTCTTTTGTAATAGAATACTTAGTTAAAGCATTTAAACGATAAAGTTCTTTATGGAAGAAGAGCTCGTTCGTATTCAAAAGTATTTTTCCAACCAGAACATTTTATCTAGAAGGAAAACTGAAGAGTATATTCAAAAAGGGTGGATCCTTCTTAATGGTTCCGTAGTAACAGATTTGGGTACCAAGATTAATCCACTAAAAGACAAAGTAGAAATATCTCCATTAGCAGATAAAGTTGAATATACATATTTGTTATTTAATAAACCATGGGGCGTTTTTACTAATTGTCCTGAAGAAGGTTGTGAGGAGATAACAGACTTACTGCCAAAAGAGTATCGTCATTTAAATAGTGTTGGAAGACTAGATAAAGATTCGGAAGGATTAATTTTAATGACGGATGACGGAACAGTTGCTAATCATTTTCTTAACTCTGGAATCGAACATGAAAGAGAGTATGAAGTAACTATTGATACAGTACTTACTCAAGGAATGATTGATAAATTAGAAATGGGAATTAGGATGATGGATATCATTACCAAACCATCTAAAGTTAACGCTTTTTCTAAACAAAGATTTACTATCACTTTATCAGAAGGGAAGAATCGACAAATCAGAAGAATGTTAAGAAAGGTTGGAGCTAATGTGATTAAGCTAACTAGAATTAGTTTTGCTGGTTTAAAGCTAGGCGACCTTCGTTCTGGTGATTTTAGACTTATTAATAAATCTGATTTAATGTAATATATAGTTATGCAAATAGAAAAAAGACCTTTTGGGGCTGTTCGAGTTTTCTCTTATATTATTAACGCCTTACTTTTTTTGATTTTGGCGGTATATTTTTTTGATTTTGTAATAAAGTATTTTAATTTTTTAAATTATTTTTCACCAATTTTAATACAGTATTATGCTGCAATGGTTCCTATTGATTTGATTGCTTTTAGTTTTGATTTTTTTATTATTTATTTTTTATTTTCAGCAAGAAAAGTTATTTCTGATAGAGTCTTAAGTGGTGCAGGTAAGCTTAATTCAGCGATTTTGTCAGCATTTTTTGTCTATTTATTAAAATTCATTTTCTTAAATATTTTTGTATATTTAAAATTTATGCCAACTGTTAATGACCTTCATTTTTATCTTTTATATAAGGCTTTTTTTGTAAGGTTAATTGTTTTCTTTGTGGTTTATTTAATATATTCAATGCTTTTAGAATATTCAAAGAGCGTTAAATGGTATTTTGGTAATAATTATAAGGGTTTCTATCAATTGAAAGATAGTTTTTATTTTCCTTTTTCAAGATATCTTAAAGTTTTAGGTAAATTATTTATGGTTATTGTAATCTTTTTTGCTTTTCTGGTTTTGCCTATTGTCTTACTGGAAGTTAAACTGATTATCAGCTTACTGTTTGGCCTCTGTTCTTTGTATTTATTGTTTTTCAAAAATAGGCAAAAACTAAAAAAGTAGTTATAAGCTTTTTGGTATTATTTGCTCTGTATTTTTGCCCAGGTATCTTTTAGAGTGATTATTCGATTAAAAACAGGCTTCCCAGTACTGGAATATTTTCTGTCTACGCAAAAATAAGCATTACGTAGGAACTGGTAAGGGACACCGACTTTTGCTTCAGTTAAGCCTGGTTCAATATAGGCAGTAATTTTGCTAAACGAATTAGGATTTACTGTTTCTATCCAATCTTTTCCTTCAGGAACAGCATAAGGATCTTCTTGTGCGAATAGGTGCTCATATAGTCTAACTTCAGCTTCTTTAGCGTGTTTAATGGAAACCCAATGAAGAGTTCCTTTTACTTTTCTGCCATCAGTACTATTACCACTTTTAGTTGAAGGGTCATATGTACAATGTATTTGTGTTATGTTTTCTTTATCATCCTTAACAATACTTGTGCAGGTTACAAAGTAGGCATGTTTTAATCTTACTTCTTTTCCAATTGATAAACGAAAGAAATTCTTTGGTGCATCTTCCATAAAGTCACATCTTTCAATGTAGAGTTCTTTTGAAAAAGCTATTTCTCTTGTTCCTGAATTTTCTTCTTCAGGATTATTGTCAGCATCTACCAATTCTTCTTGATTATCAGGGTAGTTATCAATTATTAGCTTCAGTGGATCTAGCACTGCCATTCTTCTTTGAGCCTTTTTATTAAGGTCATCTCGAAGAAAATATTCTAGTAATGCGAAATCAATAGTACTATACATTCTGTTAACCCCAATACGATCAGCCAATGCTTTAATTGCGTCAGGAGTATAGCCTCTGCGTCTCATGCCAGCAATAGTTGGCATTCTTGGGTCATCCCAGCCATCTACTATTTTTTCTTGTACTAGTCTGAGCAACATTCTTTTGCTCATAACTGTGTAACTAAGATTTAATCTAGCAAATTCAATTTGTCTAGGCTTTGATGGTACAGGAAGATTACTTAAAAACCATTCATAAAGAGGTCTATGGTCTTCAAATTCTAAGGTACAAATAGAGTGAGTAATATGTTCAATTGAATCTGATTGGCCGTGAGTAAAGTCATACATAGGGTAAATACACCATTTTTTCCCAGTTCTAGGATGTTCAGCATGTTTGATTCGATAGAGCACAGGGTCTCTCATGTTTAGGTTTGGTGAAGACATATCTATTTTAGCTCTTAGAACTTTGTCGCCATCTTTAAACTCGCCAGTTTTCATTTTATTGAAGAGATTTAGGTTTTCTTCAATAGTTCTAGCTCTGAAAGGGCTTTCTTTGCCTGGCTGGGTTAATGTTCCACGATATTCACGTATCTGTTCTGCTGTTAAATCTTCGATATAAGCTTTACCTTCTTTAATTAGAAGAACAGCCCATTCATATAATTGGTCAAAATAATCTGATGCATAATAGATGTGGTTACCCCAATCAAATCCAAGCCATTTGATATCTTCCTGAATAGCATTAATGTATTCCATTTCTTCTTTTTCTGGATTAGTGTCATCAAAACGCAAATTGCATCGTCCACCGAATTTCTGTGGAAGACCAAAGTTAAGACAAATAGATTTTGCATGTCCTATATGTAAGTAGCCATTTGGTTCAGGAGGGAATCTGCTAATAACTTCATGGTGTTTTCCTGTGGCCAAATCCTCGGTGACTATTTGTTCAATAAAGTTAAGACTTTTTTCTTGGATTTCCATGTTGGTTGATATTCTATCATGAATTAATTGTTTTTTAATTTGAATTTTAACAAATAAACACCTAAACCACACTACGCCTTTTGCTAACACAAAAGAGCTTCGAGGGGCTGGCAAATAAGCAAATATACATTACAATACTGATATGAATCCAAGTGCAAAGCTTTTATTTAAGAAACTTTTTAACGCAATCTTTATGACAGTAGCTTTTGTGTTAGCAGTAAGTGTAGGGTATAAGTTTTTGTTCCCTGATGCTTCTTTTATGAAATGTCTTTTTGCAACTATTACAACAGTTACTACTGTTGGGTTTGAGGATTTATTGGGTGTCTCTGGTAATGACATAACGATTATATATACTATCTTTGTTATATTAATTGGATTAAGTTTGGTTTTATATTGTATTTCTGTCATTACAGCAGTGATGATAGAGGGACATTTATATTCGATACTCACGGAAAGATACGCTAAAAGGAGGGCAGGTAAAATGAAAGGTCATGTAATAGTATGTGGAGCAGGAACAACTTCTTATCATGTAATTGAGAATATATATCAAGAAGGTAAGCAGTTTATTGTTATTGATAATAATCAGGACAATATTCAAAAGTTGAAGCAGTCATTTAAGGATATAGTTGTTTTGTTAGGAGATGGTACTTCTGAAGATGTATTAAAGTCAGCAAATATTGATGAAGCAGCTACATTGGTTGCAATTCTTTCCAATGATAGAGACAATCTGTTTCTGACAATAACTGCTAAAATGATGAACCCTAATATTCAAGTAATTTCAAGGGCGATTGATTTTAGTATGCAAAGTAAATTTAAAATAGCCGGAGCCAATTATGTTGTTTCTCCAAACTATATTGGTGGGCATAGAATTGCTGCTAGGATAATTAACCCAAACATTCAAGGTTTTTTAGAAACCATTATTAAGCAAGATAGTGATAAATCTATTAATCTATATCATGTAACAATACCAGAGAATAGTAATCTTGTTGGTAAAAAACTTATGGATTCAGAAATTTCAAAAAAAACTGGTCTAAATGTTATATCCTATTCTCCAGATGGTAAAACAGAGGATTATATTTTTAATCCGTCTGCAGAGTTGGAAATAAAGCCAGGCTCTATGTTATTATTTATTGGATCATTGGAACAAAAAACAAAACTTGAGGAATTGGTAGGGAATAAATAAGTGGTCAATTGTTGGGATAAAACTAATGAATTTTTATCAGCTGAGGATATTAAAGATAAGCAACTAGCTTTACTTAATAAGTCGCTGGGCCGTGCAAAGAATTCAGAATATTATAAAAAAACTTTCTCTGGTTTAAAGAGTTTTGCATCCTTAAAAGAGTTAGAAAACATAGCATTTATTACCAAGGAAGATCTTCGAGATAATTTCCCTTATGGTTTGGTTGCAGTTGATAAATCAGAGCTGGTAAGACTTCATTCTTCATCAGGAACGACAGGTACTCCAACTGTTGTTTATTATACAAAAAAGGATTTGGATGATTGGTCAGAGCTTATTTCCAGATGTATGGTTATGACTGGTGCAACTAAAGAAGATGTTTTTCAGAATACTATGGGCCACGGACTTTTTACAGGTGGACTTGGATTTCATTATGGTGCAGAAAAAGTTGGAATGCTAACTATTCCCTTTGGTCCAGGCAATAGTCCTAGACAAATATGGTTCATGAAAGAATTCGGGGTAACGGTTGTGCATATTTTGCCAAGTTATGCGATGCACCTTTATTCTAGCTTTAGTGAGCTTGGAATGGATCCTAAAGAATTTAAACTAAAGACAGCTTATATTGGAGCTGAACCTCATTCAGAAGAAATGAGAAGACAGATAGAGCAATTGTATGGAATAAAGGCATATAATTCTTATGGGCTTTCAGAAATGTGCGGTCCTGGTGTTGCTTTTGAGTGTGAATATCAAAATGGCATGCATATTTGGGAAGACCATTTTTATGCAGAAATAATTGACCCTGATACAGGTAAAGTTCTCCCTGATGGTGAGGAGGGTGAATTGGTTCTTACTACTTTGCAGAAAGAAGCTATGCCCTTGTTTCGTTATAGAACGAAAGATCTTACTAAGTTCATCTCAGAGCCGTGTGAGTGTGGAAGATTTCATAAAAGGATAGACAGAATAAAAGGACGTACAGATGATATGTTAATTCTTAACGGAGTTAATACTTTCCCAATTCAGATCGAAAAAGCATTAATGACAGTTGACGGTATAGGTAGAAACTATAAGATTGAGGTTCACAAACGAGGATACATGGATAAATTGGTGGTGTATGCTGAATTAACAGAGGAGTCATTTACTGATAATTTTAAGGATTTAGAGAGACTTAAATCAAAAGTTGTAGATTCTTTGAAAAGCGAATTATTATTAACACCAGAGGTGCATTTGGTTAGACCTGATTCAATAGAGGTGCTACCTGGGAAAGTTAAACGTGTTTTTGACATGAGATGATCTTAAACTTATACTATAACAAGTCATTCCCGCGAAGGCGGGAATCTGTTTTTTGGATTTGAAAATATAAAAGAGGTAATTATGATAGAAAATGTATTATTATCGGGAAATGAAGCAATAGCAAGAGGTGCTTATGAAGCAGGCGTTAAAGTTGGGGTAGGTTATCCAGGAACACCTTCAACTGAGATTATAGAAAATTTTACTAAATATGATGATGTTGTTACTGAATGGTCAGTCAACGAAAAGGTGGCAATGGAAGTTGGTCTTGGCTCAGCATTGGCTGGTAAAAGAACCTTAATAACCATGAAGCATGTTGGGCTTAATGTTGCCGCTGATCCTATATTTACAGCATCTTATATTGGAGCAAATGCTGGCATGGTAGTTGTCGTTGCGGATGATCCAGACCTTCATTCTTCTCAGAATGAGCAAGACAGTAGACATTATGCGAGAGCTGCAAAAGTAGCGATGATTGAACCTTCTGATTCACAAGAAGCAAAGGATTTTGTTAGAATTGCTTGTGAGCTTAGTGAGGGCTTCGATACCCCTATATTTTTAAGAACAGTTACTAGAATATCTCATTCAAAAACAATAGTTGAGCTTGAAAAGAAACTTGATTATAAGCATGACAAAGGTTTTGAGAAAGAGAATATTCGTAAACATGTAATGATTCCTGCCTTTGCAAGACAACGACATTTTGTAGTTGAAGATAGGATGCAAGCACTTGAAGAATTTTCTAATAGAATTGAGATAAATAGAATTGATAAAGGTAACGGTAAGATAGCAATTATAACCTCAGGTCTTTGTTATAATTATGTAAAAGATGTTCTTCCAGAAGCTGATGTTTTTAAAATAGGGATGATTTATCCTTTACCAATCCGTAAGTTAATAGAATTTTGTAAAGGATATAAAAAGGTATATGTTGTTGAGGAATTAGATCCTTTTATTGAAGACCAGCTAAAGGCTAAAGGGGTTACAAATCTTGTAGGAAAAGAAATAATGCCAATTACTGGAGAGTATAGTCCAGAGCTTATTTATACTGCAATTACTGGTAATAAATTTACAAAAGAAATAACTATAGATATAACACCTTTTCCAAGACCACCAATGCTTTGTCCGGGATGTCCGCATGCTCAGACTTTTAATGTGTTAAATAAATTAGGACTTACTGTCAGTGGAGATATCGGTTGTTATACTTTGGGCGCACTGCCACCATATTCTGCGATGCATGCTTGTGTGGATATGGGTGCTAGTTTGCCTGTTGCTCAAGGAATTGAAATCGCGCAGGGAAGTGAGTTTAAGAACGATATAGTTGCTGTTATCGGTGATTCTACTTTTGCCCATTCAGGCATAACAGGTCTTATAAATGCTGCATATAATAAACGAAATACTTTGGTGATAATTTTAGATAATAGCACAACAGCCATGACTGGTATGCAGCCTAATCCTTGTAATGGTTTTAATATAAGGGGTGAAGAAACAGTTGTTATTAATTATCAGAAATTAGCAGAGGCTATTGGGATAAAAAAAGATAATTTTAGGGAAGTTACTGCTTATAAGGAAGCGGATATTTCTGCTACTGTTCAGGAGCTTTTGGCTAAGAAAGAACTTTGTGTAATGGTTGTAACGGGGGCATGTTTGATATATAAGAGGAAAAAGGAAAAGGTTGAAGGAAATGACAAATGTCAAAACTCAAATGGCAAATAAATCGAAAAATGCCAAATCCTTAAATGGTGAGAAGTAAACAGTGAATGTGAAAGAAAAATATTTGGGTTTTAGTGATTTATAAATTAATTTGGATTTTGTCAT
Organism: uncultured Candidatus Marinamargulisbacteria bacterium; assembly: GCA_964643725.1. Taxonomy (GTDB): domain Bacteria; phylum Margulisbacteria; class Riflemargulisbacteria; order GWF2-35-9; family DYQY01; genus DYQY01. The sequence goes on from CAZXTL010000003.1 coordinate 49,609, forward strand.
TTGGTTTTTGGATTTATTATTAAAAAGGTTTTTAAATCTGGAAACTAGATAGTGAAAGGTGATAAATAATGGATAAGATAAAGAATATTTTAATGGTAGGTGTAGGTGGGCAAGGGATAGTTACTGCAAGTGACATTTTATCTGAAGCAGCACTTTTGGATGGTCATGATGTAAAAAAATCTGAAATACATGGCATGAGTCAACGTGGTGGGTCTGTGTTTAGTCATATCAGGTATGGAGAAAAGGTGTATTCTCCTACCATTAAGATTGGAGAAGCTGATATTTTATTATCTTTAGAAATAGTTGAGACACTTAGATGGCTTGCTTTTACTCGAAAAAGTACGAAGTTAATAGTTTCAGAAACTAAAATACAGCCACAAACAGTTAAGGAATATCCTGAAGGAATTATTGAAAGTTTACAGTTAAATTTTAAGGATTTGTATTTAGTAAACCCAATTGAGATAAATAAAAAGAATGGTGATCACAAAGTTCTTAATACTACTTTACTTGGGATACTCTCTAAGTTAATTGATATTAGTGATGCATCTTGGGAAAAAGCAATGGAAATGCTTGTTCCAAAAGGTACTTTTGAGAGTAATTTAAAAGCTTTTAGATTAGGCAAAGAACTTTTTTCTTAATTAAGGGAGGGTTAATCAATGTGGAATAAAAATGCAGAAACACTAAGTGTAACCAAATTACGTTCACAGCAAACAAATTCACTTAAGGCATTAGTTAAGCAGGTTTATAATGTTCCATTTTATAAGAAAAAAATGGATGAAATGAATGTTAAGCCAAGCGACATTAAGTCAATTGATGATATTACCAAATTACCATTTACAACAAAAATAGATATGAGAGATGTTTATCCTTGGGGCCTTTGTGCTTGTGATAAGGATGATATTGTAGAAGTACACATGTCCTCAGGAACTACAGGTGCTCCAATTGTAGACGCTTACACTTTAAACGATATTGAGATTTGGTCAGAAGTTATGGCCAGAACACTTTCTATGGGCGGAGTTACTAAGGAAGATATAGTTCAGAATGCTTATGGGTATGGGTTATTTACCGGAGGGTTTGGAGTACATTATGGTTCTAGGAAAATAGGATGTTGTACAATTCCTATTTCTGGTGGAAATACTCAAAGGCAATTACAAGTTATGAAGGATTTTGGTTCAACCGTTCTTACTTGTACCCCTTCTTATTCTTTATATCTTGCAGAAGCAGGCAGAGAAATGGGTATAGATTTTTCCAAGATGCCGCTTAAGGCAGGATTTTTTGGTGCAGAAGCTTGGAGCGAAACAATGAGAGTAGAGATCGAGGCAAAATTACATCTAAAAGCTTACGATATTTATGGACTAACAGAAATTATTGGTCCAGGTGTTGCTGCGGAATGTGAATGTCAAAAAGGATTACATGTTTTTGAAGATCATTTTTATCCTGAGATAATAGACCCTGAAACAGGTGAAGTGCTTCCTGATGGAGAAAAAGGGGAGCTAGTATTTACTACTCTAACTAAGACAGGCACGCCTATACTTAGGTATAGAACAAGGGACATTACCTATATTTTTAAAGAACCTTGTGAGTGTGGCAGAACCCATAGAAGGATACACAGACTCTTAGGACGAACTGATGATATGCTTATCATTAGGGGCGTAAATATTTTCCCTTCACAGATAGAGAATGTACTATTAAAACAAGAAGGCATTGAGCCTCATTATTTGCTTATTATAGATAGGGTGAATAACCTTGATTGTCTTGAGGTAAATGTGGAGATGAGTGATGAATTAGGGTTTGATGAAGTAAAGGTTATAGAGAAGATTGAACAAACTATAGAGCATGCACTTCATAATGAATTATTAATATTCGCCAAGGTGAAACTTGTAGAACCAAAAAGTATTCAACGTTCCGAAGGAAAAGCTAAGCGTATTGTTGATAACAGAAAGATTTAGGAGGCAAAAATGATTAAGCAAATATCAGTTTTTATGGAAAATAAGCCAGGTAGATTATTAGAGGTCACTAAGTTATTAGCAAGTAATAAGGTAAATATTCGTACGCTTTCCTTGGCTGATACAGCTGAATTTGGTATTGCTAGACTTATTGTTGATAATCCTGAGTCAGTTGTTGAGCTTCTTAAAAATAATCGTTTTACTGCTAGGATAACACCTGTATTAGCTGTAGAAGTTCCTGATGATGCAGGAGGACTTGCAAAAGTATTAGAAGTTTTTTCTGATGCTGGCATTAATGTAGAGTATATGTATGGTTTTGTAGAGAAAAGACATCCAGATAAAGCGTTGTTAGTGTTTAAGGTAGAAGATCCTGCTCGCGCAAAAGATCAATTAGTAGCTAAAGGACTAATCGTTGTTTCTGAAAAAGATATTATTTCCTAATGCAATATTTGGTTAAGATTTTAACTGATCATGATTATTTAGAATTATTGGAAGCATTTTTAAATCTATCAAATTATACTTTTTCAGTAGAGTTGTTTCCTGGGTTAGAATTAAAAGACACCTCATTTAATGTCTATAGTGAGAGCGCAGATGCTCAGTCGGAGATATTTGACGCAGTTAGTTCTTTTGTTTTAGAAAATGACAATATGGAGCGTATAACGCTTCTAAAAGAAACATTAGAAGACAAGGACTGGCAAGAATCATGGAAAAAACATTTTAAACCTATAATTGCTGGAAGATTAGTTGTTGGTATTTCAGAAGAAGATCTTGCTTTGATTGATAAAGTTAAGGTTGTTATAGATCCAGGTATGGCTTTCGGTAATGGTTCTCACCCAACCACTAAAGGTTGTTTGATTCAAATTGATTGTTATCTTCAACCAGGCATGAAGGTGTTGGATTTTGGTGCAGGTTCTGGAGTGCTTGCAATTGCATGCGATAAATTAGGTGCAGATTTTGTAGATGCTGTGGACAATGATGCTGTAGCTGTTGAATCTTGCAAAAGAAATGTAATAAATAATGAATCGAAAGTGAATGTTTATACATCAGATGAGTTTCAGATAAGAAAAGATTATAACTTTGTAATAGCTAATATTACTGTAGATATAATAATTCAGTTTTTTAAATATTTCACAGAAGGACAGCAATCTCTTAAATATGTTTTACTTTCTGGTATTAGTGACTATCGCAAATCACAAATGGATATTTTTTTAAATACTGAAGGAATTATGCCAACAGATGTTTATGAAGATGATGGTTGGTACACTTATTTATTAACTTGTAACAAAACAGGAGGAATTATATGAAAGTAGTTGGGATTAACGGAAGCGCAAGAAAAGATGGCAATACAGCAATATTAATAAATAAAGTTTTTGAAGAACTTAACAAAGAAGGAATCGAAACAAAATTAATTCAACTTGCAGGTACCGGTCTGCATGGTTGTCGTGCTTGTTATAAATGTCTTGAAATGAAGAATAAGACTTGTGTTATTAAAGACGAACTTAATGGTTATATTAAAGAATTAGAAGAAGCTGACGGTATAATTCTAGGTTCTCCAGTTTATTTTGCTGATGTTACCTCAGAGATGAAGGCCTTCATTGATAGAGTAGGGTTTGTTGTAAGGGCAAATGATGCCCTATTGAAGAGGAAAGTTGGCACTGCTGTAACAGCTGTAAGAAGAGCAGGGAGTCTTCATGCTTTTGATTCTATGAATCACTTCTTTCAGATTAGTCAGATGTATATAGCTAGTAGTAACTATTGGAATCTTGGAGTTGGTGGTCCAGTGGGTACAGTATTAGATGATGAAGAAGGCATGAAAACAATGCAGGTTTTGGGCCAAAATATGGCGTTTTTAATTAAGAAATTAAAATAGTTTTTTTTATTAGTGTTGCTAACACTGGTTTATGAAAGGAGACTTTCTAATTCTTTATGTTAAGGTCACTCTTAGCTATCGCTTTCGAGGATTGCCGCTAAATTCGTTCCTCATTAAGCGGAGCAATTACATTGCCGGTCTTATTCCGCTAACCTCTCCCCGCAGAAGACACATTATTTTACTTAGGAACTAGGAGGCTGCGACCCTCTCCATTTCATTAATGAAACGGAGAGGGTGACGGCACCAATCTTCATTAAAATACACTTATGGCTTCCGTAGGTGAGGTTCATCGAAATATCTACGATTTTATATTCATACCCTTCGGGGGTAGCCGCTAAGTTCATACTTCACTAAGCGGAGCTACACAGGATAGCTCCGGGACTTTTGATTATAAATATAAAATCCGTCCCCGAGTAATGTTTGAACGACCTTAAATTGTAGGAATTACGAAATCATTTTATGAATTAGAACTCATGAAAATGATAGTGGAGCAATCCTCCCGGAGGCTATAAACCATATTGTAAAGAATACGATTAATCACAGGGTGATGAAAAATTTCCCAAATTTTAGGGAGTGAGTTTTACAAGGGGACGAGGGGATCATAAGGGCTGCGGAAGCCCTTATAAAAAGAAATCAAAAAGTTTACTTTTAAATAGAAATAGATTCCCGCCTACGCGGGAATGACGTGATAAGTTAGTGCAACTAACAAATATAGAGTCTAGAGCGCGTAAGCCTTTAGTTCTTTTTGTAATGCCTTGGCATCTGTGCCACAGAGTATACTTAAACTATACCAAAAATCCTTTTGATGACCAGGGTATTTCAGATGGTTAAGCTCATGAAGAATAACATAGTCAATAAGATGTTCAGGAAGAATTGCTAACCTTATTGATAAGTTTATATTCTTTTTAGATGAGCAACTGCCCCAACGAGTTGATGTATCTCTTAAAAACACACGGTTGTAGTTAAAATCGAATTTTTCAGCTAAAAACTCCAACCTATCAGGCAGTATTTCTTTGGCTTTTTTTCTTAGAGTTTTTTTATCTATTGGTTCAATATCAGACCTTTTATCATTTAATAATTTGATATTTGATTTAATCCACTCAAAATTATCTTTAACTGTTTTCTCAGCAGCTTTAAATCCAAAGAACGGAGGAAACGTAACTAATACGTGTTCTGGTTTAATAGAAATTCTTATTTTTCTATTTTTTTTACTTTTTCTATAAACGATTTCCCCAATACCATCTACGGTTTGGATTTTTTCTTTTTCAAACATGACTTGTATTATACCTGTAAACTCTTTCTTTTAGAAAATAATAAAATGTACAGTGAATAAACCCTCTCTTTTAGGAGAGGGTAGCGATATTATAGTATTTAAGAAGTTTTTTGTTTGTTACGCTGGGTGAGGCTAAATAAACAAGTTAGTGTCAGCACTTTCAGCAGCACCAAGATAGGTAGCAACTCCACCAATTTCAACACCATCTATAAGTTCCTCTGGTTTAAAACCCATAAGATCCATAGACATTTGACAAGCAATTATTTTAACTCCATTATCTAGTGCATCTTTTATCATACCCTCTAGTGCAGTGACATTTTTTTGTTTCATGAGCATTTTAATCATAAGTGCACCCATGCCTGCCATATTCATTTTAGAAAGTCCAAGTTTCTTACTTCCTTTAGGCATCATAAATCCAAACATTTTACCCATAAAATCTTTTTTAACTTTAACGTATTCTTCTTTTCTCAAGATATTCAGTCCCCAGAAAGTAAAGAACATAGTTACTTTTCTGCCCATAGAGGCTCCACCATTTGCAATAATAAAGGCTGCAATTGCTTTATCTAAGTCACCACTAAAAACTACTAAGGTTTTGTCATGAGGGATGTCACCTTTAAGTGTTTGTGCTTCTGGTTGTTTGCCTTTTTTAACTTGGGCAGTTATTTTCCCTGCATGTGATTCTAATGATAAGAGTTGGTTATTAGTTTTTTCTGCCCAAACACCTACATCTCTTTGGAAACCTTGATCAGTTGATTCTATTAAGATAGTGTCTCCAATATCAGCAAGTTCAATACTTTTAGATAATTTTAAGATAGGTCCTGGGCACTGCATACCACAAGCATCAACTTTAATAATCTTTCCAATTGGTGTTATTATTTTCTGAACATCATCTTTTTTATCGATATAATCATCATCAAAGATACCGATATTTTCTTGTTTAAAAGTAGTAAATTTAAAAAGTTTAATGCCACCTGATAAATTCTTTATTTTTGTAAAACCATGTTGGTTGAGAATTGTCATAGCAAAATATCCAGTTTTACCTTGATTACAGTAAACAACAATTTCTTTATCTTTAGGAAGTTCGTGTAGTTTTTCTCTAAGGCTAGTTAATGGGATATTTATTGCATTATCAAGGTGGTCAAGCTCATAGGACATTTTATCTCTAATATCTAAGAATAGTGCGCCATTTTGTTTGTATTTGTTTACTTCATCCCAAAAAATAACATTATTCTTACCTTCAACTTGATTAATCGCTATCATCGCTGCAACATTAACAGGGTCTTTTGCAGAGTTAAATGGTGGCGCATAGGATAGTTCTAATCTTGATAAATCATAGATTGTTCCTTTGCTATGGAGAAGAGTTGCTATTACATCTATTCTTTTATCAATACCGTCAGCACCAATAAGCTGTGCGCCTAGAACTCGAAAGTCTTTTGTGCTATAGATTAGCTTCATCATCAAAGGAAATGCATCTGGATAATATCCAGCATGAGAGGATGGCTGTAAGTATACTTTTGAGTATTCGATTTTGTTTCTAATTAAGTTTTTCTCATTACTACCAACGGTTCCTACTACCATGTCGAAGACTTTGGCAATAGCAGCTCCTGAAGTGCAATGGTATTCTCTTTCAATGCCACTAATATTGTCAGCAACGATTCTTCCTTGTTTATTCGCTGAATTAGCAAGTGGAATAAGGTTCATTTTTTCCAGTACGCAATCTTTTATTTCTGTTGCATCGCCTAGTGCATAAATATTACTATCAGATGTTTGCATTCTAGAGTTAGTTTCAATTCCACCTAAGCTGCCTAATGTTAGTTCAGCATTTTTAGCTAAATGCACGTCAGGCTTTATTCCTATGGAAAGCATAACAATATCTGCTTTGATGATTCTGTTTGAGTTTAGTACTACTTCTAACTCATTCTTTTCGTTTTCCTTAAACTCTTTAACTCCGTCCTTTAAATATAGTCCAATCTTTTTAGTATGCAAGTGCTGATGAATAATTGTAGCCATTTCATAATCGATTACATTCATTACTTGATCAGCAAGTTCAACGATAGAGACCTTAATTCCTAATTCGTTAAGGTTTTCTGCTACTTCCAAACCAATGAATCCTGCGCCAATAATAACTGCTTTTTTTGGGTTATGTTCATTAATAAAAGATTTTATTTTATCCATATCTGAAAGTGTTCTTATGGTGAATATTTTTTCGTTACCTATTCCTGGCAATGGAGGTTTTATTGGGTTTCCGCCAGGAGAAAGGACAAGTTTGTCATAATTTTCTTGGTATTCTTTATTGTTAAGGTGGTCTTTTACAGTAATTGTTTTATTGGTTTTATCTATTGAAATAACTTCTGAGTAATTCCTTACCTCAACATTTAACATTTCATTAAAGTCTTTAGGTGTTAAAAGTTCTAGAAGCGATCTGTCTTTTATAACATCTCCGATAAAGTAGGGTATTCCACAATTGGCATATGACACTTCTTTGCCCTTTTCGAAAATGATTATTTCTGCTTTTTCATCATTTCTTCTGAGCCTAGCTGCTGTGCTTGCTCCCCCTGCAACGCCTCCAACTATTAGAACTTTCATATTGTCCCCCTTTTAAGAATTTATGCTAATTTTAATAAAACATACATGTTATAATTAACATAAAGTATATACCCCTAGGGGGTATTGATACAAGGAGTAAACATGCCACGTAAGGAAGATGTTTTACATCAATTACGTATAGTAAAAGGTCAGCTTGAGGGAATCCTTTCCATGGTGGAGGGAGAAGATCATAAGTGCACAGAAGTTTTAACGCAAATTGCAGCTTCTGAGAAGGGCCTAAGAAGAGCAGCTGGGCTTATTTTAGAAGGTAATCTAATGGATTGCATAGATCCTTCTGTTGACCAGACGACAATAAGTAATTTGGTTTCTGAATTCAAGAAATTTTTATAATGGGAGAAAATAATGATTAAGATTAATAAAAATAGTTGTCCTGAAAATCACCCATGTCCTTCAGTAAGAGTATGTCCGGAGGGAGCTCTCAGTCAGCAAGGGTTTAAAGCTCCTGTTGTTGATGAAGACAAATGCACGCAGTGTAATCGTTGTGTGCGTTATTGTCCAACAGGAGCAATATTCCAAGCTAAGGACTAGAGCCCTTTAAAGCATTTATCCAAATGTTTTTTTTCAGGTTGCTTAGTTAGTAAACTTACAACAATCATTACAATTATAGATATTGGCAAGGCTATTACTATAGGATCAACCACTGGCCAAGGCATGGTTGATATTAAGAAGTCTTTTCCAAATAGTAACTTACTAACACCCAATGGAACAGCCTCTGATTTATGTAAAAATAGTAGGCAGAATAAACTAACAATTAAGCCAACCCAGATACTAGCTATAGCACCTTCTTTAGTAGCTCTTTTCCAGTATAATCCAGCAAAGTAGACAGGCAGGAATGAAGCAGCACAAATACCAAAAAATATTGCTGTTCCCCTAGCAATTATTCCAGTAGGTAAGATGTACCCTAAAATAAGACTGATTACGATAGCAAAAATTATCCCTAGTTTTGTAATTAGTACGGGGTTTGCTTTTGTATATATTTTGACAAAGAAGTCTCTTCCAATGGATGTTCCCATAGCATGGAACTGAGAACTTAATGTAGACATAGCAGCAGAAAGTAATGCCATCATAAAAATATAAACAAACCAAGAAGGCAGAGCAGAATTAATAAACATCGGAATTATTAAGTCTGGATTTCCTTTAGCAGCAGCAATAGCAATTATTCCTTCTTTTTGGAAGAAAAAAACATTAGATAGAGCTCCAACTATAAAGGCAATACCTGTCATTGCTATAATAAAAATCCCACCAACTAGAACAGCCCTATTAAGTTCTCTATTACTTTTAACAGTCATGAATCTTACAATTAATTGTGGTTGAGCAAGAACTCCAATTCCAACACCTAGAACAATTGATGTCATCATTGTCCACCACCATGCAGAGTTAAAGGTAGGCATTGCTGTCCAGCCCACGTGACCCATGGCCGCTAATTTTTCTGGCACTAACGCCGCCATATTTGTAAGAGCTTGGTGAGCTGCAGTTACCCCACCTAGCTGAGCATAGGTCATAACAAGCAGGATTATCATACCAACGAACATAATTACACCTTGTAGGGCATCTGTGTACATAACACCTTTAATACCACCAGCAACGACATAACAGGCAATTATTAGCGTAAAGACAAGTAAAGATATTTCAAAATTAACAGCAAGTGTTTCTTCAATGAATCTTGCTCCGCCTATTAGAACTACTGCAGTGTAAAGAGGCATTCCAAGAAAAATAATAAGACCACCAAGCTTTTGAATTAAATCTGAAGCAAATCTTTTACCTAATAATTCTGGGAAAGTATGAGCATCTAAATTGTGTCCCATTTTTCTGGTTTTTTTACCAAAGAAAACAAATGCTATAAATATTCCTACAAAAATATTTAGGAAGGTTAACCAAAGCAACCCCATTCCGAATAGTCCAGCCACTCCACCAAAGCCAACTATAGCAGATGTGCTTATGAAGGTAGCTCCATAAGAAAGTGCCATAATATATGGATTAATAGATCTTCCTGCAACCAAATAATCTTTTTCGTTCTTAGTTTTCTTAAATCCTAAGAAACCTAAGTAACCTAGTAACAGTAAATATATAATAATAATTGAACTTAATATTGGTATATTCATTTTTTTGTTTTCTCCTTACAAAGATTTATTAATTTCTTGTTCTTTTTTTGTCCAAGTTTGTTCTTCTGCAATCTCCTCTTCTTCTTTTTCTGCACCTTTATTCCAGTTCACAATTCCATAGATGACGCAGAGCAGGGCACTTCCTACCGATAAAATGTAAGCAAGATAAATTAACGGGTCTTTTATTCCTAACATATATAACCTCCTAACTATATTTAATTAGAGTATATCAAACTTTTTATTTTTTTGCTCTTTTATGGAAAATTCTCTTTGTCTTAGGATTTCTTTGTTTGGCCAAATTTGAAATGGATCCTTATAAACTATACCTCTAGTTGTTTGAAATAAGTCTATATCGCTTTCTGGTAAGGGGTTGCATATGTTTGATTGAAGCGGGGAGGCAATAGTGCTACCTCGTTCTCTTTGCACAGGAGGGGTTTCTCCTACATGAAAACCGGCTAAGAAAAGAGCGTGTCTTACAGGTATGGCAGAGGAATAGGTAAGAAGAACGCCATCATTTTTGATAACTTCTTTTATAGCTAAAAAAAAGTCGATTGTCCAAAGCTCACTGTTATGTTGAGAAGAAAACGCATCTAGATAAATAACATCAAAGTGTTTTTTAGGAAGTTTCGTTATAAGGTGCCTAGCATCCCCCCATAACACCGATAAATTCACATTATTTTTAGAATATTTTCCATTTGTAGCGATTTGTTTGAGGCAATGATTCCAGTTAAAAGTTTTCCCGTAATTTAAATGTTTTTCAGCTGTTTTAGCTACTCTTTTATCTATTTCTAGGGCAGTAATGTCTAAGGTTTTGTTGTTAAGTAAGGCATATTCCATACTTACAAAACTGTTATAACCAAGGCCAAAACAGATGTCTAAGAGCTGAATGTTTTCTTTGTTGTCGATATTGGCTTGTTTGAGAAATTTTTCTTTAGCTTCCAAAATAGCACCAGCTTTATCATGATAATGTTCCTTGAAATCTTCACTCCAAAAGGTTATGGAGCCGTCTAGTGTGTTTTTTTGCTCAAAAGATTCAGTACTAATGGGTTTGTTATATTTGTCGCCTTGATATGCATCTTCGAAGGCCATTTTTTTGATGATGTATTCTCGAAAATGGCTCTTATTCATTTTCCAATTAGGAGCGATTACTGTGCCTTTTAGTGATTCAGTGGTCATTCTAATTATAGAGATATCTTTTCTTAAATATCTTAAGAACTCAACAAGCAAATCAATATATTCATATTCTTGAAGGGTAGGGAAAGGATTTTTTATGAATTCTTCACCCATAGCGGTGTCTTTTAAGACATGTAAATTATGAATTTTAATAGCTTTGATTGGCAACTTAGATAGCTTTTTTGCTGTATTTATTATGTCCTCTGTTGTTTCTCCAGGTAGGCCAATAATAACGTGAACAGCAACATTTATGCCTATTTTGTTAAGTTTTTTTATTGCAACTTTGCTACAGTTAAAGTCATGGCCTCTATTTATGGTTTTTAATGTTTTGTCATGAATTGTTTGTACACCAAGTTCTACCCAAACATTAGTTTTTTCTTTCAGCTGTTTTAAATAGGAATAGGCGGATTTGTTGAGGCAATCAGGTCTTGTGCCAAAACTAATTGCTTTACAATTTTCTTTAAGTAATTTTTCATAGATAGTTATATTCTCTTGATTAAAATTAGCACTAAAAGCTTGAACATAGAGCATAAATTGTTTTGCTCCGTAACGTTTCTTGGCGAATTTAATGGAATCAGCAACTTGAGACTCTATTGATTCTGAATTCATGGTTTGCATAGAGCGAGCACCGTGTTCAGAACAGAAGCTACAACCACCTTTACCAGTTTCATCTCTGTTCGGACAGCTTGTGTCAAGATCAAGTGGTATACGGTAAAGAGCTTCACCATAAGTTTCAACTAAGTAATCTTTAAAAAAGTTAATACGTTTCATGTTTAAGAATTAGCGTAACAGAAGATGGTTGTTTTTCAAGTTGTAATAATAAATATTAATATTCAATGTTTAATTATGTTATAAAATGGGGAAAATATACGTATGTATTATAAAATTATCAATATTTCTAAAGGTCCTATAGCTGTTCTTCTTGATTCTGGTGTAGGACTAACTTCAGCATATAAGAAATTATTAGAAAATTATGTTGAAAGTATAGCCTATTCATCTCATGCAGAATATCCATTTGGTAATAAAAAGCCTGAATTTTTAAGGACTTTATTTAGTAAACAATTAGCTTTAATTATGAATAGATACCCATCAATTAATAGAGTTGGTATAGCTTGTAATTCACTTTCTTTTGCGATTATGTCAGATATTGAATCTTTAGAAGAATCACATAATGTCAAAATATTTAGTATAAGAGGAATGGGAGCAAAAAGAGCGCTCTATACAACAATAAATAACTATATAGGAATTATTGGATCGGAAATGGCTATTTTTAGTGATCAACATAGACTTTCAATTGAGAGAGAAAATATAAGTGTTAATGATAGCTTTGGAGATGAAAGATTTAAGGATATACAGTATAAAAGACTAATAGGTACAGACCTAATTGATGCTATCGAGAGAGGAGATATAGAAGATATTAAAACTGAAGCTAAAGCACTTTTTCTTAAGTTATATAAACCCTATAAAAACGATAAGTCTAATTCATATCCAGATGTGTTGGTTTGGGGTTGTACTCATTTTGAGGCCTTTGATAAAGTATTAAGAGAGACATTAGCGGAAGTGCTTATTGATGAAAAGATTACAATCAACCCGCTTGAAATAGTATTTATTATGCCAGGAAACGAATTAGCTTATGAGATAATTAATTCAAATAATTTAGTGGGATTACCTAATAATCATTCTATGCAAAATCAAATCAGTCCAATGCATTTTACCAATGACCCTAAAAAAGCAAATGGCGATATTCCTTTAGCATATAGATATTTAGGCATGTCAGTATTGTTGCAATATTGGGGAGAAGAATAAATACCTTTATATTTGCTAGTGTTTCAGCTTGTATCCAATATGGAAAAGCCAAATACTTAGAAAGAAAAAGAAAACAGCAGATACAAAAGATAAAATAACACTTAACAATAGACTTCCTTCAGAGTATCCAATCATTGACCAACGAAAACCATCAACCATATAAAAGAATGGGTTTAGTTTGGTGAATAGAAGCAACTGTTCTGGCAACATTTTAACTGAATAGAATACACCGCCTAAAAAAGTTAAAGGTGTTATCAGATAAGTAGTAAAGAAGGAAAGATGTTCGAATTGTTCTGACATCAGGGCAACTATGATTCCAAAGCTAGAGAAGGTAACACTAATGGTTACAGAAAAGAAGATAAACATTAGAAAGTTATGAATATTTAAGGGAGAAAAGAATAAACTTACTAAGCAGATTAGTCCACTAACTATTGCGCTTACAACAAAAGCACCAACTGTACTAGCAAGGATCTTTTCGAAGTTGCTAATTGGAGTTATCATGTCGTTTTCTATCATTTTGGTATAACGGGAATAAAAAATAGAGAAAGATGTATGCGAATAAGCAACAGTTATTAAGTTCATTATGACTATCCCGGGAACTAAGAAGGTTATATATGAAATATCGCCTATTACTGAGATGTTTTTTCCTAATGTCGATCCAAAAATAAGCAAGTAGAGGAAACTAGATAACACAGGGGATAAGATAGTTTGATTAATAATTCTGGTAAAACGTATTAACTCTCTTCTCATGAGAGCCTTGAAGCTAATCGGACTTACTATCATTTGTATGCTCCTTATATAGCTTTTCTAAGTTACTTGTTTTTCTAACATCAGTTTTTATATTTTCTCCAATATGTTTTATTTGCCCGTCATTAATTATTGCGATTGTGTCACATAAATGTTCAGCTTCTTCTAAATAATGGGTGGTAAGTAAAATAGTTGTTCCAGCTTTATTTAATTCTTCAAGTAGGTTCCACAGTTCATGCCTTAATTCAACGTCTAAGCCAGATGTTGGTTCATCAAGAATTAATATTTTTGGCTCGTGAACAAGAGCTTTGGCAACCGCTACTCGTCGTTTCATTCCGCCAGATATTCTGTCTGTATAGGCATTAGCTTTTTCAGTTAGCCCTAGTTGAGCTAATAATTTAGGAATCTTAGCTTTTAAATATTTAGAATCTTTTCCAAAATAACCACCGGATAATCTTAATTCTTCTTTTACAAACAAGAATGAATCAAGTTTATATTCCTGAGGGGAGAGGCCTATCATGCTTCTGGTGAATTGAAAATCCTTATTAACGTCTTTTCCGAAAACAAGAATTTCTCCAGAATTAGCATCGCATAATCCTGTAATAAGATTGATAAGCGTGGATTTCCCTGCACCATTAGGACCAAGTAGACCGAAGAATGAACCTTCTTTTATTTCTAAATCAACGCCTTTTACAGCTTCTACATCAGTAGATTTCTTAACTTTATAGGTTTTGAAGACTTTTTTTATTGATATCGCACTGTTCATAGTAATGATATTTTAGTACAGAACTTAGATTTACAACATCTAGAAATAATAGCAAAAATTAGTTCTTGATTTTGTGTACCGTTCGGTATAGTATATTGATATGTCAAATAAAGAAAAATTAAAAGAAATCGCCTTAGAGCTATTCTCAACAAGAGGCTACAATGCCGTGGGAGTCCAGGATATTGTCGATAGTGTAGGAATAACCAAGCCTACATTGTATTATTATTTTGGCAACAAACAGGGCTTATTGGCTGAGGTTATTAAAAAGGATTTTGATGTTTTATTAGAAAATCTGCAATTTGCAACTGATTATAAAGGTGATTTTGTGAAATCTATCAGAAATACCATTTCTAGTTATTTTCAGTTTTCTACTCAACATTCAATATTTTTTAGATTGTATTTAACCTTATCTTACTCGCCACAAGAAAGTGAGGCTTATCTAGTTATTCGACCTTATAATTTGAGACTCAAAGAAACAATTACCAAATTGTTTGTAAGTGCAGTGCCTTCGAATGGTAACTTGAAAGGACACGAGGAGATGTTATCTAATGCTTTTATCGGATTATTAAATCATTATGCTCTTGGGTTAATTAACAAGGAGCTTGAGTTTAATGAACATTTTATTTATCAAGTAAGTCAGCACTTTATGCATGGAGTGTACGCACTATAATTTTTTTTATTATGAGTATACTTACTGGTAGGTAACAAAATTAAGTAAAGGAGAATATTAAAATGAATAAAGAACTATGTGATAAACAAATATATCATTTGTATCCTTTGGGAGCATTAAGGAACGGAGAAGGAATTTTGTCTTTAAAGGAATGGGGAAATTACTTAAAGGAATTATCTGTTACTACTTTGCTATTAGGTCCATTATTTCAATCAAATAATCATGGATATGATGTTACTGATTACTATAATGTAGATAAACGTTTAGGTAGTAATTCTGATTTAACTGAAGTTGTGAGGTCATTAAGAGAACAAGGGGTAGAAGTTTATTTAGATGCTGTGTTTCATCATGTTGGGCGTGATTTTTTTGCTTTTCAAGACGTTTTGAGTAGAAGAGAGCAATCACCCTATTATTATTGGTTTTTTATTAATAAAAATGGTAACTCGCCTTTAAATGATGGCTTTGATTATCAAAGTTGGGAAGGACATTATGACCTTGTAAAACTAAATCTCTATAATCCTCAGGTTAAAGAATTTCTCTTTAATGCTGTTAAGTACTGGATTGAGGAGTTTGGTATTAGCGGACTACGTTTAGATGTTGCTCATCAATTAGAGCCAGGATTTATCGCAGAGTTAAGAGATTTCTGTGAAAAAATTAATAGTAATTTCTTGCTTATTGGAGAAGCAATACATGGTGATTATAGACAGTGGGTTAATGATACATCTATGCATTCAGTTACTAATTATGAGATTTATAAGGGGTTATATTCTAGTCATAATGATAAAAATTATTTCGAGATAGCTTACTCATTGGAACGACAATATAATAAATCACATGGGATATATAGAAATTTATCTCTTTATAACTTTGCAGATAATCATGATACAAGCAGAATAAGCAGTGCAATCACAAATTTAGATCATTTATATCCATTACATATTCTTCTTTACACGATACCTGGGTTTCCTTCTTTATATTATGGAAGCGAACTAGGAATGCAAGGGAAAAAAGAGAATGGAAGTGATTGGAATCTTCGCCCTTCTCTTAATATCAGTTATTGTGAAGGTCATGGAGAACAACAATCTATTTTTAAACACATTAAAAAATTAGCTCAGATAAGAAAAAATCATAGATCAATACAGGAAGGTGATTTTAAACAATTATTTGTAAATAGTGAACAATATGGGTTTATTCGTACTCTCGGAAACGAAAAAGTAGTTATATTGGTTAATATGAGTAAAGAAAAGGTCGTTTTAAAGTCTAATACCTTTTGTCCTCAAGGAAATTATATAGATGTTTTAAATAACAATGAGTCTGTATCTTCTAATGAACAAATTATTATATATCCAAATTGGGGGAGAGTTTTAGTTAGTGTTTGATAAATTAATTAACTAACTCAAAAGCACCTTTATCGATATTATAATTGTAGACATCGCCTGTTTCTATAATATAGTACCAACCATAGATGTTTAGTTTTTTCTTTTCATATTTTTCTTTGATGTATGGGTAGGTCAAGAGGTGCTTCATTTGTTCTACTATATTAATTTGTTCAGCAAGCCATTCCTTGGCTTCTGGTGAACCATTTGGGATTTGTGCATTGACTTGTTCAACGACTTTTTCTGAAAGTTCTAACCACTTTGCTGTAGCAGGAAGCTTTTCTTTTATTTTGTCTTTAAAGAAGAGAGCAGAGCAACCTCCGCAGTTGGAATGACCACAAACCACAATGTTTTCTACATTTAGTTCTTTTATCGCAAATTCAATAGCTGCAGTTGTAGAAAGATATTCATCTATTTGTCTAAAGGTTGGGATAAGGTTAGCAATATTTCTAATTACAAACAGTTCTCCAGGTAAGGTTTTTGTAATCATGTCAGGAACAACTCTAGAGTCAGAACAGCCAATAAATAAAGTATGAGGATTTTGTTTTTTACTTATAGCAGTAAAAAGGTCCTTATACTTTTCAAAGTCTTGTTGTTTAAATTTTACAAGTCCTTTTTGTATATTTTGCATAAAAATATTTTATCATATTAATTTAGTATAAGACTAAATTAATTTTTATTACTCTTTCTTCTGTCAGCGTCATTAATAATGATTTTTCGCATTCTAAAGGATAACGGAGTAACTTCAACTAACTCGTCATTATCGATAAATGATAAGCAGTCTTCTAGAGTCATCCTTGTATGAGGTGTTAAAACTACAGCTTCATCAGTGCCTGATGCTCTTACGTTTGTTAGTTTTTTCCCTTTGGAGGCATTAACTACAATTTCGCCTTCTTTTGCATAACTTCCGATTATTTGTCCTTGATATACTTCTACGCCAGCACCAAAGAATAGATCGCCTCTTTCTTGAAGATTAAATAAGGCATATGCAACTGTTGGTCCTGTATCTTTAACAACCATTACTCCATTTTTTCTTCCTACTATTTCACCTGAGAAAGGTGCATAACGATGAAAAATGTTGTTTATAGTTCCCATGCCTCTAGTATCCATCATGAATTCTGCGTGATAGCCTAAGAGACCTCTAGTAGGTATATCAAACTTCATATAGCTAATCCCTTTATCAAGCTCCATATCTATCATTTGTCCTCTTTTTTGTCCAAGTTTTTCAATAACTTTCCCTTGATATTCTTCAGGAACTTCAATAAAGATAAACTCATAAGGTTCTGTCTTTTGTCCATTTTCTTCATGGTAGATAACGCTAGGTCTTGATACCTCAAATTCATAGCCTTCACGTCTCATCTTTTCAATAAGGATAGCAATATGTAATTCGCCTCTGCCTGATACTTTGTAACCAGTTATTTCAGTAAGTTCTTCAACATGTAATGCTACATCACTTAATAATTCTCTTTCTAAACGATCTTTAATGTGTCTAGAAGTTACATAGGTTCCTTCTCTGCCTGCAAAGGGAGAAGAGTTAGGTAGGAAGTTCATTGAAATTGTAGGAGGGTCTACTTCTCTTGCTGGTAAAAACATTGGTGTATTTTTATCTGTAATAGTTTCGCCAACTTTCATTTCATCAAAGCCTGCGATAGATACAATCTCACCACAGATAGCTTCATCTATTTCGACTTTTTGGTCAGCATTAAATCTATATATTTTAGAGATTCTGCCTGTTCTTAATATGGTGTTATTTTTTGTAACAGCAACTTCTTGATTTACAGCTACTTTTCCTGAAGTTATTTTGCCAATTGCCATTCGTCCATGGAAAGCATTGTAGTCTATAGAGCAAATCTGGAACTGGAATGGAGCTTTGACGTCGCCTTTAGGTGCAGGGATATAGTCAATAATCATATCAAGTAAAGGTAGAATGTTTTTTCCTGGTTCAGCTAATACTTTTGTAGCCACTCCGTCTCTTGCTGAAGCATAGATAATAGGGAAATCTAAAATGTCATCAGGTGCTTCTAGTTGTACCATTAGGTCAAATACGTGGTCTACAACCCACTCGCATCTGGCAGCAGCTTTATCTATTTTATTAACTACAACGATAACAGGAATATCTAGTGCTAATGCTTTCTTAAGAACGAAGTAAGACTGAGGCATAGGTCCTTCAGCTGCATCTACAAGGAATACGGCTCCATCCGCCATGTAAAGAACGCGTTCTACTTCTCCACCAAAATCAGCGTGTCCTGGAGTGTCTATTATGTTTATAAGATGGTTTTTGTATGAACAAGAACCGTTTTTAGACTTAATGGTAATTCCTCTTTCTTTTTCGAGGTCCATTGAATCCATAAGACGTTCTGTCATTTTATGACGTTCGTTAAATATCCCACTTTGTTTGAATAATTCATCTACTAATGTGGTCTTTCCATGGTCTACGTGAGCTATAATAGCTACATTTCTGATATGACTTTGTTTCACTCTGACACTTCCTTTTACTGCTTTGGCCAGAGTGAATTATATTCGGAATAGTGGATAGTGGCAAATCTATTGTTTGGATACCACCAGTAATAGGGCAAGAAAGTGGAAAAAAGCGCCAAAAAGTACAAAAATGTGCCAAAAATCATGGAAGTTAAAGTATTTGTGAAAATTTGGCTTCTTAATAGTATAAATTACTCCTCCTAATGAATAAGTTATTCCACCAGCTAATAATAGATTTATTCCTAAGCTAGGCAAATGTAGCAGGATAGGCTTTATTGCTATTACTATCATCCATCCCATTAGTACATAAATAGATGTTGTTAACCAACGTGGTGCATTAATGTAAAAAGCTTGGATGCTCATTCCTAATATAGCAAGTCCCCAAGTTATGCCAAATAGAGTCCAACCCCAAGGACCTCTAAGTGTAACTAAACAGAATGGGGTGTAGGTTCCTGCAATAAGCGCGTAAATTGCAAGATGATCAAGCTTTCTAAAGATTTGGTATTTGCCTCCAAATCTTGTAGGGAGCCAATGATAAATAGTGCTGAAAGTAAATAAAAGGAATAAACATGCACCATAAACTGAGAAAGACACTATCTTCCAAGCAGAGTCTAACCCTAAGATTATTAGCATTACTGTTGCTGGTATTGCAAGCACAGCTCCTATTAAATGTAGCAAACCACTAAGTGGATCTTTAAGTCCCATAAAGTAATTATAACTTATTATGAAATTATTTTCTTTTGATTTCGATATATTAAAGATGTTAAATATTCAATATAAAATTATTTCATGTAACGAACAGAATAAGGTAAATTTACGTAAAGTTTCTGGAAGAGGCTATAGAAATGCTGTATCTGATACTCTGGATTATTTGTATCGGATACAAACTGCTAAGGATCCTCATATTCCTTTTACTAAAATGCTAACTTGGCAGAGAAAGATGGAGCGAATTCAGATAAGTAATTTTGGATGTAGGTTTAATTCAAGCTCTTTCCGAGTGCGTGCTCCATTACAAATCATTATTGGGCATTTAAAGCAGGATAATTTTTTCCCAATATATAGTAATGAAATAGTAAAGTTTTTACTTACAATTAAAGAGGTTGACTCTGATCTTTTTAATTGGGCACTGAAAATACTTTTAGAGGATGCAGCTTTTCAGTTAAATGATGTAAATGAACTAAGGCATAACCAAGCAGTAGCTTGTAAGGGATTATTAAAAGAAATGCTGTTTAAAGTAAATCAAACAAGTGGTGAAGAATTTCAGGAATTAGTTGCATTACTGCGAAGCATTCCCCAACATCATAGTAAGGTTGGCAAGTTGATTGGGGAACTAATAGTGGATACACAAAATGCTGGTATGTTTGGACTTAGAGTTGCAATAGATCAAGCATTTAATAAGGATAGGATAAGATAGATATCCTTTTTTACTTAGACATATTCTTTTTAGCTGTTTTAAATGTTGCATCTATTTTAACTGATTCAGGATAGTTGTTTTTTAATTTTGTTAGTTCGTTAAAGACTATAAGTGCTTCATCAAAATTTTTCTTAATAAGGCAATAGTTGATTTCACCACTAAGAATTCTAGAATATTCTTCCAAGATAGCTATGTTGTCTGGATTATTTGAGAGTAGAAGTTTGAATTTTAATTTGATTGGTTCAAGGCTTAAATTGTCAGTATCTTCTGTTAATAAGGTGAAATAATTTCGATAAAGATAAGCCAAGCATGTCGGTGTAAGTTTGTGATTAGTATAATTGGATTCAACTTGAGCAATAATGAATTCAAGCGATTTTTTTTGTTTTAGTCTTGCTGCATCTAACGAGAAGTTGATAAATGATATAAGTAAATCATTAATGTTCTTTGATGAGGCAGAGAATGTTTTATGTAACTCTAAAAGGTCTATGGTTTTTGTAATATTATTTTCTTTTCCAAAGGCTATTATTAGTTGAGGTATTTTTGGAGATAAAATTTTAATAGGTAAATCGTGTAGATTATTACTATTTTTTAATTCTAAGATATCCTTAGTAAAATTAGCATCAGTAATTATCCACTTTGTTGCGTGTGATAAATTAGATATTAGTTGCTCTTTCCAGAAAGAATTTAATGAGTTATGGTTATCGATCAAGTATTCTATGTAATTGTTTTCATTATCAATCATTTCAATATCTTTGTTGTTTTTCCAAACTAATAGCCATCTTATTCTGGTATAAACAAGAAGAGCATGAAAGGTGTCTATGGATAATTGGTCTATGAATAGTTCTTTAGACAAAGATTGAAGAATGAATACTACATCATTAGATTTTAGATATGCTTCACCATGCAAGCCTAAACAACCGCAAAAGAATGCAAGGTCATAAAGTTTAGGGCCGATTGCTGCTGTTTCCCAGTCGGACAGATATAGCTGATTGTTGTTTGTTAATATATTGTGTGGATGAAGGTCTCCATGGATAAAACTTGTTTCCATATAGGGGAGGTATTTATAAAGGTGTTCTTTTAGGTACGCTATATGCTTGTCATTATTTACTTCTATGTTGGTTATGAATTGTTCAGAAACATTTGTATTTATGTTTTGTAACCCACTAAAGATGTCGGTAATGTTAGTTTCGCTAAGATTAATAGCTTCAATATCA
Organism: uncultured Candidatus Marinamargulisbacteria bacterium; assembly: GCA_964643725.1. GTDB lineage: Bacteria > Margulisbacteria > Riflemargulisbacteria > GWF2-35-9 > DYQY01 > DYQY01. The sequence goes on from CAZXTL010000003.1 coordinate 71,051, forward strand.
AGTGGAGTCATCATAGGATAAAGTTCATAGATGAAATTATTTTTGATAACAAATTCCTTTATGGATAATACTACAGGAGCACCAGAATTCATTGCGATTTTAGAGGTTAATTGGTTTTTGATGACTAAATGTTCTAAGGATACTGGAGTAACCTTTAATATATAGTTTAAATGATTATTTTCAATATAAATAATTTCTGAGTCTCTAAAGAAAGAACGTAGTTGCTTTGATATTGTAGTTAGCTTTGGATTAAAACCCCAATAATCAGAAAGCAACTGTTTCTCAGTGTTTAGCATATTATATAAATTATAACTTATCTTTTATTATAATTACTGAGCAAAAGAGATTAGAGCATCTAGTTCGGCTACACTGCCTCTTTCTAAACAACATTCGATAATTTTTCTGCCTAATGGGTCTAGCTCAGGAACTAAATATTCTTTAAGCGTTTTTTCAAAGAAACTATATAGAAGTTCCTTTCCATAATCGTATGATTCTGCTCCAACCTCGTTTTGATGTTCAACATTAAAGAAATATTCAGGGATCTGAACACCTTCAACTACTACACGTGCTGGCGTGTAGCCAAGAAGCGCACAACGAGCAGGTTTTAATTGTTCTTTAGTGAATTTAGCCACACCTCGACGAGCAAAGTATTCTCTAGATATCCATTGTGGCATAAATCCTACTTCCCAACTTCCAACATGTTGATTTGGGAAAAGTATGTATTTAGTATTTGGAGTGTTCATTATTTGTTTTAACAACAAATTAGCATGGTTAATATATTTACCAGTAGCAAATGGCCAGTAAGAGCCAACACCTTCACTAGAAAGACCTTCATCATTTAAGATGCTTGGGTTGTTGTGGCCTCTAGGAGACACAAGACGCCATAGCCAAGCAAGGGCTGGAGGAAGTAGGTGAAACATTCCCACTATTCCATAACTAGGGTTCTTTTCACTACAAAGTGGAGTTCTAATTCCAAAACTTCTAAAATCAACTTCAGCAGGAGTGTCTACGATTGATGGCATTAACTTCCTTGGTAGAATTACTCTAGGGTTTGGACAAGCTTTTCCTGGTTCATCTTGGATGTGTTCCCAAAGAAGAATTGTGGAGTTAGCAACGCCCTCAATGTTTAGAAAAAGTAGCGGTTCAGCTGGGTGTATTGTGATTTTTTCAAGGAAAGGATCAGTCCCATAATGGTTAATATGATTTACTCTTAAAAACCAAGCGTTTTCTGCATCAGTTACAACAAGTTTTTGTTCTTGAATACTTTTTTCATTATCAACAAGTGCCATATCATCTGTTACAGGATGAAGTGCACAAGTTTGGTTAAGCGTAACGTAGAAGGTTTTGTCTGAAATTTTATTTCTACCAAGTAGCAGTCTTCCATCGTCTTCACGGTGTGGATGCTCAAGCATTTCACTTTTTCCGCTACCACTGGCCCCTTCATGTAAGAAAGTTGTTATATTTTCATAAGGTGTAACTACTTCAACTGTAGAGGCATGTAGAGTTAACCAATTTTCTTCTTCGCCTTTTTGTAGTAAGACTCCGTAGATGCCTTTTTTTGCACTAGGACCTGGGTAAAGGTTATAAGAGAAGATTTCATGAACTTTTTTTAATCTGTTATGTACAACGATTTGCTTACCATTATAGTGTGTGTGTCTAAATGGTGGTGCTAGATATAATATTGAATCTGGACTGAATGATTCTATGGGGTTGTTTAAGTTAATGAATCCTTGTAAGTCAGTAAGTCCACCAACAAAGAAACCAGCATTTGCTGGTGCAATAATAATACCTGTTAACCCTGTTTGTTCTCCGCCAATATAAATACCAGCGATTAGTAAGTCTTGATTCTTTAGCCACTCAAATGTTTCTGTTCTTGTTTTGGAGAAATCTTTATTGAAAACATCTTTATATTTAGCTTTGTCAGTCAATTTGTCATCACCAACCATAAGACAGTCTGGGTCTCTTCTGCGCATATTTTTGTCAGGATAATTAATGGCTAGTCCATTTTTGCACTTAACAACTTGTGCTTCAATAATGCTTGTACCATTAGGTAGCGTATATTCTACATTAAAGCTATCTTGTCCTCCGTTAGTTGCTAAAGCAAGAAGTTCTTCACGACTTTCTGCAATTGTTACTGAAGGTGCATTATTTAATATACTTTTAATTTCATCTTCAATTTTCCAGTTATTCCAAACATGTACCATTATAATTTTCTCCATTCAGGTTGATAGTGCTTGATATAAGCAAGTATATTATATCGATTTTTTGGGATTTGGCTAAGAGAAATTTTGTAGTATTTAAAGTTGTTGAAGCAATACCAAACTGGAGTTTTCATAAGCTTCATAATAGAATGAGTTTAATGAACTCAAAATTCTTACCAATGTGCAAAACTGACTTAGTCGAAAGAGGCTGGGATAGTGTTGATATTATCCTTGTTACTGGTGATGCTTATGTGGATCATCCTTCTTTTGCAGCTGCTATCTTAGGAAGATGGCTAGAGAAACACGGTTATAAGGTAGGAATCATCGCTCAACCAGACTGGCGGAAAGACGATGACTTTTTAAAGCTAGGAAGACCAAATCTATTTTTTGGAGTAACTGCAGGCAACCTAGATTCATTGATAGCTAATCGTACTTCAGATAAACGTCCACGTAGAGAAGATATGTATTCTCCAGGGGGAGTTGCAGGTAAAAGACCCGATAGAGCAGTTACGGTTTATTGTAATGCTTTAAGAAAACTTTTTAAGGATGTTCCTTTGGTTATTGGGGGTATTGAGGCTAGTTTGAGAAGAATTTCTCATTATGATTATTGGTCAGATAGTATCAGAAGGCCAATTCTTTTTGATACCAGAGCAGAAATACTTGTTTATGGTATGGGGGAAAAGGCAATTTTGCAAATTGCAGATAAATTGCGCAACCATCAGCCATTAGTTGATATTCCAAATACTGCGTATATATCCGATTATCTTCCAGATGATGTTGGATTAGAGCTATTTAGTTATGAAGAAGTAATGGTAGATAAAGCTAAATTTGCAGAAACACATCTAAAGTATCACCATTTTGTTGCTAGTGATAAAAAAAGTAAGGTTGTTCAGAAATGCCAGAACAAATATCTTGTAATAGAGCCTGTAAGTCTTATTTCCACAGAAGAATTTGATTCTATTTTCGAGTTACCTTTTCTGCGGAAAGTGCATCCATCGTACAAAGAAGATGTACCTGCCTATGGTTTTGTGAAAGATTCTGTAGTTACTCATCGTGGTTGTTATGGTGGGTGTCACTTTTGTGCCTTAGGGATTCATCAAGGTAAACGTATTTTGAATCGTTCAGAGAGTTCGGTTGTTAAAGAAGTAAGCGAGGTTATTGCAGAAGATAAGGATTTTAAAGGAAACATTTTAGATCTTGGTGGACCTACTGCTAATATGTATGCTAGTAAATGTTGCGCTCCTGAACCTTGTGAGCGTCTTAGCTGTTTAGTTCCTGCTCCTTGTAAGTTTTTAAAATTAGAGCAGAAGAAGCATCTTGAATTGATTAAAAAAGTAAATTCGCTCAATGGTATTAAAAAGGTTTTCATTAATTCAGGCATTAGGTTTGATATGGCCTTAATGGATAAAGATTATGCGAAAGCGATTATCAAAGGGCATGTTAGTGGACAAATGAGTATTGCTCCAGAGCATATTTGTGATAATGTTTTGAGTTTAATGAATAAACCTAAACATAATAAATTTGAAGAATTTGAGCAGTTATTTGAAGAAACTAATAAACAAAATCATAAAGAACAGTATCTTATTCCGTATTATATATCTTCATATCCAGGAAGTAGGTTGCAGGATATGTACGAGCTTGCCATGTATTTAAGAAGAAAGCATTTAAAGATAAAGCAAGTACAGAGTTTTATCCCAATACCAATGACCATAGCGTCTGTTATGTATTATACAGAAAATGACCCATTCACTGGGCAAAGTATTTATGTTGCTAAAGAAGAAGAGCGCCTTTGGCAAAGGGCTTTGCTTCAGCCGTGGATAAAAACAAATCTTAATTTTCTTAAGAAAGCTTTAACTAAAATAGGAAGAATAAAAGACTTAAGTTACCTTGCTAGAGACTAGTCTGAAATAAAAAGCTGTACACTATCCAGTATTAAAAATAAAATACATTAAGACAAAAAGCTTGTCTATTATAGAAAGTAGGACATTTATGAACTTTGAAGAATTTAATTTGAATCCCCTGATTTTGTCGGAATTGATAAAAAAAGGTTATGAAGCACCAACACCAATTCAAGAACAAGCAATACCAATAGTTTTGCAAGGCAGAGACGTTATGGGATTAGCACAGACAGGAACAGGAAAGACAGCTGCTTTTGCTTTGCCAATTTTACATAACATTGCACAAAGTAATATTAAAGGGAAAGTTAGAGCTTTAATCATTGCTCCAACTAGAGAATTAGTGGAACAAATTAATGATGCAATAATTGAATATGGTAAAAGGATTGGCATATCAAGCATGGTTATTTATGGCGGAGTTGGTTATGCTAAGCAAGAAGCACAGTTAAAAAAAGGCGTTGATATTATTGTTGCGTGTCCTGGTAGACTATTAGATCACTTAGAATCGCACAAAATTGATCTTTATCATTTAGACACGTTAGTGTTAGATGAAGCAGATCATATGTTTGATATGGGCTTTCTTCCAACAATTAGGAAGGTTTTGAAATTCGCCTCACACCGTAAGCAAACGTTATTGTTTTCTGCTACTATGCCTAGCGACATTCAAGCATTAGCAAATGAGACATTGAAAAATCCAACAAAGATATCTATTAAGGTTCATGAGAAATTAAATACTATTAAACATATGCTTTACCCAGTGCCACAGCATTTAAAAACAGGCTTATTGTTTGAGTTACTTAAAAATACTGATACTAAATCTATTCTTATTTTTACTAGGACAAAACATCGAGCAAAAGACTTAGACAAGAAGCTGCAAGCAAAAGGGTATAAGTGCACCTCATTACAAGGTAATTTAAGTCAAAACAGAAGACAAGAAGCGTTAGAAGGATTCCGCAAAGGAACTTATCAAATAATGGTAGCTACAGATATTGCAGCTAGAGGTATAGATGTGTCTTTAGTTTCTCATGTTATAAACTATGACATGCCTGGCACCCCAGAAGCCTATACTCATAGAATAGGGAGAACCGGCAGGGCAGAACGTACTGGAGATGCTTTTACCTTTGTTTCAGATGAAGATATGTCTATGGTGAAGCAGATTGAAAGGAAATTAGGTGAAACAATAGAACGCATGAGGCTGGAAACATTTAATTATAAAGAGATAAAACATGTAACAGATGTTCCAATAGTACATAGAACAAATAATAATAGACAAGGATATAGAGGGCGAGTAGGGAACAAATAGAAGAATCTCATTGAATTATCCATCAAGAAATTCCGTGTTGTTGTAAATACCCAAGGCATGATAAGTTATCTAAACTATGATTACAGTAAATAAGTTAAATTTAGCATATGGAAACCAAATTCTTTTTAAGGATGCAAGTTTTAATATTAATTCCAAAGAGCGTATTGGTTTGGTAGGAAGAAATGGTAGTGGTAAGACTACTCTTTTCAATATTTTGTGTAATAAACAATCAGCAGAAAATGGTGCTGTTTCTATTCCTAAGAATTACAGAATTGGGTACGTTCAACAACATTTAGCATTTAGCGCACATACTGTTATTGAAGAAGGGTGTTTAGGTCTTCCTTTAGGGCATGAAGATGATGTATGGAAGGTAGAGAAGATATTATTTGGATTGGGTTTTAGTGATGAAGACTTGTATAAAGATCCTAAAATATTTTCCGGCGGTTATCAAGTAAGACTAAATTTAGCTAAAGTATTGGTTTCGGAACCAGATTTATTGCTATTAGATGAGCCTACAAACTATTTAGATATTGTTTCCATTCGTTGGATGGAGCGTTTTTTAGTAAGTTGGCCAAACGAACTTATTATAATTACTCACGATAGAACATTTATGGATAGCGTAACCACACACACAATGATTATTCACCGTCAGAGGATGAAGAAAAACGAAGGTGGGACTGCTAAGTTGTATGAACAAATTGCGCTTGAGGAAGAAACATATGAGAGAACAAGAGCTAAAGATGAAAAACAACGTAAAGAGATGGAAGAATTTATCGCAAGGTTTAAAGCTAAAGCGAGTCTAGCTGGATTAGCACAATCTAGAGTAAAAGCACTTAATAGAAAAACAGAGATGTCTAAACTGGATAGGATTGCTTCCTTGGAATTTAGTTTTACAGAAGCTGATTTCCCAGCAAAGACTATTTTAAATACAACAAATGTTTCATTTGCTTATCCTCATAAGGAACAACTTATTAATGATTTTACTATAACCATAGCTAGAGATGACAGAATATGTATTATTGGTAAAAACGGAAAAGGTAAAACAACTTTATTAAAGTTACTTAGTGGTGAGCTAAAACCAACAAAAGGTGAAGTTTATCCTCATCCAAGTATTAAAATGGGGGTTTTTGGTCAAACAAATATTGATAGGCTTAATACATCTAAAACTATCGAGGCGGAATTAATGGCTTCTACTGGAGAAAGTAATCCAAAGATTATTAGGAGCGTATGCGGGGCAATGATGTTTTCAGGGGACTTAGCTACAAAGAGTATTAAGGTATTGTCTGGGGGAGAAAAAAGCAGAGTTTTGTTAGGCAAAATCTTATTAACACCTTCGAATCTATTATTGTTAGATGAACCAACAAACCATTTAGATATGGATTCATGTGATTCATTGATTGAGGCAATTAATGATTTTTCAGGAGCTGTTTTGGTTGTTACGCATAATGAGTTATTTTTAAATAATATTGCGAATCGTTTGATTGTTTTTAGTGAAGATGGGATTGAGGTTTTTGAGGGCACTTATCCTGAGTTCTTAGAGACAGTTGGTTGGCAAAACGAAATAGGAGTAAGCAAGAAAAAGAATAAAGTAAAAACAGAACCAATAATACCTACTGAAACCAATACAAAAAAACAACAGAATGATATTAATAAAGAAAAAAATGCTCAAATAAGAATAGTTGAAAATGAGATAATTAAGATTGAGAAACGAATTGAAATACTAGAGAAAGAAATTTCTGATAATAACAATAAGATATCAGAAGCTGCTGTATTAAATAATGGGAAACTTATTGCTCAATTATCAAAGGAAAATCATGATTTTCAGTTAAAACTTGAGGATCAATATTCACTTTTAGAAAAAGAAATGGAAAAACTTTAAGAGCAAAAGATTTAGCCCTTTGCTCCTAAAATATACTATTAATAACTGTGCTTTTTTTCTTTCTTTTCTAGTCTTTTTTCTTTAAGATTTTTAGTAGGTGCTTTTTTGTTTTCCTTTTTTGCCTCTTTTTCTTTTCCCACGATTTCACTCCCTTTCATTAGAAAACTAATTATGAGTATATCAAGAAATTAGCTCTAGATAAAGGCTTAGACGTTAAAAAGTTATTATTTATTTAAGGCACCTTTCATTATTTGTTGGAGAATATCTGGTGTTATTTGGCTTGGATTAGTTATATTTGATTTTTTTAAATAATCTTCTAAAAATTTAACGTTCACTATTTGTTCATATATTTTTTGATGTAAGTCTTGCATGTAGGTATGTTGAAAAGAAATGGTATTTATAACAGAAATAGAGAGATTATAATTGTCATAATTATTATCAATTATTTCAATACCTAACTCGTCTCGATGTAAGTATTGGTAAGTGCCATGAAAAGGTGTATTAATAGTATGTCTGCATATAGCTCCTAATGAAGTCATTTTTTTCATAAAATCAATAGTTTTTTGAAGTGATTGTTCTGTTTCACAATAATGGAATAGAATAAATCCACAAGTGATTTTTATTCCAAGTAGGTTTGATTTTTTTATAAGATTCTCGGCTTGAATAAGGTCAACAATTTTGCCTGTCTTTTTTTGAACTTCAGGATCAGCAGATTCAATACCAATACTTATTCCGACACACCCTGATTTTATCATTAATTCTAATGTTTCCGGTCCAAAAGCTGATACGCAACAATTAGTTTTCCATGTTATTTTTTCTTCACTAGCAATTTTACAAAATTCGATTAAGCGAGTTTTATTTAAATTAAAGTTGTCGTCTAGGATAGAAAATTGAGAGTAACCTAATTGTTTATACTTTTGAATTTCAAGGCGAACATTCCCTAGGCTTCTATAGCGCATTGTTGCTCCCCAAAATGCTGATGAGGAACAATAAATGCAGTGGAAGGCACATCCTCTACTTGTTATAAGAGGAATATCTTTTGTTGGATATTTTTTTGGTTCCAAAAATGGAAATGGTATTTCGTCTAAATCAGCTATTGGTGGGGCTATTTTGGTTGTTACTAATTCGCCATCTTCAAAATATGCTAGGTTGTTTAAAGACCTGAATTGGTTAGATTTATTTATAATCTCCTGACAAAGTGCTAGGAATGCATATTCCCCTTCAAATCTGACTATAAAATCTATAGCTAGTGTTTTTAGAAGATACTTATAATCATAGCTAGCATAAACACCACCAACTATTATTTTGGCGGTTGGAACTATCCTTTTTATTTTAGGTATTATTGTTTTCAAATGAGACATATTAAATGTATAGCAACTTAATCCGACAATAAGAGGTTTTTGAGTTTCTAAATTAATAAATAGTGTACTTTCTGCATCGACATTTAAGTCAATAATTGTTGTAGAAATTTTCTTTTGTATTAAAGTGGATGCTAAATATCCTAGCCCTAAAGAGGGTTCTATTATGCATTTAGTCGCAAATTTTTGATCATCGTTTGTCCAGTAAGGAATTTGTATTAATGTGACTGACATTTTTTATATATTACCATGATAAAAAATAAAAAAGCCAGGTTATTGGCCTGGCTTTTTGTTGGAGTTAATTAAAGCTGAACACTATCCAGCAACAAGAATACTCATAATACGAGGTTGATCTAATAGGTAATTAATTTTATCTTGCATTGATACAATAAATAAATCAATACTAAGTTCTCTATTTAATATATCTTCAAGTTGATAAAGGTCAAAATTAGTGTTTTTTCTATTGATTAGCTCTACATTTGCTATATATTCTTTTACCAGAGATGTTAATTCGGAATCATTCATTATTTTCTCCTTTCCTGACTAATAAATTTTTATTTCAACATTATTGCTAGGATAGCATCAAGGTTTTATATATGTAAATAATTTACGGAAATTTAATTTTAGTTAATAGTGAATAGTTAATAGTAAATGGTGAATAAAACAAAACTAATAATTTTAAATTTAATTTTGGATTTTGATATTTGGATTTTGAGTTTAAATGCCAACGGCGTTTAGTAGTACATATAATAATGACATTTTATGCCACCATTATATAGTTTTCTGCGTTTTTCAGAACGAATTTGTGTTAATTTGTCTAGTTGTTCATGAGGGCAGAGAACGTAATAATCCCAAGTAGGGAAGTTTTCTCTAAATACTTGCCCCATTTCTTTATATAAGAGATCAGCTTCTTCAGGAGTGATTAACCTTTCACCATATGGTGGATTTGTAATTATCTTGCCTACATTAAAGCGTGAGCGCGCTTCTTTTAGTGGTTGGTTTTGTAAGTAAATGTCGTCTAATCCTGCTAGTTTTATATTCTCTCTAGCTATTTTAAGTGCTTTCCAATCAATGTCTGAGCCATAGATGTTATATTCAACATCTTTCTTAATAGCTGCGTTGGCTTCTTCTCTAGCTTTTACCCAAAGTTCTTTTGGTAAGAAAGACCAAGTTTCAGAGACAAATGAACGTTTTAAGCCAGGAGCTATATTTTTTGCCATCATAGCAGCTTCAATTAATATAGTTGCCGTTCCGCACATCGGGTCAAGTAATGCTTCCTTTTCCGGTTTCCAGCGACTTAACATAACTAGACCAGCTGCGAGTGTTTCCTTTAAGGGAGCTTCATTCATGTTTTCTCTATAACCTCTTTTGTTTAAACCCGAGCCACTGGTGTCTATACTCAGGATAACGGCGTTTTTCTCGTTCTGTACACGTATTTCATAGAGGGAGCCAGTTTCTGAGAGAATAGTCGTTTTGTGATATGCTTTGAGACTTTCTGCAATGGCTTTTTTTACAACAGCTTGGCTGTCAGATTTGCTAAACAGAGTTGCGTTTTTAGCAGTAATTTTACTTACAGGAAAAGCATCGTTTTTACCAATAAAGTCACCCCACGGTAAGCTTTTAGTTTTCTCAAATAGCTCATCGAAAGTTGTAGCGTTAAACGCACCAACCTTTAGCATTACTCTTCCTGCTGTTCTTAGCCAAAGGTTAGTCTGGCAGATTGCCTCAAGTCCACCTTTAAACTCAATTCGTCCATTATCAATAGTTTGTTCGGTATAACCTAACTTATTTAATTCATAGGATAGCTCTTTTTCAAGCCCCATAGTTGTCGTAGCGATAAGTGTTAATTCCATATACTTATTATTGCATATCTTTTTAAATAGAGGGATAGAGGGATAGAAGAATGGAGGGATAGTAAATTCAAATAATGCCTAATCAATTTAATGGTAGAAAATCAAAATTTTCATTTGGATTTTAGTGATTTTTGATTAATTTGTTATTTGTAATTGGAATTTTGACATTTATTTCAGCTTTGTACTGTTTATTGGGAATAGTGAATGATGAAATATGATAGAATTACACAATGGATATTGAAAGTTTATCAAATAGGATATTAAAAAACAGAAAACAACTGGCTAAATGGGCGCGCAAGAATGAGATTACTTGTCTGCGCTTATATGAAAAGGACATTCCTGAATTTCCACTAATAGTAGATTGGTATGATGGTGACGTTGTAGTGTGGTTTTTTAAGCGGACAATTGATGAAACTCATGAACAAGAAAGGGAATACTGCAAATTAGTTTCAGATAAGATTTTAGAAACATTTGGGATTAATAATAGTCAGCTTTTTGTTAAGAAACGTTATCGCCAGACTGCACAGTATGACCGTGTTAGTGATCAGGGATACACTAAAATAGTGACAGAGCAGGGGCTAAAGTTTGAAGTTAATTTAAGTGACTATCTTGATACTGGTCTTTTCTTGGATCATAGAAATACGCGTGAAATGGTACGTTCTTGTGCAAAGGATAAGTCTGTTCTTAATCTATTTGCTTATACTGGATCTTTTACTTGCTATGCAATTGACGGTGGGGCATCAAAAACAACAACCGTGGATTTAAGTACTCAATATACAGATTGGACCAGAAGAAATCTGCTATTAAATAATATTGATATTTCTAATCATCAAGTATTGGCTCAGGATTGTCTTTTCTATTTGGAGAACAATAGCGATAAATTCGATGTTATTATTTGTGACCCTCCAACCTTCAGTAATTCCAAAAAGATGAAGGATAACTCATTTGAAGTAGATAGAGACCAGACTAGGTTGCTGACGCTCTGTCATAATAAGCTAAACAAAGATGGCATAATCTTTTTTAGTAATAATTTTAGAAAATTTGAGTTAGATGAGAGTGAAATGTCAGTTTTATTTCAGATAGAAGATATTACAGGAAAGAGTATTCCAATTGATTTTAGAAATAAGAGAATCCACCAATGCTGGGTAATGAAAAAACTTTAATAAGCAAGTGATGTTAAATCTGAGGGGGTGGTGGTGGTAATCTTTTTGGAGTTTTTGGTATGCTGAGCTTTATTCTACTATAAAGATCTCTTAACTTGTCTCCTTTTCCATGTTTATCCAAGAAATCCATAAGTAGCTTAGGTCCTTGCGATTTAGGTAAAATCATCGATCCGTTATCTATAGCAAGTACTAAATCAGAGACAACTTTACCATTTGGAGAATCATGGACAGAATCATGATAACCATATTTTCCTTTTATTCCAGGATATTCCGAATAAGCTGTTATCCATTTCATTAATGTTTGTTTATCTTTCTTGTCTAAAATTGCTAAAAACGGCAAAAGTGAATAAATAGAGAATGTTTTAGCAGAGATAGCGTCACTTATTTCTGCTAGTTCTGGTATTCCTATTTTACCAGAATAACTATAAATTGCTTCAGAAACACGAACTGAGCATGCCGAATAACCACCGACATGACCTTGCATAAAAGCAGTATTTAGTTGAGCATATAAGGCATTATAAAGAACATTTTTCATGTCTGCACTAAGTTCTCCTTCAGGTAGGCTTAGTAATGGCCAACTATATTGAAATCCTGACCCATCACAAGCAACGCCGTTATTAATAGAGTTACCTTTTCTATCTATGTAATTTGCTATGATTGTGTTTGCAAGAAGATTGTTCCAAGCTTTTTCGTTGACGTCAAAATACGCAACAACAAAAGCAACACCAGCTCTGAATTCATTAAATAGTCTATTGATATGATAACCATTATTAAAGACATTAGTTTCTCTGTCTACCGTACCAAATAACAGGCCTTCTGAAGGGTCATACATTTTCTGATATCCAATTTTTTGATTATTTAGAAATTGATTAGCAAGGATACCAGCATTACCAGTGAATTTTTGAGCAACCATTGCAACTTTTTTAGATAAATTAGAATTATCACCAAAGGCGATTTCACTTCTGTCAGCTAATACAGTATCACCATCAAATCTAAGCCAGGGGATTAATCCATTCCAAGATATTTTCGGATCAGCTTGGAGTTTTAGTAAACTGTTCATTACTTTCTCAGCTTCTAGCGCATTATTTTCATTTACTAAATACTGTAAATAAAAGCCTATTGAGGTTGGTTGTGACCATGGAGCTTTAGTTCCTTCACTACCAATAGAATCATATGGAAAACCAGAGGAATGTACTCCATGTAAATAATATGCTTTATTAATATTATAAAATTTTGGAAAGGAAATTGACCTTTTACCTGTTTTGCTTGAAGGGAATACTCTAGTAGCAATTATTTTGTATTTTAGCATTACTAATATATCGAGAAATTACTGAGTTAATCCCAAAAACATCTATATCTTATGAATGTTTGCATTTTATTAGTAGAGCCCTATAATTACCCTTATGGATATTGAACTTTTATCTCCAGCAAAGGATTTAGAGTGTGGAAAAGCTGCGATTAGGTTTGGAGCAGACGCTGTTTATATTGGTGGCCCAGATTTTGGTGCACGTAAATCTGCCTCTAATTCGCTAGAGGATATTGCTGAATTAGTGAAATTCGCACATTTTTTTAATGCTAAAGTATATGTGACCATCAATACTATTATTTATGATAGAGAGCTTTTTAGCGTTGAGCAGTTAATATCAGATCTATATAAAATAAAAGTTGATGCAATAATTATTCAGGACATTGGTATCCTTGATATGGACCTACCTAATATTGATATCATAATCAGCACCCAAACTACAAATATAACTAAAGAGAAAATTAAGTTTTTCGAAGACTTAGGAGTAAAAAGAGTGATACTGGAAAGAGCACTTTCTTTGCAAGAGATAAAAGAAATTAGAGCAAATACAACAACAGAACTAGAGGTTTTTGTTCATGGTGCGATTTGTGTTTGTTACAGTGGCGAATGTAATATGAGCTACAAAATGGGTGGGAGGAGCGCGAATCGCGGGGAATGTGCCCAGCCTTGTCGCAAAGTATATAGCCTCACTGATAAAGACGGAAGTATTTTAAAACAGTCGACTAAACTTTTGTCAGTCAAAGACTTAAATCTATCCCAGTCCTTAGACGAACTAATTGATGCTGGTATTTCTTCCTTCAAAATTGAAGGTAGATTGAAAGATTTAAATTATGTAAGTAATGTGACTGCTTTTTATAGGCAGAGATTGGATGAGGTTTTAACCGTAAAACTATTAAATAAAACTTCTGTAGGGGTTATTTATAATGATTTTGAGCCTAATCTTTCCAAAACTTTTAATCGTGGTTATACGGAGTATTTTATAAATAGAAAAAATAAAGTAAATTCTGACTTAATTTTTGATCAAGGAGAGTATATTGGTGAGGTAAATCGAGTTGAGGGCAATAACGTTTGGCTAGATACTAAGATTGAACTTCATAATGGAGATGGGTTAGTTTATTTAGCTGAAGATGATAAGCAAGGATTTTTTGTTAATAAATTTGAAGATGGTTGTGTCACAGCTAATAAAGAAGTTGAACTAGCTAAAGGCACAAAGATCTTTAGAAATTATGATGCTAAATTTATTGATAAATTAATCAAAAGTAAGACTACCAGGAAGATAGAAGTTATTTTTGCTTTAAAAGAGCTAAATGGGTCATATAAACTGGAAGTGCAAGATATAAATAGGAATTCTTTGGTAACTACAAATATATTAAAAGATAAGATAGAGAATGTTGCACAAGATTATGAGGAGAGGATAATCGATACTTTGCGTAAATTAGGTAACACCTTGTTTGTATGTGAACAAGTTATTTTGGATTTGAAGAAACAATATTTTATTCCTTTAAGTGATCTAAAACGTTCTCGTAATGAACTATTAGCAGGATTAACTAAGTTAAGAGAGGAGCGGGAGCCAACAAGAACAGTTAGAAAAGCGATTTCAGTTAATAACGCGCCTAATCTTTTGGTCGCTAATCTCAATTCTGAGAGGTTGCTAAGTAAAGATAAAAACGTTGTTGAGCTCGGTTACTCTGAAGAGGCGCCACTTATGAGAACAAGATACTGTGTTTTGCGTGAGTTAGATATTTGTTTAAAAACAAATGATATTGCACAGCCACTTTATTTAAAAGATGAGAAGAATATCTTTGAGCTTAAGTTTGATTGTGGCAAATGTGAGATGACAATTTGTTAACCTCTCGTCTAGTTTTTCCTCCTTTTGCAAACCCAACATTTATTCCTTCAATGTTGATTGAGTTACAGGGATATATGTATGAAAGGGGAGTTTTCTCCTTACCCTTGGTAGATATGAATATTGAGTTGTTTAATCAACTTTTTGTTTCTTCTTCTGATGTTCCTATATTAAAAGATTCAAATATTTATCAAGACCACGAACAATATATTGTAGTTGTTAGTCGTGTTATTAATGAGTGGCAAAAAATACAAAACAAATTTGTTAAAGAAGCCAGAGATTATGTGTTTGATAAAACGAATCTGTGGGAAGATCTAATGCAAGTTCAGCTTGATAAGTTACTGCCTCTACCACAAGTTATAGGACTATCTTTGACTTATCATCAACGTAATGATGTAAGTCAGTTTTGGATGACGCTGGCACTTGCTTCATGGATAAAACATAAATCTCCTGAAACTACAGTTGTTATTGGTGGTTCATTAGTTAATCACCTTGATTCGAAGGAGATTCTTTCTATATGTCCAGCAATTGATTTGATTTTATTAAAAGAAAGCGAAGAAAGTTGGGTTCAAGTAATTGAGAAAAAACAATGGAGTCAGATTGCGAATGCAGTTTATAGAAACAAGGAAGAAATTATTGAAACTTCTTTTAATGATAATGTGTGTAGAGATTTAAGTTATTTACCAAAGGCAGATGGTCTTAGCTTCTCTTCATATTTAACTCCTGTCCCGGTTATTAGTTTGCTTATAAAAAGAGGATGTCCTTGGAGTAAATGTAATTTTTGTTCAGGTCATTTGAGCTATTTTGGACATCATCCTAATAAAAATTGGGATTCGTTAAAGAATAGATTGATTTGGTTAAAGCAACATCAAATTAATTACATTTATTGGTCCGATCAAATGATAATGATACCTGAGGCGAAACAGATAGCCAAATTAGTTAAGGAATACCATCCTCAATTAAAATGGGCATTTATGGCAATGCCAAATGTTGGATTTACTCTTGAATTATTAACTGAGCTTGCAAACTGCGGATGTAGCTGGATTACTTGGGGCGTTGAGTCGGGAAGTACTAAGGTTTTGAAAGCAATGAATAAACCAATCAAACCTGAAATTGCAAGAGCTAATGTAATTGCAGCCTACACTGCTGGAATTGTGAATATAGTTCTGATGATGTATGGTTTCCCTGGTGAAAAACCAGAAGATTTGGAGGAGAGTTTATCATTTCTTAAATCTATTACTCCTTATTATTATGATCATGCTTTTGGAGGATATTATGTGACAATAGATTCACCTGTTTTTAATAATCCTGTAAAGTTTGGTGTAGAGTTATTAGGAACAATTCCTTTAGACGAAGATAATCTTTATGGTATTCGGAGTCATTTAATTAGTTTTGAGCCAGCGTATCAAACATCAACAATAATCCCTTCTGGAAAATGTGAAAGAGCTATCCCTGTTATGGAGGGAATGATGATTGCTTTAGAATTTTTCAAACCAAAAGCTCTTTAGACCCTCACCCACGTAAGTTAAAAGCAATTTCATCTGCTAAGATAATCTTTACATCTTCTGCTGGGAGAGGTCTAGACACTAGAAGCTTCAGCATATAGAATATTTAAGATGAGCGAGAAAATATATTATTTACCTGCTGATTTCTTAGCAGATTTCATGATTAAAGTTTTTAAAAAAATAGGCGTTCCTAAGTCGGAAGCAAAAACCTGTTCAGATATTCTTATTGAATCAGATTTGCGAGGTATCGATTCACACGGTGTTAATAGATTAAAACCAATTTATTATGATAGATACAAGGCAGGAGTATTAAGTACTAAAACTAATTTTGAAATAATCAGTCAAACGTCCACAACTGCTGTTGTTGATGGTCATAATGGTATGGGATTTGTAATTGCAAAAAGATGTATGGAAATGGCAATCAAGAAAGCTAAGCAACATGGATTAGGAATGGTAGTTGCACGGAATTCAACTCATTTTGGGATAGCAGGTTACTATGCAACAATGGCTTCACAAGCTGGTATGATTGGTCAAGTTACGACGAACGCAAGACCTTCTATTGCTCCTACTTTTGGTGTTGAAAACATGTTAGGGACAAACCCTCTCACTTTTGCTATTCCAACAGATGAAGAGTTTCCTTTTGTGTTTGATTGCGCAACATCTGTAACACAAAGAGGAAAGATAGAATATTATGAGAGAACTGGACAACCAACACCACCAGGATTAGTGATTGGAAGAGATGGGAAAACCATGACAGATAGTGCTCAAATATTAAAGGACTTAGTAAGTGGTTCAGCTGCCTTAGTTCCCGTTGGAGGTATCGGCGAAGAAACAGGAGGCTATAAAGGTTATGGTTTTGCTACTGTAGTAGAAATACTTTCATCCGCTTTACAAAGTGGAAATTTTCTTTGGGGGCTATCAGGAGTTAAAGATGGCAAACCAGCACCAATTGAGCTTGGTCATTCTTTTCTTGTTATTAACATAGAAGCTTTTATTGACTTGAAAACCTTTAAGAAAAACACTGGTGATGTTCTAAGAGAACTTAGAGCTTCTGCTAAAGCACCAGGCCAAGATAGAATCTATACAGCAGGCGAAAAGGAATATATTGCTAGAAAAGAAAGAGAAAAAACAGGAATACCTTTGCCAAAAAGTGTTCAAAGAGATCTTTCTACAATGAAAAAGGAACTTGCTATTAAAAGCGTCAAGTTCCCTTGGGAATAGTTATTCTGCGCTAATTGGCGGAAGTGTTGTCGTAACACTTGGCGTTGTATTATTTGCAGGAATATATTCCGGATTACTTATTTCACCACTTTCAGTATGGCCAGATTCAACTGAGTCATCACTATCAGAAATGCTAGCTATTACAGATGACAATACGTCTGAAGTCATCCCTAAAAGGAAATCGTTTCTATTTATACTAAGATTAAATCCTGAAGAGTGACCACTTGAAGTATTAGTTGCTCCACCAGAACTTGAGCCAGGTCTGCTGTCAACTCCAACTGCTCCTTCTTGCAGTGAAGCGAGTAGTGCTCCTGCTGTTTGAGTTCCTGTTGTGCGAACTACTGCTGTCCCTTCATTATTTGGATCTACCACGCAGGTTAAGGGGAGCATCCAACCACTCGCAGGCATCGTTGAACGGTATGGAGTGAAAGCTGCTCTGCCTTCAGGGGTATCAATGTTTACATGGATTGCGATATAGTTTTCATTTATTTCACTACGGACTTCTGGGGAACCATTGGCATTATTCTGTGTGCGAGTACAATTGCCACAAGCTGGACGTCCAAAAACAATTAAAACTTGTTTGCCTTCTGCTTTAGCTTGAGCAATTGCAGCATCATAATCTGATCCCCAACTTATAGGTTCATCGGAAGTAGTTGGTCTAGATGATATTTCAACATTATCGTCTTCAGTGGTAATGCTAGACGAGGTGTAGCTTTGAACGCCTGTTCTAGCTGTTTCTGTTGTTGTTTCATTATCTGGTGAACAAGCATTGTAACTTGAACTTACTTGACCTGCATTATTTATAGTTGTATTAAACATAATAAGCCCCCTGTTTTCTAGGTTTTGTACATTGTTAGTATCGCCAATTTATAGGACAAGTATGTATGGAATAATTATGTTGTATTATTTGTATCTAAGATATTTTAAATCCATAAACGAAAGCAATCTTTTAACCACCTGCATATCCGGTTTATAAGGTACTTCAGGTCTTGGAGGAATTTCTAATTTTGGAATAGCAAAGGGGATGTCTCTTAGCTTTAGATTATATGCTTGATGCATCAAATACTCCAAGTTCACAACATCTTCGACGTTATAGGCAAGTAGCGTTTCTAGTGTGCTTGGGTTTTTAGAGCGACAATAGTCCTTCCAGAGCGATATAGCAAAATATCCATCCATTCCATCTAACTCCTTACGTGAAATTCCAAAATATTTTTCGCAGCCTTTTAGTCCGCCTTTTATGCCTAAGCTGTGTAAGACATAGCGTAAATCTATATGAGATTGGTGTAGTTTTATATCAAAAAAGCTTTCTATAAAGGGGATATCAAAACATTTGCCATTGTAGGTAACTAACAGGTCATATTTTTTAATATCTTTAACGAAATCGTTGAGGTTTTGTCCGTTAACGTAGCATTTAATTTCCTTGCCGGTGTAGATAGCAATAGTTGTAATTTCATCATATTTGCCTCTAAGTCCTGTTGTTTCTATGTCTAGATAAGCGACATTGTGTTTATAGTGAGGGAAGAGCCTCCACGTTTGTTGATTACTAAGACCCTTACTGAAATATTGATGATCACCTTTCTCAATTGCTGACTGTGACTCAGTTATTGCCTGGTTTAGGAGTACAATTTTAGTTTTAGGTATCGGTAAGTCGCGCGCTTCAGCTAAATGGTCCCAAGAAAACACGCAATAGTCCCAAAGTGTTGTTTCCAGTTTCTCGCTTATTCCTACAATATGGCTAAAGGAATGTTTTAACATTTGCTAATCATACTTCGAGGATAAATCCTTAACAACTAAAATAAGTAAGTTTTAAATCGATGAAATATTTTCAATTAAATAATAATCAGACAAATAGTGTTCAGGTATCTATTTCTGCGTAATTATTAACTAACAACAATAGTTTTATATTTTTCTATTTGGTTAAGGTCGGAGTTAATAAGATCTATTTTCCGCTGACGGGTTAATTTTTTGATTTCAGGTTCTCGTTTATAGGCGTTTTCTGCTTCTTCAACATATAATAATTGTTTAGGCTTTTTAGCTCTGGTATATTTAGAACCTTTTCCGTGATTAGTTAATCTTTTTTGTAAATCTTTTGCTATTCCCACATAATAGCTACTATCTTCACATTCAAGTATATAAACAAACATAGTTTTCCCCTTTAAAAAATTATTATATCATTTCTAGTAAACATTTTTATGCTGAGGTGTTTGTTGTTGTATAGAAGCAAATCCGTATATAATTACGTTATGCAAAAATATTTCACTAAAGATTGAGAAGAAAATGAAAATTAAAAAAGCTGAATTAATAGATCTTCCATTAATATTGGAATTACAAAAACTGTGTTTTCTAGAAAATGCGCAACGTTACAATAACTATCAAATACCACAATTAGTTCAAACGATTGATGAGTTACAAGCTGACTATAAAAAATGGTTAATTTTTAAGTATGAAGATAACGGTAAAATAATTGGTAGCATAAGAGCATATGAAGAAAATAATATATGTTATATCGGAAGATTAATGGTGCATCCTGATAGTCAAAACAGAGGAATTGGTGGGAAAATAATGAGTGATATAGAGGGTTGGTTTCCAGAAGTAAATAGGTTTGAATTATTTACAGGAGATAAGGACCATAAAAATATCAATTTTTATAGCAAGATAGGGTATAAGCAGTTTAAGGAAGAATCACTTGAAGATAATGTAAAATTTATCTATTTCGAAAAAGGTATAGGTAAACTAGATAAAGTTTCATAATTTAACTGTGATGCTTTCCCTACATCTGTTATACTTCTTTTAAATTAATTTTTAGGAGGAAATGATTATGGCAGAAGTAGGATTAAGTAAACCAGTAAAGTTAAAGGAAAATTTAGCAGCTATTTGTGGAGCTAAAGAACTTTCAAGAACAGCTATTACACAAAAACTATGGGATTATATTAAAAAGAATAATCTTCAAGCTAAAACTGAAAATGGCAAAGCAGAAGGAAATGGTAAATTTATCGTTGCAGACGCAACTTTAATAAAACTTTTCAACAGCACAAAGATTAAAAGTAAATCTACAGGTAAAGTAACTGACTTTACAGCATTAAAGGTTGGTCAAACAATCAATATGCTTCAACTTGCATCAGTTGTAAGTGCGAACATAGAATAAATCTTATAAAGGATTGTCGTTTTTTAACGGCAATCCTTTAATTTAATTTCCCTCATAATACTTTTTAAAATATTTTTCCTAAATTGACATAATAAATTCATGCATTAAATCTCTAATTATTCCGATAACTTAATAAGAAGACAAAATTTAGGGGGAACATCATGGGGAACATCAAAAAATTAAGCAAGTTAGAATTAGAACTTTTAATGTTTAGGATTAATATTTGGGAAGCACCACTTAGTGAATATCAACTTAAAATAATAAAAGAAGTAAGCCTTATAAGTCAGTTTGGATAATATACTTCTAATTATTTAAAGTGTTTTAACGAAAGATGCTTTAATATGTTAAACCAAATGTCTATTTAATATAAGAACAACAGTAATCGGTAATTTTATTTATTTTTAGTTTAAATTTAGAGTTAGCAGGCACCTCAAAAACCCCACCATCAGTGATTGTTTCCCAACCTTTTTTTTCATTAATTAGTACATTTAAATCGCCACTAATTATTTCCATTATTTCTTTATCAGCAGTACCAAATTCATAGTCGCCTTCTAACATAATGCCTAATGTTTTAAATGAGCCGTCAGGGAATACTACTTTGCGACTGGTTACTTTGCCATCGAAGTAAATGTTTGCTTTTTTTATAATTGTTACATTGTTAAATTCTGTCATGACATACATCCTTTATAGTTGATTTAATGTGCATATTTTAGCATAAAATTTATACTGTAATTATATTAGTTATTATTTGCACTTGAACTAAATGAAAAATAGTCTGAAAATTAAGAATATATGAAAGCCTACCTAGATATAGTTTCGAAAGTTCTTGAAGAAGGACAAACCAAAAGAAATAGGACAGGGAAAGACGCACTTGCTTCTGCTGGTGCTATGTTTGAACATAATATGAGTGATGGTTTTCCTTTGCTTACTACAAAGTCTGTTCCTTTTCGCTTAGTTGCTTCAGAGTTAGAGTTTTTTATTAAAGGTATTACAGATAAACAATGGTTAATCGAGCGTAATAATCATATCTGGGATGAATGGTGTAGTCCATTAAAGGTTGAATATGGTCATGACGAAGAAACTTTAGCGAAAATGAAGGAAGAAAGAGAACTTGGTCCAATCTATGGATGGCAATGGCGTAACTTTGGAGCTCAATATCAGAGCTTTAATAAGCCACCAATCGGAGAAGGCATAGATCAGCTTAAAAACTTAATAGAGAAGCTAAAAAGTAATCCCGATGACAGAAGAATGATCGTGTCAGCATGGAATCCTGTTGATTTTTCGGAAATGGCATTGCCTCCCTGTCATTATTCGTTTCAAGTTACTGTAATAAATAACAAACTTAACCTTATGTGGAATCAACGCTCTATTGATATTGCTTTAGGGTTACCCTTTAATATTGCTAGTTATGCGCTTTTACTACATTTGTTAGCAAAAGAAGCTGGGCTAGAGGAGGGGAAGCTGGTTGGGTTTTTGGCTGATACCCATATTTATAGTAGTCATATAGATGGGCTTAAAGAACAGCTTAGTCGGGATATAAAACCTTTGCCAAAACTTGTTACAAATAAATTTACAACTATTTATGATTGGGAGTACACAGATTCTATTGTTGAGAATTATGAGCATCACCCACGTATTGCTTTTGAAATAGCTGTATAAGAAGGAGATATTATGACTGAAATCATCGTAATTGTTGCTGTAGCCCAAAACGGAATTATCGGTAAA
The DNA here is from genome assembly GCA_964643725.1 of uncultured Candidatus Marinamargulisbacteria bacterium. Taxonomy (GTDB): domain Bacteria; phylum Margulisbacteria; class Riflemargulisbacteria; order GWF2-35-9; family DYQY01; genus DYQY01. Next base: position 93,451 of record CAZXTL010000003.1, read on the forward strand.
GGTAACGATATCCCTTGGAGAATTCGTGAAGACTTTCTTCATTTCAAAAAGCATACAACTGGTCACCCATGTATTATGAGTGATGTTTGCTATGAATCCTTACCAGAGAAGTCTAGGCCACTACCAAATAGAGAAAATATAGTATTAACTTTTAATAAAGAGTATAAGCCACAAGGAACCACAGTCTTTAATGATTTCTACGCGGCTATAGATTATTGTAAGGCAAATAACGAGGAAAAGGTTTTTATAACAGGTGGTTCTAGTATCTATAGATTAGGGCTAGAAGTAGCAGATACGTTCTTATTAACTAGACTTCATAAAGACATCGACGGTGAAGTCGCTTTTCCAACTGTTGATTGGAGTCAGTGGCAAGAAGTCTCATCTGAAAGACAAACTGGTTTAGAATCAATTAGTAATACCGAGATTGAATTTTCCTTTATAGAGTATAAACGAGTTAAATCGTAAAAGATTCTTGAGTCGACTCAAGAATTCAAAATAGGTTTTTCTCCAGTTCTAAATACTTGCTAACGCAAGTATTTATTCAGTTGCCGCTGAATAGAGCCTATTCTATTGAACGTTTCTGGATTTTTATAGAAAATTGGTTAAAAACAGCTACTGTGCAATCATTTCTTAAAATATGTTGCACAATGTTGCACAGTAAATTATAATTTTTTTATGTTATCTTATAAAATTAACAATGATGATACTAGAAAATTTATTAATATTTCAAAAGAATCCCAATTATATTGGGATAAGATAAGATTGTTCTCATCAGAGCAAACACAATTTATGCGTAAAAGCTCGATGATTAGTAATATTGGATCCTCAACGCGTATTGAAAATGCAATATTAACAGACGTTGAGATTGATTGGATAGATACTGAAATATCATCTGGAAGTAATAACTCATATAAAGCTAAAGAAAAAGACATAAAAGATAAATTAACTAAAGATAAAGAAAGAAGTATTGAAGAAGTTGCAGGTTATAGAGAAGGCTTGCAAATAATTAATAATTCTCCAAAAGATTTTTTCCCCTTAAAAGAGTCAGACATAAAAGGACTACATAGAGAAATTATGAAATATTATTCTGATGCAAAACATCATGCTGGTCATTATAAAACTCAAATTAACAGCGTGGTTGAAACCAATAATGTTACTGGAGAAAAACGTACTATATTGAAAACTGCTGATCCTGGCATAGAAACAGAAACTAGTATGGGCGACCTAGTAAGCTGGTTTAATGAGTCATTGCCAGAAGACCCATGGTGCATCCCAACGGCAGTTGAGTTTATTTTTAGGTTTTTAGCTATTCATCCATTCCAGGATGGCAATGGCAGATTATCTAGATTACTTTTTCAATTAATTTTAATGAATTCTGAAGAAAGACATTTGGCTGAGATTATTCCATATATAGCTTTAGATAGGTCTTTAGAGAAGACTAGACCTGAATATTATTTAGTTCTTCAGAAATGTTCAGGAGGTATTTTTGATGCTAATCCTACGGTTTACGATTATATGTTTCTTTTGAATTATATGATTAAAAGAATAGAGGAGAGTTTACCCAATATTAATTTTTATGTCAGTAAATATGAGAAGTTTAAATCACTTACAGAAACTGATCATAAGATATTACAAGCATTTAGAGGAAAACCAGAAAAGTATATGCAAACTAAAGATTTAGTTAAATACCTTGAAATTCCAAGAAGAACTATAATCTATTCCATTAATAAATTATTATCTGCTGAGTTTATTCAAAGTACTGGTATAAGTGCTGGTAAAAAATATAAAATAGCTTTTTAGAATTAGAATTTGTCTGTGTGCTGAGTGACAGAGGAAAATCCAATTTTTAAGTATGGTTACCAATGTGTGACTAAATCAATATTCTTAAAAGTAGGGAATCGCCAGAACCCTTATAGATAATGGCGGGGACTCCGGGCACTCAAAGTCTATGACTTTGAGGATTGCCACTAAATTCTCCCTCTATTTCACTCGGGATCATTAAGTGGAGCAATAACGAACCGCACGGTTCGAAATCCTTGCTAACGCAAGTATTTATTCAGCTGACGCTGAATGGCGCCCGTTCTGTTGAACGTTTTCTGATTAGTGATTATTGATTTATTTGGATTTTGGTTTTTGACATTTGGGGTTGCCATTTTTTCTTTAAAAAAATGGCGGGGACGAACGGGCTCGAACCGTCGACCTCCTGCGTGACAGATGGTTAAAGGCTTTCAGCTGAAATCAGAAGAGTAATATTCATAAGGAATGTAGCAAAATGAGATTAGTTCAAATTAGTTGAAATTTAATCAACTTGTTACCAATGTGTTACCAAATTTATTAAAGAGTATATTGAGGACGGTAGGGGGTTTATTCACTTTGCTAAACGAAAGCCTAATATCTGTGTAGCAAATTTTTATAATTTTTTAATATATTCATGTAAGATTCCAGCATATCTCGCATATATCTTTTTTTTATTACTATGATATATTTGAAGAATGACAAAAACAGAAGACCAAATGATGGATGAATTTTATGGTGATTGTGAGATAGCAAATAAAATTAAGCTCAATAGTAAAAATATTAATCTAACACATAAGATTGCATCCGAGACATACGCAAAAGGTTGGAATAACTTAGACTTAAAAGATTTCTATACACTTATGCATGACAACTGTAGATATGAATCTCAATATGTTCTTACAGCATTAGGTTCAAAAAAAGAAATACTAGAATATTTTGAAGGGAAAACGACTTCACTTAAAAAAGATATAACTAATGAGTATGTGATAGTAGCAAAAATAGCTAAAATACATTCACCAACAGGATATGACACTGGAGTTGCTATATATCAAGGAAATACGACTGAACCTAGACTTCTTGTTGTTTTCTCAATAAAAGATAATAAGATTAACCGTATTGATTCATGCATACCAACTCTGTTTGAATTTAGCACTTATTAGTTAAATTTATTAGGTTCCCGTATAAGGTTTCAAGTTAATATATGTTGAATAAAAAATCAATTAATTCACATTATAATAATTAGATTCTTTCATTCATTTTCTCTATTATTTTTCTTTAACTTCTATAAACTTTGGTGAAGTATAAATAATTTAGTATCTTTTCCGCATGTAATGTTTGTTTTAATTCTTCGAACAGAATCGATGGTTTTCCCTTATGCAAATCTTCATGGCAATTTGCACATACTATTGAAAGTTCTGATAGTTTTGTATCAGTTTCTATTAACATGTTAGAAACAGGAGTTTTGTGATGACATTCAGCTAATGATTTTCCACGAGCTCCATAAAAGAAATTAAAATCAAGTCCACAAACTTCACAGCGAAGAACCCTGTCCTCAGATAATACTTGTCGCTTCTTTCTTTTTGATAATAATGGATTTCGTTCTATCATTTTATGTATTCTTTTTAAAACTTTATTTTCGGAAGTCTCTTCGTATTCGTCCGTTATTGTTATTTCAGTTAACTTAATTCTTACAGCATCTGACTTATAAGATAACGTTTTTATTAAATTAGCTAGTTCTGCTAATTTTTCTTTTTGATTTGCAAATTCTTCCCATATTTCTTTATCTAATTTAGAAACAGAGAAAAGTCTTTTTCCTAAATAACTTGGGTCAAAATGTAAAAATTTATATAATTTCATATGAACGCCTTTGGGATTTCTAATCCTTTCTTTTTGCTCATAGTTTAGATGGACTGGCAATGCATTTAAAATATTACTTAATTCAATAATCTCTGGCGATTTATCACTACTATTTGTTGGACTTACTCTAAAATATAAATCTAATACTAATATAATTTCATCCCTAGTCCAGGGTGTATTACTACTCATAATATCAAGTGTATTGATGCTTTAATTTAAAAGCAAGGTTGTCACCTATTTCAACTAGCTTTAATGTACTTCTAGTTACTGTAGATATTTGAAGCCTTCTCTATGAAACAACAAGAGATAATAATGACTAAGCCTATAATTAAGCAGAAAAAGCCATAAAGAAGCAATACCTATTTAATAAAGAAACTTATAGACGCATATCCTGAAGAGTTATCCAATGGAGTAATTGGTTTAAATAATTATTATAAAGTTAATGGGTGGTAGGGTTTCTGGAAGCCGACAACACAACATTAATATCTGGGTAGAAATTTTTTATCAAAAATTAAAGTTTCATTTTTTTATAAATTTTCTTTTAGTAATATTTTATAAAGTGAAATTTCTAATCCTTTTGAAATACTTATTAGTGTTGATAGCTTTGGGTCTATAAGCCCATTTTCTATTCTATAAATTGTTTTTAAAGATAATAGAGATTTTTCAGCTAGCTTTTCTTGACTGAAGTTTTTAGCTTCCCTGAAGCCTTTAATAATGTTACCTATTTGGACTGATACTTCCATACATAAAATGTACCCTTAAGATTTCTTTATGTCTTTGGACTTTTATGTCCATATCGGGTAATATATTTTTATGGGATTTATTATCTTTATTGTTGTTCTATTATTAATATTTTTTCTAAGAACAATATTCATGGCTTCGTTTCAAGAAGATGAAAGAAAAAATGACGTAAATAATCTAGTTGAAAACGTATCAGCCTATGAGGTTATAGAAAAATATTCCGACGACCCTAAATGGGCAGTTTATTTACATCTAAAAAATGGAAACAAATTATGGAGTCAAACAATTAAAGGAAGTTTTATGGCTAAACATCCCATTTCTGATTTAACTTTTGTTTTTTCTACAAAAGAAGAAGCAATCGATTATGCAAAAGGTATGTTTATTAATGCAACATTAATTTCACATACAGGAAAATAATATTGCTCATCCTTATATAGGATGGGTGTTTGTTTTATTGCAGTTTTAATTTTTTGACACAAGAGTTAAATTTAAATTATTAAAAAGGAAGTTAATATGGGTGTAATGAATTGGGTGTCATTAAAATTAATGAAAAAGGAAAACACTAGAGAAAAAGTAAGTCCTATTCCAAAAGAAATTAATAGTATTACTGAGCAAACAAATTCAACTAATAATTCAACACTTAATATAAATATTGATAAAGGTGGTGAGACTTTTTATTCAATACTTAGCTTACTTTTAGGAAAAGAGCTAGCTGACAAGTTTAATATTGAGGATAAAGTATTTAAGGCAAACAATGCAAAGTTTGAAAAATTAGAGTACATCTTTGATAGTGCGATGGATATATATGGTATATCAGCAAATAATTTAAAAAACAAATTTTACTTAATGAAACATGAAAAATTTGAATTAATACAAGTTAATGAGACTGATAAAATCACTAAAGTAATAAATAGATTACAGTTGTTGCATATTTACATAGGTTTACAAAACACAAAAGTAAGGGAGGCGTATATAAAAATTTATTCTAATAATAAAGAAGTTATGAAATATAACGGATTGGTGCTTCCTAAGCAGTTAGTTGGTTTGTTAAATGAGCTAACAGATGATGAGCTTAATTATGCAGATATGTTACAACAAACAATTCAGGAATATTATCCAGCTCTTAATGCTGTTCATGTTAGAGTAACTGGCTTAGATTTGAATATTTCATACGACTATTTTCCGATGAGAGTAGGAAGCAAAAAGGAATTTTTAGATGATATTAAAATGCAAGGTGATTCTTATGCTTATGAAAAAGTTAACCTTGGAGAATCTACAGTTCCTTTTCCTATGGATGTACTTGAAATTACGGGTCTGTTTATAGCGATAGCAGAATATTATATTAATGTGTTTGAAAAGTTCACAGAGCTAAGAAAGATTTTATTTAGTAAAGAGATTAAAGAGGTAATTGAGAATATATATGGTAAAGACAATACAAATAAGTTTGAACAAATTATAAATAGGTTTTCTTTAGAAGCTTTAATAGCAAATAATGTTGGAGAACTTCCGTATTTGTGAAGTTATAATATTTCATAGAGATTTACTTGTTATTACTGTTTAAATATCGATTAAGTTTCTTGTTACTCATTAATAGTATTTCCTTTAGTTTTTCCAACCTTTCATAAAAAGTTTTAGCATTAAATATAATTATTTTATTATTGTTTCTTAACCCAGTGATTCTTTCACCATTAATCGTGCCATTAAGTATTTGATTATCTTCCAGCCAACCTATAGGTTTATATTTGGAATACTGAAGTAAAACTGTACTGACTGATTCTTTTGCGACATTCCTTTTGATTGAAATGGAGCATAGCGAGGTATTCTCATCTAAAGCTATTCCTGTAGGATTGATAACGATTTCAGCAGTTCCTAGGGCAAAGTCTATCTGGAAAGAAGAAGGCGTAATCCTGATGAAGCCAGTGGTTAATGTTTTGGTGCTATCCATTTGTAAAATGTTTCACAAGATTATCTTTAGTAACATAGTAAACGCCACCTACCTTATAAGCCTGCAATTTACTTTCTCTAATATATCTTCTAAGAGTCTGGGCATTAATTTTGAATGCTTCAGAAACATCTTGTAATGAAAATATCCCAATATTGTTTTTTATATAGTTCATTTTTATTATCCTATCGTTATTAAATTACTTAGATATTACTATTTTATCAAAGGGAATATGGATTTACCTATATCTCATTATGTTTCTATTTGTGGATAAAGTAAGATAAAAAGCTAAATTTAGGGAATTAGGTTAGGGCGAGGAGATATAGGGACATATATATTTGTCATGTTATACTTTTTTTAAAGAAGTAAAGGAAAGATGTAATGAGAACTGATTTGGAATTTTTACATGAAAATACATTAAAATGGTTAATTCACCTTTTGTTTTCTAAAGACGAAGAACCTTTGTCCATCAATGTTGAAGATTGGCGTTTAGTAAAAGGTTTTTTTAATTTTATTATTGAGTATAAACTGGATGATTGTTTTACCTATACTATGAGAAGATGTGGGACTACCGATGATGAGGTTCAATCCCTTTCAAGACCACAAGCTTATCATTTTTATAAAAACTTTAATGAACAACAACAAGATAGTGTTTCATTAAAAGAACTTACTTTAATGGATGACCCTATTTCCTTTGAAGGGAAGAAAACAGGATTAACATCAATATTTAAGGTTTTATTGTTTTATTTATATATTAAAGAGAATAAAAAAGAGGAAATTCAGGGTTTTATAAAAAAGTATATAGATACATATGAAAAAAAAGAATTGTGGTATGGTGATAATTATTATTCACCTAAAGTACTAAAAGAAGTAGTTTCTGCTTTTATTATAAGACAAAATGAATTTTTTGGAGGTAGGTTTGTTTTTAAAGAAGATGACTTTTATTCTTTTCTGCCAGAAGAATATAACTCAAAATACGTTAAATTCTATGAGCTAATTTTATATTTATACTTAAATAAAATTATAGAAATAGATGACTGTAAATTTGTTAATTTTAATGTAGAAACTTCAAATATTTTGATTGAGATTATTGTTTCTTCAAAAAATATAGAAACTATTGAGCATAACGAATCTGATTCTAAAGAAGTATGCCAGAATAAAGATTATATTGAAATAGGGCTCTCAGAAAATAAATACAGGAGTCAAGGGAAAAAGGGAAATCATATCATTACAATTGGTGATGATGAGCTTCAATTAGTTGATAGACAATATATGTTTCTACATACACTCGTATCCTCAAATAAGCCGGTAAAGACTGAGATTCTTATTAATAAAATAAATGTATACATTAGTAAAGAAAATATTAATCAAGGTGATATCGCTACTATTAGAAGTCAAATCAATAATAAATTTAAAAATAAATATAAGTCCTATAAACATTTACTAATAGATGCCTCTGGAGATAATAAGGACGGGTATAGGGTTAATCCTTATTATTGTATAAAAATATTAAAACTATAACCATGCTATAAACATTGTTATCACCATAGAATCTACCATGCTTAATTTTTTATTATGGAAGCATGATAAGTAATGAACCAAAAATAACAGAAATTCAAATCCTACCTATAAAGCCCCAGAGCGGGCTAATAGGCTTTGCCAGTTTTGTATTAAATGACAGCCTTTATCTATCCTCTATAGGTATTCACACAAAACTAGATTGTTCAGGAGTTCGTTTAACTTTTCCTACTAAGATTGTTGCTGGTCAGCAAATTACATTATTCCATCCAATAAACAAAGAAACGAGTTTTGCGATTGAGCAAGCCGTTTTCACAAAATATAAGGAATTAGGATTATGAGAAATATATCAAAGTTTGAAGCAATTAATTTATGGAAAAGTTTTCCATTATGGCAGAGATTAGTTTGGTGTTTTATTGGTAAAAATAAGGGTTTAAAAGGATGTAATGAAAGTAATGAAAATGCTACAAGAAGCTCTTAATTATTTAAATCAGGGCTATCCTGTCATCCCAATACAAAAAGACAACAAGAAGCCATATATTTGCTGGAAAAAGTATCAGGAGCAGATGCCTACTATTGACGAGGTGACTGGGTGGTGGACTAAGTATCCAGAAGCAAACATAGGGCTTATTACTGGTGAAATATCAGGAATATTTGTTGTTGATATTGATACAGACGAAGGTCTTCTAGAAATCCAGAAGTATATACCTATAGATTTAAATATTCCGAAGGTTCGTACGCCAAGAGGTGGTCAGCATTGGTATTTTAAATGTAATAATGAAAACTTAGGTAATAATGTTGGTCAAATCAAAGGGTGTGACTTTAGGGGCAAAGGTGGATATGTTGTTGTTCCGCCATCAATTAATAGTAATGGTAGCAAATATGAATGGTTTGATAATGCTAGTCTATTTGAGATTAAGTTATCAGCATTACCTATTATATATATTAATACCTTATTAGGATTGTCGTCACAATATAATGCTACACCAGATAGCTGTATGCTAGAGTTAGCAAGTGATACACATGTAACTGATGAATTAGTTTTGTCTTCAAAACCTGCAAATATGTCTTCACCTATTAGTAATTGTCGTCAAATGTCTGCATCCAAATATTTTATAGATGGACGTAGAGATTCTGATTTGTTTCATGTAGCGAATAGTTTAATCAAAGGTTATTTGGAAGAAGATATTGCTCGTGAAGTGCTTTCTATCATTGCCTCTCAATGCTATCCACCATTCCCAGACAGAGAAGTTCAATTTAAGATTGATAGTGCCATTCAGCGAGCTAAATCTAGGGAACAGTCATTAGCAAAAGAAGTAAGAGAGTTCATAATGTCTGCAAATGGCGTGATTATGTCCACAGATGTCGCCAAATGTCTTCATGTGTCCACAAGAGAGGAACAAAAAAATCTGAGTGGAATATTAAATAGACTTTGTATCGAAGGAATCCTTTGCAAACATGGCAATAAAAATGGAGCTTTCCGAAAGATTGATAGTTCTTGCGAGACTTTAGATTATATAAATGCACCAGTAGAGAAAATTGACTTATGGCTTCCATTTAATTTGAATAAATTAGTAAATATTTACCCTAAAAATATCATAGTAGTTGCTGGTAGCCCTAATGCAGGAAAAACAGCTTTATTACTAAATATAGTTAGGCAAAATATGCACAAAAGAAAGATTCATTATTTTAGTTCTGAGATGGGTAGCTCTGAGCTTCGTTTGCGACTTCAAAACTTCAAAGATTTATCTCTCAAAGATTGGAGCTTTCACCCATATGAGAGGGCTAGTAATTTTGCAGATGTTATTCGACCTAATGATATAAATATTATTGATTACATGGAAATCCATGAGGAACATTACAAAATAGGTCAGTGGATAAAAGACATTTTTGACCGCTTAGATAAAGGTATTGCGATTATCGCTATACAGAAAAAGCCTGGAGCATCTGCTGGCGTTGGAGGGAATACAACGCTTGAGAAACCAAGGTTATATCTGACCATGGAAGGCAATAAAATTAAAATAGAAAAAGCAAAATCTTTTGCTCAAAGTCACATAAACCCAAATGGAGCAGAATTAAGTTTTAAATTGGTTGATGGTTGCAATTTTATTGTTACTGAACCTTGGAATAAAGATGGAATTAAATTGGAAATCTGAAAGGAGCAAAAAATGGATATAGAGAAGCTTATATTGTTAATAAATAGTTTGCATGACCGAATCATTAGAATCGAAAAAGAAATAGGTTTAGATAAGAAGGTAGACGTTAAATGAAACTCCTGAATCGTAAAGAAGTAGCTGAAATTTTGCGTTGTGATGAGAAGACCATTAAATACTATGTGTCTTCTCGTCAGATACCCTTTGTAATGGTTGGTAAGGAAGCAAGATTCATAGAGGAAAGTATTATAAATTGGCTATTACAAAGACAGGTTAGTCCTGCTTTTGAATTAACGAAGGGAGTCTAGGGAAATGCCTAATGCTTTAGCTATTTTATCAACAACTTGGAAAGATGGATTAGTTTTGTCGGTTTCTATTTTATATATAGTAGATACTGTAATATCAACCTTTTTTGCTAAGGAATCTTGGCTTATTTTGGCTTTTTCTCTAGCTTCTTTAATTTTGTTTCCAAGTGACATATTACTAGTATTATAAGCTTGATTTTACTTATTAATAGATGTAAAATATTACTAGTAATTAAATACCGATAAGGATGTAATGAAATGGCTTCACTAATGAAGGTTAAAGATGTTTTCTATATTATGTACCGACAGAACGGTAAGCAGTTTAAAAAACGTGTCGGTAAAGTCCCCAAGGCTATTGCTAATAAGACTCTTGTTAAAGTTGAAGAAGACCTAGCTCTAGTTAATATTGGTCTTAATCTGCCCAAAAAAGTATCAATCGAACAGTTCTTTGATGAATACCTTCAGTATGTTCAGCTTAACCAGGCTCCTAAAACATACATTCAAAAGGTAAGTGCAATTAAAAAGTTTAAAGAATTTCTTGTAGCAAATAAGCAAAAGTATAGACACGTTGAATATCTGCATTCTATTACCCCAGATATTATTGAAAATTATAAACTCCATAGAAGGAAAGAGGGGGTAGTTAATAGAACAATTAACATTGAGTTAAACTGTATCTCTAACAGTATGCTGTTTGCGGGAGAGTGGGGCTATCTTATGTCACCGATGAAGATAAAACGTCTTCCAGAGCAAAAGAAGATGCCTAGATACCTTTCCAAAGAAGAACTCAAATTGATAATGGAGAATGCATCAAACCATATTAAGCAAGTAATAACTCTTTTTGTATTAACAGGTTTAAGGTCAGCAGAATTATTAAACCTTAGATGGGAGCATGTAGATTTTGTTAATAATACAATTAAAGTAGCTAATACTATTTCTTTTACAACTAAAAACAAAAAAGACCGTATTGTCCCAATGAACAGTTATTTGCGACAGACACTTATATATCTTTATGATGTGTATATAGACCAGAACTCAGATACTATATTTCCAAGGAATGAAAATCAGAAGGTCTATGTGTTATGTAATCGTGATGGTAGTCGCATCACATGCATCAGGAGAGCTTTTTCTCGGCTTATGGATGACTTAGGTATAGAAAATGTAAATATTCATACTCTTAGGCATACATTTGCTTCTCATTGTATTCTGAATGGAATTGATATTCTTTCAGTAAAAGAGTTTCTTGGTCATTCCAGAGTAACAACAACAGAAATATATACTCATCTAAATCAGACATTTAAGTCAGACCAGATTCAGAAGTTGGATGGGCTGTTCGCTCCAGCTTTAATAGCTTAGTTCTTTACCTTCTTAAACTCCCGTATTTCCTATATAATAAAATCATTGATGTATTGAATTGGAGTTATTGTTGACCAAAGAAGCTTCAGTAATGCTCGGCATAAATCCAGTTATTCTTAGGCTTTGGGACAATGCAGGTAAGCTTAAGGCAAAAAGGTATCCCATGAACAACAATAGAGTTTATAAAATTACTGAGATTGAGTTGATTAGAAAAAAGATAGTGGGAGTTATATGAATAATTTAGTTGATATGAGTGATAAAGAATTAGAGGAAAAATTAAAAGAAGTTGCAAATCAATTCGTAAATGCTGTTAAGGAACAAGGTTGGAAGTATTCTGAGCAAATTAATGTTTTACAGCAAGAGCGATTTCTTAGAAGTAATACAAAAGTAATAAGCAATCTAAACAATTTAGAAAAATCAATAATAACATTAAATATATCAATTACGGGGTTACATGATGATATAAATAAATCAAATAAAGGAGCATGGTATTTATCAATGGTTGCTTTATTGATTTCGCTTATAGCTGTTTCTTTTTCAGTATGGAATAGTTGGGGTGATAACAAATGGAAAACAACATTACTAACCAAAATGGATGGGATTAATACAACAATATTGAATTTGGAAACGAAATAAAGAAGGAGATTGATGAACATGAAAATAAATCTGAATCTGAATAAGCTAAACGGATGGCAGAGGTTGTGGGTAATTTTTACTGCTATATGGATTGTTACATTTTTGGTTTTGTCATTTTCTAATATGCCCCAAAAACCTATTTCACTTAATTACATTCCAGTTTTGTCTGAAGAAGAAATCCTGATTGCCAATAATTCTTATAACTTGAATATTATTGAGAAATATCCTGACATAGAAGCATTGTTTAGAGCTAAGAATATATTTAAAAAACATTATTCATTACAAGACATTTCTACATTACAGAGGGACTTTCCATTATTGTCAGAATGTATAAAGAGACAAGAAAACATAATTACAATTGAAGAATCTTTCTATAAGAGTAGAAACGAATGGCTTATATTTGGCTTATTTCTGCTTATATTGCCTCCATTATTTTTATATTTTGCAGGGTTAAGTTTTGCATGGGTTCTTCAAGGATTTAAAAAGAAAGAAAAGGAGTAGTTATTATGAAAAAGTCACTGTCTGTATTGGTTTTATTCTTGTTTCTAGGCATCGGTTATTCAAAAGAACTTTCATTTACCGAAAAGTACTCAACAAAGAATATGACGCTTGAAAAAGTTTTCTATAAGTCTGGGAAAGAAATTGCTAGTCAGACTATAAGTGGTGGGAAATTTATTAATCAAAAGGGGAAAATTCCTGATGGGATATATACACTTGGAATACCTTTAAATGTTGGTAAATATAAGGTATCCGAGATTAAAGCGTATGAGGTTTATAAGGATGGTCAGTTAATTTTCAGACAGAATGAATAATAGGAGGTTTTTAATGAACACAAATCTGAATGTATTAAACGGATGGCAACGATTGTGGGTAAGTATTTCTATTGTGTGGATAATTTTTTTTGTGACTATTTTTTTGTTTTTATTGAATGATAGTAAGCCTAGCTCCTTTACTGGTATAACTCCCATAACAAAAAAGGCTCTTGATGTATATTTAAAATCTCCTTGGTATAGTAAGAATGCCAAAGATTTTGAAAAGTATAAGAAAATGTATGATAAGGAAATATCTGAAATTGATAATAACAAACCATTAAATAATTATTTCTTATCATTAGTTCCTGATGATAAAGCAGGAAAAGTGATTGCATATGCTTTAGGTTCTGAGAATTATTTTTATATTGCAAATTCATTGGGAAATTATGAAAGTATTTTATCTTCTATTCAGCATCAATATAATAAAAATAAAAAAGATAAGGAATTCATGAAGTCTCTCAAAGGATTTGAAATACACATGATAGAGGATGATATATTAAATGCAAAGAGTTTCATGGAGAATCTCAATAATTTCTATTGTAGTTATGAGGAGCAACATAGGACAGAATATAAGAGAGAATTATTTTTATTATTTTTGGTTTCGTTTATTCCCCCAATCATTTTGTATTTAATTGGTCTTTCAATAGCTTGGATAATAAAAGGGTTTAAAAATAAATGACAAAATCAATTCTCTACGCTCGTGTCTCTTCCAAAGAACAAGAACAAGAAGGTTTTTCTATTCCTTCACAAGAAAATTTACCTATACTTTTAACCAATATATATCAATCATTAGAAGATGCAAAGGCATTCTTAGGTGATGTTAAGAGCATAAGTTCATTATTTGTTGAGTTTCAAAAGTATCTATATGCGGAAGTAGCGTAAATGTCTAATGAAAACCTTGTTGAAATCTTTCTTCAACCATTGAGTTATGGGGAATTGGGTGACCTCGTAAAAAATAATGCAGAGTGCCAACGTTTACTAATGCTCATATGCGATGGAGATGTTTCAGGAATTTCAGATATAGAATCTAGGGTTGATAAGCTTGAATCGTTTCGTCAGACACTTCAGTATGTGCCTACAGGATTAGAAATATTAACAAAACTAACCTGGCCTATACGAAATGCTATTATTAGCTATTTATTGGGTAATTTTTTAGGCACAATAGCCCAATGTGGCATGGTTGCTGAAATGACTACAATATTAATCTTCGAAATTGCTGAAAAAAGTATTGGGAATGAGCCTATGAATGAGGCACAACAAATTAAAATATTTGGTACGCAATTTGAAAAACTGGGTCAGGAAAGACGCATCGGTGTATTAAAAGCATTTAAGCTCATTGATGATAATGTCGAAAGGTTATTTAATTCGATAAAAAACACACGAAGACAGTACCTTCATTTTTATTCAAAAAGTCACGACAAATTGCCTGATGATGCAAACTTGATAATTAGAAATACTTTAGAAATATTGAGTATAGTAATCGGACAGGGTATCCAAGACGGCAGACTAATTATTAACCCATCATTGATAAAAAAGATTAATAGTAACAAATAAAGATAGCAACACTACTAAACTTTTCCTGTCTATATACCAAACTGTTACCAATGTGTTACCAAATCGTTAAATTGAAAATTGGGGAATCGCCAGAACCCTTATAGATAATGGCGGGGACGAACGGGCTCGAACCGTCGACCTCCTGCGTGACAGGCAGGCGCTCTAACCAGCTGAGCTACGCCCCCGACTAAGGTATATTATATTTTAAAATGATTAAAAAACAAATTAAAATATAGGTTTTTAAATGGTGACCCGCCCGGGAGTCGAACCCGGGACACCTTGATTAAAAGTCAAGTGCTCTACCAACTGAGCTAGCGGATCTAAAAAAAATACAATTTACCGAGCCAACAATGTGGCTTAAAAAACAATAACAACTATACGCCTTGTCCCCAATGGGGAAGCTAGCGGATCATTAAATGGATCAATAAATAAAATATACAAAAACCCAAGACACATGGTCTTTTCTTAAATCATTGTTAAAACCTGCAATGGCAGGAACGGAATTCGGATAAAACTAGGTTGTTCCGTACTTTTTCCTTTTATGTTTTCTCATTTTTTTACGTCGTTTTTTGAGTACGCTACCCATAGAAACTCCTTATATTGTCTGTATATCAGAACTTTTACCCTGATTTTAGGCTAGATAATTATACTTGCTTTAGAGGATATGCTCAAGCGATTATTTGGCTATGTTTTCATAAACACTGACAAAAGCAAAAAATGAATGCTAAAATTCAAAACAGGGAAGAAATATGTCACGATATATACTAATAATATTTTTAATATGTTTTGCTTATTCTGCTACATTTCAGGATGGCTATAACAACTTTGTTAGAGGTGAATACAAACAAGCAATTGATGTTTTCTCAGTATTGCTTGCGCAAAAACCAAATGACTACAAAACAACTCTTTGGTTGGGTAAATCATATTTTTACTTAGGCGATCAAAAGAAGGCCATAGAAACGCTAATTAAAGCTACAAAGTTAAAGCCTAATGACACTGAAGCTAAAGAGCTATTGGATCAAGTAGAGTACATTAAAGAAAACAAAAAAGTAGCAGAAGCTAATTATCATAAAGGTTATTTTTCTTTTATGAAATCTGATTATGCAACGGCTAAGGAATATTATTGGCAGGCGATTCTTCTTGATTCAGAGGTTTCCAAATATCACTTGTGGCATCTTCGCTCACTAATTGGTCTAGGTGAACTTAATAAGGCTAGGGCAGAGTTAGAATATGCTGAAAATATTAAACCCTATGACAATGCTTACTCTATATTGAAAAGTGAAGACCTTAGGACTGTAACACCAGATAAAGATTATTATGATCTATTGGTTAGTTTAAAAGAGAAGAAAATTTCAAAAGAAATAAAGATAATTAATAAAGTTGATCAACCAAGTTCTGTTCAACAGCCTAAAACAATAATAAAGAATATAGATACTCCTGCTGTTAAACCTACCCAGGTCACTTCAAATAAAAAGATAATAGACGTGATTTTATCTAAGAATGAAGAGTATTTAACCCAGATACCTACACTTAATTCAGAGCAACTAAGAAAAGAGTCAACTGCTTTTCAAGGCAGCACAACAAAAACTAAACATTCTTTTTGAGTAAGATATTGACGATAGGCTTTTATGTTATCACAATTAGATATAGTCGGGGGTTAGTATGAGAAAAATTATATTATTATTTTTTGCTGTGTCATTATTATTTTTATTTACCGGTTGTCAGGAAATGGAAAATTTAAATGCTCAACTAGATCAAACATTTGTTGATGGCGTAATGACTAATTTGCAGATTAAAAAAAATATTGAAAATGTAATCCCATCAGGAAGTTCTATTTATTTATATAATATGGATGAACCAAAAGACGATGATTGGGCAACCTTCCTTGATAGTAAGCTTTCAGACCAGTTAGCCAGTTCCAACTTTATGCTATTAGAGAGAAACCCTAAGTATGTCGACAAAATGCTACAAGAAAGAACAAACAAAAGTTTTTCTGTTTATTATGAGGAAACAAAATTGTCCCAGTTGATAAATAAGATTAGCGTTAAAGATATTAGTGTTAATGACCTATTAAATGAAGAGATTATGAAGTTTTTTGAAAAGGATAGGAATAATATATATCTTATTCCTACTCATTTAAAGCCAGCTGATTATATGATCTCTTATCGTATTCTTGAAGCACAGCTTAACTATTCTTATCATGAGTCACCTTGGTTAGTTAGTTTCTATAATAGTACCTTAGGTGCTTTTGGTAATTTTGTTAACAGTGCGGTAAGAGAGACAGACCATACTATAAATGTAAACAGAAAAGGTAATATTAAATTACAACTTAATGTTACAAACACAAAAACAGGTGAGATTATTTATGCAAAGAACTTAGAAAGTTTATATAGTGATACATTTAAAGGCGATGACCGTTTATCCTATCAGGATTTTACTTATTATTTTATTTCTCCTCTAAAGAAAAAATCTATAGTCGACAAAGGCCAAAACATTCTTTCTGTCGGATACAAGTTTCAAGGTATGACTTCACATTTAGTGCATATTAATTATGATATGATATCAAACACTTGGGTTTCTATTTATTATGATCAAGATTTTCTAGCAAATGCTTCTTATTTCGGATTTAAATATGGGATTCCTTTACAAGCTGGGACTACTTCAGCATTTATTCCTTTTATTGGTTTTTCATACGGCGACACAACAGCCCTTAAGTACGGATTTGATGTTTATTATCGGTTATTTAATCTTATTCAGTTAGGGTACACGGTAGAGAATAATAAGAGTGGAGATATTCTTACTAACGGAGATAAGTCTATAACAATAAAATGGCTGTTAGATTAGCCTTATCGCAGATATAATAGGGGTATCGTCATGAATATAATTCGAGATACTTTGATGAAAAATATCATAAAACTCACAATCACTTTTTGTGTAATATTTTCGTTTTCCTTTACGGAGGAGCCTGTTCAACTATCTTTTGACGGTTCTGCTGCTGTTATTACTTACCAACAAACCAAGAATCGTGAGATACAAAACTTGCTAGATAGAGTCTATGGTGTTGAGCGGGTGATGGTGGATATTAAAGTTAGTGTAATTAAAAAAGAGGAAGTTCTTTCGCAGCCAACAAATTTGTTGTTACCTGGGGTTCCTTCTCAACTAATTGAACCACCTAGAGTAGGTACTGTTTATTATCTTTCTGGCTATGCCATTAATCTTTGGATAGCTCCTGACATTAAAGATCAAGCTACAGTTGAAAAAATGATAAGAGATGTAATGGAGTTTACTAAATATCCATTAAGTACCATTGTGACTAATAGGGCTATTGATAAGATAAATAAACCTAATGACTTTTTTAATCAAGAAACAATAGATGGTATTAAGGAAATAATAAATACAATTAATTTAAGCATAAAATTGCCAGAAATTGGAGCAGCTATAAATGCTGCGGTATCTTCTAACTCGCATCTTAGTGCAAGCATGAAGAATCAGATGGATATTAGTAACCTTATAGTAATTATTATTGGTTTTCTAGTAATTATCATTGTGGTGGTTCTATTAATCGTTGTGTTTGGAAGAGCAAAGAAAGAAGTTGCTGCTGGTGAAAAAGGTGACAAAGGAGAAGGCGAGGGTGACGGTAAAACTGCTGCTGGAGGCGCTGTGTCTGGTGGAGCAGGAGGTAGTTCAGCGACGGGAAGTGAAATGTCTATTGATGTTTCTCATAGACAAGCTGGGAGTGAAGAAGAAGAAGAAATAGGGCATACGAAGAGTGAACTTTTTACCTTTGTAGAAGAGTCAAATATATTTAAGTTAGCTTTTATTTTGCAACAAGAAAAGCCTAAAGGTAAGTCTGCAGATATGGATGAGTATTGGCAGAATGTTGCAATTATTGTTTCTTTCTTGCCAAGTCATTTATCAAGGATAATTTTTATGAAGTATACAATAGAGGAACAATCAGAGATTATTCCGTATCTCGCATATGAGATAGATTATCCAATAGAACAGATACAGGAATTAGAAAAACAATTTAAAGAAAAGCTTGCCAATCTAGTTCTCGTTGGTGGAAAACGTTCAGTTATGCCTATATTAGATAAATTTTCCAACCAAAAGAAGAGTGAGTTAGCTAAGCAGCTAAGTGAAAAACACCCTGATGTTTTGACTGAGATTAGGGATATGATTATTCTGTTCGAAGACTTAACTATTTTACCAAAAGACGCTTTAACCAAGTTGCTTATGGAAGTAGACCCAAATATTCTTGCTTTGTGTTTTATAAATATGCCGGAAGACGATAGAAATGATATTTTTTCTGAATTATCTGAAGGTTTAAGAGCGATGATAAACGAAGTTATCGACCTTCGTAAGGATAACTATACTGAGGTTGAAGTTCAAGATGCTACAGATACGCTTATTTCAACAGCAAAAGCACTTAATCGAAAAGGAGTAATAAAACTCAACCTAACAGGTTTCGGAGAACAAGATGGCGCAATAGACCAAGTTGAGATAGATAAGCTTTTTGACGACTAGTAGTTAATTCATCATTCGGTTTTCACTATTTACTATTTACTATTAACGATTTACGATTAATCAATAATATTAGTTAGGAGATAAAGTTGATAAGAATAGGTAATGGTTTTGATGTGCACGAGTTTAAAGAAGACAGAGACCTCATTATTGGTGGTGTTAAAATAGACTATCCCTTAGGTCTTTATGGCCATAGTGATGCAGATGTTCTAACCCATGCAGTTATGGATGCTTTGCTTGGTGCAGCAGGTAAAGGTGATATCGGTAGACATTTCCCAGATACAGATAAGCAATACAAAGGCATTTCTAGTCTTATATTACTTAAGAAAGTTGTGAGCATAATTTCTCCATACCTTGTAAACAATATTGATGTAACCATCATTGCTCAGGAACCCAAAATGGCTCCTTTTATTCCTCAGATGGAGAAGAATTTATCAGACATAATTGGAGTTTCGTTAGATCAGATTAATATCAAAGCAACAACAACTGAAAAACTTGGATTCACTGGCAGAAAGGAAGGTATTGCTGTTTTAGCTTCTGCCACCTTAACAAATGATTAAATTATATAACACCTTAACTAGGAAAAAAGAGGACTTTATACCTTTACATAAAGGTGAAGTGAAAATGTATGTTTGTGGTGTAACTGTCTATGACCTTTGCCATATCGGACATGCTCGAGCATATGTTGTTTTCGACGTTGTTCGTAGAGCCTTTGAGTATCTTGGCTATAAAGTGCTTTATATCCAGAATTTTACGGATGTAGATGATAAGATATTAAATAGAGCAAAAGAGCGTAATATTGAGCCAATAACCTTATCACAGAGGATGATAGAGGAATACTTTACAGATATGGATAGTTTAAATATAAAAAGAGCTGATAATTATCCAAAAGTAACAGAACATATCCCTCATATAATAAATTTTATTAAGGAATTAGTAGACAAAGGAATAGCTTATGAATCCGAGGGTGACGTATATTTCGATATAAGTAAGTTCAAGGAGTATGGAGAGTTTTCTTGTAGAAACCCAGAAGAGATGCAGGCTGGCTCGAGAGTAGAGATAAATACAAGCAAACGTAATCCTCTCGATTTTGTACTTTGGAAGGGTGACGATAAGAGTAGTCTTACGTGGGAAAGCCCTTGGGCTAAAGGTAGACCAGGTTGGCATATTGAGTGTAGCGCTATGAGTAAAGAATATTTAGGCGATACCTTTGATATTCATGGTGGAGGACAGGATTTAATATTTCCTCATCATCAGAACGAAATAGCCCAAACAGAGGCGTTAACTGGTAAGAAGATGGCTAACTATTGGATGCATAATGGTTTCGTTCGAATTGATAATGAGAAGATGAGTAAATCTTTAAATAACTTTTTTACTGTGAGAGAAGTTTTGAAAAAATATTCTCCCATGGATCTTAGATTATTCTTTTTGATGACACAATATCGTATGCCAATTAATTATTCTGACAAAGAGCTAGAACAAGCAAAGACCGCTGGTGATAGAATTAGGAGCGTATTAGCACTTACGGATTTGGCTGTAACAAATGTAGATTTATCGGAGTACAAAAATGAATTTATTTCAGCATTAGAAGATGATTTTAATACGGCAAGGGCTTTGGCCGTAATCTTTAATTTGCTTAAGGAGATAAATAAGACTCATTCTAAAGAAACTCATGCTTTATTGATGGAAATTTTATCAGTTCTTGGCCTAGATAAGTATAGTGAAGTTAAGCAAACATCTACTGTTACTTTTGAAATATCTACATTAGCAGAGAAAAGATGGGTAGCTAAACAGAACAAGGAATGGGCAGAGTCAGATAGATTAAGAATAGAGCTAAGTGAGCTAGGATATATAGTTAAAGATTCCAAAGATGGATATGAACTTATCAAACAATAAAGTTCCTCAAGAGTTTGGGTTTTACGCTGTTCTAACAAATCCAGTTCTTGGTTTTGAAAAATTAACAGAAATCTTAGTAGAAGAAAAAATAGCCTTTATTCAATTGAGAATTAAAGGAACCCTAAACTCTAAGCCGCAAGCCCTAAGCCTTAATATTGCCAAAAACCTTCGCACTATAACAAAGGGTTCTAATAGTAAGCTAATTATCAACGATGATCCTTTGCTTGCAATGGACGTTCAGGCAGATGGCGTTCATCTTGGACAAGATGATATGCCTTACGACCTTGTTAGACAGTTAGTAGGTGAAAAAATGATAATCGGCCTATCCACCCACAATATAGAACAAGTAAAACAAGCTAATATCCTAAAGTCTGACTATATTGGCATGGGGCCAGTCTATAAGACTCCCACAAAGGTCATTGCTGACCCAGCATTGGGAGTTTCTTATCTTAAGGAGATGATGAGTCACAATAAGTTACCTTTTGTCGCTATAGGCGGAATAGACCTCTCTAACGTAAAGGATGTTTTATTAACAGGGGCAAAGAACATCTGTGCAGTAAGACTAATCGATCAGTGTAAGACAAAAGAAGAAGTAAGAGAGAAACTAAACTTATTGTTTAGTGAATGACAAAATTTAACCTCTCCCAGCAGAAGATATAAATATTTTCTAAGTAGTTGAACATGCTGCTAACCCTCTCCATTTCATTAATGAAACGGAGAGGGTGACGGCACAAATTTTTGTCAAAAATACTTATAAATTCCGTCGGGTGAGGTTTCATCAAACATTTTCGTTGCAATTATTGTATTTGTGTTCCGATAAATGTTAAGAATTATGAATAATAAAACAGTAAGTATTAAGTCTAAGGGATTAAATTGGTTATTAAGCGAACTAAAACAGATGGAAGTTTTAGGAGATAATGCTTTTTCTATGCCTCTTCTTCGGAGCCTTCAAGATCTATTTTTTAGTTTTAGTGATGAAGATGATGGAATAATCAGAAGCAGCGTGTATTTAAAGGTTTTTGATATAAAGAAGTTGATGAACTTTATGAATATGCATGGTGGTGGCCTTGATGCCATAAAACTCTTAAATACAGAAATATTACAAAACCCAGAAGAATTTTTTAAAAACGGATATGATTTTGAATTATCAATCGAACTAACTAATATACTAGGAAAATATAAAGGAAATCAATATTTAAGTGGACTGACTATATTTTTTAATGTTTTAAGAAAAGTTAACATTAAAAATGATACCAGAATATCAACATTTGCTAGAGAAATGTATACACAATTAGATAAAGATATTGCTGAACGAGGCCTAGATGAAGAAATAGTTCATGCATTGCCATCATTTTTAAGTTTTTTCAGGGATGAGGAATACGTTCCAGCAATTCTTACTAAACATTGGAAACCTTTAGTTGATTACATTACAGAAAAAGGTTTTGTGTCAAACCATAGCACTGAATTGATTTGTTTATTGTCAGATCTTTTACTTCATGCAAATCGTTCTTTTAGTAAGGAATTATTTAAAGAAGTAAGTACATACGTTCACTTGAAAGTAGGGGATTTGCTTTTAAATGTTGATTATTTGGAGAATCCCAATGTCAATATTACTGAAGATTCAATTTTGTTGTTAGGTTATATATATGTAATGCTTTATTCAAGAAATGAGACAGCAGATTTTTTTACCGTATTATCAAAGTCAATTAAGTGTTTATCAAATCATTCAGATAATTTAAATGAAATGTACAAAGCAATGATTCTAGACCTTAGCAACTATAAAGACCCTTTAATTGAAAGTATGAATCAGCATCCAGATCGTCACAATAAAACAGCTAGTTGGATGTATCCATTAATAGAAAATAGAATTAAAGAGTTAAAAAGCGAAGGTATTACTCAACAATCCTTACACCAGATTGAAGCGCTTAGTGCTATGAAAAACGCATTACTATTTATTATTTACTATCAACAATTTCGTCTTTTCGTTCAGATAAAAAATAGTATGCATGAAATAATCGCAAGTGAAGATGGGTTTATGGATATAGATATGCAAACCGGTCAAACATATCGAGAAAATCTTTTATCTGTATCAAAGTATTTTTCCTCAAGTCCATTGGCTAAAATACAGTCAATAAATATGTTGCCAGATAGTGTTATAAATCAAAACACGAATAGGCCTTATCAACAATTTATGTTTATTTTAAGGATGATTATGGTAAATAATTATCATAATTTTGAAAACCTTAGTGATTTTTTTAATAAATTAAAAGAGATGGATCAATCATACATAAATATTTACAACGAATATGCTCATCATATTTTAATAGAATCAGATTTTAATAAAACAAAACTTTCTTATCTTTTTGAGTTACTAAGCCACTCAATAACAAATACAGAAAATAAAAAGCAGATAATTGAGATTATCTCTAAGTTGCATAATCAAGAGAATGCCGCTCATATTACATTTTTGCTAGATAGTGTTTATGTAGCAGATGATTTTCTGCTTACAGTCAAAGAATCCTCAGATAATAGATTAAAGAGTTTATTAGCTTTATTAGTAAATACAAAAGATCATAAACCGAATTCTGTTTTGAAGGCTCTTACGAAGCATTTAGATAAAGATGTTCAGATGAAATTAATTGGCAATATTTGGGCAATTATAGACTTGAAAATTAAAGGTATAGAGCTTGAACTTTCTCAGAGAAGAATATCAAAACTTGAAGAAGATAAAATATCAAAAGAATTAGAAGATACACGTATAGCAAATGAGTTGAAAAAAGCAGAAGCAGACAGACTATTATTAAGTTTTAGGGAACAATTACAACAAATTAATGATATTTTAGTTAAAGATACACCGGAACAAACTCAGATAGATTCTTTATCTAAAGAAATTACTAATTTAGCGAATACTAATATAGATGCAACTCTTAGTTTAGAAGAAAGAATAGCTCAAATAGAGAAGATTATAGCTGAGATAAAAGAATACATCCCCAAATTACAAAACATTAAAGACAAGGCAGTAGACATCGCGCTTATGGCATTAGAGGCTGCAGAGTCCTATGTAGCACCAACTGATGAGAGTATGCAAGGTGCTGTTACTGAAATCCTAAGCCTTAATTATCATCAAGTTAGTGCTGCGTTAAATGTCAAAGCTCAACAGTGTGAAGCGATAGCTGACCAGATTAGTTCACTTGTGCAAACCGCGAATATTGCTATAGGAACATTACAGCAAAATATACAGTTAATTAGACAGCTTATTAGAGATGAACGTCAAAGACAAGCTCAAGAAGTAAGAAGAATTCAACATGAAGCTGAAGTGCAAAAACAAAAAGAGGCAGATCAGCTATTAGATGAAGAAATAAAACGTTTAGAAGAAATTGAAGCAGCAGAGATTGCAGAAACATCTCAAATAATTTTTCGTTTTGTAGAACAAAGAATTAGCCAAAAACCAGAAGGCGATATTATTTCTGAGCTAGATATCGAACTTGCAAAATTAAAGAATGATTTTAATGTTGCCTTTGTTAAGAATGTAACTATAACGCCAGATGAATATGAAGGTCCACTTAAAGGAATCCTTAAAAGTATTCAAATGAAACGAAAAAATGATTCAACCTATATTAACTTTGGATTTAATAATTATTCGTTGACAGGATATCTAGATGCTAAGGGGGCGTTGGTACTAGAATCAATACCAGCTCAACTTGAAAATAATCATATGTTGCTACAATCTATTCTAAATAAGATAGCATTAACCTTAATTATCGGTAAGGATAAGACCAGTGAATTTTCATTAAAACATTCTACTTCAGAAGGCACAATAATTACTGAAAAATCCAAAGCATATCGGTTAAATAGCTCTGCAATGTTCTTTAAACAGCATGAAGGAAAATATTTATTAAGTGCAGATGGCAATGCAATAGTGGAAGATAAAGATGCGCAAAGGGAGCTTTTAACCTCAGCAGATTATTTTATTAGAGAAAATAGAGAAAAGGTTACAGTTCTTACACCAATTATTGCAAAAGATAGAGAAGATTTAAAGCTTGAATTGCAAACAGCTATTGAGCTTTATGGTTCAGAAAACATAGTACATATCTTAATGAGAAGAAATCATAGAAGAAGATTAACTACAAAAGTAGAGATTCCATCTACAATTAATTTAGATGAGACAGAAGTAAAATTACAAAATTATGATTCGGTGGTTAGTGAGGCAACTATTTATAGATATTTAGCAAACTACCAAGGGTTAACTGATTCTGAATCACAACAAAAGTATATTAGTGAAATAGTTATGGGTGATAGGAAAGATCCTTATCTCTTAAAGGATGACGAGCACCCAATTGGCGTTAGTTTTGGGCACACGCAAGTTTTAAACAATAATGGAAACAGTCGAGTTGCATATACTTTTGTAAGAGATAGTGTAAGCTTGGTATCACTGAGTAATTAGTAACTAGTCATTAGACTATTAAATGTTTCTATATCCATAATCCTTCCATTCATTTTTCCCCCAATGAACCAGTGAACCAATGAACTAATGAACCATAAAATATTCATACATTTAAAAGACGAAAATTGTCGATATTAAACCTGTAAGAACATTTATGGGGGGGAATATGTCAGGACAAGCTGGAATTGATTCAACATTAGATTTAAACGGAGTAGGTTCCGTCCAGTCCTCTCAACAAGTTGATAGTTCATATTCTAGTGTTGGAAGCAACATTGACAGTTCTCTTGATGCTCAATATCAAGGCAGTTTTGCTGATATTGGCGTAACTGGTGCACAGGTATCTTCAAGTTATCAATCTACCGTTGAACAAGCAGCTTCTACCACAGCAACCACTGCTACCTACGAATCAGCTTTTAGTGTAACCGCTTCACAAGGAAGAGGAGAGGTAAGTAGCTCTGTAAGTACATTTATTGAACCTGAAAATGCCTATATTTTGAGTATTATTTCTGAGCTAGGGATTAATGATGATATGGCAGAAGAGATGAGACTAGAGCTTATTATGAATTTACTAGCTAATAATTTTACTTATGAGGCTGATAGTGCTGGGGAAGCTTGGAACACTGTAGAAGAAACACTAACTAGTAGATCAGGTGACTGTGAAGACCTTTCCAATCTAGCAGCTAGTTTACTCTTAGCAGCTGGTTTTCCTGCAGAGGATGTAAATGTTTATGTTGATTTACAAGCAAACGGAGCACAAGGTCACGTTGTTGTAGGTCTTATGATGAATGACCAGGAAGTTAAATTAGATGTTGCACAACTTATTACTGATAAAGATGGAAATTATACACAAATTAATGAATCTTTCTATGCGAATAACCAACTTAATAGAAGCAGCTATGATTTTAGTTATTCAGTCAATGGTGTAGAAAAGTTAAATGTTAACTTATCATCAAATATAGTAATGGAAGATATCAATAATGCAGATTCTTTTTATACAGCTACAAGTCCCTTACCTTCATTTATTCAACAGGCAGCCGATGGAAGCTTTGTAATTAATGGTACAGATGGTGATGATAATATCTCTCTAACTTTTAATTCACCTAATGTTATGCTGAATTATAATGGAACATCTTATAATTTAACTCATAAATATGGGTTACCTAAAACTGCTGTTTTTGATATAAGGGGCGGTCAAGGATCAAATACAATAACAAGGGATTACGGTAATCTTAATATTGTACGGAATCTTGATAATGCAGCAATACAAGCACCCAGTTTTACATCTTTAGTAGACGGTGTTCTTACAATAAATGGAACAACTGGTGCTGATACTATTAATTTAACCAAAAATGAAAACGGTAAAATTATTTTATCCTATAATGGTACTACCTATAATTTGACAAATTTATTTGGTGAAGACTTAAAAATTAATCTTAATTTAAATAACGGAAATACTAAGGACATCGTAAATATTACCGATGTTGCTATCCATAATATTTTTGGAGGAACTGGAGCAGATGAAATAACCTTGAATGGTACGGCTTCAGCCCATAAGATTGATGGAGGAGCAGGAACCAATAAGGTTACTCTAAATGGTTATGCTATGGTAAACAATGTAATAAATGCTCCAGTTACGTCCGTTGGAAATAATACAGTATATGGAACTTCATTTATTACAACACCAATTACTAACACTGCAACAGGACCAGGTAATACAATCACCATTAATGGAAGGGATAGTGCTGATACTATCAATTTATCTAAAAATGCAGCAGGGCAGGTTATTTTAAACTTTAATGGTCTTAGCTACAATTTGACAGAATTATATGGTGAGAACCTGAATATTAATATTAATAGTGGAGCTGGTGATGACAATATTAGCTTAAGTGGTGGTGTAGTTGTAAACCAAATTAACGGTGGTGCAGGAAATGATACTTTTACAATAGCAGGAGCATCTACCGTAACCAAAATAGTTGGTGGGGCTGGAAACGACATTGTAACAGCTACAGGTTCTGTTAATATTGCTGAAATACTTGGCGGTGATGGAAATGATACTGTGCTTATGAGTGGAAGCAGTTTTGCAACCAGCATAGACGGCGGAGCTGGAAATGATAATATAACCTTACAAGATAACTCTGGAGCACGAACTATTAATACAGGTGATGGTACTAATACTGTTATTGTTAGAAATAATGCTTCAGTCCTTTCTGCTGCAGGAGCAACAACAGGTGGAACAATAACCGGCGGAGCTGGAAACGATATTATAACATTACAAGATGCTGCACAAGTTAGGGCTATGGATACAGGAGCTGGTACTGATGTAGTTAGTCTAAGAGGTAGCTCTAGTCTATTAGAGAATAGCCCATCATTAGTAAATGATAGAGTTACTCAGGAAAATGGGGCAACGATTGCAGGAGTACATGGGACAGCTGGAACAGGTGGAACAAGTTCTACTGCAAGAACTGATTTGATAAATAGGATTAATTCTCTTAATCCTGCTACTGCTACTCCCGGAGATATTTTTTTATTAAAACAAGATATTCAAGAATATTTAGATGCAACTTCTACTCTAAGTTCAACATCTATAAATAGCGCTAGAGCTGATTTGCTAACTAGGCTTAATGCTCTTAATATAACTACCGCTCTTCCAGGAGATATTTTTGTATTACAACAATCTGCTCAACAATATTTAGATGCAACTGTTACTACTACTCCTCCAGTAACACCACCAGGAGGACTTGGGGATCATTTTGAAGAACTAGATGCTGCCTTTAAGGAAGATGGAGCTAGAGGTCTTATGCAAAAAGCGTTTAGCCTCAGTGTTGATAAGGTAATTGCTGTAGCACCAGCTGGTTCATCAAAATTTGAGCAAATGATGTACAGTATGGCAAATACGATAGAAGCTCTTTATGAAACTTTATTATTAATGTCTGACTATATGGCAAACAATAAAACTTTTACTGAGAATCCTGGTGATTTATACGCCTTACAGCAAGAAGTACAGTCAGTAAAAGATACAATTAGTACACTAACTGCTGTAGGATCTTTAAGTACTGAAGTCTTAAGTAAACATATGTCTCAGTTTATTAGTGATTTAAATGACTAATTTTTTCAATATTTGATTTTATTGTTCGTATAGCCTTTAAGTCTATTTTCAGCTAAAATTTAATTTATGTCAGATAATCAATTATTAGAGATGCAATTGATTAAGTCATTGTACGCAAAATATCAACAAGAGATAATTACTATCGATGGTGTTTATACTAAGGCACAATTTAACGGTCTTTCAGATTTAGTTAGTCTTTCACTTAAAGAAAAACCATTTAATACAAAAATGCTTATAGCAGACCTTCAGTTTGTAAATAAATCATTAGAGATAAGTAATAATGTAAATGAAAATACTGTGAAAAAGATGGTATTTGCTAAATTACAACAGTTTCCTGTCATAGTTGAAGGTATTAATGTATTTGTTAAAGATAACCAGCTTTTAAAGGAAAAGTTAGACAGACACCTAGAGGAGTTTGAGACTGTTGATCAAATAGGTCAAGAGATTAAATCTAATATGATTTACAGAAAAATTAGTTTTTCTTATCCTTATGAAGAGGTAGAATCACAAAAAGTTATTGATGATTTTAAGGTTCTTCAAATAGAATTATTAAAAAAGATTACGAATTCCAATAAGTTTTTTTTACTTAATATATCAAAACAGTTAAATAATATTGAACCAAAAGCAGCAGTGATTAAAATTTTGTTAAGTAAGGTATTTGCTGATCCTCAAGGGAGCCTTCTATTATTAAAGGTATTTAAGGCTTAACGAAATATACCTTTATTTTATTTGTATCAGGGGATACAAGAAATCTGTCACTATTTATTTCTTGTTCATGTCCATTTATCTCTGTTTTTAATATTTGGACTGGAAGGTTTATTTCTATTGCCCTAGGTGGAGTGTTAAATTCACAGTTCAGAGTTATATCTAGTTCACCTTCTTTAGTTACAATATATTTAAAAGCAATTTTCCCAAAATGTGTTGGAGCTTTTTTAACTTTAATTTCTTCGAATAAATGTAGCCAATCTTTAGGTATAACTGGAGTTAGTATAAGTCTATCATTTTCTTCTAAAAAGAGCATATTCCTAACCACCATCAAAAAGTCAGCAGCAGCCCAGCCATGATGCCCATCACCAACGACTCCCCCAAAGGTAAATGGGTGAATTGATTCTGGCCAAGTGAAAGTATTGGTGGCTTTATCAAGTAACCAGTATATTAAATCTAAGGCTCTTTGGTCTCTTCTAGAAACGTAGTATTGTGCGATATGAGCATTCAGATAAGTCCCATGTCCAGAATGATTTATATCATGGAAAAAGGCACCGTTAGTGAAGCAACGTTCAGTTAGCATTTCAACAGTATTTACCAGTCTTTCGTCAAAAGGGTCAAACAAATATAAAGGATAAAGCACAGCTAGACTTCCTATAGCTCCGCTGTCGATATATCTGTCTGGGCCAATAGGTAGGCAAGGCTTACCTTCTTTTTGTGCAGCAATTACTAAAGAAGCATCAATATCTTTTTTTAGATTTTCTATGGCTTTTTCTATAAACAAGGTATCTAGTTTTTCTTCAGGTACTTGTTCAATAAGGAATTTAGCATCCATTAAGCCTTTTAGGGACCAGTAGTCATCCCAATAATAAACTCCATTCGCCCCAAAATGTTCTGCACTAAGTCCTAAAGGCATTAATCCTTTGTAGGGAGCCTTTTCTTTATAGCTTTCACGTAGTTTTCTTACTATCCATTTAGCTCCGTTATATACAGAGGGAATTAGTTTTCTAAGAAGTATTAAATCATTAGTAACTCGATAATATTCTGCTATAACCCAGATAGCTTCGCCATTACTATCCCACTCAGTCATCTGAGAGAAGAAGAATCCGCTAAGTCTTTGTCTAGATGGATATGTTGATAATACTTCTTTTGCTTCGTCAAAAAAACCACATTTAAAAAGCGCTTGTAGTAGGTAAGAAGCATCTCTAAACCAGAAGTTGTGGTAATTAAAAGGGCCAGGAGTAATGCTTTTCCCGTCATGGAACAAGAGCAAGAAGCTTACATTTGTTTTAAAAGCTTTTTCCAGCCTTTTATCAGGTATACTTATTTCTATTCCTTCAGCTACTTTTGTTCCCCATTCAATTAGGGTTTGTTGTTTGTAATTTTCAGCATCACCTTCTAGATAAGCTTCCTTTAATATCACATTATTTTTATCCATTGTTATTCTGCATTCAATAATTTTTTCTTCGTCAGGATTTAAAAATAAATCGTACTCTGCACCAGCAGTTACTAATCCCGCATCACATTTTATATCGGTTGGAGTTACAATAGTCTTATCTGCAAGGAGTTCATTAATATCACCTCTGTCAAAGTTAGATAAAAGAACTCTTGAAGGAGCATCCTTTAAAATAAGACCTAAGTGACCATTAACAAAAAACATATTATTTTTATATGAACATTTGGAAATTAAGCTAATGCCCTCAGGGTTATAAGGCCTAACTGAAACAATTAAGGAGATATCATCACCATTGTCACCAAAATTAGTAATTTTTGATGAATGAAAAATGGTGTCTCTTCCTTGAATAGTTTGAACAAAAACAGTTGTAGTTATTAAAAAATCATCTGCGTTAAATCTGGTTTCTATCATTGGAATACTACTTATAACTCTTTGTTTTACGACTTTCATTCTTGATGGGGCGTATAACTTGCCCTTATGATATGCCCAGACATCTACTGACCAGCTATATATCCTAGGGGTCACTAACCCTCTTACATCTACAATTGCTTCCTTTATGTTGCCAAGCTTTCCTATTGCTGTCCAATTTCTATTAGCTACATTCATCGCTGGTAACTGGAAGCCTCTTGGAATAAATCCTTCTCCTCTACTATTATATTGTTGAACAACCCAATATGGCCAAACCCAGACAGAATGAGAAGCAAAAACTATTTGATTAAATAGTCCTCGTACCATATTAAGTATATTCATGGAGATTAAATCTTTAGGAAGTCCTCCTCTGCCTTGTTTTCCAACAATAGACATAGGTTTTATATAGTCGATAGCTTTTTCGGGAATCCCAAATTTATCAGCTATGAAATTTAAAATAGTTTTTTTCATGAAATTACGCACTATAGTTAAAGTATTTCACAATAAATTCTTTAGCCTTATCAATATTGTCTTGGCAGATTCTTTGGTCTTCTATTAGTTTTAGTTGATTTTTAAGTTCATTGCCTTTTTTGGCATCTAAGGCATTAAAAATAATATTTATTTGAGGTTTTGATATTGTTTGCATAGCAAGAGCTAATGTTTGAAGTGGTATCTCACCTAATTTTTCTTTTAAAATATTTTTTGGTTGTTTAAAAACATCATTGAATCTTAAAATATAACCTTTGGGTAGGATGTTTTGTTCGGTGATATTTTTTAAAACTTTGTTTCTATGGTATTCAGGGAGCTTATCAAACACTGTTCCTAATGCATCAGTTTTATCAATAAAATTAGAGATATTTGCTTTAATGCCTTCTGCAAGCTCAGATACATACTCCTGATCCACACCATCTAAATGAAGAAGTGTGTTAATTAGGCCGTTTTTATCTTCTAGATTTTCCCAGAGGACTTGTGTGAATTTATCAGGCAAATAATACATAAGAACTGCCATCCTTTTTAGGTAGTCATCTTCATCTAACCATGAGTCCAATAAACCCAAAAGTTTGAACATATCACCATCGGTGATGAAATAAAAAGGACTTTGTCTAGTAATAGCAATATTTGGTTTATAAATTTGAGGTGTTTGATATAACCTTTGGGTTTTTTTTGCTAATGAGTAAGTATTAACAACTAAAATAAGAACTATTGCAAGAATAGCTAGTATCATTGAATAAACAATGACTGATATTGTTTTATAACTGTTAAGGAATACAGAAAATTGAGAAAAGACATTTTCTTCTAATGTAGTTACTTTATCATCGATAGTTTTGTTGAAGATAAGTTCAGTATTTGCAATCTCTTTATCTACATATTTAATAAGATATTCTTGATTTGTGGCAACTACACTAAATGATAATTGTAGACAAAAAATAAAAAATATTAAGAGTGTTAATTTATTTTGTTTCATTTTTTCAACCTTTCTATAATTTGAGCAATATTTATTGGCTTTAAAAGGACGGTACTTATGCCAACACTTTTCAACCTTTTGATCCCATCTATAGTGAGATCTTGAGCAACAATTAATATATTAGCATGATAATAATTTTTTTTAATGTCAGTGA
>CAZXTL010000004.1:0-101321 GCA_964643725.1 uncultured Candidatus Marinamargulisbacteria bacterium
CATTTATGATAAAGTATACTGGTTTTCAAAATAATCAATACAAATTGTAGAAGGTGTAAGAGATGGCTAAAAAATGTGAAGTTTGTGGAAAAGGACCTATGTCAGGAAATAACGTTTCTCACTCTAAGAGAAGAACAAGAAGACGTTTTCTTCCTAATCTCCAGATAAAGAAAATTGCTAATAAAAAAATTCAAGTATGTACTTCTTGTATCAGAACATTAGCTAAAAGTTGCTAGTTTTCTAATAAAATCCTAATTATTTACAAATAACATATTATTCCGTCGTAAGACGGTCTAATATGCTTTAATTTATCAGAGAAAGTAGCATATAAGTGATTAGTAAATATTAGTTAAAATTTATTTATAATTTTTTTTGGTTTTGTTGACTGATGGGTAGATAATTTGTAAACTTGTATCTACACCCATTTAGGAGGAATTTTTTTGCCCAAGATAGTTAATAAACAAGAAAAACGTTCACGTCTAGTTCAAGCTGCGATTCCTATATTTGCCAAGTACACTTTCCGTGATGCTAAGATGAATGATGTTGCCATTTCTGCGGATGTAGGAAAGGGTACTCTTTATGAATATTTTGATAGTAAAGATGAGTTATTTTTAGAGATATTTAAGATGTGGTTTGCAATTCTTGAGGCACAGATACAGGACGTTATGTCTGCCGTAAAAGATCCTAGTGAGCAAATAGTAATATTTTATGATCAATATTTTGCAACAATTGAGAAATATTCAGATACATATTACATATATTTTGATTTTTGGACTGAGCTAGTTCGAAATCCTAAGATAAGTTCTCAAGAGATAAAAGATGTTTATCAGTCGTTAAGAGCGTTAATGGCTGGAATTCTTGAGGATGGCGTTAATATAGGTGCGTTTAGGAAGATGGATCCTCAAGTTAAGAGTATACAATTATTATCAATGATAGATGGGCTTTTATTGCAATGGTTAATGGATAGAGAGGCTTTTTCTTTAAAAGAGATTGGTAAAGATTCAGTTAGAATTTTTCTTGATTCCTTAATGCTTTGACGGAACTTTCCCGTTTATCAGTTGTCTAATTTATTGGTATAATCAGATATAGGTCTGGGTAATAGTTATGGAGGTAAGTCATGGATAGTGTTGGCGCAGGTTCCGGAGGAGGAATACATCCAGGGGCTCCTATTATATGGCCCACGATTAAACCAACGACTACAGAGACGACTGAAACTACAGAGACTACTGAATCATCAAGCTCATCATCGTCCTCTTCCTCTTCATCGTCTAGTTCATCTTCATCATCAAGTTCTTCATCAGCATCATCAGCTTCTAGTGCATCGTCATCAGCAAGTGCCGCCGCAGCCGCTGCAGCCGCTGCAGCTTCATCAAGTGCATCATCTAGTGCAGTTATGCGAAACCTTTCTGCTCAAGACTTATCGTCTCAGTTAGCTACAATGGGAATGGCAGATTCTGCTGATAACCAACAGTTAGCAATGAAGATGCTAGAGTACGGACTAGAACTAAGTCCAGAGAATTTTGAGCAGTTATTTAGTGCGCTTCAATCAAAAGGTAATAATCAATCTGCTCAGCAAGCAGCTTTTACAGCTTTAGCAAAAGGTGTTGCAGGTAGTCAAAGTGCTGTAAATGCATTGGATCAGTTTTTTTCAGGTCAAATGAGTGCTGCTCAGCAAGTTGAGAACTTAACTCAGCAACTGTCGGTTGCTGCAAAGGGTTTAGCTCAAGCGCCTAATGCCCTAAGTCCAGCATTAAATGCAAGTTTGTCATCTTTATTAACAGAGTTTGATACTAGAATTAAACAGATGAACAATAAAGATAATTTATTAAGTAAAGAAAATATAGCATTATCCCCATCACAGAAAGATCAATTGTCGAAGTTACTTAACGATGTTTCCGGCACTCAACAGTCTGCCTTAAATAGTGCACTAGGGAAGAATGCTCCATTGTCACAGTCACAACAAGAAACGTTGCAACAAATGTTAAGTGGTTCAGTCGGAATGACTGAAGAACAAACAAAAGCAATGCAGGATCTTCTGCTGTCTAAGAATGTTTTGCCTGCAAATATGAAAACTTCTATTGCTCAAATGCTTCAGAAGGATTCTTCTTTGGATAATCCTAATAAAGAGGCTGTGTCACAGTTATTTAGTTCGGCACCAAAACTTAATGTAGAACAGAGGCAGTCTATGCAACAGGTAATGGATTCTGGTTCTATATCACAGGAACAAAAGATGTTATTGGGTGATATTTTAAATAGTAATTATTCAAGTAATAATTTAAAGGCGCTTGATAAGATGGTGGCTGAAGCTCCTCTTAAAATGGATCAGAAACTAGCTTTAAATAATGTGTTACATTCTTTGGCTTCTCCAAAAACTGATATTTCTATTTCCAATGCTTCAACTATGTTGCCAAGTATGCCACAGGAAAGCATGGAGCTTTTATCTCAGCTTGTTTCAGCTGGTGGAGGTTTGCCTCCAGAACAACTGAACTCTTTAATGAGTGTATTGTCTGGCTTGGGCTTAATGAACGGTGCCCATATTAATTCTTTGGAAGGTTTGATAAACGGTGGGGGATTGCCTTCCTCACAGTCTGATGTTTTGAAAATGTTGTTACAACAACCTGGTCTTCTTACTTCTGCTGATATTTCTATTCTTCAAGGGATTTTAGATGATGGACAGTTAACTCAAGAGCAGTTGTTTTCTTTACAACAAATGTTGATGCAGTTACAGAACAAACCTATGCAAATGCCAATGAATATGGCACAGGATTTGAACGCTTTACAGTCTTTTATTAAGGGTATTTATAAACAATTATCTAATCAGCAATTGGATGAAGGTGGTAAGAATTTAGTGGCATCCCTTAAATCTTTAGAAAAGTCACTTATGGAAAGTATTTCTAATATGACAGCTCAAGGGATACTTAGTAAAATGTCTAAATATAACGATCCTTCCCTTCCAGATAAATATTTTTATTGGATGATACCAAATCCGTTTACAGATAAAAAAAATGATATAGAGATATTAGTTAAGAGAGACACAACTAAAGACGGCTCCCCTGTGAATCCACAGAGAACACAGATAATATTAAAGACAGAGACAGAATCAATGGGTGCTGTTGCTGTTATAGTTGAGATATCGGACAAAGATATCTGGTATTTGTTTAATACTGATAATGATGACGCTAGGCAATATATTGCTGCAAATTCTGCTATGTTAAGGGACCAGATGAAGGTGCTTGATTATAGCGTGCAAGGATTTCAGACTCAGATTAAGAAAGTAAATATAAATAAGATATTGTCGCCAACATTAGACCTTGATAGATTAAGAAGGATAAATGCTGAAGCGTAAATAGTGAATGGTGAATAGTGAATTGTGAATGGAAACTAAATAGGTGAGGTAAATGGAACAAACAGAAGAAAGAAAACCTTTAAAAGTTGCTGCGGCAATCAAATACGATCCTGAAAAGAATGTAGCTCCTATTATTTTAGCAAAAGGCAAAGGTAGTATAGCTGAAGAAATCATTAGGATAGCTGAAGAGAACGATGTTCCCCTTTATCAGGATGCTGCTTTGGCTAAGTTGTTGGGTTCATTGGAATTAGAAACAGAAATACCTCCAGAGATGTATTCTGTTGTAGCTGAGGTATTAGCGTTTGTTTATAAATTAGAACAAAAGAGAAAAGGTAAAAGCAAATACGATGTAGTTAAAAATGGTGATCTAAAAAAGGACAATAAATGAAAAAGTTAATAATGTTTTTCTTATTGATAAGTATTTTTCCTTTAGTCTTTGCTGTTGATTCGACAATTAATAAATCTACTCAATCTTTATCTGTTTCTGAGCTTCAACAAGGAGCTTTGATGGAAAATGCTGTTAATGTAAAGACTCCTGGGTATCGCACCGTTCGTATCGTGCCCTATACCGATCAATCAACTGGACAAAAGACAGTAAGACGGACAAATGTTTTTAGTTCAGGGTCTCTTATTATCACTAACAGACCTTTTGATTTGGGAATGGAAGGTAAGGGGTTTTTTGTGCTTAGTGATGCTCAAGGGCGAGTTTATTTTACAAGAGATGGACGTTTTCAGCTTAATTCTAATATGCAAATGGTGTCTCTAGCAGGTAATTTATTTCTTTTAGATGAAAGTGATTCTATTATTGGCCTACCTGGTGTTTCAGATGTAAAGGTTGATGAAAAAGGATATATTTATAATTTGAATAGTGAAGTTATTACGAAGATAAAAGTTGTTGATGTGCAGAATTACAATAAATTGCGTTCTATAAATAATGTTCTTTTTTATTTGAGCTTAGAGGATGAGGAAAATGTGTTTGTTGCTGAAAACTTTAATATTAGGCAGGGCGCTTATGAATCTTCTAATGTGGACTATAATAAGTTAATGGTAGACTTAGCAGATAAGAGTTTATATACTGCCAACACGCAAATGATTCAAACTCGGCTTAAAATGTTGGATTCTTTGAATGGATTAGTTAATCAGAACTAGGAATAGTTGAGATATGGAAATACAAGAAGATAAAAATAAAGAATCCGTAAGCCTTGGGCGTGCTCTGACTTTAGTGTATCAGATTGGGTTTACAATTGTTTTTTCAATATTATTTTTTCTTTTTATTGGCAAGAAAATTGATGAATGGTTAGGCACTTCTGTTCTTTTTACAGTTGTAGGCGTAATATTTGGGGTAGTCGGTGGTGGCTATGTTGTTTATAAGGAGATAGAGAAGATATAATGGATTTATTAAAAGAACATACTAATAAAATTGAGAAATTAGGTTTTTTGGTTTATCTAGTACTTATTTTTGTGTTAGTTATTTTTAAGAAAGAATGGGTGCTGAGTGCTGTTATTGGTGCTTTGACTGGTATTATTAATTTTAGAGTTCAAGTTAAAGGTCTAAATGCTTTAGCTGAAGGTAAAAGCGCTTTCCATGTAACTGGTAATTTTTATTTAAGGATGTTGATTATTGGTTCTGTGCTTTATTTGTCTTTTAGTAATCCAAGCATCAACCCTTATGTTGTGTTCGCTTTTATGCTTTTTTTTCAGTTTCTTATATTTTTATCTGGTTTTTTTATTAAAAAATAGTCCACGATATACGTTGTGCTCCTCAAAATAATTAGTATTAAAAACGCTATTCGTAGTGTTGCAATGTTGTTATGTTGTAGTATTGCAACGTAGTTATGCAAGTCTATTGTTTGACAATGGTGTGTATATTTATTATTATATAACTACAATATTGCAACGATGTATCAACGTTGTCGGGGGGCAAGAGTTGGGGAAACCGAGAGCAGATAGCCATTAGGTTGTCTGCTTTCCTTTTTGTTTAATGAGGACAAACTCGGAAGGCATGGATGGATAAGAAAGAAGAAAGACTTGCTATTAATGTAACAGTATCTAGTCAAGAATATGAGTTTGTGAGATTGCAGGCTTATTTGAACAAAACTTCTATGTCTGCATATGTGAGAAAGTTGATAGACCAGGAAAGAAACAAGGTTGGCAAGAAAGGCTTGCGTTTTCTGTAGTTAAACATATAATTAATAAGGGGGAAAAAATGGAAGATTTAGCAGTTAAAACCAATTACTCAATAGGGACCATCTCCTCTTTGTCTGATAATAAAGTGCAACCTGATAATATGTTTTCAAGTATGCTTAAGAATAATATACAGGATACAAATTCTCTATTAAATAAAGCGGCACAATATCAATATGATTTTTCTGTTCTTAGAAATAGAGAGTTACATGAAGTTATGATAGCCTCAGAAGAAGCTAGTATGGCTTTAAAATTAACTATGCAGGTTCGTAATAAGATTATAGAGGCATATCAGGAACTATTAAGAATTCAAGTATAGTGCAAGAGCTCAGCAGAGATTTCCTAAATGAAATTCTAGATGTATTAATTTCCAAAAATGGTGAATATTCAGACATATATTATCAAGACGAAGATCTTTTTACTTTCACTATAGAGAATAATAATGTTAAATCCCTAAAAAGTGGTTCTGAAAGAGGTTTGAATTTACGATATTTTGAGGGAGACAAAACCTTTAGTTCTTGTTCAAGTGACTTTAGTCCAGAAGTAATTAGAATGATGGCAAAGCAGATGCCAGTGAGTACAGGTAATAATTTAGTAAAAAAAAGTAACCTTTTATTGCCATCAGGAATAGTTCAACAAGATAATATTTCATTTAGTAAGAGGGAAGAAATTCTTGCTCAATTTTTAAAGTGTAATGAGCTGATTCGATCTCGTTCAGAGAAGATAGTTCAATCTACACTAAGGTATTTAACTTCAGTAAGTAATATCCTTATCGTTAATTCCAAAAACGAAGTTGTTTATGATCGAAGAAGATATTCTCGTTTCATAGTGCAGGTTGTTGCTCAGGACGGTAATATTATTCAGACAGCTTATGAGGGGCCTGGCATAACTGGCTCAGATGATTTATTGGAAAGATATAATCTTAATGAAGTAGCAGATAAAGTTTCTGAAAGAGCTTTAATGATGTTGACTGCAAAGCCAGCGCCAACCGGACGTATGCCTGTTGTACTAATGGGAGAAGCTGGTGGAACAATGGTGCATGAAGCATGTGGTCACTCTTTGGAAGCTGATTTTATTTATAAAGGCACTTCCAATTTGAAAGATAAAGTAGGGCAGAAGGTAGCGTCAGAACTGGTAACTGTTATAGATGATGCAACAGTTGGCGGAGGATATGGTTCTTATGAGTATGACGATGAAGGTGTTCCTGCAAAACGAAATGTTTTAATAGAGGATGGTATTCTTAAGTCATATATGACAGATAGACTAAGTGCAGGTTTGCTTAATCTGCCACTTACAGGTAACGGAAGAAGAGAGTCTTTCCGAAGTAAACCTGTGCCAAGAATGAGTAATACCTTTATAGAGGATAGAAACATGCTGGCGGATGAGATTGTGAGTACTGTTGATCAGGGTCTACTTGTTAAAAAGATGGGTGGCGGACAAGTTAATATAACTAACGGTGACTTTGTGTTTGAGATAAGCGAAGGGTATTTGATTGAGAAGGGTAAAGTAAAACATCCAATCAGAGGAGCTAGCTTGATAGGAAACGGGATAGATGTTTTAAAGAATATTGAGATGGTTGGCAATGATAAAACTTTTATGCCAGGGATTTGTGGAAAGTATGACCATGTTCCAGTTTCTGATGCACAACCAACTATGAGAATTGCTGGTCTGACTATTGGAGGAAGCTAACGAAGGAAATGACAAAAGTCAAATGACAAATATTTTTGATTTGTGTTTTTGATTTGAATGATTTATTTGCCTGCCCCGCGTAGCTTTAGCGTAGTGGGGGATTTTTGGTTTGGGATTTTGGTTTAATAGAAGAGGAATCAGTGTTACTTCTATGTGTCATTCCCGCGAAGGCGGGAATCCAGGAGTTGAACAGTAAATTGATTCCCGCCTTCGCGGGAATGACTGAAAACTGGACACTAGACTCTGGAAACTAAAAAGAAAGGTATAACGTGAATAAAGAGATACAAAACTTTTTTGATTATAGTTCTAAATATTTGGACAAGCAAAAGCTTGATAGCTACGATATTTACTTAGCTACAGATAAGAGTCGTCAGTTAGCTTGCAGAGAATTTCAGATAGAGGATTATAAAGAGTCTGTTGAGCTTGGATACTCAATAAGAGTAATGAAGGATAATAAAATTAGCTTTGTTTATGGTAATGAGCTAGCTTCTTTAGTTCTTGATAAGAAACTAGAAGAGGTTGTACTACTTAATAAACTTTCTCCTAAAGATGAAACACTAAGGATGCCTCAAGTAGTATCTGACAAAACGCAAGGATTCATAGTAGATGATGCGTATGACAGAGTTGAGGTAAAGGATAAAGAAGAGTCCCTTAAGTATCTGGAAAAAATGATAAGGGAAAAGGATACAAGGATAACCAATGTTGAGCACATAGGCTTTTCTGAGAGTAGTAGTGAGATTTTTTATAAGATACAAAATAGTGATATAAAACAGCAGAAAGTGGTTTTCTTTGGTTATGAGGGAGAGGTTATTGCTGAAGAAAATGGTCAGATGGAATCAGGAGGAGACTTTTCCTATAAGACAAATTTTGCAAAATTACAGTTAGATCCTTTAGCAGAAAAGGTAGCAAATAATGCTCTTTCCATGTTGGGTGCTACTCCAATGGCCAGTGGAGAATGTAAGGTTGTTTTTAGAAATGATGTAGCGGCTTTATTCCTTAGTACTTTTGCTAGTCTTTTCTCTGCTGATCAGGTTCAGAATAATAAGTCAGTACTTAAAGATAAGCTAGGAACTAAGCTTGCAAATGTTAAGTTTAGTTTGTTTGATGACGGAAGCATTGAAGATACTATTGGTTATTCTCTGGTTGACGGAGAAGGGGTTGGAGGTCAGCGGACACAGCTTATAGATAATGGTAAGTTGTGTGGCTATCTTTATGATCTTAAGTCTGCCGCAAAGGATGGAGTAACCTCAACAGGTAATGCTATTAGAGGAGGTTATGATAGCATGCCTTCCATTAAGCCTACCAATCTGATAGTACCAGTCGGTAAAAACACATTAACTGAATTACTAGACCAGGATAAGGTTTTATTCGTTACCAATGTTATGGGTATGCATACAGTAAATTCCATTAATGGAGAGTTTAGCGTTGGAGCTTCTGGAGTGCTT
Organism: uncultured Candidatus Marinamargulisbacteria bacterium; assembly: GCA_964643725.1. GTDB lineage: Bacteria > Margulisbacteria > Riflemargulisbacteria > GWF2-35-9 > DYQY01 > DYQY01. Next base: position 8,665 of record CAZXTL010000004.1, read on the forward strand.
TTTGAGAAAGGTAAGCCAATTCAGTCTGTAAGGCAGATAACAATAGCTGGGGATTTCTTAACACTTCTAGCCTCAGTATCTGAGCTGGGTAATGACGCTGATGATTTTCCATATAATGGGAATATAATTACGCCTTCTTGGTTTATAGATAAGTTAATGATAAGTGGACTTTAATTAAGGGCTCATTGCCGCCCTTAATAATCCCGCTAGTCCCTACTCTCGCGATTCCCCTCGAAGATAGCCACTAAGCTCCTTTGTCGCTAAGTGGACTATTTCGCAAATTCACTTCATTAAAATCTGGGATATTTCTTATCACCCTGTGAGATACTGCCATCTTTTTAGTTAATTTTGAGCCTGCGGGAGCATTGCTCAACTATCATTTTCTTAGTCAATAGCATTAAATGATTGCGAAATACCTTCGATTGTATATTCGTTCAGGTTGCTTTGGGACATTTATATTAATTAAAACATTAATAGTGCGGTCACTGAGGCTCTCGAAGTGAGAGCGAATATAGGTAAGTTACTAGCTAAGCTGTTCTTGTTTCCGTCCTGGTTTTATTAGCCAATTGTTTTTTTACTTCATCAATAATATTTTGTGGTAAACCTTTTAAAAGTTCATCGGCTTTTTCTTCATCAAAACCGTAGGTGGTTGTAGTTTCTTTATAGGAATTTGTTACATGAGGATCACCAGATTCGTTTGAACTAGACATATGTCCTGTTCCTTGTGTATTTTCATGGGCTTCTGTAGTAGTACTAATGAATTTTGTTAAACATGTATTATTTATAAAACGGTTAATGGAAGTTAATGTGGCTTGTATTATGTCATTGTCTTTTTTAAGAGATTCACTTGAAAATTTAAATGCTAAACCATTTTTAGTAACAGCAGCAAGAACAACTTCCTTGCTGTTTCTAGCATTTTCGCCTGCTAGCTTCATTATTTTTAATGTTTCCCAACTGTTAACTGCTTTATTTAACGCTAATAATATAATTTGTTTATCATTTCTTATGATTAGACTAGCTATGCTTAATACTTGCAATGTATCATTAAAATTTAATGATTGTTGTAGTCTATTTAAGAATATTTTTTTGATTGTTTCTTTTTGTTCTTGTGTTTCTGGTAATTTGAGTAACCTTTCCAATTCTTTTCGAAACTCAATGTTTGTTTTTCTATTTTCTGATATTTTGTCAATATTATTAGTAATTTTAATATGTTTATTATGTATAAAATTATGTAATTCAGAAATACGGCATAGTGTTAATAGCATTATAAATACATTAAGAGTTGCTATTATTGCTGATGTTAATTTAATTGTGGAGTTATCGCTATCTTTTGTTAATAATGGAGAAATAAGTCCTGCTGTTATTAAAAGATAAGGTAAAACTTGTGCAAAAGGTTCTTCTATCTCAACGAATCTTTGTAATGCTTTTAAACTCATCGCTTCTAATGATTTATCATAATTGTATGGTTTATAATTTATTGTCTCCATCGCTACTACTTTATTATTCATTGTTGTTCTCCTTGATTGGTAAGTTGGTATTTATTAAATTTTCCATTCAATATATCGGAGTAGTAATTAATAAATCCCATTTATATATATTGAAATATATTATTACAGTAAGGATGTGCATTATTGACGTTTTTATAAAAACTTAGCTTTGTTGTGAATTTGAGTAATAACCATTGCATCTTGAGGGGTTGCATTCACAAAAGCAATATTATAGACATCTTCTACTTTCTGAAGTTCTTTTGGTAGAGAATCGTATATATGTTTTATTAAGTCAGGTGATGCCTTTTTTAGATAGGCGATTACCAATTGTTTGTTTAGTAGAGAGGACTGATCAAGTAAGCTAAGATAAAAGGAAATTTTTGAATTATGAATTTTTGGAATAAAAGCACATAAAACATCAGCATCCTTTTTTAGTTCATCTGCTATACCTTGGTAGATTTTTTCAATATCATTTTCTGGTGTATTTGATAGAGTGGCAATAATAAATGTTTTGTTTTTAAGTAAGGAAGTATTATTAGTGGAAAGCGTCATAAATGTTTTGTATGTTTCTGAAAATGTAATATGCCTAATATAAGCAACAATGACATCGATATCCTCGCGTTGGTCTTCATAAAGAGAATCGTAGATACTATTAATATCGAAATAGGGTGCATTGCTTAAAGCAGCGATAATGATTTCTTTGTCTTCTTTTAATTTGTCATTTTTGGCAAAAAATATTTCTTTAATTAATACAGTTGCTTTTAACTCTTTAAACAAGGATAAAACTTGTTCTTTAGATAAAATTGGAATTAGGGATAATCCTAAATTTTTATATAATAGTAAGGCAGTTAAGGCAACATGTCCTGGAATCCCTAAGTTGTTTTCTTTTATAGCAACTAATTTATTATTCATTAAATCTACTCCATTTTGCTTTTTTAAAATTCACAATTAATCTATCGTTGAGTGTTCTTGAAATTCCCTATAGAAATTAATTGAAATATCTTATTGTCTTTTATTCGCTTTTTTTAATAAGACAAACAATTCTCTAAGCCTCTCTGTCAGGAGAGGTAACGGCATGATTATTGTAAAGAAATTTTTGTGTATTCCGTTGGTGAGGTTTGGGGTGTATTTCCATTCCACTAACCGTTACAATACTAATATGAAAAATATTCTTAAAATCACCATTGGAATAATTCTTTTAGCAATATGTGTTTATTTTTTAGTTTCTATCCAAGTTAAACAAGAAGTCTCATCTTCAATAACTAGTCCAGACTTTATGATGGAGTTTTCTGGTATTCGCTTAAGGGGCTGGAATAAAGAGAAAGTTAATTGGGAAATGCAGTCAACGAAAGCTTATTATTATGATAAGAATTCTTTGGTGATGTTAGGTGTTAATAATGGATTCTTTCTGGATAGTAATGGTGAGAATTTAATTGAAGAGCTTAGGGTTTCTACGGTAGATGCCAACATAATAAGGAAAGAGTTCATCCTTAATAGTGTGTCCTTAAAAATTAATGCTAAAACTCAAGAGAACGTGTATTTAAATGCGCAAAGACTTAAATACCTTGATGGCATTTTATCCTCTGAATCAAATTATTCGTTAAGTTCAGGGCAGTGGCAAATAACTTCTGGTAAAATGAATTTTAATATTCTTAAAAATAGCATGGAATTTAGTAACAATCTTACTATAAATAAGGGTAAAAGTTCACTTACTAGTGAAACAGGTACTTTTTCCCCAGCATTAAATTCCATTATGTTAAGTAAAAATGTGAAGATTATCCATTTTATTAAATATGAGGAAAAAGAGCATATTCTAACGGTTTTTTCTGATGTTGCAGATGTTTTACTTAAAAAGGATGAACCTGAATTTAGTTTTGAGAAAGGTATGATCTTTAGATTAAGTCAAGATGTGCTTGAGGCAGGATACGGGAGATATGAGCCTGATAACAAAACCATGAAAATGAAAGATGTTTTGATAAGGGTAAATGATGGTTCTGAAATACTTAACAATATAGATGCTAAGGAAATAAAGGGAAGCATTATCAGAGCTAAAATTGTGGATATAGATTTTAATGAGAAGAAGCTTAAATTATCAAAAAATGTTAGTTATGAAAGAGATAAGAGACGAATATTGTCTCAGGTCGGTATTTATGATGTAGATAGTGGAATGCTTTTCATGAGTGGTGGCGTCAGTATTGTTGAAGGGAATAAAACAATACGAGCGAATAATGTTATGGTAGATGTTAAGAATGACGTAATAACAGCTAAAGGTAATGTAAAGACGAAGTTGAAAATATAACGTAAATAATTTAGTATATGTATATATGACAATAAGGTATAATTAATCAATATGAAAAAGACTTATAGAATACAAGATTTAGTTGATATGTTTGGCTTAACCACTAGGACCTTAAGGTTCTGGGAGGAAAAAGATTTACTTAATGCTTTGCTTCGAGTGCCAGGTAAACGGAGAGTTTATGGTGAAGATGTTATTAAGAGAATTAAAGATATTAAGAGTTATAAAGAAAGAGGCTTGTCCTTAGAGGATATTAAGATTCAGATAGAAAAGAAAGACAAAAAGAATAAAATAGTAAAGAATCCTATAAGGATAATAGTTGGAAGTTCGTCTGGGATTGAAGAATCTAATATGCTTAAGTATGAGATTGATCTTCTTCCTTCTTATATTTTGCTTGATGGTCGGAAGTTTGTTGATGGGGTTAATATTTCTGAAAAGGAAATTGAAAGTCTAGAATGGACAGACCTTACTACTGAAGCACCATCGGTTGAAGATTATGTTTATACTTATTCCGAGATGGTTGAGGAAGGTGCTGAGCAGATAATTTCTTTGCATCCAAATCAGTCTTATTGCAACTCATTGGTTAATGCCAAGAAAGCAGCTGAGAGAGTAAAAGGAATTAAGATTTATACTATAGATACTTGTTCTTTTGGTCAGATATCCGAATTGTTGGCGATTATTGCCAGAGACAAACTTAATAAAGGTAGTTCAGTTGAGCAAGTTATTAAGTATATTATTTCACTAGTTGCCGATCACTCCTCTTATATGGTTGCTTCGTCTATGATAAATATGTCAAATCTTGGTCTTGCGGATGTGGATTTTAAGAAAATAGTTAACCCAATATTTAGGGCTTCAATGAATTATCATCCTTTGCTTAAGATGAATAATCAGATTGATTCTTATCAATTAATAAGTAGAGCAAATAGTTTATATGATGCCACTGATGATTTAATTGCGCAGATTAAAACAGAACAAGTTAAAAGTAAATTTCCTATTAAGATGGTTGGAATATATTATACTTGTGCTAAGGCTCAGCTTAATGAACTAGTTTTATTTTTTAAAAACACTGAGATACCTGTGTTTTGGCAGAAGAGTAATTTTTATATGTCAGCTAATTTAGGTACGGAGTCTGTATCAGTAAATATTTTATACGAAAGGTAAGCTTCTAATGAGAAAAGTATGGGGGATCTCTTTTCTTTTAATAACAGGGTTTTCCTTGTGTTTTTCTGGTGAGCTTTTAAATACCCTTTATCAAAAAAATGACTTAGTACATATTAATCTTTTAAGACATGCTGTTTTATTTGATCAGCAAAACGAAGGATATGAGTTTAATATATTAGAGAATTATTATATTGGTAATTATTATCAGTTTGTTAAAGACTTTAATAAACAATTCACTAATTTTAATATTGCAGACAATCAGCTTCGTTTCTTTTATTTAGCTTCTAAATTTAGATTGGCTGAATATTCTGAGTTGAAGGATATTATTCCCTATATTAATCCTGAAACACTTTCATTAGAAAATTGGAGAGATTTTCAGAAGATAAAAGTTGTTAGTTATTATTGGCAAAGTAATGTGAAAGCTCTTAATAACTCAGTTGCGAAGGTAACAACTGACAATCGAACAAACCAAGAATTGCTAGAGTACGTTAATAAGGTTTATCAAATGCAGCTTGCAGGGCAAGGAGCATTAACAACTTCTGGAGATGTTGATGTGAATTATTATCTTGCATGGAATAATCTAAAAGCTGGCAAATATGATGAGGCTATTAGTTTCTTTGATAAGGCTGTAAATGGTGACTATGCTACAAATATTAGAAAAGAGTTTATTAACTATGGGGTAGGAATTACTCAGTATGCATCTGGAAATACAGAATTAGCATATAAGCAAATGAATCTAGACTATTCTGTTGCTGATCTTAAAGAGTCAGGATCTTTTTTTAAAATCCTAATAGATTATGATAATAGCAAGTACGGGGAGGTTGTATCTGCTTCGTCTGAATTTTTAGGGATTAATCCAAATACTAGTTATAAGAGTCAGCTTAAGTTTTTAAACGGTGCGAGCCTTTATTTTCTTGGCAGCCAACAACAGGCAAAGAAAGTTTTAGAAGATATTAAAGACTTTAGTGCGTTTGTTAAGTATCTTCTTGCTGAAATTTATTATGAAGAAGGTTCTTATTTAAAAGCAAAAGCATATTATAAAGAAGCGCGAGAAAGTGGTAATGATGTTTTAAGTAGTTATGCTGGTTATGGGTTTGCTTGGTCATGTTTTAAGCTTGCTCAGTATAAGGAAGCAGAGAGCGCCTTTGATAAATGTAGTTCCGATAAGAATTTTACTGAGGATTTGAGACTTAATATGAAAATCAAATCAGCTGATTGTTCTTATAATTCAGGAAGCTACAAAGATGCAGAAAAGAAATATAGAGAACTTTCTAATATTTTAGCTATTAAAGTGGATGAAAATAAACCATTGTATAAACAATCCATCTATAATTTAGCAAAAGTTTATATGAAATTAAAAGATTTCAAGAAGGCTAATGAAATCTTAGAGAAATGTAAATTGGAAGTAAAAAATGATAATGAAACAGTTATTATTAAAATAATTATGGCTAATAATTTATATCAACAAAAGAATTATCAAGAGGCTGAGAAAATTTATGAAGAGATTCTCCTAATGTATAAGTCTTATAAGGATGAAGATATATATATTTCTTTAGCTGATTGTTATTTTAATGAAAAGGAATATGGCAAGGCATTAGTTGTTTATCAGGATTACTTTACAGAATATCCTAAAGGAGAAAGAGATCTTGATGTAAGTTATGGTATGGTTCAAACTTTATACCAGCTTAAAGATTATAATTCGGCAAGAGAGCTTGCCAAGCAAGTTGATGATAAGTATGGGATAGGTTTATTAAAGGAGTTAGAAGCAAAGATAAAGTTTAAAAAGGAGACCGTAAGTGAGTAAAAAGTTGATAGGTGTATATTTAATGCTATTTGTGTTTTCTCTAGCTTTCTCAGCTGAGCAGGATGGACAGTTCCTATTGCCAGATCTTTTTGTTACCGCTAAGGATGAAAGAATTTTGGATAGTTCAAATAAAGCAGATTTAGGCTTGCGTTCTGGTCTAAAGGCTCAAGATAACATGATTGATGGTTCTTTACAGAAAGATAAGGGTTTTCTTGATAAGATGAAGTTGTCTGATAGTTTGAGTAGTTTGATGTATAACGATGTAAGTTTCTCTTTAGGTGCTCCATCTATGTTTAATATAAATTTTAATCATGGGTATGTTCTATATAATATGCCTTATTTTTTGAATTTTATTAGATATGATAATGTGTCTTTATATGGTCTTGAAAATACTGGTAGTTCTTTCTTTTTTGCTATTAAGCCAGATAAAGAGAATAACCTTTCATTTATTAGTAAACAAAAAACATTAGCTGATAGCAAACTAGACATGTTTGGTTTTGGTTATAAAAGGTCAGTTGAGGAAATGCCATTTAGTTATATGGGAAGGATTCTGAATGCGAATGCTAATGTAGTCGCAGGTAATGTTGCCTTAAGTATGATTCAGCATGATGTGGTTTTAACTCCTGGGAAAGTTAAAATAGAAGGTGCTGAAATGGATTCAAAGCTTTCTGCTATGTACCTTGGTTCTAAAGTTAATCAGTTATTTTTCTTAGAGCTGGCATTAGCAAATGAAAAGACACAGAATAATATTAATGATTTAGGTTTTGGTTTGCAGTTATGGAGTAATGCTGGTGTTCAGAAATTTAATTTTCTAGTAGATTACAAAACTTCACTTAACTATGATTCCTTAGATGTTAGGACTAAGTTTCAGCTTATTCATGATCCTATAACAATAGGGAGATTGTTCTCTACTGACTTTATTGAAATGGATGATGCTGTTATTCGTTGTGATGAGAGGTTTACTCTTGGGGTTTCAGTTAATGGGATTTTAAAAGATCAGAAAGAGACTTTCTTTGCTGATTTAAATTATTATGGTTATTTGAATATTTTAGATGATGTAGATGCTGATGATTATTATTCCATTACAGGTATAACTGACTTAACAATTTTTAATTTGGGAGTATATTTTCCTGACTTAAAGATAGTTTCCGAGTCAGTGAGCGTGAAAGTTCAGTATCCTATTGTTTCAAAAAAAGTTCCTAATTTATTTAGTAAGTTTGTTGAAGTTGGATATGAGAAAGCTGTGTTTAATGGTAAATTCGTGGCGAAAGGTAATTGTTATTTGAGAGAGTTTGGCAGATCTACAGACGATAATTATAAACCTGCTTTTTTTGATATAGATGCTTCTTATGAGGAGTCTATTTCTACTGATTTATCTTTTGGTATTTATTTAGAGAATTTACTATCCGCAGGTAATACTTATTTGCCAGACAGGAACTTTAGAGATACAGTTCTTTATGGTAAAATCAAACTTGTATTTTAAAAGTTTATTTGTTTAATGTGTGGTTGATGAGTTTCGGTCACTGAGGCTCTCGAAGTGTTAACTGGTTCACTATTTTAAGGAGGCAAAAATGTTAAGTTTAATTTTAAAGGGCGGGTTCATGATTTATATCCAATTCTTCTTCTCAATCTTGGGAGTAGCTATTTTTATCGAAAGGCTTATTTTTCTTAGAAATTCTATGAATAAGTCCTTAGATTTTTTGCCAGCCATTAAGGAGCTTTATAATACTGAGGGCGTTAAATCTGCATATCGTTATTGCAACCTTCATCCTTCTGTTATTTCTTCTGTTTTCAAGGTTGGCCTTCGTAATGCCAATAAAAGTAGTTCAGAATTACGAGCAATTATTGAAAGTACTGGTCAACTTGAGATTAGAAAATTGGAACGGAACTTGATATTACTAGCTACTCTTGCCGGTGTTGCTCCTTTGATGGGATTTTTAGGTACTGTAACTGGGATGATTAAGGCTTTTAGACAGATAGAAAAATTAGGTGGCAACGTAAATGCTTCTGTTCTTGCAGGTGGTATTTGGGAAGCTCTTATTACAACAGCCGTTGGACTTGCTGTTGCGATTGTGCTTCATTTAGCATATAACTTTTTAATTAATTTAATTGAGAAGCATATACTTGACGTAGAGGAGAACTCTATTGAACTGCTCGGATTCTTAACAAAGAAGGAAGATAATGAAATCCCCACGGCGTAGAACGTATTTAACATCTATAGAAAGTACAGCACTTACTGATATAGTATTTTTGCTTCTTATTTTCTTTATGTTGACATCATCTTTTGTTAACCAGGTTGGGGTTAAAGTAGATTTGCCTGATATGGAAAAGCCTCCAATAGCTAAAATTCAGTATCCTGTGACTGTTGCAATAAATGATAATATGCAAGTGTTCTTAGATGATGAGCTTATTCTTGAAGGTGAACTTATTAATAAGCTTACTTTAAAATTAGAAAAAAGTGATGATAAGATGGTTGTATTTAGACCAGATAAGAATATAAAAGTCGAAAAGCTTATTGCAGTAATGGATCTGGCAAGTTTGGCAGGTGCTAAGAAGTTAGTTATCGCGACCAAAGCCAAAGAGGACTAATGGATCGTCGTTTTTTGAAATCCTTATTTATTTCCATCCTTGCGCATTCTGTTATATTTTTATTGCTTTTTTTTATTAATATTTCTACGAAACAACCAGTTGCAGAGGTTTATAGAGAAGTTTCCTTTGTTGTAGAACGAGATTTCCCTGAGATGCTTGAAGATAGTCAAACTAGTCTTGCTCAGGAACAAGAAGTAAAGAAGAAAGAAGATGTTATTCCTAAAGAGATGCCTCCAAAACCTAAGGAAAAGGTTGAACAGCTAAAGAATCCAGCAGGAAAAACTAAACAAGTTGAATTGCCAACAGTCAGAGCCAAGCAGCCAGAGCCTAAAGTTCCAGAAAGTGTGGAACAGAAGAAGGAAGATTCTGCTTCTAAGATATTTATTCCTGAACAAAAAATTGAAACAGATAAGAAAGTAAAAGAAAATATTGTAAAAGATATTCCTGGTGGCGATTTTGGCGATTCTGTTGTTGACATGAGACCATCAAGGAATTTAGAGATTTTCGGTCCGATAGTTAATAGAAGTATTGTTTATTCAGAGATTCCTGATTATCCAGATTGGGCAAAACGACAGGGCATTGAATCAGAAGTAAGAATGAAGTTTTGGGTTGAGCCAAGTGGAGAAGTGGTGAACATAGATGTAATTCAGAAATCAGGGTATTTGCGTTTAGACCTACTAGCTAAGAATAGTTTAGCCAAATGGAAGTTCACACCATTAGATTCTAAAGTGCCACAGATTAAACAATGGGGCGAGATTATAGTTCGATTTGTACTGTATTAAATAATAGTTATTTCTTCATTAATTTAGTTTAATTAAGCATATTGCTTAGTGAAATTTATCCATTCTTGAGATTTGAAAATATTATCTAGGGTGGTTAGATATTGTATCCATCTTTGACAACGTTCTTCTGAATAATCATCGTTTCTTTTTGTGTAAAGTAGCAACGTTTGTAAAAATATTAACTTGAAAAGAATTTCAATCGCTTTAACTTCCTCCAAATTGAATTTTTCTAAGTTAATGGTTAAAGCTTCATCATTATATCCTTCAATGTATTTTATTATTCTTTTTACAGTTTTATCCTCATCTAAGTGGATAAACTCTTCACCTGCCAAGCCAGAATATGAAATAGTATATACAAGATCAAGAATTCTATAGTTAATATGCGTATGATCAAGATCCATAATATATACTGGATCATCAGAAGTATTAAATAAAAAATTCCCAAGACTTCTATCAGTTGGTATTAGCATTTTTTTAATCATTTGGTTGTCTTCAATTGCAACTGAATAAACAGAGAGACTATTAATTATTATACCAAGCAGATGTAATTCCTTTGGGCTCAATATTTTGAACTTTATAAATTCATTAATTCCTCCTGTAACCATAGGTTTTTGGGTTATATTTTTAACAGGCATTGAATGGTTAGATTTAAAAGTTGATCCTTGTAAGTGCATTAATGCTGTTAATCTTGCAATTTTATAAAAGACTTCAACATCTGAATCTGCTAAAGTAATATTTTTTAAGTTTTCCTGAAATTCTTCAATAAAATAATAATGTCCTTTATATTCAAAAAGACTCATTCCTTTTGGATTGGTAATATATTTTGTTACAGGAAGTGATCCTTTCCTAAGATGATCAAGGTATTGCATACAAAAATCGGCATCTTCTTTGGTTGTTGGTTTTATCTTTTTTATAAGATATCGTTTATCATCTATAGTAAATGTAGGGATTTGTTTTTGAACAAAACCACCTTTGATGTAGATAATGTTTGGTTGAGCATCTGGGAAAAAGGCACTAATTATTTTGTTCCATTTTTCTAACTCATTACAAGATATAACCTTTTTAAACATCGCTACTCCTTATTAATTTATCGTAGTTACTTGCAATAAGTTGCAGTTTAACTTGTAACTTTTCTAATTTATTCATCACAAACAATAAATGGAAAAAATATCCATTAAATGTAATAAAAAGCAATTAGAAAGTCTATTGATATACAGTCATTTAATATAAAACATCATTAAAATATAATTATGTGGGAATTTTTCAATAGGGCTTCGATATATTGTCTGCGATTAAATTTAATAATATTTAGATAAATGTAGGAGCAGTAGTTTGAACAATAAAGTCGTATCAGTAGAATATTCTCCAGTTAATACAATTTTGCGAAATCCCTTAAGAGTACTTAACCATATGGATTTAATAAATGACAAAAGAGCGATTGGTATGTCCTTAGGTCTTATATCAACACCAAGTGTAATAACAAAAGATAGTAATGTAGAAGGCAATATGCGAATGCTTGGTAATCTAATTAATGGTGATGTTTCAACAAGACAAGTTTTAAATACTATTGCAGACCAAAGTTCACTTGAAATGCAAGAAGTCATTAGACGTTTATTAAGAGTTTATCAAACGGGACAGGTTGAGTTTCATATAACTGATGCTTGTGATTTAGACTGCGTAGAATGCCATTATCGGAACAAAGGTAATGTTACCGTGCCATTTAGTCAGATAGAGTCTATCCTTAGGAGATTAAATCCTAAAGCCATAACAATAACCGGTGGTGGTGAACCTAATGTCTATAGTAGTGAAGGGAAGAACTTTAATGATGTGGTTTTTGAAATTAGAAGAGTATTACCAACTGCAGTTCTTGGGCTGATTAATAATAATACTAATCTAGTAAAAGGAGACTGGACAAAGCACATTCAATGGCAAAGGTCATCAGTTGATACATCAAATGCAAAAACATACTTTGATATAAAAAGAAGGCACAAGTACGAACAAGTTGTGGCTAATGTTAGAAGTTTGTTAACAGATTCACCAATACCTTATGTTGGCATCGGCTTTTTGTATAGACCTGAAAATGTACGTGAAATTACTGATTTTTTAAAGCTTTGGTATGGTTGGTTTCAGAAACAGCCAACTTCGATTCAGGACAGATTTAATGTTCAGTTTAGACCAATAGCTGCACCGATAGAGGAGGTAGCTGAAGTTCGAAAAGGTATTAAATCATTTGTTTCTGGTGATGTTCAGTCTGTATTTAATAGTCAGATTGAGAGAGTGCTTAACGAAACTCAAAGCGATGATGGGTTTGCAAAGTTTATTAGAGTAAATACTAATTTTGGTAGTATGGTTGGAAGAGACTTAAATGGTCTGCATCAAGCAAAGCCATTTGCAAATTGTTATAATGCATTTGCTCATAGAGTTTTTCGCTCTACAGGAGAAGAATATCCTGATTTCCTATTACCAAATTTCCCAAAGCTAAGTATGGGAAATACAATCCTTAATGGTGAAGAAGATATTGCAAAGGTTGCTTTAATGCAATTTTGGTATTTTAACAAAAAAAGCCCATTTTGTGATGCAGCTAATTGTAGACAGTCTTGGGTAAGCAATACAGTTGAACAACATTTGGCTGGTAATATTGCAAGAGATCCTTCAGTTACAGATACTTTTTTTTAAGGTTTTAATGAAGTATAAACAGGTCAGTTTATCTACAATCAGCCTTAATAGAGAAGGTTCGTTGTTCGTTAATAATGGGGTTACTATTCAGAAAATGGATAGTGATAATGTTAATCGTAACGGACTAGTTTTGTTATCGAGAGATCCATATCAACATTTTTTTAGAATGCCTTTTAATTCTATAAGCTATGTTAAAGATGGTAAGGTTTTAGAAGAGTTTAGTGCTCATCCATCGAGCTTTTATCCCGGTAGTCCATTTGATGTGTTTAGTGCTGTAAGAAGTTATTTGGTTGATAATAAAGTCGTATTTCCTAGATTTTATTTGTATCCATCAAGTGCTTGTAATTCTAAATGTATAATATGTCCATTTAGGTTTAGACACGAGAACCCATATTTTATTCCATTAGAAACAGTCAAAGGAATAATTGATTTTATGCATGGACAGACACCAAGACCAAAGGCTTTATCGGTTATTATTTCTGGGGATGGAGAACCAACGCTACATCCATCAATAGGTTCAATTTTAGGATATATGCATGAAAGAGATATCAGAGTCTTTTTGACTAGTAATCTGGTTATGCCAAGTGTAAGTGCTACAGATAAGTTGAAAGCTATTGCAGATAATGTTTCTATGTTAACAGTTTCAATAAAGGGGCTTTCAGTTGATTCATATAAAAAATATCAAGGGAAAGATGCTTTTTATAGAGTGATGGAGAACCTTGAGAAATTAGTTGGCATGCTAGAAGCTAATGGCAGGAGAAAAGATGTTCTATTTGGGATAGCATCATTAATTTTGCCTGAGAATACAGGTTATTATCAGGAAATGGTTGGAAGATTTGTAGAACTAGGATTGGACTATGTTTATCTGAATGTTGTTGAGCCTTCTTATCAGAAATGGGGTATAGATTTTTCTGAACAATTAAGACAACAAACATTAGATGAGTTGGATTCTTTGGATCAGTTCAATGGCAGTGGAACAATGATTAGATATTCCAAAGAATTATTTAATGGAACAACCGGTCAGTCTGTATATTTTGATGCTAACGGAAGATATGAAACTTCAATTTGTGGAAGTGCACTTTGGAATCCTTTGTTTATGACAGAAGACAGAAGAACTAGCATGATTGCTTGTAGGTCTAGTGATAAATTTCATAACGAGGATTTTATATTTGGTCAAACAGATGATGCTAAAAATATGGGAGATTTAACTTTACCATCTAATATAGCTAGAGTTATGAGTAATACCTCTAAGTGTTTTAATTGCAGGTTAGAGAGGCAGGTTAGACTTTTTGATGATTTGATAAGAATTGAACAAACGTATGGTTATGGTGGTGAGTTTGTTTTGAATTTCAAACAGGATGTAGTTGAAAGTAAAATAGGTACAACTGTTTTTGAAAGTACATTCAAGAGGAATAAATGATGAATTATAAAACCATTTCGCTACAGAATCTGCCCTTACCAACATTAAGCATTCAAATAACAAAAGCATGCAATTACTCTTGTTTGCAATGTGATTTCCAGAGAAGTATTAGAACATCAAAAGATAAAAGTCCTACTCACATGCCAGTTGAGTATTTTAGTGAAATACTAAATCAGTATAAATCTTACCCTCAAAATATGACAAAGAAGGTTGTGTTATCAGCTGGAGCTGAGCCAATGATGCATCCCCAATTTATAGACATTTGTAGATTATTAGATCAGGCTGGTATTTCTTTCACTTTTGATACAAATGTATCTTTATTAGACATCGAAAAGTCAAAAATGTTACTTTCTTTTCAATGGTTTAAACGTATAGCATTTTCTGTAGATGGGTTCACTCCTAATGTTTTTGAGTCTATAAGAAGGGGATCTAGCCATAATCTGGTTGTAAATAATATACTTAATTTTCTTTCTTTGGCTAAAGAATATGGCAGAAATGATGTGGTCACAGAGGTTAACATGGTATTACAGGAAAAAAATGCACATGAGGTTGAAAAGATTATATTGTATTGGACACCTCTTGTTTCACAAGTAAATATTAGTTCTCTTAGAATAGGTACCAAATATGCTTCACCTAATTGGTTGCCAGATGAAAGAACATCTTGTAATTTTTTACGCAAATATATGCGTATTTTAACGGATGGTAAAGTTGTTTTTTGTTGTATTGATGGTAAGTTCTCTTCAGAAATAGGAGATATGAATACCTCAAGTCTTGAAGAGATATGGAATGGCAAAGAGTATCAAAAATTAAGAGAAGCGCATGATAGTGGCAATTACGGATATTTGCCAATTTGTGATGATTGTCAGGCGTGGGCAGGGTTTTATCAGCCAAGGGATATTAGAAATTTGAATGATTCCATTATGCTTGGCACACGACCAGTTAACATTGTTGCTACTCGAATTAATAAAAATAGTTTTGCAAGCATAGAATAAGATTAATCAAAGGATAAGAATATGAAAAACAAGATTATTGCAACATTACAATTAGTATCTATTGAGCCAGAAAGTAAAATTTTAGTAAGAAGAATATATCCGAATCAATCTAGTCCTATCGGAGAATTAAATGTAAGTGAAGTGCCTCAGACTGCAAGGAAATATTTATACAGGACATTTGATGACAAAATAATTGAAACAGGACTTTATGCACAGCAGGTGAAAAGTTGGCATGATAGGCCAAGTATAGAAATATCAACGCAGATAGGTTGCCCTATAAGATGTATTATGTGTGCTTCTGGTGAGATACGGTTTGTGCGTAATCTAACAGATTTAGAAATGGTCTCTCAAGTGTTAATGACAAAGGAATTAGCTGGAATAACTCATAACAATATAGCTGTTTCTGCTATGGGAACTGGTGAAACAAGCCTAAATTTTGTTAATTTGAGTAAAGCATTTCAAGTGATAACTAAAATGTTTCCTGGTACTGAGTATAGAGTAGCTACAATGGGTGCCAATTTGAGTGCATTTGATTATTGGGCTAAACATATGCCAGATCCTTTTCAACTTGTTCCCTCATTGCATTCAGCTACTCAAGCATCGAGAAAGAGAATAATCCCAGGCTCAACAGATATTAATGCATTTATATCTGCTATAGCAAAATTTCATAATGAAAGACCAGATTCACGTGTACTTATAAAATATGTAATGATGCAAGGGATAAATGATGCTGACCAAGATGTTGATTCACTCAGAAGATTGTTGGACCCTGTAAAGGATTTTGCTTGTCTGCAGTTTTGCATATTGAATTCAACACCTTTTTCTCAGGCTAATGCTTTAAACGCTACTAATGATGAAAAAATTAATGAATGGATGTGTAAATTACAACCAGATTTTTCAAAGAATATGCTTTCTTTAAAATTTATTGATGCACAAAACATAGCTTGTGGGCAAACAACTTCTAGGTTCTTAAGTTCTTATAGGTAATAATAGTAGTTTTAAATAATAATTGCAGTGATTGTTACTAATACAGTTAGTGCAATTATTATTTAGTTTTAACGATATATTAATATGAATAATAAAATTGTTTCTACTGGTATGCCAATAAAAGAATTCATAAATGAACTTCCAATTAGGTTAAGCGATAAATTATTATTACCACAACTTTGGGATTACCAAGTTGCGGTTATCCAGCCATTTAATCCAACAGTAATTGTTGATGGTAGGATGAAGAGATTAGCTGAATTAACTGAGCCTTTATCTGTTCATACGTTAAAAGACTTAATAGGTGTGGTTGCTATGTTAAACAACAGTACAGATGACCTGTTTAGGGTTCTACCAGACAAGTCATTATTTACTGATACTCTAAAAGAAGTGGCAATAAATGTTTCTAAAGAACTGGGTTTAGAAGAAATATCTAAGAATCAGCAAGAGTTACTTAGATTATATTATATCTTTGTTTTTTATCATGATATAGGCAAATCAAATGCAAGCAGAGTTGAACATGAAAGAATAGGTAAAGAAAAGTTTGAGGAAATTGTATTGCCATTGTCATCTAAAGAACGAGCAATTGTGTCTTGGTTTATTGAATTTCATGGGGAATATGCAAAATTAGCAAAGGCAAGAAGAGAGGGCCAGCCAACAATTACACATGAAATATTACTTGAGGTGTTGAATAAAATGAATAATAAGTTGAATGCTTTGGGAAATGATGTAATTACATCTGAAAGAGTAAGTATGTTGAAATTAATGGCATTATTCAATTTCATTGAGGGGATACAGTCAGATCAGTTTAGCTGCAATATGCTTGTTGAAGGGAAGGAGTATCATACAGGGACCAATGTCTCTGATGTTTTGTATTATTACAATATGTTACTTTTAAAGAATAGTTAAAAGTTGTTATTTCAAATATGGTTCTTCTAGTTTCGAGAAAGTATCTCTAAAAAATTGTACACTTTGATTACAAAACTCTAGAAAATCAGATTTTGGTTCAAGATTAGAAAGTGTCTTAAATATGGTCTTCGCTAAAAGTTGTATGTTCTCTGGGATTTCAGTTTTAGCAACAAATGGGTTTGTTTGATTCATATAAGTTACCGTTGTCATAAGTTCTCTTAATGCGTAAATTAAGTGGAAATATACATCATCTTTATTCATTTTATTTGGATTAATTTGTTTTGAAGGGATGCTGATAACATAGTCCCAAACACCTTGATATTGTTTTTTGAAAGTTAGAATTGCTCTTAATTGAGCAGCTTTGCTTTGAATAAGAATAACTTTAGCTGGTTTTTTAGGAATTAAATTCATATTTCTAAGTAACTCATAACTTTTTGTTATATTGTGACCTGAATTTACTGCAGTAGTTTCAATTAAAAGGTTAGCATTGGGAATTTGTTTTTTAGCATAGTCATAAAATGCTTCTGCTTCTGATGGTTTCAAGATAGCGCCTGGTATTGTGCTATGACCACCCAGTCCAGAAAATATTATTGGTATATTTGGGTTCCCTTTTTGCATGTAATTAGTATAAATATCTACGGCTTCTTGTGGAGATTGCAAATCATTACTTCCACAAACTATAATGAAATTTGCATCAAATATATTATTTTCATGAATATCTTTAACTTCTCCGTTATTAAAATAGATTTGTTTTGGAGCGAGAACATTCCATAGTGTTTCTAGAGCAGAAATTTGTGCAGTTAATGTAATGTAGTTACTAATGGATACTAGTTTATATTTCATTTGATACTATTGATTGTTTATAATAGAAGCATAGTGATTAGCAACAACAGAATTGACTCTTTTCTCTGCTTCTTTAGGGTCGCCAGTAATTTTTTTGATGGAAACAATAGGACCACTTTTTTCTTGTTTTAAAATTTCTTTGATTTCGAGTCCATGTTGAAGTAATACTTCGGCAAAACCTTTGGCTGATGGCACAAATAGATGTTCCCAAAAGTGGTCTTGCCAATATGCTTCTTCTCCTATTATGTGCGTAAACTCATCATCATTAAAAAAAGTTTTCATATATAGAGTTGTTTTTTCATTCATAAGTTCAAAAAGGTTATTTAACATTGAATCTAAGTCTTCAGGTAAAAGATGCTCTAATACATCCATTAAACTGATGTATTGATAATTATTATTTGGAACATCTTTAATGCTTCCAACTATTATTTCGCCTTGGGTTAGTCCATCACTCCAAGCATTAGCTACCGCATCTTTTGCTGGTTCAATACCTAAAACCTTAATTCCCAACTCTTTCATTACTTTTAAAAAATAACCGTTGCCTGCTCCTATATCTAGCAAAAGACCTTCTGGTTTGAAATAAATACTTGTTTTAATAGTTTCTGCTTGATTTTGAGATCTTTGTCGTGATCCTTGGTTTGTAAAGTATTCATTTGAATAAAACGAATTAAGTTCAGTGTGTGTTGGTTGTGGGGACACAAATGCAATACCTGAAGTATCTTTATATATCTGATAATTTCTCCCTCTACTAAAACAATTAGCAACAAAAGTAGCTGGTTTACCAGTGTATGGATTATCTTTTAAAGAAATTATTTTATATTGCATTAAAACTCCTTTATAAATATATCGCAAAAAATGTATAAATATTTCACTATTTTATATTCGGATAATTTGTATTTAACTAATTTATTTATATATTATTAACTTTCGATGAGATTAATTAAGTAACCGTTCGATATATATGATGAGTATACACGTAATATGGGAGTGAATATTGAAGTTTAAACTTGTAGCAATAGATAGTAAAACTGAAATTAATGAATTAAATCAATTTTTACATTCTATTCCGGGATGGACTATTTTAGAAAGATATAATGATGGTTGGCGATTAAGGAGTAATTGTCTAAATCTTTCAAATGGTAGCAGACTGATGTCTGAACTTATAGACTTTCTTGTTAAATCAAATGGACTAACGGAAGAATCATTAGCAATCAATTTTGCTAATTTAAATGATATTTCCGGCATTGATGATGTAACATCAATGAACGGGTTAGTAGTTTCTAAGAAAATCTTAAAAGTACTTTTTTTATCAAATGTTGGGTCAGAGAATGGCTTACCAATGTTAAAGGTAGCTCCAAATCTTGGGTCACAAAGACTTGCTCAACATTTACGAATCAGTTTGCCGTGTGATGCTGTAGTTTATGATGCAAATTTAGATAGGTACATAATCGGTGCCAATAAAGAAATATTTGGTGCTAAATGGGATATTGTGGCTCATGGATATATGGACCACGTCATACATAATGATATACAAGTGTTAAATATTTTATATAGAAAAAATCCTAATGCTCTATTTGTAGCAGGTGGGCCTGAGATATCAAGAAACTCTATTCAAGCAAATACTATTGTTTTTAAATCTATTCCATATGACATTGGAGTTCTAGGTTCATCATTTGAAGTTATGCGATCTTTAGCAAATACAATGATAGAAAACTATGAAGAACCTAAAGATAAATTATTGGTAAGTATGAAAAATGCCAGTAATACTTTTGTTCTTTCAGATGGGAATTTAGAGTTTGGAAATAAAACAAATGATCGTACATCTTTCGATGAAAACTTGTTATCGAGGGCTTATGAACCGATCTTAGGTAGAGATATATTTCATAGAATAACATATAGTGAGATGAATACAGCTATAAATATGGGAGGAACTCCCTTAGATAATATTGGAAGAAATGCACTTAAAGTTTTGATATCAAATAAGTGTACTGCTAGATGTATATTTTGTGGAAGTAGAAACTTTATAACAGATGAATTTTCTGTAAGGGGTGCTTTTCAGTTTATACGTGAAGAATTAGCAAGTGGGCGAAAGTATGATTCTATTTCTTTTCGTGATAATGATTTATTTAATACACCCAAAAAAGCATTGGATGTTTTGGATGGGATGGATAAGTTATGGTCGGAGACTGGTTTAATCCTTCCTATTAAAGCTCAAGCAAAAGTAAGATCTATTCTAGATTTAATGAAGATAGATAAAGGGATATTGCAAACTTTTAATAGGTTAGGATTTAGAATTATATCTTTTGGTATTGAAAGTTTTTATGCGCCAACATTAGATTTTTTTGGTGGAAAAACAACAGTTGAAGAAAATCATGAGGCTATTAATGCATTATCTGATGCTGGCATTAGGGTGGGGATGTTTATGATTCTTGCTTCACCAGTAGACACAATTGATAGCATAATTTTTTCTGTTAAAGAAACAATAAAGTATTTGAAAACTAAAAATGTTTTTGTTCAAGTAGCTTCTAAAATTAATCTAGCAAGTTCCTCCTTATTAGAAACTAACGAAAGATTAAGGTCACAGATAAGAGAGAATCATTATGGTTTTTTGAATGAAAATTTACGATATCCATTTTTGAAAAATCCGTTAATAAGGGAAGCTACAATTGGATTGAATCCAAAAGTCTCAGACTTATTTAGCAAGATACAAGGTGGAAGTTTGATAAGAGTACTTCCGGATTCTTTATATTATAAAACGTATGATGAATTAAAAGATAAATATGGATTAGGTTTGATTAATCAGTTCTCTGTGAATTTATCTGCAATAGTGTATTTAATTACATTTGTTAAAGGTGTTGCAGAATATTATCCAGAGTATTTGTCTGTATCTAATTCTGATTCAATGTTGGTTGATTTGTATGATGTTTTCGACAAGATGTTTATTGCAGAGCATGCTAATCATGATTAGAAATAAAGTTATTAGTTTGAATGTGTATTCATTTAATCTAGATGCATATATTGCAAAAACACACGGCCCTATTTTTATGAAGAATATTAAAGATTCTAAAGTAGTTCTGCTTTATCTTCCATTGAAGGAGATAGCTGAACTTAGAAGAAGTTTAATAACTATTAATAGATGTGTTTTATATGATGAAGGTGCTAATACGTTTTATATTGTCGGAGCAAAGTATCCTAATCATAAAGAGAAATATTTAAATATACTTAGACATTTTGGGGTGACAAATATTGAGGAACAAGGCGATAAGAATATAGTATTTAACGAATTGAGGGGATTAGCAAAAGTTATTGCAAATCTTGCCCCAAAAACAATTAGTTTTTCTTTTTTAAATAATCTAACTGAAGCTACTAGATTAACTTCGCATTTATTTATTAATGAGTTAAAGGGTTTTCCAGTTGGTCTATCTCAAAGGAATAATAATGTATTTTTAGATATTTCAAGTGTTTATGGTTCAACAATTAATTGTTTTTTAATGGAGTTATTAAAAGAACATTCGCCAGAGAGGATTGTATATTATGGTCTTGCCGGTGGATTATCGTCTGCTTCATTATATACAGCGTTTGATGTTGGGATAGGCAGGGGAATTAATAATGAAGAAGTAGTAAGGGATAATAAGGGAGCTACTTGTATGAGTGTTAATTCTGTTTTTGATGAGACAGATGACAATGTTAGGAAATGGTCTAAAGAAGGTGTGACATTAGTTGAACAGGAAATATTTCATCTATTTTCTGCAATTAGAGATAGTAATTATAACGGTAAGGTTAATGCTTCAGTTGTTGTCTCAGATGTTTTTGGAGGAAGAGACATATCAAGATTAAATCAAGATAAGGTTAATGCAACGGTTAATAAGGGGTTTCTCAACATATTTCGCAATATCGATGGATTTTCTGAGTAACTACTCGATATATTACAGGAATACAATATAGGAGTAGATAATGGCAGAAAGTATTAATCAAAAAATGAATGCAACATTAACACCATACACAAGCATAGTAAAAGGTGTTAAGAATAAAGAAATTAAAGCAGTTGGGACTGATCTTGCAACAATAGATAGAACAGTATCCAGTATTGCAACTAATAGTGTTTCCTATAATATTTTGGAGCTAAATCCATCATTATTAGAATTAGTTGATCTTTTCCAAGATAGGTCAAAGTTAGAAGACTATACGGAGCCAACATCTAAAATGTATACAACAATCGATGGTCTTAAGATGGTTAAGTATGAAGATAGCGAGACAATACATACAGAAGGAAATGCTTATGCAATGTATCTGTTGTCTACATTAACAGATAGGACTTTATCAGAGGTTGATTATAAGGCAGTTGAGTCTTCGCAGAAATTATTCGATGAACTATATTTAAATGGTAAAAAATATTTTGGGAGTTTGAATAATACATCTCTTATGCCTTGGGTTAAAGGTAGTAAAGATACTGCGACCGATGCAGAAGTTTATAGGTTGATGTCCTTGGTAATGGCGCAAAAAAACATAAACAAAGGACTGTGGTCTGCAGGTAAGGTTGATTATAAAGAAGAAATACAAAAGTTATCTAAGGATATTCTTGATAATTCAGTGATATATATCACTACCAAAGATGGCACTAAACTAGCAGTGCCAGTATCTGGAACTAATTTTAGTGTGCCAAATAAAAGTAATTTTGTTAAAGAAACTGATTCTGAATATATTTTTCATTATAATATTTCCTATTCATTTGCATATGTGGCTAATTTGTTGTCTACTGTTGATGAACGTTGGGCTTTGGTAAAGAATACTCAAAAAATGATAAATACGATTGTTTTACCTCAACATGGGCTGAGAGATTGGAATGCAGTAAAGATAAACAAATCTTCTGGAGAGATAATCTCAATACGTGATGCTAGTGAGTGTTTCCCTGAAGCGCAAAAAAATACTTTAATAGATAAAAGTATAGAATGGCCAAGGTTTTTATTGGATCATGCATTTAATTATAGAGATTTTAAAGATAAAGATTCATTAGAGTTTTTAAAGATAGTTGGTGAAAGGTATAGATATAATCTAGGTTCTTTGCCTTATGGAGGGATTGTAAGTGGTTCAAGGAATGCAATAACAATAGCACAAAGCATGATTCCAACTTTATTAAATAATAAGTTAAGTTATGATAGTACCGTTGAATATAGAAATGAGGTTTTTCAATTCACTGGTTATGATAGGTCTCTCCGATTACATACTTTTAATCAATTGATTGTCGCTATGACTATGAATGTTGTTGAGAGCATGGTTGCTGATGAATTTAAAAAGGATGTCATAGGGAGTGCAACGGAACATAAAGAGATGAATGAGTCTTTGATTATTACGTTCCCTCGACCTGATAGGATTTGGAATAAAAACATAGTTACAAGATTTGATCGTGATGGGATTTTGGTTGTAGAAGGTAGGCAGTTTGCTGATAATGACTTTGAACAAGTGCTCTTTGGTTCAATTACTATTCCAGAAGGTTATACAAAGTTAGACGTAGAAGTGCTTGATATAGGAAGTAAAAGGATATGGGGAGATAAAGCTTTTTCTGTTTTCTTAAATGAAGAAGAATTTAAAAGGTATGATTTAAATTCCTTGTATAAAATTGCTAAATTTCCTGCTCCTGAAGGTAGAGAGGTTGATGCTGAGAATAAGATGATTAAAGGTGGGATTAAGAAAGGCGACGTGTTTAGGTATGGCGTTAAACCAGGTCAGAACTATCAGTTGGGTATAATAACTTTTTGTAATCATGAAAATAATATGATTTTAAGGTTTAGTCTTAAAAAATAATGGGTATATCTCTTTAAGTAAGTGGGATTTTTATAAAGTTTGAACGATAAATTAATAACAGATGAAAGGATAATCATGAAGAGTACATACTCTTATTTGCATAATATCCAAGGGTTAAGATACAAAGTGGCTTCTTTGGTAGAGACAGATATCCCCTCTTCCGTAGGAACACCAGACGTGTCTGGTTGTGCTAACACGCCTTTGGCACTTCCTTCTCCAGCAATAAATACAACAGATGCTAATCTAGCAATAGATGCTCCTATTGAACCAGAAAGACCTGATAATATAAATATAGAGCATGCAAATAATGCACAAAGAGCTATGAATGATAGTACTGTTCCTCCAAAAACTCCACCTGCTGTTAACCTAAGCAATTCTTGGTCAAATTATCGAAGAAGTTTTGAAGTTATAAAACAGTTTATGATAAATAACTGGCAGTTAGTTGCTATGTTAGGAACTAATATAGGACTTGAAGCTACATATAACTTATCTGATTATGGTCCTGCAGTCGGTGGCATAATAAGAGGGATAGATGCTACTTTATTCATGCATTGGGTTAGCATGAAGAGCGCTCAGGCATATGTTAAAGGTAAAATTATTGGTTTTAATGGCGGGTTAAGAAAAGAACTAGATAGAGTTTATAAAACATTTATTAATGGAAAAGACCTTTCTTCTATTGAACAATTCCAAGTAGCTAATAATATGAAACTGTATTTTACGGTTTCATCTTTAGTTGCAGGAATCGGTGAGTTGAGAAGTAGAATTCAACTAGAAGGTAACGTAAGTAATCTTACGGGTGTAAACAATCCTGCTGTTTTAAGTGACCTTATTAACTATTTAGATTCAGGTATTATTGAATTGACTGCTTTATTGCAAGACGCTAAAGCTCCTCAAGAGGTCAAAAATGCAGTTGCTAGACTTGCAGCATTTACGCCTGAAGAGGGAGACAATGCTTTGGTTGAGGCTTGGTTGAAAAACAGTGTTTTGCCAGCATTTAGCAATTCAGAAGACCAAAATGTCCAGATAATATCAACGTTTTTCCAGAAGAGGATGAATGATCCTAATATTCAAATAGAGGAGAGTTTCCTTATTGCTTTTGATAAATTTTTGCAGGAAGATAATTCCCAGTTTCAATCAAAAATTAAATCCTTACAGAGAAGGCTTCTTCTAACACAGGCAACTCAGGTGATTATGGCAGTTAGCTTGCTTGGCATTTTAGGATTTAACACATTCACTCAAGATGTTAGCGCTATTCAAAAGATAATGACTGTTTATTGCTTTTTAGCTTCTATTTTGTATTATGCGGTAGATGGTGCGACTAATTTTTATAATCAACTAAGAACATTTTTTGATAAGAATTTGCCAGATTTTGGCGTTCCATTAACTAATAAATTAGATAACCCAATGATGAGTGCGATTCGCTATCCCTTTGCTCATAACAACATGGAGTGGGTGTTTCAAGACCTTATTTCCAACGTGCTGTTGGATGGAAATTTCGTAGGTACGGAGAATATATTTAGTAGCGCTAGTATGTTAAGAAGACAGTCTTATGGAATAGTAACTATACTTAATGCAGCAAAAGCTAGATATGAGTTATTAAAACCACAGTTTAGTGATTTGCTTAAAGGGTTTAGTGAGAATGCCAAAAGATTGCTGCCTCTTTTATTAAGTGTAGACAAATATCACCCAGTTGCTACCGAGATAAGCATTCAGAGAGCAGTTAATAATGTTTTCTCAGGGTATAAAGATAATAAGACAGGTTATTTGACAACATTTGAAACATTATTATTAGGTTTCCCACAACAGGATGCCGGTAGACATAGAACAGAGCAGGGCAGATTAATTGTAGAAGCTGTTCTTTTTAGAATGAAGGGTGAACTTAATAAGGCAGGTTTATCAGATGACGCTATACGTATTTTGGTAGAGAGATTTAATATTGGTGATTTCAATCATTATGATTTTAAGAATATGATGGAAGATGCTTTAGTAAATGACTTGGGGATGGATAGTACAACTGAGAATTTTAAAACTATAGTAAAGACAATAATTGATAACAAAACCCAATATCAAAATGAAGCTGTTATAGCTTATACCAGTAAAGAGGGAATCCCAGCACAGCAGGCAGCAGCTATTATGCATCAAATGCAGGTTGTATTTCAACAAGAATCAATGTTTGAAAGAATAGCAGAGATAGCTAATCTTTTAAGAAAAGGGATTACTATTGATGAAGAAGGTAACGCAGTTAATCAGGACGCTTTGAAAGAAGAGTTGCAAGGATTGTTAGCTAAAGCTTTCTTGGGAACAGATGTAGTTAATCAAAACATAGTAGAAATGGTCAATATTTTAGTAGCCAGTGGGGAACAAATCACTCAAACATCTTATGATGCATTTACTTTAAAAGATCCAATGTCAGATGTTTCTATGGATGTTAATAAGTTTTCTCATCTAGTGAATGTCCGAAGAAGAATTGGAATTATGGGACTTAACGAAAAGAAGCTTAGAGGAGAGAACTTCGAAGCTAATCAGGTATTAACTTTATTTTACTCAATTAAAAATATGGTGGCCGATAAAAACAGTGGTAATCAGGCTGGATATAGAACTAAACTTGCAAATTTATATTTTATTTTAACCGGAGAACAATTAACAGCTACAACTGATGAAGATATTCAGAAAGCTTTTGAAAAAGTTGTGCAATCTTATAAGAGTTTATTAACAGATACACTTACAGATTTTAATGGTAAGTCTACTACAAAAAATATTACCAAATATAATGATTTAAGTTCAGAACAGAAGAATAATATTGATAATTTTCTAAGTGATAATCAATTTTCAAGAAAGTATACATATAATAAACAAACGGGAGCACTTACTGTTATTGGACAAATGACTAAGGCTGAGATTAATATATTAAAAACAATTTTTCCAACAAAGATAGACATAAAAACTTTATATGATATGGAAAATGATTCTCTTGGTAAAAACGAAGAGCATTTTAATATAATTAAAGACTTTGATGTAACATCTGCTCAAGCAGAGCAACATATGTTTGATATTGTCACTAGACTTAATCTGATTGGTGTTGTGGATACTGGTCGGTTGATATTAGAAAATGGTGGACTTCCTGGAACAGCTCCAGGTGAGCAGAATTCATTAACTTTAGCTGTAGCTACTAGAGCAGCTATGCTTGCTGGACAAGCCGAAGCAAACTTTTATGACGATGAATCGCAAGTTAATAATGTTTTAGCTAATAGTGCTAGGTTTGGTAGATACGATGCTTATTTTAATATGGCTTTTAAACAAGCAGAAGAAGGAATTAGGCAAGGGCTTGGAAGCCAAGAAAGTTTGGATATGATAACAACAAAGATCCCATCTTTAAGAACTTTATCAATGCATGTTATTGAGAAAGCGGTAGATGCCTTTCTGCCTTCATATGAAGAGAATCAACTCAAAATTGGACAAATGTACCTTGGTATGGGCAGTGGATTAGCAAGAGACACCAGAATACTAAAGAATTTTGTAGAGTCATACAGAGATGATAGTTTAGGGCTAAGAACACATTTAGACCCAAAGATTGATGCGGTAGCAGTGGCAAATGCAGAGCTTGTAGCCAAAGGTTCAGAGTTGCCACCTAAGCTTAAAGAACTAATTGACTTTCTATATCTTAATTATATGTTTCAAGGTGATGCTAGAGGTAATATAAGACTTTTTGGTAAAACAACAGGTTCATTAACTTATGATCAGCTAGCTGAGTTAGTAATATCCAGTCTTGAGAATGGACAGATGGACGTTAGATTTAGACATGCAGCACGTGATTTTTATATTGATTTAGGTGGAAAAGATATAGCTTTATTAAAGGAAGCATTAGGTTCAGGATTTTTAACAGCAGGAGATGGGAAGAAAGCACAGATAAAAGATGCAGTTAGAGCATATTTAAAAGCAAGAGAAACTCAGGTTCAGAAACTATCTGACTTAGAAGAAGTAGTTATGAATCATGAGATAAAAGGTGGAAATGTTCTGGGAGACAAGATGTTGTCTCTTTACAATGAACCAATTTTTAGACTTATTTATATGAAACTTGCAGGAGTTTCTTATGAACAAGATGTGGCTCCAATGAATGTAGTTGATGGTTATAGTTCTGCTGGCGTTAAGAGTTGGCTAAGTACACTTAATGCAAAAAGTGCGACAGAGGGTGAATATAAAAAGTATAATAAGATGTCTAACAATATTGTATTAGATGCATATAGTGATACATCTACAACTACTAGTCCAGAGTTAGAAGAGTTGAGAAGAAAACCAGCTAAGTTGCCTGCATTTATTACTGGCGGTAAAGCCGACCAGACGAATATCAATTCCTCACATTATGGTAGAGGCAGAATTGCTAATCAGATGAGAGGAACAAGGTTGTATGAGTATATTGCTCAAAGATTACAGATAATAAGTGGCAATTCAACTTTAACAAATATTGAGATTCCTCCTATGGTACTAAATAGATTTGAGTATGAAGTAACAAGTACTCTTCATAAGTCACAATCAGAAATGATGAAAAGTAATGCCATTTATTCAACAGCATTACAGTTTATGGTGGATCAACTAATTGCTGGTAAAACACCGCAACAAGCGGGAGCTGCTTTGGTTACATATTGGAAGGATAACTTAGGGTTAACTGATGCTGATGTTGTTGGTGGTTCTCTTAAAGGGTTAGCTAAGACGTGCGTTAGTTTTGCGAAAGTGCTTAAAGTTAATATGGCGATACCTAATTTGACTGGAGGGATAAGTGCTATTTATGCGATTAGTCAGGGGCAGAATCTAAACAATGTAGACAGTGCATATAGTGGTTATATTAATGGTATAGCTTTAGATGTTCCTATTAGTAGTGCAGATGTATCTGCGAAAATTGATGAATATATTAATAAATATATAACTGAAGGAAAGTTTTCATCTAAAGAAGCAACTGAACTTAGAAGTGTCGCAGAAAGAATGAAGAGAAATATCCTTATTAATGAGAAGATAAAGGATTTCACTGGACAGTTGTTAGCTACTAAAGATGATGCAGCTGCTTTTGCCGAAAAGGTTAAAGAGACAGCGCAGAAGATAGCAGAGGATGATCTTTTAGATCAAAGTTCCAAAAGATATCTGATTTATTATATGCAAGAAGTATATAGAAACATAGCTGTGGGTAAGGGTCTTAGTGTTAATGATTGGTTGATTTTAAAAGGAGAATGGTATACGTTCCCAGCACAATTCTTGTATAGAACTCCTGGAGATATGAATAAGGAAGGACCTTCTGGAAGAAGGTTGTTAGATTACTTGTTGCCATGGAAAAGCACTCAAACAATGTATCAGTCCTTTTTATTTACCAGACCAATGACCATGGAAGAAGTTAATGCGCTAAATTCTAGTGCTCAAGGTCAGTTTGTGGGACTTACCAAGCAAGTTCCTGAAGTAGAGAACTTTAGAGGATTACAAATCCCTGTTGGAAATATATTAAGGACATTTGCTGATTTTTTTGATAAGCAGGTTGCAGAAGAAGCAAATGTGATAATCGGAGAATATAGTAAATTTCAGAAGATGATTAGAGAAGCATCAAACAATGTTACCACTGCTGATACAGCTGAAAGTTTAATAAGTATCAGTTTAGCAGATATGGCTGTTAATAAGCCTAATGATTTAATTAACATGGCAAAGGCTATTACAGGAGATAGTAGTATTAACAATGTTAGTGATGCGATAGATGCATTATTAGCTATTTATGATGCAAGAGAATTTACTATAGACTTTATTCAGAAAAGACTAGATGCTTTGATTCGCTCTAAGCTTAGCATTAATACAAATCCAGAATATACACAGCTAAATGATTATTTCGATGAGAATGTTATGCCTGGTTCAATGCTTGTATTGTACGAAAAAATGTTTGGTTTAAGAAAACCATCAACACACACTAATCAAGATGTAGATAATTTTAATTTTGTAAATATCTTTTTAAAAGTATTTTATTTTTCTTATGATTGGGTTACCGGACTTTTTCAGAAAACTAGACATGGGATGATTCAGGGCTCACAGAATATAGCAGAGAAGAGCCAGCCAGTAACAACACCGTTTGCGAATTTGGACCAAATATGGAATGAAGTTTTATTAAAGCATAAAGGTCTTACTGGTGGACTTTACGCTAATGGTTGTTTCTTTATCCAGCGAACAGATATTATGAATAAGAGTCAGATGCATTGGCAAGACGTTGAGCAAGTTAATGCTGCAATGACTAGTGATTCTAGAATTTCAAGAATGTATAATAATAATAAGAAGTTTTGGTCAGACTTAAAACAGAATAGTCCTATGGTTTATAATCTGGCCAGAGCTGGATTACTTGCTGCTGCTGTTATTGGTATTCCATCAGCTATTATCTTGTGGGCTGGAGCTTCTTCTCTCGGCGTTCTTTCTATAGCAGCAATGGTTTCTATTGCTGTCTCCTTAATGGCACTAACGGTTACATCAGTTGACGTAAAAGGAAACAAAGCGAGTGATATTAACAGTGATATTAAAAAGAACTTTATGTATAGTTTCTTGGCTACTTCCTTGGGTGGCACAATGGTTGCTACTGCAATGCTGGCAATGTCCTTTGCACAAAGTGGTTTGGATAAAATGGGTCAGTATGGCCACCAGTTTACTGAGTTAGGGTTAATTGCTTTTATAGCCTTATTTGCAGCAGGGATAACCACTTGGGTAACACAGAATGTAGGGTTTGCTAAGATAAGAGAGAAAATTACTATAAATGCTTTAGGTAGAACAATCCAAGGGCTTAATAATAATTTAGAAAGTTTAGTTGATAAGAATCTTATTAATGTTGCTGGCTTAAGTGATGAGCAAAAGTCAGAATTTAGAGCAATGCTAGAAATTTATGCAAATTGCAAAGTTGATGAAAACTACGTCAATAGAAATAGATTTTTTGCTGGGTATGTTCGTTTTTTTAATGATTTGTTTGATGTTAATACTACAGATGCACAAAAGAAAAGTGCATTTGATATTCTTACTAAGAGTAATGGAGCGATAACAGTAGATGGCTTAAAGAATCATGGATTAGGAATGGATGAGGATGCGGCAAAAGGTTTGGTGAAAGAATTAACCAGATTATCATTAGTAAGTGCTACTGGTGAACTTAGTGAGTCATCATTAACTTCGACTGAACTTCAGGATTATCTAACAGCTAAATTTAGTGCAGAGCAAACTGAAAACATAAATCATTATTTAAATTTAAATTTTTATAGAAACTTAATGAAGAAGACCGATTCAAAGGACTTTGTAAAACAGATTTATGAAATGCTGAAAAAACAAAGTGGTTCAAATAATAATGTTAATGAAATGTTGAATGATTTTTGTAAAATGATGGGTAAGGATGAAAAAGGGAATCAATTTTTAACTAGAGACGACTTAGATAAATTATTTAATCCAGATTCTAAGGCAACACCTGAAGAGAAGGAAAACATTGCCAAAGAAATTCAAAAACGTTTTTATGCAACTTACACATCAGCAGATGCAGTGGTTCCAGGTGAAGTTCCAGTAGCTTGTAAGAAGTTTATCAGTAGGTTTGAAGATTACAAAACAACTAGTGCAACAGAAGATGCCTTTTCCTGGATAACTAATTATTTTATGGGTTGGAATACACAAGCTATGCCTGGCGGAATGCCATTAGGTCAGGCAGGGGCAAATACTAGCTTTGATGTTGTTGTTCCACAAAGAGGTGGAAGATGGTATAGTTCAACCTCTGCGTTTTTATCATACGCATTGATAAATGACGTTTATCAGAATTGGCAGACAAGACCAGCAAGTACAGCTTCTGGAACAGTATCTACTTTATTGTATGGATATTCAGGTTTAGCTAAAATGCAACTGTTAATGGGAGTTCCTTTAGTAGCTTTAGGTGTAATTAATCCATTCTATTTCTTAACAACCATGGGATTAACAGTATTTACAGCGTTTTCATACGCAAATTATTCTGCAGCTATGCAGACTGGCAGACTAGCTAGAGTAACCACTGGAGCATGGTCTTATGGTGTCGATTTGGCATTATATGCAGAAAGTAAGATTCATATGCCAACAGCTCTTAAAGAGACGTTAGCTAGAGGTGGCATAAAACCAGAACAAACTGTGCAGATAATGAATATGTCTTGGTTAGATATACTCAAGAAACCTTTGGATCCCTATAGTTGGTTGATGGTGATGGATAAGTTAACCAATCCAGTAACAAGTCCATTACATAATGCAGGTTTTAATATTACTGTAGAAATGGCTGGATCAACTCAACCAAAATTCCATATGAGCTTTGAATCAGTTGTTTCAATTGTATATTCAATTACTTCAGGGTTATTGTTTATGAAAATGATGGACTCTTTAGCTGCCGGGGACTTCATGCAATTCCCATATTTTGCAGCTTTTTTGTTTTGGTCTTATGTCCAGTTAAAAAATGCACTTGGAACAGAACAAATGTCTAGATTGGGAGCTAACTTTTTGATAGAAGGAAAGAAACAGAGCAGAGGAAAGACTAATAACGAAGCTAGTAACAATGAGACAGGTAAGATTTTGCAGGGTGCTGGAGAAAATACAGGAGAGTATAGGAAAATTTTAACAAATGAATTGTTTAAGAAACCATAATGTGTGGCATAAGAGAAGGTAAGTAATATGAGTGAAGTAAATAGTGTAAAAACAAATCAAGCGACAACAGTTGTTTCACCTAATGTTAGTGAGCCGAAGAAGCCTGCAGCAAAAGCTGAAGAACCAGCAGTTATTGGAACACAGTTTCAGTCTAGTGTTAATGAATTAGCTGTTCGTAGTTCTATATCAACTGTTAATACTGGAGATATGTTTGATTCCTTTCTTAAAGCCAGTAATATAAATGAGAAATTGGAATTAGCAGTTTATCTTTTAAGCTCTGAACATAGTGGAGAAGTTAAAGCTTATTTAGAACAATTAGTGAAAAAGCCAGAAGGTAAACAAGCATTACGTTTGTTCGTAGAAGACATGACTGTTGAAAAAAGAGATTTTTATTTAAGAAGAGTTCTTGGTGCTAGTTATAGGGTTGAAGAATTGGTAGCAATTATTAAAAAAGAAACAGAGATCAGTAATAGATCAGGTGATATAAAAGATTTAGAGAAGAAACTAGGTGTTAGCTTAGCTGTTGTTACTGAACTTATTTCTTCTATTGCTAACAGAAAAGAAATTAATATTTCTATGTTGGAGCTTGTGAAAATCGCTTTATTGGAGAAGTTATCATATGCTGATGCTAATAAGATTAGTAGTCTGCTATCAAAATATGCAAAAGGCGAAAGTATCTCAGTTGAAGATATGAGAAATGTTGTTACAAAGGCTTTGGAAGTCATTAAGAATGACAAATCATTAAGCGAATCCTGTAAAATGATAGTTGTAATTTTGGAAAAGTATTTGGATAAGAAAACAACTTATAATGATTTTGCATCTCTTGTTAAAAGTTCTTTAGGTGAGAATATTAAGGTTGGAGAAAGTTCTTTTGCTCTTATTGAAGGAGCTCTTAAATGTGTAGTAGCTGAATATGGTTTATATGATGCAAGTTCTTTTAGTGTGATTATGAATCAATTATTAAGTTCCTTAAATGAAAAAGGGATTGTTGATATTTCTTATAAACTTAAGTTCCCTTTTAATAAATCATATAGTTTTATTGATGAAGCAATTAAAGTTGATAATAGTTTGTCAACTATTCCTGACATAAATAGATTTAGAGTTGCATCTGATGTTAATACTGAAAAGTTACAGGCGTCTGTTTATGATGATTTAATGCGTATTTTTTCTGACAAACAAAAAGAGGTATTAAATATTAATGGTGGTATTCTTTTAAGAAACAATGCTCAACATCAGCAAATAGCCATTATTGACCAGGTTACAGCTTTAAATGTTTTGATAGAGGTTAGAGGTAGTAATAAATTAACTGAAGAACAGAATAAGCAAGTAGATGGATTGATTGATAAGTTACTCATAGGTATTGGTTTAATGCACGATAAAACTAAGATATTTCCTGGATCAAGGTATTTTTATGATGGTATTTTAAGAACAAGGGAAGCAAAAGATAGAAATTCAGCTACAGATGCTAATTTTCTTTTAACAAAAGCTTATCTTTCTTTGTATAGGATACGTAGGGAAGAAAAATATCTTACTGCGGCAAAGAAATACATGGATGAGATAAGATTCCATGGTTTTGCTAATATTTTCGATGGCAATGTGCAACGTTTACTTGTGAAGGTTAGTCCTGATATTGAAGATTTAGATGATTCAAGAACCTTTGGTTTTAATTCCAGTGGTCTTGTTTTTGAAAGTTTATTGTTATTTATGCAAGACGATAAAGAAAATAGAGGTTTTTGGGAGAAGGCAATTAAAGATAACTTTAGTGTAATGAAAGAGTTATTAAAAAATGGTTTTTTAAAGGAAGTTTCTTCTATTCGTTTTGAGAATGGTGGAATAAAGGAATATGATACTTACAATAAATTTTCACCTATTATAAATGGTGTAAATTATAGC
Source organism: uncultured Candidatus Marinamargulisbacteria bacterium (assembly GCA_964643725.1). Taxonomy (GTDB): domain Bacteria; phylum Margulisbacteria; class Riflemargulisbacteria; order GWF2-35-9; family DYQY01; genus DYQY01. Next base: position 42,946 of record CAZXTL010000004.1, read on the forward strand.
TATATTCCTTCAGCTATGTCTCTTTACAAATATGACCAACAACATGGATTTAATTTATTAAGTGAAGATAGCTATAAAGAATTTTTTGCTTTATTAGATAAGCATAGTACTCCTTATAATAAGTTTTTCTTATCTCCTTCAACAGAACAAGTTAATATGCTTTTTTATTTAGGGAATAAGGATAATATGGGACAAAAAATGAAGTTACCTGATACTAGTACAATTATTTCAGGTGATAAGGAAATAAGACTTTTTGAGTCGTTGAGGTTTAGTTATAACAAGTTGTTATTAGGTGGAGAGTCTTTATCTGAAAAGGAGATTAATTTTCCTTCATCTGATGATTTTTATTTTAAATATAGATCTGACCTTTTCAGGTCATTTAGTGAAAACATAAAGGCAATATCGTCTTTATTGGGAAATGAGTCTCCTGATTTACATGATCTTGCAATTAATTTCCATGAGCTTTTATATAATTTTTCTAGATTTGATAAAGGGTTATGTAAAGAGTTAATGAATAGTTTTAAAGATGGTAAGAAGTTGGGTTCAATACTAGAACAACTTAGCAAAAATGGGTTTATGGAATTTAATGCAAACGTCAATGTTTCTAAAAAATATGAGGATATCGCTAACAAGCTGATTTCAGAAATGGGAACAGCAGAGTTTAAGAGTATTAGAGAGAATCTTGAGTTAAAACTTTTTATGAGTATTTCTCAGGCAGATGAGGTGAAAGCTTCCTGGACAGGGAGCCATCCACCTGGAATGTTGAAAGCAATTATTGAGCTAAGTAGAGACTTAGATGGAGTTTCAGAAACTCAAATGAATAGTTATGGAAACGATGCTGTTTCAAGAAGACTTAAGCTTATTGTAGCGACAGGAAGTCCTTATTATAAAATTCACCCTGTTGTAGAGAGATCATTTTTTACTGCTAGGTATCCTCAAGATATTCAACAGTTGGATAGTACTATAAGTATGCTTGAGTCAGGTTATTCTTCTTTGGATAGGTATCTTGAGTATGTACAGCGATTAGAAACAGTATCTGTGCAACTTAAGGAAAAAGGCCTTATGGATAATTACTTTTATGTTAGAACAAAATATCTTGAAGCCGTAAATAATATTGCAGAAGAGGATATGAATACCGATCAGAGAGAAAGCTATTTAAGGACAGTAATTTATTTGGGTATTAATTCTTTGGATGATATAAAAGCAAGACTTGATAAGGGTGGAGCTGATAATCGTTTCTTACAGGAATTATATAGAAATGCATTAGTGGAAGTTTTAAGAAGTTATGCAATCCTTGGTAAATATGATGTTGTAAAATCTGTATTAAAGGATCTTGTTGGTTATAATTTGTCTGATTCAAACTATCACGACAAACGCGATAGACTGTATGAACCATATTCTTTTGAGAAATTTTCTTCACATGATAACTATATGATTACTGATGTATCAAATAAGTTTATGGATAGTTCACATCGAGGATATATGAGTCAGTTTTTAGAAGGTGAGGAAAGAAAACTTTTTCTTTTTGATGTGCTTTCAAATGTTAGAGGATGTTATCAGAAAGGTTTTTATAGTAATGGATTAGGAGAATATTCAAGAAATGTTATTGACCTTAGTAATAAAGAAATTGGAAGCTTAATTGAGACAAAGGCTCGTGTTCCTTATGGCAACATAGGGACAAAAGCTGCAAATTTAGTTCCTTTTGTGAATCTACAAGAAAATAAAGCTTATGACCATGATGACTTTTTTAAAACTGTTACTGATATCGCACTTCAGGAGTCTTTTGCTCTTGTAGATATAGGATTTAGTAATTCAAGTCGTAGAGCTGATAAAAATAATGATAAAGTTAGCCCACAGGACAAACTAACCACTGAGCAACATGAAGGAAATGTTAGAACGTATGTTGGTAGTTTGCAGAAAATGATAGATCAGTTGAATAATATATTAAAAGATTACAATAATGCACCAGATCAGTCAAAGCCTGAGAATAGACAACCAGTGAAAAAAGAATACAGAGGTGCATATTCTTCACTTTATGGATCAGCAAAGAATTTATTTAGAAAAGAGACAATAGATGCAGCGAAAACAGCAGGTAGAGAAGTTTATGAGTTGTTTGATGACAAAGCTCTTTCCAGAATTAATGAAAGACAGTATAGCTTTGAAGTAAAATTAACTTTGGTTAAATTATATTTTGCTAAATTATATTTATTAAGAAGTACCTTTGGGAATACAGTTGAGACAAATACTGTATTAGATGAATTGAAAACCAAGATAAATGAACTGGAAAATTTTGGGTTTAATGTTCAAACAGAAGATTCTTTTTATTATATTAAGAAGATTCAAATAGATGTAAGACAATTGAGAATAGCTCTACGTTTTGAAGAACTAGCTGTGAAGAATGTTGCAAAATCAGAAGAACTAGAATTAGTGGTTGATAAGTGTTTTACAGATATTGATACTTTATTGAATGATAAGAGTATATCTCAAACTTTATCTTTCAGACATGAAAAGAATATTAGGGCTAGGTTTTATCAACAAGTTTTAGATTCTCTATACCGTTTTCTTATGGATAATCCTTCATCTTTTTCAACTAATAATTTAAGAAAGATAGAGAAAATAATGCAGAATCTTATTTCTGACAGCGTATCAGATCAACACAAGGATGTTTGGTTAAGAGGATATATGCAAAAGCTACTGTATGGATTGGTTAGTAAATTGGAAAATGTAGATAAAGTTGCAAATAAAAAATATATTGATGAATTGAGAGGCTTAATAAGCAAGGTTAGAAGTATAGGTTACATGGATGGAGAGGTAGTAAAAAGTACTCTTGATATAAATGTTAATAATACAAATAGAAGCTATTTTGAGCAGTTTCATTATGAGCAGAGTGATCAGATTAATAAAAGAACAGTTGAAAATGTGCCTAAGGTAATGGAAAATAATGTTTTCTTGAAAACATTTTTTTCTAATGAAATACAAACCCATAGTTTTTTTAATGAGGCAGATGTTCATCTTGAGTATAAGGATAGCAAATTAGGTGTTTTAGCTGTTAATTCTTTTTCTGATGAGAAAAGTGTTTTTTGGACTAAGTTTAAAGAAACTATAAGTGAAATGGACGATACTCAGGCAATTGCGTTTGTAAATGATTTTAAAAGTATAGCAAATGCTGGAAAAGACAACCCACCTCTATATGAACTTAGGAAATCATTATTTAATGGCAATCATAGTCTTGATGATCAAGTAAATGTTAAGGCAAGAGTTAATATGATGAAAATACTTCTTAGTATTGATCGAGCAAGTGTAGTAAAACAGGTTTTTGCTTCAATTTTTAATATAGTTCCTATTGGTAAGAAAGAAAATGAATCTTTTTCTTATTCGGATCAGTTAAGTTTTTATCCGATAAGTAATTATATTTTGGATCAAGATATGGTTTCAGAAATATATAATATAAAGAATAGTATTATTTTAAGTGGGCAAAAGCCATCTGTTGCTGCATTATTGTATGTTGGTAATGATATTCTTCAAAACATTGATGGTCTTTTACCTTCTGTAACCTACTCATTACCTCAAAATAATACGGAGAATAGTGTTTTGAATAGTTTATCCGATGCACCCTCTCCATATTCTTTTGTGTCAGAAAATATAGGATTATATGATACTCCAAGTGTAAGGTATGTAAATTATATTGACAGTATTCCTTTGCCTACCGCTATTTCTTCTTTAACTGGTAGTTTAGAATATGATTTTAATAAGCAGATGGTTTCATGTAGAAATACAATTGATTTAGTCCTTAAGTATTTTGGAGGTGTTGAGAAGAATGGTTCTTATAACATACAATTTAATGAATCCATTAAAGGAATCATCCAAAAGATTAATGATAGTGGATTGTTTGCTGATGCTGATAGAGCAGTCCAGTTGTTTGGTTTTGATGCATATAAAATGGTTCTATATGTTAATTACTTTAAACAAAAACTGTCGTTAGATGAAACTGTTACTGCAAATATTATATCAAATGTTGATGTGTTAAATATTGATGCAAAAACGCTTGGTAAACCAACTGATGAACAGCTAAAAGCGTTTAAAGAGTTTCAGTTATTAAATTCATTAAAAGGATTAACTTATGATAAGATACTTCCTCTATTGAAAAACGAAACAACTAGACGAGATGTTTTGGCTTTTATTTTAAGGCCAGATGTTTTGCCTAATGTTTCAAGAGAAATGTATGTTAAATTATTACAGAAGAATCATTATAAAGACACTAACTCTACAGTGCAGTCTGGAATCGACGTTAGTAATCCAAATAACAGCATATATGAATTAGCACAGAATAATGGAATTATAAATCAATTGAATGTTTTAATGAGCTTGGATGAGGTGAAAGGTATGAATAATGAGCAGTTGGCTACAACGTATTTAGCTGCAGTGCTTTCAAAACTCTCTAAAATAAGTTCATTTTCTGGTTATATTTCTGATAATAGTATAGATGTTAATAAAATAGATACTAGGATTAGTCAAATACAACCACCAATTAGTTCAATGTCTGCATATATTTATTCTCCTCAGATTAAAGAAGGCAGAAGCAGATTAGCAGTTGAAGTGGGAAAAAAAGTATTTGATTACGATAACTTTAATGGAGATGCAAAAAGTAAACTATACGATGATAGAGTTTGTTTTATGCCTTTTATGTTTGAGCATAATTCATATGAAGACAGAGGTAGTTTTTTTAGGGTAGCGCAAATTGAAACGCAATTGTTAGATTTAAGGTTAAAGGTATTAAGTGAAAAAGAGGAAGGTAAGAAAAATATACTTTATTTAGAAACTAATAAATTGATTGATGAGTATAATGAACTGATTAAAAAACATAGCGAATTTAATAGAACACCAATAACTAGGAGCAAGTAATGGTTGAAGATGTCAAGGTTAGAAATACAACCTTAGGGAATATCAGAATAAATGACAATGTAGACCCTTTTGCTCGCGCTGCGGCTGAGTCAAAGTATTCACAAGGGAGAATAGACTTATCGGTTCCTCTTTTAGAGAAACTAGGCCTTTCAACATATCAAGGTGAAAATAAGGGTATTTGTGTTTATTATTGGGAGAATGCTAGAAAGAGTGTAGAAGGAAGAGCTAGTGTTTATAGGTCTATAGATGAAGCACTTAATAAATTCTTTAACGATAAGGATATAAAGGTAGAACCAAAGGATATTACTACCAAATTTATGCCTGAGGTTATAGACAGTATTTTAGAGCTTATGATGTTAATGGCTGACTTAGAAAAGATTAATGTTCAATCTGGTAGTAATGATACAAGAGTAGGAACAAAATATACAGATTTACTTATTAATAACAAAACAAAATTAATAAATGAATACTTCAATACTAAGATGTCTGATGGGTTACCGCTTGTTGTGGAACCAATGATGAAGGCACCGTATCTGTTTTTTTTAGCAGAAAATGCTATAAGTACAGGTAAAGCTTCAGAACAATTAGAAGAACTTAAACTGTTAGATGAGTTGAAGGTTGAGATTGATAAGAATGTTCCTGACTCTAAGAAGAATCAGTTTAATTTGAGGTTGAATTTAATAAAAGCAGCAAATAATAGTGCTTTATTAGAAAAGTTATCAGCTGACAAAGATGAGGATAAACAAACTATTGAAAAATATAAAACAAATATAAGAAATTGCGTTGAAGCTATTCCTGATCCTTATGCTAATGCTTCTTCTTTGACAGAAAAAGAAAAATATGAGGCTTTAGTGTTGTATGCTTATTCTAAGTTGACTCTTTTTGGAATAGATAAAAGTGATGCAAATAAAGTTGTATTAATTCAGTTATTGTCAGATTCAAAGTTACAAAATGATGTTTCTTTACTTGATGATTTGCGTTTGGCTTTAGCCGAATATTATGTTGACCAGAAACCTGTTAATACAAAAGATGCAAATATAGTTTTAAGTCAAATAACTAATCAACAGGGGCCAAGATTTAAACTGGCTAAATCTAATTCTATGCTTTCTCAGATTAGAGAAAATTTTAATTCTGGAAAAGAATATAGAAATGATATATCTGTATTAAAATCAATAATTGGAACAAACTTAACTGAAGATTATTTTAACAGAATAGATAGCCCTAAAATTAGGTTTTATTTAAAACAGAATCAATTAGAGATGTTAAAGATAAATGGAGATAAAATATCACCAAAAGATTTAGCTAATCTTGTGACTTATGCAGCTGACGATAAAACACTTTTATCTTTAGCTCATCTATTCTCTGCTAACTATCATTTAGACCAAGTGGTTGATGAAAATGATGCTGTTAATTTGAATGCAACAACTGTGTCCTTAAGGGCAGTGCCTGAAGATTTTCAGAAAGAAACTGATTATAAATTAGCACATATTAGTATGATGTTAAAAGCAAAATCTGATCATTCAGCAATAGCGATAATTAAGACTTTTAAGTATGCTGATCTCACTGAGAGACAGAAGCTTTCTTTTAATCTTGTAGTATTAGAGTTGGCAAATTTATTAAAGGTAGAACCTAATGATAGTAAGTTTTTGGATAAACTTAAAGATGACACTGGTCAATTAATTCCACCACCAGAAGTAGTAACTACCCTTGAAGTACAAGCTAAGAGTAGCTCAAAAGACCAAATAACTGTTAATGTTTTAAGGGCAGTTAACTTATTGAACAGAAAATTAACCAAGGATGATGACGTTAAAGCTACTGAATTGAATTTTAATACTCTTTTAGCACAGGCAGAAGTATTATTAACGAATATTTCTGATAGTAAGGATAAAGCAAAAGAACAAAATAATATCGACCTTCTTCGTGGTTTGGGTCACTTCCAGAGAAGAGAGTATGGGCATGCAAGTGAGAAATTTATGAAAGTTATTAATTTTTATTTTGAAGATAATGATAATAATAAGACAATTAAACAGATGAATGATAAAGAACGTAATGAATATTTAAGGACATTAGGCGTGTATATTGCAACTTACCTAAAGGCTAATAAAGCTCCTGGTAGTTCACTTAAACTTGATGATATTAAATTAGATACATTGCTTCCATCAACTTTTGTTGGTCAAGATTCTGATTTAAAGAATATTAAGCTTAGTTACGAGTTAGATTTAATGTTCGCCAAGAGAGAATATAAGACGATTATTAATGATGAGAAATTTTCAGATAAGTTTAAATCTGCAGATGAAAAAGTTAAGCAAAAGTTACAACTAATTAAAGGATTTGCGCATTTATATGCAGTAAGTGGTGAACCAGACATAAAAGAAGCTAAAGAAAATTCTGATATAGTAGCAGGGGCAGATATTGCAGATGTAGATAACAAGATACTTCTTTTATCATTAGACCAGGAAATTAAATATGCAGATAAGTCAGATAAGCCAGATGCCGATGTAGAAGGTCTAACCAAAGCATTAAATTCTAGAATAGAAGGTACATTTAAAGATATTAAACTAAATGATCATCAAATTACTCAACTTGTAGCAATATATAGAAAGTATTTACAGAGAACAGGTCAAGATACAAAGACGTTTGATGAACTGATAGGTAGTGATAGTAAACTGCCAAATAATGCTCCGTTTATTTACCAATTAGCAGTAAAAGCTGATAAATATGATATTGAGATGAAGAGCAATGTTGTGGATATGAAAGATTTTATAAAGAATTTTCCAGCACAAGCTAAAGATAGATTAGATGAAGTAGGTAAATTAGATTTAGTTATTACTGATAAGACTACTGCTTCAGATGTTTCTGAAAACGTAAGTTCATTAAGACAAGTTCAAAGGTTTGATAGAGCTTTGGCGTTAATAATAGAGGCTTTAAAAAAGTTAAATGAACAACCAAATGCAAATTTAAATAAAGAGCGACTTAATACAAAAAAAGAATTACTTAAGCTACAGATAGAAATTAAGTTAGATTTAATACAACTTAAGAAACCTGCTGAACGTGAAACTGATGTTAAAGACATTGAAAGATTAATTAGTGATTATAGTAAAATTTCAGATGATTCAGAAGTTAAAGTAGAGGTAGTTTTACAAAGCATGGCACTTGCTACTGCTGAAGGGAAATCAGTGATTGGTAGCAATGGTAAATTATTATCAGAGTTTTCAATAGCAAATTTCCCTCAACGTAATCAAAATGTATTTAAGTTTCGTTATCAGATGATGCTTGCTTATAACAAGATGGCGCAAAAGGGTTTTTCAGATTATGCGACAGTTAAGCGAGATATTGATAAGGCGTTTATTGAAATGCCAATTGTAGACCAAACCGATTATAAAGAAGCTAAGATGGGTGTTTATGTAAGAATGGTTGATAGTGCTAAGGGAGATTATAAAGTTGCAAGACTAACAGAAAAGGACGTTACTCTAATGTCTTGGGATCAGGCAGCAACGTTGCTTTCTGTGACTAAGTCTGATGAGGCATTAACATTATTGGATAAGCTGACTAAGGCTACTCCTGTTACTTCTTTTGTTAGAATAAAAGCAACTTTAGCAGGATATAGTGGTGATAATAGTTGGGTTTATGTTGATTATAGTTATGTTGCACCACCAGGAAAAGAATCTCAATTCGATAATGAACCGAAAATGGGTTTGGAGTTACAACCAGGTAGCGCTAGAGTGGTTGCGCCACCAGAAGAAAACAAGCGGAACATTCCTCTTGCTTCTCCTGCATCTAGGGTGTCAAATTCCACATTAGAAGTTGCAAATGGCTTAAGTGTTGAGGCAAATTCATCTCAAGCAGTGTTTGGTTTTGGAACAGCAGATGAGATGTTCTCATATCTCGGAAAAAACAATGTTTTAATTGAAGGAATAAATGCACAAAGAGAAACTGTTACAAAAACCGGAACTTGGACAGAAGAAATACCTATTTATGAAGAGATTGTTGTTGAAAATGAGACGGGAACAGGTACTCATATTGTACGTCGTCAAACTGGGACAAGAACAGAAAGCGGAACATATACTTGGAATGAGGAAGTTTTAACTCCTCATGATTTTGGTAAGAAAGCCTTTGATAAAGATGCTCAATACTTAAAATCTGTACAAGAGATTATTGCTAAACAACAGATTACCAAAGAGGTTGGAGTTTACGCTTTTTATCGTGAAACAAAGGACATAAAGGTTGGAGATAATCCTTTTGAAGTAAAGAAAATTAATAAAGGTGATATAGGAAATATGTATGACACTCAAGAAATGGGGGCTGGTGTTACCTTTGATGATAATGGGAATATAATCAAACTTGAGTTTAAGCACTATGAAAAAGATGTAGAAGCAGGTAATTTTGTTGCCGGTAATGGCAAGTATTATTTAATTCATAAGCCACCAGTTGAGAATCAATTGAATGGATACATATCTAAGGAGTTGTCCGAAAAGATTAAACTTGTCGGGGCTTTTCAAGTAGATGATATCGGGCAGCATTATGGAAAAGTTGGTTTTGTTTATGAAGATAAAAAGACAGGAAAGATAAGTGTTTTCTTTACTACTGGAGAATATGCATATTTTAATAATAAGGGAACTTATGATTCTGTTAAATCAAATGGGGTAAATGTATCTTGGGAAAAGATGTGGGAAACCAAAAGTGGGGCAAAATTTTTAGCTTACTTAAATGCAGGATATAATGTAAGTTCAAGCAGTAATCCAGCTGATAGTGGTGCTTCTTTAGAGGCTGGTCTTAAACAGATAGTAGATTTAGGAGAAGGAGCTTCTGTTACAACAGGAGTTGTAGCAACAGTACAGCAGACAGATGAGGGGTTACCAGTTAATCTTAGTGCTGGGATTCTTTATCGTGATAACCTAAAGAGATTTGTTGAGAATAATATCCTTGGAACAAATGTTTCTGTTCCTTTGTCATCAACAGACAAAACAGAATTGGAAACATTACTCGGACTAACTGGTAAACGTGCACAGCTAGGAATTTTTAATGCTGAGAGATATAAGGGTGCATTCAAGTTTGAAGTGGTTGGTAGTGCAGATGGGGGGAAAATATATACCTTAATTTGTAAAGACAGAAAGTCATTTAACGAAATGATTGCTGAGATTGGCAAAACTGGTAATTACCAATTAGCTAGTACATTGCTTGAAGCTAATCTGAGAAGTAAATTAGAAGTATTTAAACAAAGTAATTTCGATGGTGTTAGTACTAAGGAAGTAGCTGAATATGAAATTTTGTTGGGCAATTTAAATAACATAGACAAAATATATAAGAATGCAGAGGATAAAGCAGCAGCGAGATACGGGTTGTTAAAGTCTATTGATCCACTAGCAAATACATTATTAGCAAAGATATCTTATCAGATTTCCGTACAGTATATTTTGGCTCAAGCATTTGTTTTAAAAAATGGTGGAGATACTGAGAAATCTAATTTTGACATAAAGCAACTTGAGCAATTAATGGCTAATGTTAAGCTTTCTGTTGATGACCTTAATATATTAGGTTTTGATACACAGATTAAAGTTGGTTCATCCTTGGTTAATATTCTTACACATCCAGAAGCTTTATTAAACGTAGGAGTTGAGTGTATTCAAGATTTTAGGATTAATGAGAATAATAAGTTTAGACTTGGCGGAGAGCTTTCTACCTTTGATCCTCATTTGCATGCAGAATTGCTAATGGAATTTAATAATAAATTTACTGTTTCGTTAGGGAATAATTTGGGAGTTGAAGTATTAGATAAGACCGGCGCAGCTGTTAAGGCTGGAGTGAAGGTAGATTTGTTAGGTTTATTTGGGTACGGAAGAGCAGCTTTTGGTTTGACTTATGGTAATGCTCCAGGTAGTGCATTACATGGTGGAGAAGTTACTTGGGCTATGGTTGGTGTTACTGGGTTAATCATTCGTAAGGAAAAGAATCCTGGACATCAGTTTAGATTTGCTGATGGGGAGATAGTATCAGCTGTAGATTATTTTGGTAAAACAAATTATAAGATGCTTGCTGCAACCGTAGGAAGTGAACATTTTAATTACCTTAAGAATTGGGCTCAGGAAGTTTGTAAAGCACAAAGGGGATTAGCCAAAATTAGTATTTTCTATGATCAAGAAGATGCAGCGAAGCTATATTCAGATCAAAGAGTTCCAGAATTAGAATTATTTAAGAAGCTTGTAACTGAATTATATAAACGTAAAGCAAACGGTAATGATAGTTTTAAGGCACTAAATGCTGTTTTTCTTAATTGGGATGTAAATAAATTTGAAGGCGATACTTTTGCCGTAGATATGGATAGTCTTAAGAAAATGGTTCGGGATATATCAAAAGGAAAAGGAACAGCAGATGCATTAATTAATGAATATTTAAATAATATAGTTCACACAGAAAGAGTAAATGCGAAGGATAAGTTAATAAAAGCAGTTTTGTCATCCAATGCTTCAAACGACTTAAAAAAGAGCATTGAGAAATTGATAAATGATTTATCAAGTAGAGGTTTGGAATTTAATGTTAGAGATGAAATTATAAATAAGATAGCAAATAATAATGATGCCTTAGTTGGGTTAAATAAGATGCTTTCAGTGTTTGAAAATGAATTAGAAATAAGAATTCCTGATATGGTTTTAACTTTAGATGATAGTGGTTTCTTGGGATTTTTTAGAAATAGTAAAATATCACAATATTATATTGAAATGGCTTATGAAAATTTAAAAAGCGTGGGTAAAGATAAAGATGATATTTCAGAAAATGACATTTTAAATAAGCTTAGAGGTGAAGTAGGCAGAATTAATTATGTTGATAAGAATTTGGCAAGCTTAATGGCAATGCTTGAGAAGAAGAGAATAGATGCTGATTTGTCATATATCGGTAGAAAAGATAATCAACATGTTTTCTTAATTAACATGAGAGGTGCTGGTAAGAACGGTACAGAAACTCAGGACTATGAGTTTCGTGTCACTGATAAAGGAGCAATTACATTATTTCAAATTTTTTCAAATGGAGTTGAAATACAAGAACAGATTGACTCACAGAAGAATGTGTTCCATCGAGCACTTTATTTGATGTGTCAAGGTGGAGGGATTGTTCCATCTGCTATAGAGAAGATGTTCAAGACGGCTAAGATTAATGCTATTGAAAACAGCAAAGTAGAGCAATCTGTCTCTGGTCAAGTTATTGACCAAGATGCTATTGATAGAGCTAATGCAACTTTAGCTACAAAGACTACTGAACTAGAAAACAAATCTATAGCTCTTGCTGCTTTGCGACAATCAATTATTAATTTAACTGCTAGGTTGGGAGAAGTAAATGCTGATTTAGATGCATTGAGACCAGAATTAGCAAAACTAGAACAAGAGGTAGCGGATTTGACCGCTGAACTTGAGTCTATGAAAGAAGACGCTAAAAAGAAGCAAGAAGCCTTAGATCTAGCAAAACAAAAGGTTGCTGCTTTGCAACCAGAAGTTGATAAGCTGATAAGAGACATAGCTGCGGAAGAAGCTACTCTTGATGTAGGGAATAAAAAGATTCCAGAATTTAATGCAGAAATTAAGAAGAAACAAGATGCTTCAAGTGCGCTTAATGTTGTAGCAGAAAAGCTAGAAGGGAACAACAAAGCAGTTATTAGATTAGAAGGATTACTTAAAACAACTAGAGATCAGATTGGAGTAGAGAAAGCTAAATTTAATGACTGGAAGCCTTTTAATGAAGATCAAGATAAAGTTGATAGATTAGAAAGAGAAGAAAGAGCAATTATTGCAACTCTAAGTGCGAAAAGAGAAGATGTTAAGATTTCTATAAAAGCAAAAGATGATGTGGCTGCTTTGCAAATTGTCATTGATGGACTTAATAAACAAGTCTCAGCCCAAGTTGAAGCAAATATTGCTTCACAAAAAAGTTTAGATGCCTTAAATATAGATCTTAAATCAAAACAGCCAGAGTTAACATCTGCTCAAGAGAGTGTTGCTAAGTTAGGATTAGAAGTGCCAACATTAAATGCTAAAGCTCTTGATCTTGGTAAACAGGTAGAACAAAAGCAAGCATTAGTTGCAGATGCGCAGAATCGTATAGAGGACAAAGAAAAGATTAAAGAAGGTATTGAGCAAGAACTAGCAAAAGCTAAATTAGATTTGCCAGGATTAATCGATAGTGTTAAAAAGGCAGAGGCACAAGTTGCTGCTGCAAGAAAGGCTGTTTCATTAGCAGAGGGTAAATCAATAACAATCTCACAACCTACAACAAAAGCTCTTCCAGTTGCTGCTAAAGCAGTTACAACTGCATCTTCCACGTCAAAAGCTATTCCTGTTGCTGCTAACACTAGCAGTCAGGTTCAAAGTATAAGAACTCAACTTGGTGGCATATCAACCCCTAGCGTTTTCAACAGATCAATGGATATAGCTTCAGATAGACCATGGACAGATTTAGATAAATTAGAGGACGTAACAGATATTGAGTTTATTCAAGCTGTTGTTTATCTCACTAGAAACCAGAAGAACCCACTGGAAGCAAATATAGCTAATGCCGAAGCAATTAAGCAAGGTACACTTAATTGGAACGTTAATTTTGCTAAGCTAATGAAACATTATAACGTAAGCGATAAGAAAGAGTTAGTGTATATAGCTGTTGCGAAGAAGATGAAGGATATGAGAGTAACTGAGAATAAAGAAGAATTAAAAAAGGAATTAGATAAGATTAGTGATAGAGAAGTTAGAAAGAAGTTAGTTGATATATTGGTTCATAAGTTTAAGGTTAATGTTGATATTCCTAAAGTAGAAACTGAAATAAAACCAAGCAGAAGAAGTCCATCGTTGCCACCTCATAGAAGGTAAGTCATCTCGGCTACGTTCAGTGACCTACATAAAGTTAACGACTAGAAACCCTACGATTAAACAGTAGTATCCAAATAGGTGAAATTTACCTTCGCTAATTAGTTTGATTAGAAATTTAATTGTAAATAATCCAGCCAGAAAACTACAGAGCATTCCAATTAGATATTCAGGAGCAAGCATTATGCTTGTGTCTAACTCCACAACTGTTGCTGCTAGTATCGCAGGGATTGATAGAATAAAAGAGAATTCAGCTGCTTGTTTTTTTGATATGCCTGTCATAAGGGCCACTGCAATAGTGCTGCCAGAGCGCGATAACCCAGGGATTACGGCAATCCCTTGTCCAATACCAATCAAGATACTTCTGAAAAGATTTAAAGGTTTGCTGGTTTTCTGTTTTCTTTGAATAATATTAGAAGTAAATAGTAATAGCGCAGTAAAGATAAGTGCGGTCCCTACCAGATTAAGTTGGTTCTTATTTGCCTTGAGAGTTTCTCTTAATGCTAATCCAATAATGCCTGTTGGTATCATAGCTATTATTACGTATAAGGAGAACAGTCTACTAGTATGTTTCTCTTTGTCCTTAAAGTTTATTAAAGCATCAATTAATGACCAGATTTGTTTGCGGAAATATACGAAAACAGCCAATAGTGTTCCTAAGTGTAATATTAGCTCTAGACTAAGATCAGAGAAAGAAACCCCAAGTAAGTGTTCTGCAATAACTAAGTGACCAGAGCTACTGATAGGTAAAAACTCTGTAAATCCTTGGATGATTCCTAGTAAAGCGATTTTTAGCATGAAATTATTATACTGTTTATTCGTTGATTTGTTTATATGTTTATTTGTTTAAGAAAGAGTATTTTTAGTTAATATGATTATATTTACTGAACCCTCTCCGTCGCGTAAGCAATGGAGAGGGTGGCGATATCGAAATGTTTTACAAGCTCTCGCCTGATTACGCCGGGTGAGGTTTACTGATTCAATTTTTTAAATCTATACAATAGTGGGCTTGCTATAAAGATAGATGAATATGCTCCAGCACTGATACCAATTATTAGCGCAAGCGAAAAATCTTTTATAGATGCTCCACCCCAGAAGTAAATAGCAATTAATGTTAATAGTGTTGTGAACGATGTATAGATGGATCTGGTCATCGTTTGGGCAAGACTATTGTTAATAATATCAAAGATTTCTTCTTTGCTTTCTTTTAGGTTTTCTCTCACTCTGTCAAAGATAACAATAGTATCATTGATGGAATACCCCATTACGGTCAGAAAGGCAGCTACATAGGAAGTATTTACTTCTATGTGAAGTAAAGCTGTCATTCCAATCAAAATCATTCCATCATGAACTAAGGCAAGTATAGCTGCAATAGCTGCCCAGAACTCGAAACGGAAGGTAATGTATATTAGTAAAAGTAGCATAGCAATACCAGTGATAGCGAATGCTTGTTTTTGAAGTTCGTTACCAACAGTTGGGCCAATGAAGTCAGTAGATAATATAGTTGCTCCTTCTATTTCAGAAGTTATTTTTTTAGATAATTCTTCAATAGAAAGATTTGTTTTTTGAAATTTCAAGGAGAATAGATATTTATCAATTGTAGTAAGCTGTGTGTTTTCAACTCCTGCTTTTTCCATTGTTCCTCTGATTAAACTAGTAAGTTCACTTCTAGTTTTTTCTGACAAAACACCAGTAGAGTTAAATTCTTTAGTTGCTTTATCAATACCTACTGTATATGAAATTCCCCCAGTAAAATCTATTCCAAGATTGAAGGGGGTTCCAGTTGATAGGAAGTTGTTGAACATAGAATATATACCAATGCTGATAATAATAGTAGATAGTCCGAACCAATATTTAGTCTTGTCTAAAAAATATATTTTTCCCATTTTTAACTCCTTATTTAAACCTAATTAGGTTACTTTCTCTTATTTTTGTAATATTAAGACTGCTGAACAAAAAGAATTTTGTTAGCGAAATAGCAGTAAACATACTGATGATGATACCTATTGATAGGGTAACAGCAAATCCTTTAATAGTTCCAGTGCCAAGCCAGAAAAGTACAAAGGCAGTTAAGAGTGTTGTAACGTTAGAGTCTACAATAGTAACAATGGCTCTTTGGAATCCACCTTCAATTGCATTTTTAATAGTCTTACCATTACGTAGTTCTTCTTTGTATCTTTCAAAGATAAGAACGTTAGCGTCAACTGCCATACCTATAGAAAGTATGATACCTGCAAGTCCTGGTAAGGTTAAAGTAACATGTAGCAGTCTAAAAGCTGTCATAGAAAGGAAGAAATAAAAGATAAGAGATAGGATGGAAATAAATCCTAGAAATTTATAGATAATTAGCATAAATACTGCGACTAAGATAAAACCAATTATTCCAGCCTTAATACTTTGATCAATGGATGCTTTTCCTAAGCTAGGTCCAATTTCTTTTTTCTCAATAATGATAACTGGTACTGGTAGTGAGCCAGCTTTTAATTTAATGACCATATCTTGAACTTCTCTTATTGAGAAAGAACCAGATATCTGTGCTTTCCCTCCAGGGATTGGTCCGTTAATCCTAGGAGCTGAAATAACAATTCCATCAAGTAGAATAGCTAATGGTTTTCCCACATTGAGTCTTGTAACATCGGCAAATTTCTTTGTGCCTTCAGCAGTAAATTCTATATTTATAATAGGTTTGCCAAATTGGTCTACGCTTGGTCCAGCAAAACTAAGGTCATTACCTGTCATTACTGTTTTTCCAAGGAAGATAGGAGTCTCTTGTACTACGTTACCGACATTATCTTTTATAGACATTTTGTCTAACCTCATACCTTCGCCAGCAATTATTTTAACTTCTTCGGTGCTTAAGGTTGCGGCATCCTGCGGGGCAAATTCAGCTTCAACAAATTCTAATAGAGCTGTATCACCAATTAATTTTTCAGCTCTTGTAGGGTCAGTAATTCCAGGAAGCTCAACAACTATTTGTCTTTTTCCTTTTCTTTGGATAACAGGCTCAGATACTCCTAGTCCATCTATTCTGTTCTGAATAATTGCTAGTGCGCCTAATACCGCGTCATCGTTAACTTTTACTTGTTCAGTGTCTTGAGCCTCTAGGACTAGAAGCATCCCACCCTGTAAATCAAGTCCTAGACTGATAGGGATTGTCTTTCCAATAAAGATAATTAAGGCGATACCAATAACGAGATAAAAGAATTTTAGTTTATCTGTGAACATTTAAGTTTATTCCTCCAGTATGTTATTCCTAATCTTTGTTACTAGATTGATTAGGTATTTTATATTATGTATCGACATTAGTGTCATCCCCAAGAGTTCTTGGTTTCTCCACAGATGCCTTATATAGGCCTTTGAATAATTTCGACAAGCATAACAATCACAGGTTTCTTCAAGTGGTCCTTTTTCAAACTCATTTTCCGGACGTTTGATGCTTTTCCTTCCTTGGTCAGTAAAAAAAGCTCCATGTCTAGCTAGTCTGGTAGGTAGCACACAATCGAACATGTCTATACCATAGTTGATGCAGGTGGTTAAATCTTCAGGAGTTCCAACTCCCATTAAGTAGCGTGGTTTATTTTCAGGGATAAGTCCAGCTGTGTATTCCACAAGGGGATACATTTTGTCTGGTCCTTCTCCTACGCTAAGACCTCCTATTGCATAACCGAAAAGATTCAATTCAAGTAACTGTTCTACGGACGCCTTACGACATTCCGGGAACATGCCTCCCTGTATTATAGCAAACAGGGACTGTGAGTGTCGACCAGTGTTATTACTAAGAAATTCTTGGGATCTTTTCGCCCATCTGGTCGTTAGTTCGAGTGATTTGTATGTTTTGTCTTTTGTGCTTTCCGCAGGTAAGCATTCATCTAATGGCATGATGATATCTGCACCTATTTTTTGTTGTATTTCCATTACTCTTTCAGGAGTGAATTCGAACTTATCTCCATTGAGGTGAGAATTAAATATTACACCATTTTCACTTATCTTTCTCAGCTTGCCAAGGCTAAAAACTTGAAAACCGCCACTATCTGTCAGAATAGGTTTATGCCAATTCATGAAGCTGTGGATGCCACTAAATTTATCTAAAACGTCTGTTCCTGGTCTGAGGAAAAGGTGGTAGGTGTTTGCAAGAATAATATCTGCATTCGTATCATAAACCATCTCAGGAGTTAGTCCTTTTACGGAGGCTAAAGTTCCTACTGGCATGAACACTGGAGTTTTAATTTCTCCATGTGGAGTAGTTAGAATACCTGCACGACTTTGGTTTTTCTTACTTTTTTTTATTACTTTAAAGGAAAATGGCTGCATAGAGAATATTATACAAGAATATTCATCATTAGTGCGAGTTCTTTTAGTAGAGGGTTATTTTGGTTTTCTTGGTAAAGAATAAAGGCTTTAGTTTCAGCTGATGCTCTATTAATGGTTATTCCAAGTTTTTCATATATTTCTAAGAAAGATATTGCCTCATTAATGTCTTGTGGGTTTTTGGCTTTTTCAATTTTATTAAGTAATGCTTTTAAGTAACGTTCCAGATATGCTCTTGTATCGTTTAAGTTTATATCTAAGTGTAAACTATGACTTATTTCTATTATGCTTACTGCAGATTTTATGTTTTTATGAGTCCAGCTATTAATATCTTGAATTTCGTTTAAAAGTTTTGCAGACATAATTATTTCTATCGCAGATTTGATTTCTGAAGGCAGATATCCTCCCATGCGAACAGTTTCTTCAATAAGATTTTTAAATCCTGAGTATAACTTATTTAAGTCTTTGTTTAGTCTATTGGTTTTTTTAGACCAAAGGATGTCCATTATATCAGAGCTTTCTTCGAAATTAAGGTCGGACATGGTAAGTGTTTTTTGAAAATATTTTTTTACTAATTCATTAAACTTAGTTTGTGCTGATGAATCTAATAACTCTATTTTAATTGACTCTAGATTAAGCATAGTATTGCTTATATATGTTTTTACAAGGCCATTTTTTTCTGTAAGTAAAGCGGAATGTTCGGTTGTTTTGCCAGTGTAGAGATTACTAATAGAACAATTGAGTGTTCTGTAAGTAATTTCATCTGTCCAGAAGGAAAGGTCTTGGGTAGGTGTTATTTTATATAGGTAAATGTCTTGTTCTTTTATTTTACCAGTAAGATGGGCCTTAACGATGAATTGGTTAACGGCTTTTTCAGGAGTCAGTTCGTGTGGTTTTATCCATGTTTTATAAAGGGCATCCCCATTGTGATTACTATTGATATTGCTAGTTGCTGATTTTAAATATGATAGAAAAACTTTCTCTAAGTCAGTTTTGGTATAAGGCTGAGCGTAGAAAATGGCTGCGTTAGCATATTTAATAATCTGTACTGTTTCAATTCCAGATATTTCAGAAAAGAACCATCCACAACTGGTGAACATAAGTTGTTCGAACTTTTGGCTTTCCAGAAGTTCAAGAATTTTTATTTTTTCATTTTCGCTTAGTTGTCCATTACTGTTTTTTTCAAAGAATTTATCTTTACTCCAGATACCATGAGAAACAAAGTAGTAGTCATTTCTAGCTTTTTCTATATCAATTAACAGAGGCTCTGTTTCTTTTTTGTACACATCCCAAAGTAAGTCGCGGAGTGCATTAAGTCCTTCTCTTAGTGGTTTTCTCCATTGTTGATTCCATCCTGTTCCACCGCCAGTACTGCATCCACAATTCTCTTTCCATCTTCCAACGCCATGACTACAACTCCAAGCTGTCCCTTCTTTATTGGGACCTTCTTTAAGTACAGCTTCAGAGATTGGTGCAAATCTTTCTAGAAATGCCCCATAGTTGATTTGCTTCATTTTGTATTCTTCCGCGAGATGTTTAAAGAAATAGGAGAGGCACATATCCCCAAAAGGTTCATGATGTCCGTAGCTTTCGCCGTCGGTTGAAGCTGTCACCAGCGTTGGTCTGCCTTGGTTTAGCTTGGAAGCCATATCTAGTCTGTCAGCAAAATTATGGGCATCCCTTAATAGATGTTCAAAGCTGATTGCTGTTGATATAGGTGCATCATAAAAGAACACATCAAGGTATTTTTCTTTATTTTCATCAATAAATATTCTATAAGGCTGAGTTGGATCTACATTGCCATTGGATACATTTATCCATTCATTAGAAAAGTAGGTTTTAACTTTTTCAACTTGGAAAGGCGACAGAATTGTGAATTTTATTCCATTATCAATAAGAGCCTTTACAGTCTCCATATTTATTGCGGTTTCTGCAAGCCACATTCCTTCAGGGTCTCTGCCAAAATGTTTTTTAAAGTCAGCAATTCCCCATTTGATTTGGGTTTGTTTGTCCCTTTCATTAGCTAGTGGCATGATGATGTGACTATAAACTTGAGCAATAGCATTTCCATGTCCATGGTTTGTTTCTTTGCTTAGAATATCAGCTTCAATTATTTTGTTGTAAGTATTTTGGTCATAAGTAAATAACCAATTCATTAAAGTAGGGCCAACATTGAAACTTATGTATTGAAAGTTATTAACTATGTCTATTATTTTCCCGTGAGGAGAGAGGATTCTAGAGGAAGTATTTGGTCGATAGCACTCATCATTAATCCTTTCGTTCCAATCATGGTATGGGAAGGCGCTGCCTTGACGTTCGATTTTATTAAGGAATGGGTTCTCTCTTGGAGGTTGGTAAAAGTGTCCGTGAATGCAAATATACTTGTTCATTGGTTCAATTGTTCATTAGTTCAATCGTTAATCTTATTCAGTTGTTTAAGATATTTGATAAAACTATTCACCTTTCTTGATAATATATTGATTTGTTCTTCTATTACTATACTATCCTCTTTTTTAATATATCCAAGATTATTAGCTATTATTATTTGTGTTTCTATTTCAGAAAGAGAGCCAAGAGCAATATATAAATGTTTTAAATACTCCTTATCTGATTGCTTTGCGGCACCTTCAGCAATATTTGATGGTACAGACACACTTGCTCTTTGTATTTGAGAGCAAAGTGCAAATTTTTCAGACTCAGGAAATTGTTTAGTGATTTTGTAAATAGCTGTAACAAATTCTATAGATTCTTTCCAGATATCTAAATCTTTATGTGTTCCCATTTTTTTCTCCATTTATAATTTTTAAATAAATAATTGAGTCCTGCAATATTATAGTATATAAATAGCAATTAACTAATAGTTATGCTTTTTTTAGTTATGATTTAATTTTTCCCAATGAACCATTGAACGAGTGAACCAATGAACCGTTATATCCCTACTCTTATAATACTAGCCACGTCTTTGATGCAAGACAATGCTTTTATCTTTTCAATGGCTTTGTTTTTAATTCCTTCTTTGATGGAATGTGTAACAATCACTAGTTCTGCATCTTCGTCAGCACCTTTTTGGATAGCTTCTTTGATACTGATATTAAGTTTAGCAAAGATACCACTAATTTCTGCAAGTACACCAGGTTTGTCTTCAACGAGTAACCTTATGTAGTACTTGGAGACTATTTCTTCTTTAGGTAGTATATTCACTTTTAGCTTTTTCTCTGTAACGTAAGCTGTGCCGTTGATGATATTTAGTATATCTGCCCAAACAGAACCTGCGGTTGGAATACTTCCAGCTCCACGTCCATAGAACATGCTTTCTCCTGTAGCATCTCCATCTACGTAGATAGCGTTGAATACATCGTTGACCGAAGCAAGTGGGTGACTGTTTTTTAGAATAACAGGATGTACTCTTAGTTCTAGTCCTTTATCAGTGTTTCTTGCAATGGCTAATAGTTTAATGCTGGCATCAAGGTTTTTTGCATAATTAATGTCTTTAGCAGATATTTTAGTAATGCCTTCCATTAAAATCTGTTCAATATTTATATCAGCATGAAAAGCTATAGAAGCTAGGATAGAAAGTTTGTACCTGCTGTCCATACCTTCAACATCTGATGAAGGATCAGCCTCGGCATAACCTAGTTTTTGTGCTTCTTTTAATACAACTGCATAATCAGCGCCTTCTTTTTGCATCTTGGTAAGGATAAAGTTAGTTGTTCCGTTAAGAATACCAACCATTTCCTTAAAGTTATTTGGTGATAATGAATCTTTTAGGTTATTAATGATAGGAATTGCACCACCAACCGAAGCTTCATAAAGTAAGGATACGTTGTTATCTTCAGCTAGCTTAAGTAGATCTTTGCCGTATTTTGCAAGAACAAGTTTATTAGCAGTAACAACGTGTTTTTTTGCTTTTAATGCAGATTCAATAATGGTTCTAGCAGGCTCATCTCCACCAATAAGTTCAATTATTATGTTTATTTCTGGGTCTGCAATAAGTTCTTTGAAGCTGTTAGTTTTTTGAAAAGATGATAGGTCGTAAGGGCATTTGCTAAAGTCTAAATCGCAAATAGTTTTTAGTTTAAAAGGGGTTTTCGCATGTGAGCTTAATTTGGCAAAATTGCTTTGGTATAAGTGGATAACGCCTGAGCCGATTGTTCCTGTGCCGATTAATCCAATGTTCATAAAGTTATTATAACGGTGAAAGGGAAAAGGGAAAAGGGAAAAAGTATAAGGTGAAAAGTTAGCTGGTATGTTTTTTTAAGTCACTTATGTCTGTTGTTCTTAATTCTGTAAAATTACTAATAAAAACAGCTAGAGGAATCCTAAGAATTCCATCACGTGTGTCATGTGGATTTATAAGAACTATTTCGTCAGTTTCTTCTTGATATGATTGAACAAAGTAAGCGTGTTTTGGGTAAATTCGAGTATTTGGTGGTTTAATAGTACTACCAGCAACCATTAATTGATTACTTATAAAAGCTGAATAGTCTTTTATTCTAGACCTCAGCTTGTCAATGTCTTTAGAGTATATGTTTTGTGATTTTTTACCTAATAATATTTCTATCGCACTTTTCATTGAACCAAGAGTTGTTAGTTCCATTGTGTTTGGTTCATAAGAGTCAGTATCTTCGTCATCAAAGGACCCCAAGTCAGACCTTCGTGCTTCTATTTCTACTATGGCTTTCCCAAAAGTTCTTTCCATAATTAGGTCGCCGATTCTGCCTTTGTTAAGCTTATTGTTGATGCTAAGTAGGTCTTCAATATTTATTGTTGTAGTAATTTTCCCCATATTGCCATTTTTATCAGAATGTCTTGGGTCGTAGTAAGTTACTGACCAAGTAAATGGCGAGATTTCCTCAATCATTTTGGGAATTACTTTTTGTGCAATGTATGTTCTTAATATTCCTTCGTAGACTGCTAAAAAATAACAATTTCCAACAATTCCTTGTTTTATAGCACCTTCTTGTAATCCCCTAGGAAATAGATGATGGATATTATGAAATGAAGGGTTCCATTCCATTAATTTGGACATTGATACATCTTTATATTTATTGTCATTATCCCAAGCAACGGTGTATTTGTTGTTTTCTCTGGCTTTTATGGTCCCTTCATGAAAACTTTGTGTTGTTTTACTGAAAACTCTAATTTTACTTTGTCCAATTCTAAAAGGGTTATGGTATTCAAGTTCTAGTGAATGAAACCATTTTTTCCCTTTGGGAGTATCAATAAGATGCATTCCGTCTTCTGTTTTGAGTATTTCTTTAGGAATATACTTGCCATTATCCTTAATAAATACCGTATCTCCAGCATAGAACGTTCTTTCAGATATTTTTCTTGATATAGCAATAACTTTCTTCTTCATACTTACTATTAAGCCCAGAAAACAAGACAAATAAACATTTCGGAAATCCATCCGCTCAAATGTACTTAAGGCTTCATAAGGTAGAAACTTGTGAGCACCTTCCTTTATCAAGGAAGGTTTAGGTGGGCGAATGGCATTATAGTAACTTTAAATACGTTGCGTTGTTTAGTAAAATGGGACTATGCGAGATCAGATTCCGTTTGTCCCTTATGAAAAAAGATTGTTGGTTTTTTCGCGGAGGAATAGGATGAATCCTACGCTTGGTGAAGCGAGGATGTGGGATATTTTGAAGAATGATTGTTTTAAAGAATATAGATTTTTAAGGCAGAAACCATTATATAAGTTTATTGCTGATTTTTACTGTAGTGCCTATTTATTAGTCATCGAGGTTGACGGAGATTACCATGATTCTGTCAAAGAATACGACCAACTAAGGGAAGATATCCTTAAAGAAAACTTTGGAATAGAGATTATCCGTTTCACCAATGAAGAAATCATAGAATGCCCCGACTTCGTCATTAATAAGCTACTAGAAAGATTACACTCACTAAACCCTTCTTGATAAAGAAGGGTGGCGACACCGTAGTGCTTCAGGATTTGTCGATACCTTACGCCGGGAAGATTGGTGTTTTTTCAAGAAAGTATGTTTAAGTTCGTATTTTTTGGGCAGAATATAAATAGTGAATAGTGAATAGTGAATAGTGAATAGTGAATAGTGAATAGTGAATAGTGAATAGCGAAAGGTGAAGTAATGGTTGACCCAGTTAGTATTAAATTGTCAGATATTAAATTCGAAACAGGCATTCGAAAGGATGCTAGTTTGGTTTTTGTAGTTTTGCAAAAAAATGATAAATTACCAGACGGTTTAACAGCAAAAAATATAGAAACAGCATTAATTAAATTAAAAAATACAAATGAGTCAGCTTATAGATTATTAATGCAAGCAGTAACTGCTCATACCAATGACAACCTTAATGCTTCGCAAAATGAACTTGGTAAAATAGCTGAGGCTTTAAAATCATTCGATGTGTCTAAATTTACTTTAGATGATAAAAAAGTAAAGTTAACTATAGATGCTGAATTAATTGATGGTATTGATGTTTCAGGGGGAACTGTTCAGTCTGACGCAAAGTTGGCTGAAGTAACTGGTGATTACGATGCTTTTGCGAAAGAGATGCTTAATATTCAACCACCACCAAACGCACCACCAAAAGTTGAAGCTGAAGAGAAGATTATAAGTCCTGCCAAGAAGAAAATTGCCTTAAGTGACTTATTTGAAAAGGCATTCAAGGGCACACTGACGGTTGCAGATATAGATAAAACTCCATTGCCAAAAGATGTAGAAGATATTTTTGTTTCAATTCAAGGCGAAACAAATACTGAAATTTCAGCTGAACAAAAAGTAGCTATACTTAAAGAACTTGGGAGCCAAGGATTCTTAGGAACTGCTGATGATTATAAAAATGATAAGAGCGGTGTTTTTTCTGAACGTGGGACTGAGTTAGGAAATAAACCAACAATTGCTTTTGCAACTGAGTTTTTTAATAGGCCTGGTACAAAACTGCAAGTAAATCAATCGGATTTACAAGCTGCTGTGCATTCTCTTTGTCGGTCTTTTGAGATAAATAAGAAGTTGGGTAGGGGTATTGGCGAGTTTGCTGTTTATGCAAAAGAATTTATTAGTGCGTCTGCTTATTCCGTCACCAAGATTAGTAAAACTACAGAGGGAGCAGCAACAAATCTTTCTGAGAAATTAAGCGGAAGTGGACGACCTGGTTTAAATTCAGGGCAATTAAAAGGTTTAGCTACTGCATATGCTGGAGCTACTTTTAATCAGCAAACTAATTTGCCAATAAGTAATGGTAGTGGGGCACAGATAACCATAGATCCAAAGGATGATAAGAAAGTAGTGTTGTCTGTGAAGGTTGGTGACGCTTTTAAGCCAGTAATGAGCTTTGCTAAAGCTGATTTGGATCAGATTGTTGAAGGGACGAAAGATGAACGGGAAGGAAAAGATTTATGGTTCTTGAATTTCTTGGAGTTTATGACTCAGGAAAAAGATGACAAGGTTCAAACGTGGGGAAACAAGAAGATAACGGATAAAACATATATTAAAGATGGAAAAACTATTGAGATAAAGGACGTTAATAAGCCATTTCAAGAGGCAGTTAATGGGATAACTGGTGGAGAAGTAGAGTCAATAGGTTTTAAGGATTCTCAAGATAAAGAAACACAAATAAGTTGTCTTAAATTAAATGGATTTACTATGTCCGGCATAGAAAGAGGGAGTAATGGCATTGTAAGGGATATGACGGTAAATGTAGAAACTAAGCAATTTTTTGTTATTGCAAGAGGTGAGGATAAAGGTCCTTTTAAGTTTTATTTAGCTGAAAAGAGTCCAGCAGGAGGAATACAACCTTCTACATTGCCTAATGGAAATAATAAATTAACTTTCACTATAGGTGGTGTGAGTGTGAGTAAAGAAGTTAATGTTGGGGCTTCGGCTGATACATCAAAACCTGTAACAGATCCATCAAGAAAGACACCACTAGAATTAGGATCACCTCCTGCACTTAGATCTGGTGTTGCTATGCCAAAAATAGTTCCTGGAATGAGTATTAAGTTAGATGAAGTATATGGAGAGTCAAAAGATTTAGCATATAGTTTAGATATTGGTTCTAAAAGTATTTATCCTGTAAGTAATGGAAGAATTATTATTCCAGAAGTTGGACAGAGTTTGACTAGTGACCCAAAAGGAGAAACGTTAACCGTTAATGAATCACAACTTGTTATTTCTAGAATTGCAAATCAAAAATTAGTTCCTAATACAAATACAACTCCAATTAAAATTATTGATCCAGGTAGCTTAACATTCGAGGATTTAAAGGCACTTATTCTTTCTCCACTTGGGACAGAGGAGAATATTTCAATATATTTATCTGGCAATAATAGTATGATAACTAAAGGAAATATTGGAGAAATTGTTGGTTTACTAAAGGGTAAACCACAAATTTTGGCAAAGTTGCTTGAATGGCTAAGCACAGCTCCTGCAATACCTCCCACCTCTCCATCATTAAATTTGGTGAAAATCGAGAACAATATAGTAGTAGACGTTGTTGCGAACTCTGGAATAGCTGATGGCGTAAAAGGAGCAATTAATAAATTAACACCAGATGAGATTTCTGCTGTTTTTAAAAATGGTAGCGACAATCCTTCGGTTATTCTTTTAGTTAAGGGATGGTTTGATAATGCAACTGACCCTCAGAAGAGCGCTTTCATTAATATATCCCATCAATTATTAGGTAAGTTAAAAATAGATTCAAAAGTGTTGGCTGGATTAGCAAAGGAAGATCCTTCACTGGCTTCTCTTAGTGGTATGGAAGATGATACTGCAAAGATAGTTATTTCTGGATTATTAAAGGAAACAACACCACCAGCTGATTACTCAAAACTTATCAAGTTGATTAAATCTGATACAGGTAGATTTACAGGGTTACTACAGCAGTTACAGAAAGAACAACCTGATTTAAAAGTAAGTTTAAATTGTACGAAAGCATTAGTTGCTGGTCTTAGTGCTGATGAATTAAAAGTAGAAAAAGATGGTTCCACAACATTAGCGTCATTAATTTTAAAGGATTTAAAGAGTGCAGATGTTATATCTATATCAAAAGACCTTGATAATGCTAAATTAACAGTAGTTTTAATTGTAGCTAAAGAGGGTAGAGCAGAGGTAATGAAGGAAATTTTAGATGCTGGAAGTGATAAGAAATATTCAAAGTTTTTAGCGTTTTATAAAGCTGATCCTAAAAATGCTGTACTTGTTTTGTCTATGATAAAAGACGATAAAGGTGCAATGGGTGCGTTAGAGAATGCTTTAAAAAACATTGATTCGGCATATTTGAAGGATTTACTTGACGTAAATTCGAAGTCTATTGCTGAGTTGTTTAGTTTAGTAAAGGATAAGAAGGAAGTAATGGAAAAACTTAAAAAGAATATAGCTGAGCTTAGTAAAGTTTCAGCAAATCATTTGTTATTGATAAGTTTCCTAAAAGAGATGAAGACTGCTGACTATGATAAAAGTTTTGTGGCTAGCTTAAATAGTTTTCTTGATTTAACCTTTAAAGCTGAAATTAAAAAAATATCAGCTGTTGGAGCAAGTGGTCTTTTGGGGGCGATTAGATCGTTACAATCATAGAGTTTTTTTAGTTTTACTAAATTTTCCTTTTTTGTTTAAATATTTAAGGTTTGGGCATACTAGTATGTATAATAATGCTATTTTCGTGTATCTTAAAATAAGAGGGAATTTGTGAGAAATATTTCGATATATTTATGTGAAGGATTTATAAGATGAGGAGTTGTTTAGTATGACCATAGATATATTGGGAGGACCAGCATCTTCAACTAATATTAACGGAACTTCCGCTCCCCATAATGGTAATAAAAAATCATATGATTTTAGTGTAGTTCCTGATCCTAAGATAAATTCCGATGGGTCTGTTTCTCTTTCCATTAAAGTTCCTAAAGATCTGAATATCCAAATTAAAAGAATAGATACTGTAGGAAATATTAAAACTATTATAGTTGGTGAAAATTCCAATATTGATCAGACAAGAAATAGTGAGCAAGAAATAATAAAGTTTGGACAGGCTATTTATGGAGAAGTTTATGAGGTATCTTTTTATAAAGATGGTTATGCAGACCATACTGTTAAAGTTGCTCCATCTTGGCCGTTCACAATTGGTGAAGCTGCTTTTCCTTGTGTGAAATTAATCAATGGTAAAATTGTATTGTCAGTTGTTATGCCAAAAGGGGTAAAAGCAAAAGGAGAGTTGTTATTAAATAGAGAAAATAATAGTAATGATAAAGCAACTGTAGTTGATGGCAAAGTAATTTTAGATAATGTTGGATTAAACGACAATCTTAGGTTTGTATATACTGATGAAATAGGCGGGAAAATAGTTGTTCCAGTATCGATACTCAGTAAAGATAGTTATTTTGATGTGGTTCTTAAAAGAGATGCTATAGAGCATGGAGTTTCTGTTTCTGATATTAATATAGAGGCGGAAGATTTAAGGGATTTTTATCGTGGTGAGCAAGGGCTTAATGCATATTTACTTGGCGACAATACCAGAAGTATTGTTTCTTATTTGGTTGATAATGATGCACTTATTGTTGCAATAAGAGAAAAGATTAAAGGTAAACAAGACTTAACTCCTGATGAAAAGATTTTCTTTTTGGATTTAATAACATTTGGCGGGAAAGTAAGCGCTGATAGTGTAGCAGAAAAGGGGTTAGGAGCAGTTGAACCATATATTCTTGAATACCTAGTAGGTAGTGGCATAGTTGATTTTAATATTGAAAGGTGTGTCGTTTCAAAAGAAGCTTTGGCTAAATTAAAGCAGACCAAAGATGACCTGATAACTTTTTTTGGTGAAAATTTTTCTGTATTGTCTCCAGCAAATATACGTTTTTATTATGAGTTTTTAGCTAAAACTGAACTTAAGGTAGATTTTGAGCCACAGACAGCAAAGGAAGTTGTTTTTGGTGAAAATTTCAGCAAGATATTTGATGTTATAAATAAGGCAGAAAGTAGAGAGATGGTATTTGATGTTTCTGAGTTTCATGATGCATCATTAGGGTTAAAAGATTTTTTAATTTCAAAAGGGTTAAGTATTGAAAGTGTTTCTGATACTGAATTAAGTGTTGTATTAGATGAATATTTGAAAAACAATATTAGACAATGGAGAAATCCTGTATTTCTTTTAGATATTTTGCAATATAAGCAAGTTCTTCAGACAAAATTATTTGAAGAGTTGAATGGTAATGATGATAAAAGTAAGAAGATTAAGTTGGAGATGCTTAATGTAAGCAAAAAAGCAGCTGATATTTTTGATATGTGCACTTCAATACCAAATGGTAAAAGCTTGGTGTATCAAAATATTGCTAGTAATTTTGTTAATTCATATCAAAAAATTGATTTTTCTAATATTAAAGCAGACGACTACCAATTATTTATGGATAAGATGCCTAAATTAGAAGATTTGAAGATTAAAAGTGTCTTTGAATTATTGGATTTTATTAATGAAAATAAAAACAAACAAAACAGCCCTTATTTTTATTTATATATTTCTCATTGTTTAACAAATATTAAAAAACAAGATTTGTTTGTTCAGGTTAACTATTTTGCTAAAGGTGCGGTTCCTTTTGCAAAAATTGATATTAGTTTGCGTAATATTTATGAGAAACCAGTAGTAATACCTG
Organism: uncultured Candidatus Marinamargulisbacteria bacterium; assembly: GCA_964643725.1. Lineage (GTDB taxonomy): Bacteria > Margulisbacteria > Riflemargulisbacteria > GWF2-35-9 > DYQY01 > DYQY01. The sequence continues at coordinate 72,622 of CAZXTL010000004.1, forward strand.
ATTTAAATAAAATTGATTTTGGGATAGTTAATATAAATACAGTTAAAGATTTTTTTAAAAATCCTTCAAATAAATTAAATTTATCTAGTGAGTTATCTCGTGCTGACGTCCAGCAAATGGTTTTGCAATATTTGAGTGGTAATAACAATGAACAGTTGGCAATTAAATTACCTTACATTGCGGCATTAGCAACTGTTGATTATAGGTTAAGTGGATTAGTAGAGAGATATGTTGGTAAATTTAATGACAAACAAAAACTTGACTTTAAAACAGTGACAGTGAGTATAAGTATGTTATTGGATAAAACATATGATGCGTTAACAACAGATGGTCTTTTTTTAGTAAAAAACTCTCAAGTATCAGGACAAGAAACGGCTTTTTATAGCAACGAAACAATTACGAAAGAAATCAACGAGCTTGTGACTTTGAATCAGATATCTGATCAATCTCAACCTTATAATAGTGATGACAAAAAGTATTTAAGAAATTTATTTAGAGAGAATGTTGAACCATTTAATGCTGCAGAAAAAATCAATCAGTATAAGGCGATGTTGGTTTCTTTAGGGAATAATATTGCACCTGATATAAAAAGTGGTATTGAGGCTAGAATTAAATTCTATGAGAATTTTCTAGCTGTTAATGGAGATAGTCAGTATTTATGTGCAAGTTGGAGTGATATAAGAGCGGAGAAAACCATAACTGTTAATTCTGAGATTTTTGATAAGTATAAGGGTTCTGGTGTGAAGTTAAGTCAGGTATTTGCTCAGACTGACTTGTATGTAAAGCTTCAAAGAAAAGCACAAGAGATGGGAGTAAGAGACCCAGACAAGATTTTATTAGCTTTAGTTAAAATATATAATAGCAAGAGTGGATCAAATGTTTCTGTTGAAGAAATATTTGCGTTTATTAAAGAAGGGATTATTCCTGCTAATTCAATGAAGTTTATAGTAGATATAAAAAGGGTTTTAACTGAAAATAAGATTGATATAGAAAAGGAATTGTCTACAAGCGAAGGCTTGGTTAAGTGTTTACGTATAATAGATAATTATAATAAAAATGCCCCTGAAAATAAGAAAATACCCATGGATAAGTTTATGTATTATTTACAGACAAATGGTAAGTTGCCTCCTGATTCTATTGCTTTTTTTACTGATTTTCTTGCTCTAGCTTGTAATGATAATATTGATAAATATTTGAATCAGATAACAATAGACGATGTTAAAGATATCCAAAGCAAAAATAAGGAAGCAGATTTAATAGATGTAAAAAGTACTTTTAAGGATTTATATAAGGAGAAACCATTAGCATTTCTGGATTTAGTTTATAAATTGTCAGTTTTTGGAAGAGTGGATAGTAATCTTGTTTTAAATAATTCATCAACATTAATTCAATTATTAAAGATTCAAAGTATTTTGTCTGATCCAAAAAATGCCAATTGTAAAGAATTAACATCATTTATTAATCCAACTGTTTTAAATGAGCTGATAAAAATTATGAGTTCAAACGGTGATTCAACTATCGACAAGAATTTCGTTCAGAGGAATCCTGATTTATTTTCTAGACTATTTGCAACAAAATTTTCTATTACTGATGTTGAAGCAAAGTTTCCTGCAATTACTAAGGAGGTTACTGATTGGTTTACTCGTAGACCAGAATTAACTGGAGGTGAGGGTTATCTTAATGATACACAGATTAAGTCTTTGATTAGTGATTTTAGAAAAGAATTTAAAGATAAACCATATTACTTTGGTATAGGTAATTTTTTAATTAAATCTTTTGTTTCTTCAGGGATAGAAGGTTATTTACAAGGGAAAATCGATCTTGGGAATGATGTATGGTTACAGCAACGTGTAAATGGTTTTGTCGGTGGGTTAAAAGGTGCTTTTTCTTCTCAGAATAAGGCATTTGATGCAACTGACCTTCAAATGTCTACAATGGCAAAGCTGCGTTTTTTATATTTAAAAGAAATGCATCCAGAGAAAATTACTGAGTATGAACAAATGAAGAAGGTATTTAGTCAGTCGTCAAATAAAGAGGAAAGAGTTAAAGCAGAACAGTGGTTAGAAAAGTTTTACTATGGTAATAAGTTTCAATCAATTAGTAATGATAGTGTGACATCTTTGGATGTTTTTGATGCTGGTTTTTTAAATTGGTTTTTTAAATCATTTTTTGAGAATGGGTTTAATGATAAATCTTTAAAGAGTAAGGCTATAAGCTTCCTTTCTGAGTTTGTAATTAAATCAGTTTTTTTTAGCACACAAGATTTTTATGATCCAAACGGAAGAAGGTATACGACAGAGGAGATGCCAGAAGTTATATATCGAGGGTTACAACAATTGCAGTCTTCTGGAAATGAATCATTTTTATCTGTTCAAAAGAATGATAAGCCAGAAACTTTAGCTGCAAAAGCTGCGATATATTATTTTTTAATGTATGTAGATAACAATTTAGATCTACATAAAGATATTCCTTTTGATCAACTTACACCTGAGCAGTTAAAAGAAGGATTTCATCCTTTTGCAGCACAAACAAATAAGTTTATGGATAGTTTCTTTGTTGCTAAAAAAGCGAGAGATGCTTTTAATGAAAGTGTTTTTGGGTTGGAAAGATCTATCGCTGGAAATTTAGTAAATGATTTTTTATTTGCATCAAATAATAAACAAGATGTAGCAATTAATATTCAACAACTTCAGATTCCTCCTAAGAAAATAAACGATGAGATGGTTGACGTGATGGTAGAAATAACAGAGGGACTTTTGGATAAAGCGACACTCACTGAAAAAGAAAAATTAGATAGTAATGTTATTCGTAAGTATTTAACACATTGGAGAAAGATTAAGGAACAGTTTAAAGGTGATTCTGTTTATGGGGATGGAAAGGCCTATGGTATTTATGAAGATAAAATAACAGAAAATATTAAAACTTTGTATATTTTTAAGCTTCATCAATTGTTTGCTTTACTTAATAAGCCAAGGCAAGACGTGAAAGGTGTTTATGTAAACGAAAATGGTGGGGATATTGTTGCTGATTTAGATATTACACAGAATATAGTTGTTCAGCAGTCAACTTTAGGCAATGTGGCAAGTAATATTGGAACAGTTGCTAAAAGTTGGTGGGTTCCTGATAAAAAGGGAATAGTATTATCGCCTGCAGATAAAGCAGGAATGGATGCATTACAGAATACAGTTGGGGTTGATTTAAGTTTTCTTCTTCTTAGTTATAAATTTTGTTTTGATAAACCAATAGAGGTTGTTTCAAACAGTATTAAGACAGCTCTTTATAATGATCCTACATTGATGACTAATTTAAACCAACAGTTAGAATTTGTTGTTGGGTTTAATCCAGAAAAACAAAAAGTTTCAGATATTGAAGAAATTTCAAAACAGTCAGCCTTAGATAAGTTTGGCAATATATCAGGTGGGTTAGTTGATATGCATTTGGGTATATATATGTTTACCCATAATGCTTTGATGTTTTTAGGGATGATAGGTTTCTTTGATGATGTTGATAATGGGCTTTATGGAAGGGCGGCTCTTAAATTATGGTGGGCGCAATCTTATTTGATGCCAAAAGAGGGTATGCCTTTTCATAAGTCATGGTGGGGAAAGACATTAGCTGTAGGTACAGGTCAACCTATTTTTAAGTATGCGATTAATTCTTGGGCAGACGGGGTTTTATCTTATGCAATAAGGCAAAAACAGCAAGAGAACAAAATAGGGATGGATAAATTGTTTGAGTTTTTTCCTACTAAGAACAACGAGGCGACAAATAAATCAAAGATAAGTAACTTTATAGAGGAGTCACTTAATAATAAATATATTACTAAACTTGAGGATGGGTCATATCGTATAGAAGAGGGAAGCAAAGATGCTTTTTTAAGTGAATTAGCAAATAAACATCCTGGACTTAAGGAACAGTTGGAAAAGGGCTTAGGGTTTAAAGAAGTTGATATTAAAGAATATTTTGAAAACAAGGAGTTTAGAGATTTCAGAAAACAAATAGCTTCTTTTGGTGATTTTGATCATGAAGGAAGATTTGTTATTAATCCTGAACGATCAACACAGCTGATGGAGTTTTTAACTAAAGAATATCCTGGCAAAAAACAGCTTCATTCTTTGTTTATGGAAAGAGGAGAAACCTTAGTTAAGTTAAGACAGTATATTAATGAATTGGCAGAAAAGGGAGTTGTGAGTACTCTTTCTGATAATGTTGCAGGAGGTGTAGTTTCAAGTACCTTTAGAGAAGCTCTTTATGGAAATATGGATGCTCCACAAAAGATGTATGGAGTTGAGTTACAGAAGAAAATTTTCGGTGATAATATTTTTACTGCAACACATAGAGAGATTATTGAACAGATAGATGCAAATCCTGACAAAGGTCTTGTTCTTAGTGCTGTCAGGTATTTATTAAATACTTATGATGTTCAGTTGTTGCGTATGAGAATTACCCATGGTCCAGATGGGTTGTTGGAACAGATGGACAGAGACCTTGAACAATTAGGTAAAAAACCAATAGAAGATCAGAGCACAGCGGAAAGATTGACTGGTTGGGGATTATCAGATTATGCAGCCTTTAATGGGAGCAAAGTTAAACTTAATCCATTAAGGTTGCTTGGTTGGGTTGGTACTCCTGGACATATGGCGAAAGCTCGAAAGGAATTAAATAAATATAGTGGATGGCAAGTACTTTACGAGCTGCAGAAAAAAGTAGCAACAACGGAAGTTATTAGAAACGCAGTATCCAAGATAGATACCAGCAATCAGTCAGCTCATGTGCAAAAACAAATAAAAGAAATATTAGAAGCAACCGCGAGTGTTTCTGCCACTGCTGAAGAAGTTAAGCGTGCGATTTATTTAGGTTTGACGAAGTATCCTGTCTCTAATGGGAAACCAGGCAGTTTTGAAGCATATGTTAGAGCTGGTATTTCCGAAGTTAGTTTTCAGGATGGCCAATATGTGCCTAAAGAGCTTAATGTAGCTACAGCAAAGCCTTTATTTGAGCAATTTGTGGCTTTAGAGAATTATATGAAACAATCTGGAGCAGTTATTCGTGAATCCAAGGATAATACTTTTGAGGTAGTTACTAAAGAACAAAACGCGGCAGGAGCTTCAATTGACAAAGTCGAAAGTTTTACTAGTAAATCTGCAGCAGAATTGTCCATACAAGAAAAAAACGTATTGTTTCGGTTTGATGAAAGCAATAAACAATGGGAAATGCGATTTACAGAAGATAGAGCAGACGGGGCTCCTACTAGATGGCTTCCAGTTGTATCTGTAACTTATGGTGATCCCAGAGCTATTCGTCCAGTAGTTGAGTTCAAGAGTAATCCAGGTGCTCCAGTAAGCGGTGTCGCAATTCTTATTCCAAGTGGTTTTGATATGGAGAACCCTTTACATAAAAATTCTTTTGATATGCTTAGTAATACCGTTAGGACAAGCACTTATGAGTTGGATGCAGGTCACAAAAAGGCAATAGTACAGGTAACAAGTGGTGCTGATGATGAATCAAAGGTTAAGCCTTTAATAGATATTTCTGAGAAAGTTATTGAAAATGCTAATCAAGAAAGAAGGCAAATTGCTATTAATGGAACTAATGAAATAGCTTTAGAAAATCCTTTAAAACTTTTTAATACTACGGATATTAAAGTACTTAGTGGTGTCTTTAATTATGAAGACTATTGTAAATTCATAAATTGGTTAGCTACGGAAGTTAAGGGTGGGGTAAATGGTAAGAAGTTAAGTGAATATGTCCAAACATATCTTTCAACAGAAAAGTATGCTGATGTTTCTGCTGTTGATTATAGAAAAGCAGCTGATTTGTTGCATGAAATAACAGGTAAATATATTGGTCAGGTAGATGCCGAAGAGTTAAAGAAGGGTCATAGTAATATTGCCATTAAGAAAATGTTAGAAGGAAAAAGAACAGAGATAGATGAATATATTGACACGAAAACTCAAGTTTTAAATCTTTCAGATAAAGAAAGAGGTCTTTTTAAGAGTTTTGTTGACACTAAAATTGAAATATATATGGAAGCAAAACTTGAGACACAAAGAATGGAAAGCATCTTGTTTAATGAGTTGAAAGCTCGTTTTGCAGCAGCAGGCATAGATGGTGTTAAAGCTGATGGAGAAAAATATACTGAAGATGGGATTAGATACCTGTTGTCTATAAAGGGAGACAAGGCAAAAGCAGTAAAAGAGGAATTGTTTAAAGAAAAACAAGCAGCAGTTGATACATATTTTAATGGGTTAAAAAGTAATCCTGATTATTTGAAAAACGGAGTCTTAGATATTAGTAAGCTAAGAAATAATCCTGAATATCAAAAAATGACAAGATTGGCGATACAGACTTGGGCTTTGGCAATGAATTCAAAGTCCGGATTTAAACCATTTTTTAATCAGGCAATGACCAGTTATCTATCAATGATGCAAAGTGATCTTGTTGTAAATATTAATCCAGGTGGTGGAAAAACTGATCTTTTGACTGGTATGGCCTATATGCGATATTTGCTTGGATATAAGACTGTAATTGGCGTATCAAACAGTACCGATCAAAGAGCAGGAGTAAATAGTACAGAGGCGATTTTTAAGAAGCTTGGTATGCGTTCTGGTAGTTATTTTGAGGGTTCAACTGAGGGCGCAAGAAAAGTTTTTGCAGACAATAATGTCATATATGTTACTAACTCTGCTTTTATGTTTAGGATATTAAAAGACAGATTGGATCCTAGCAACAGTGTTTTGCCCCATAATGCTAATGAGATAATTACTTATGCAATCGATGAAGCTGATAAAAATTTTGTTTTTGATGGTTCTAATCCTGCGATTATGAGTAGTGGTTCAGATAGGCATTTGATAGGTAGAGACAGAGAAATGTTCAAACATGCTGTTCAGGCTATTGAAGAGTTTAAAGAGAAGTGTAAAGGGGATGAATATTTTCATAATGTTAGTGGAGAAGTTAGCTTTACTACTAAGGGAGAGTTAGCATTTCAATCAATTGTTGATGAGCATTTAGCAAATGTTTCTCCTGAAGATAAGGCATGGTTTAAGGAAAGGATTATAAAACTTCAGAAACGACTTCTTAATGTTGCGTTAAATGTTCACTTGGGACAAGAATACGAGATTATTGGTAAGAAAGTTAGGCTAATTAATATGGGGATGAGAAGAGTTGACTGGAATAGTGTTCAGCAAGAATCTCATCAGATAGTAGAAGCAATGCATATGTTTGGTAGTAGAAAAACATTATATGCCTTAGATAATATATCTGAGAGTTCCTTTTCTAGTTCTTCTGTTACCGCTAGACAAACTGCAGAAGATAATGTTGCCGCTATAGCAGCTGTTTCAGGTACGAATATTGATATAGAAAACTTATATGCAAGGATGCTTTATCAACAGATACCAATGGAGGATCACGTAGCTCAGACACTAAAAATATCTGGTGAATTTGTTTGTTTAGATAGAAATACTCAATTACAGAATGTTGTTATCACTGCTGTTAATAAGTTGTTAGAAGGTAAATCGGTAGTAATCCATATTCCAATCGGAAGGACAACACCAGCCAATAATCAATTAACTATTGATATGGCTCAAAAACAAACACAGTTATTATTTGCATATATTGATTGTGTTATAAAAGGGGGAGACCCTACTAAAAATGAAGCCTTGAAAAAACTTATAAGTAAATATCATGCAGAATATAAAGAGTTGTATAAGATTGATTTTAATATGTTTAGTATGGGGGCTTTAACAGAAATATACACAAAATTATGTGGAGAAGATGAAGCTAGTTTTAAGGGGAAATATATGCATTCTTTAGCTTTTAATGCTGCTCTTGGTGAGAAAGGGTTTGGAATAGGATTAATTAAAGAGTTCACTGAGGGTGCGCCAGAAGACAAAGAACTTAAAAATTTTAGATTGAAAGGTTCCTTGAGATTATTATTTACAGCTAACTCAAATAGGGCAGTCGACTTTCAGCCGCGTTCGGATGAAGCCTATAAAAAAATGCGTCAGCGATATGGTTTTGGTGATTGTGTTTTTAGTGGCATTATGACTGAGTATAAAAGAGACATGGCTTTTTGGATACAAGAAGCCTTTAGGTTGGGACGTGCAGCTGGTCCAAGCAGAGAGACTGGAGAAATAGTTGTTATTTGTTCAGCTCAAGATAAGACTCTTGCACAAGAAGCTACAGCAGTAAATTTATTAAGATCACTTTGTAGTTTAAGTAACGAAAATCCAGTAATAATGATGAATGCTGGTGGTTTTCCTTCAAATGCTAGATATCTTATTCCTTATGATGATTTTTCGAAAAAACTGGAGCCAAACGAAAAAACATTATTGAATTCTTTATTGGACAGTGCATTTGATGAAAAAGGCGACTTAAGAATTAATTCTTTGAAAAAGTCAGGAGTAGACGTAAAGGCGATAGAGTTACTATATAAATATTTTTTTAAGAATGGCAATGTGTTAAGTCCGGATGCAGAGAAGAATATTGTTGAAATGCTAGTTAATAGAGGAGTTCTTAAAGCTGGAGATAAACTTGAAGCAGGTATGCCAGAAGAAAATAAACAGTTAATTATTAGAACCATATTGCTTGATAATATGCGAAGGTCAGATTTTGAGGAATTAGCTAAAGCACACTTCTGTAAGCAAGAAGCAGATAAAGTATTGTCAGGTAATTATTTGGATTTGATTAAGGGTTTAAATGGTTTGGACAAAAAATTTGAGCAACTATTTGATGAAAGCTTAATGAGAAAAGTGAAAGAAGATAGCTATGTGAAAAGTTTAGAAGCGTTTTTTAAGGATAAGATTAGGCCGACGAATGAAGCAGATATAGTGCTTTTTTTGAAAGAAACAGGGATTATGACAATTACAGATTTAACAAGAATTAAGGATGACCCTGAAAATATAAGTAAGATTTTAAAAATGGTTGGTTATATGCGTCTAACCCCAGAGGCAAGAAAAGAAATGGTGGTGGATATTTTAAATGGCAGTAGTAGTCCTTTGTTTATTGAGAAGGGATTAACTGATATAGGTTTTAGGGTTATTGAACAAAAAGCGCAAAGGTATGAATCAGCAAGATTTTTAGAAAGCATAGGTGCTTTTAATAAAAAGCAGGCTGCTTTGTATATTAAATATGGGTTAACGGATGAGGGAGTACCTCAAAACATTAAAAATGACAGTAATTTTGTAAAAATGAGAAAGGTTGCCAGTGAAGCTAGTTTAGAGGTTCAGAATATGATTAGGAATAATATTCAGAACCAACATCGTGAAGGGGTTATGAGTACTAGAGATAATCAACAACAGCAAACTGACCGGCAGTTATCAGTAACAAAAGCATTGGATATTATCAGAAAAGGTAGAACAGCTTGGAAAACTAGTAGTAAGCTTTATGAGTCAAGAGGGTTAGTAGGATTGAAGGATGTTAAGGATATGCCTACTTTGCTTACTATAATGTTTGAAACGGCTTTAGGTAGTTATGTAGATGAATTTAAGTCAACTTTGCCTGCAGATAAACAAGCGAATTGGTATTCTGATAAAGAAACTGTAAAGAAATTTTATGATTACTTTAAAACTAAAACAGGAATTGATATTACATTTGATCAGACTAATTCAAAACTTGTTTCTGAACAGCATTTCTCATCAACAATAGTACAGTCTTTTTATTCTCAATTACTTAATAAAGATACCTTTGATACAAAAACTATTGCCCGTATAGTTAAGAATAAGCTGTCTTTATACAACGGGTGGGTTTCTTCAATGGAGGAATATTTGAAGAGCCAAGATGAAACTTCAAGATTATTAGGAGCAAATTCTGCAAGTATAAGTGACCTTCGTAATAAGGCTCCTGTTCTGCTTCTTCAAGAGGTTGCCTGTTCCTTATTTGAAGGAAGAACTATAAAGAAAAACGTAGGGTTATGGGTTGCGAATAAGCTAGGTCAGATAACATTTGTTAAAAGAATGGTTGACTCAGGCATGGTTTTTGGAAAACAGAGGGCTGATGGTTTAGATGTTGTAGATGCAACAGTAAAAGAGAAAACACCACTTGCTGGTGAACTATTGCCAGGCAAATTAGCCCCCAGATTGACAGTTGAGGTTACACAGGTTGGATTGTTGGGTGCTTATGAAAATACTATTGCTTTAGCTTTAAAAGATAAACGTACAACGGTAACAATTGAGGAAATTCCCTATAATTTAGATAATGCTGAAGGTATTTATAAACTTAATAAGCGATTAAGGGAATTAGCAACTTCAAATAATAGTGATCCAAGTCAATTGATAAGAGATGGAAATGATTATTTGTTTTTTAGAAGCAATATTACATCACAAACTGTTGATGGTATTCAATATCGAATAGTAGCTTTTAAAGATATTTTGTTTGGTGATCAGAATTTTCATGGTGCTGTTTTTAATGATCAAAATAGTAAGTATTTTGGTGAAAGTGGTACTCATGAGATTTTGTTAAATGATTCATCTATTAAGGAATGGTCAGAAAAGGTTGTTAAGTTTGCTAAAGAAGGAGCATCAACAATTCAAGGAACATTTGCTAAACAGATAGTTGAGTTGGTAAGAAGCTTGGCCGAGGAAGAAGGAACAACTCCAAAAGGTAAGGTTTTGTCTGATGTAGATCTTTCTTCAAGAATACTTGTTATGTTAAGAGATACTGTTTTGGCTCATGAAAAAGGCCATGTATCAGATTTTCTTAAAGAAATTACCAAAGATTTACCACCTCACATAACTGATCATGTATTTATTCATGACCTTTCTGAAATAAAGGCATTGTTATCTTCACAAAACGATAAATCAGTTTTGAGTTTAATATTAAATAACCTAAAGCCTGAATGTACTGACGCACAAATTAAAAGAGGGTTGGTCTATCTGCAAGCTCAGCTTTATTATTATTCTTCTTCCTTAAAAGAAGGAAGTGTTGAGTATATGGTTTTAAATGAGAGCTTGAAGTCTGCAGTGAAGGAAGCAGGTGAAATAATTGGAGTAGATGGGAAAATAAACAGAGCATCGATTGAGAAGTTGTCTGGATTATTAAACAAAAATAGTGAGTATGTTCTAAAGCATCTAGAACAATGTCGTCAGGAAATTATTGCTAGAGGGAATAATGGTCAATTAACAGCAATATCTATAAAAAATTTACAGAATTGGTTTCACAGGATGACCAATACTACAGCTGCCAAAGATTTTTATTCTACTGGTGATACTAGTAAGATGGAAACACAGGAGAAATTTAGTCCAAGTAGAGTACAATCTGTTCCAACGGATGTTCCAGTAATAATAGATAATTCAGGAATTGGAAAGATTGATAGTCATTTAGCATTGAGAACGGCTGTGGGAGATAAAGTTTCTAGGCTGGAAAGTCCTAACGAAGCAACTGTGAATCTGAGTGAATCAGAGATTCAGAAGATAAAAACGTTAAAGAAAGAATCTGGGGACCTAATGGCTAAGTTTGAGAAGGCAATAAGTGATAGCCCAAGTTTATCTTCTTTGGGTGAACAAGACAAGAAAGCATTATTAGTGCAAATTCTTGCAGAGATTAAAGCTAGCGATGATTCTTTAAAGGTTTTAGAGTTATTTAAGAAAGCAAGCATTCAAGGGGTTTCAGCGGCAGATATAGGTGGGTTAAAGGCTAATATGATGGCCATAGAGTCAATTTATCAAAAAGTTTTCGAGAATTCAGAAATATTTATTGGTTCAAAAATAATGCCTCATACAGGTAAGTATTCTGGATTTCCTCTTACTTTTATTTATGACATAGTTGATAGAGCAATAGAAAAAATAGATCAAAAAGGTGGAGCCGTTAACGTTCCAGTTATTGTTTTGGAAGGTAATCCAGCTGAAGTTAAGAAAATGTTTCGTGTGCTTGCTTCTTTGTTTGAAAATAGAACTCTTTCCGTCGATGTCCCTGGTATACAATCTGCTTTATTTCAATACAATGCATTAAGGGCAACAGCAGAAGTAGGTTTGTTAATAGCAGCAAATAATCCATCCTATTATACCGCTTTGGCTGGAGATACATCATCTGGATTACTCGCGGTAGATATAAATTCTCCTTTCTCACATAATTATGTTTTTACTGACAAAGGATTGGTTAGAATTGAGCAACAAAAAGTTGCAGGTGTTTATTATTCTATTCAGCAATCATTAATGGAAAAGATGTCGGAGTTGAGGTCTGCACAAGGTAACTCAATGTTAAGTAATAATGATATAAAAGCAGCAATTAATCAGGCTATCAATTCAGTTGAAATGACTGACAAAGAAGCTAAAATAATTAGAAAGTATTTCTTAAGTAAATTCATAAACGAAAACGGTGCAAAAGATGATTATTTTATGATTATTAATCAGTTGCAACGTTTCGGTGTGCAAGTAAATCCTCAAATGTTTTTGGAGGAGTTTAATAAACAATATAATGTTGATTTTATGACAATGGCTAAGAATGGACAGCTGACGCCTGATAAAATGAGAAGTTTATTTTATAAACCAAATGGGGAATTCGATCAATTTAAGTTTGAATCATTTATGGAAAAGGTATTAACTCCTAATAATAGAAAACTATTAGGAATACCAGTAGGTCAATTATCAGAAGGTTTAATGGAGAATGCTTTCCAGGCAGTGTTTGTTATGTTAACTGTTGCAGCTTATAAGATAGCAGCAGGAGAGGATTGTAAATGGGAGGATATTTGGGAGTTCGGTTGGAATGAGTTAAGTGCAACAACTTCATTATTAAAGATGACTTGGGCCTCAATGGCTTTAGGCTATAAGTATAAGGCTACATCTGCCCCACTTATGATGACTTTAGTTTGGTCTCAGATTCGATCTGTTGCAACTGCTAAGAACAATGTAGTAGATGGGTTAGTAAAGATGGAATTAAAATCAGGAACAGATGTACAAAGGATGAAGTCAATGGATGCTTACTTGCAAGAACAGATTTCAACTGTTTCACAAACAGTTACATCTGATGGCAAATTAAGTTTTAATTACAAAGGAGAAAGCACAGACGTTGCTGGATTAAATGATTTAGTTAGAAAATCAGCTGGAGCATCTCCATTATTAACTATAAGTGATTCTTCTGGAGTAGTTTCATCTGCTGGTTTTTCTTATATGAATGTAGGAGTTATGACTGATACTGGAGATAAAGTCCTTAAGGAGTTAGAAAGATTAGGATATGTTAAGAAAACCGTTAGAGGTTATGAAATGATGGATAAATTTCGGCAAGACCTAGCTGAAGAGAAATTCAACGTAAATTCTTTGTTAGAAACGATTTATGGGGACATGATAGTGTCTGTATTGGATGCTAATAAATGGGTATGCACTATGCCAAAGTTATTAGAGAAGTTTACTTCTGAAGAGATAAATAAATTAATAGAAATGGGATATATAAGTAAAACTGGAGCTACAGTATCTAGCATCGAAGGAAAAGCAATATTTGTTCCTCAATACATTTTTAATCAAAAGCTTTTTGCTAATAGGTTGATTGAGGCGAAAGTTATTACTGATATTACTGAGTCCGGTCATAAGATTGATAAAAAAGCATTAGAGGACAATCCAGATGTATTTCTTTTGGGAGGAAGCGATTTTAATAATAAGTTTATAGAATTATATGGAGAACTTCAGCAAGGATTAAGTGGTCGGATGGTAAAATATTTATCAGAAAAATACAATGAGAAAGTTTTTTTACAAGAAACTTCTTCTGTTTGGGCAAGAAGTGTTGAGCAAAAACAATTAGAATCTAAATATGTAGAAGTAGAACCAGACAATAAATATGTATACACATATTTAACAGAACAAAGAGCAATGTATAGATATATTGCATATTCAGTTGTTAATTTTGCTAAGGCTGATAGTTTTTTTAAGGATATTGATGCTCAAACTCTTATGCAATATTTTTCAATGGGGAAAGAAGAGCTTTCTGAAGAGTTGTCGAAAGGTAAATTTGATAAAAGTATTTCTGAGAAAATAATGTCTTTAAGAAACTTAATGGAAGAGTTATCTTTTGAAGCAGGTAAAGAGTTGGGTAAAATCAAGAGAAGCACCCATGAAGTTGATAAAGTTTTACAAACAATTAATGATATAATTTTTCAAAAATCCAAAGGTAATATAAGTAATGCTTTAAGTCTTGATGTAATTAAAAGTGATGCGAAACAGCATTATTTAAGAGGGAAAATGTTTAAAGAACAGTTTGTCCCTAGGTATCATACTCCCACTGTTGAGCAAATAAAGAAGTTTTTGTCTGAAAAGGTTCCTGCAAATGTTTTAGCTACTGAGTCGTATAGTAATATTACTGATGAGAAAGAAATGTTCTCATTTTTAGAAAAACAGTTAGATTCTATCTATGATTTTGGAGAGTATTTTTCAACAAAACAATTAAAATCCGTTGATACATTTCTTTATGCAGTTGCCAGATTTCACAAAGAAAAAGAACTTTTAGATGGATATAAAGAAAAGGATAAGCCCATACGAATATACGTTTATTTTAGGCAAGAAATAGAAGATATTAAAAGAACTAATATTGAAGAATTCGCAGGATATGCTCGTCAAATGACTGGTTCTGATTATGGTGTTGGAATGGGTATAGCTCAATCAGCTGCTTCCTTGTCTGCATTTATGACTACAAATAGAAAAATGCAACAGTTTACCGACAAGATTATGAGGGGACAAATAACAAAGATGGGGCAACTAGCACCTGAGGTTTTGACTACTACTATATTTAGAGGGAAAGATATTGGGGTTAAACATATTTTTAACGGAAGAAATCTTGCAGGACATTATATCCCAATGGGTATATCATCTTTAGCTTGTATTGGTGCAGGCCTTGCATTGCAGCTGACATATGAGCAGGAATGGGCTAGACCTTATATGGATGTTGTAATGAGAGATACACTAGCTCCTTTTGCTTCAGAGTTTGCCTTTATGTACCCAGTTATGCCAAGTACTTGGGTAACTAAAATAATAAAACAACAAGGATATGACATTACAACTTTAGATCATATTGATGAAGGATGGGGTAAAAGATTTGCTTTGTTAGGAATAGATACAGGCTTAGCTGCTGCTGATTTTTATTTGCTTTCACAGGCAAAGAAAGGTGCAATGAAATTAGGGGTATATCAAAATAATAGTGTTTTTAATCTTACTCCAACACAAAAATTAGCATCAGAGACTTTGGATCGAATTTATAAGCAATCAAGCGCTGTTGATTCGAAAGTTGCTTCACCGAGTTTAAAGATATTAACTGACTCACAACAAAAGTTAATAAATCAAATGCAAGATGGATTTTGTGAGAAAGCATATGTATTGGAAGACGGAAATACTATTAGATATCGGGTTAAAGGTGGTAAATTTCAAGATATACCTTTTGAAAAAGCAGAAAAAGCAATTGCCGAATATTCAGAAAAATATGCTACTGCAAGCTTAGATGACATTATTCGTGATGCAGGGCAAGGGATTTTTTTAGATATTAAGATAACAGGCCCAGATAAGTATAAGATTACACTTGCAAATGGTGTTACCAAGGAATTTACTACTGAAGAGTTAAAGGCTGCCCTTAAGAATAAGCAAGGTGATTTATCTAATATTTTTTTCAAAAGAGATAAAACTGGAAAAGTAACAGGTATGAATATGAAAGCAATAGGTGCTTTAACTTCTATGTTGGCTTTAAAAGGAATTATAGTTGCAGCACTTAAGGCAGGCAAGTCTGATTCAGAAATATCTGATGTTTTAAAGGAAGCGATTAGTAGTACTTCACGTGACTTAGGACAAGTTGCAGCGTTTACAGCTACTGAAACAATCCTTACAAAGCTCGGAGTTAAAGGTGTTTTGCCTGGTTCAGGAATAATAGCTGGAGGAGCTGGAAAGGCAGCTTTGGTTTCTATTTCAACTGCGACAGTTATTGCAGCTATTATAGTTGAGACAGGTAACTATATATATGAAAATTGGGATGAAATTAAATATGGAGCTGATGCTAATGATTTCGCAAAGAGTCAAGCAAGATTAGGCATAGCATTCACAGCTGGTAAAGCAGCTGCTACAACCTATGCTGCTCTTTTTGCTGCAGGGGCGGCTGCTAGCCTAGGAACTGGAGGAGCTGCTCTTATTGGGATCGCTGCAGCGGTTGCAGTTTATGGGGCAATTGAATTGATACAGTGGGGCTTATATGAGAAAACTGGTTGGAGAGAGTCAGATGATAGAAAAGATATGATAAGTGAATTTTCTTATAGAACTAGTAATAAAACACAATTATCTTTTAGTTATGGTGTTAATGATGATAGAAAATATAGTAGATCTAGTGGAAGTTCTGTTATTAAAGAAGAGTATCCTGGAGTAAAAATATTAAAGAACTTGTTTAATCAAGTTTCTGAAGGTGTCAATGTTTGGGCAATTATGAAAGAGTTAAATGTTAGTAAAGTTGATATTGAGGATTTGTATGATTTAGACCCAAATTTATTTATTCAATTATATATTAAAGTTCAAGAACTAAAAAAGAGAGGACTGATAAAGGAAGATGCCTTTAGTTCTCCATCAACTATTCAAATAAAGTTAAATAAGATAACTAGAATAGTAGACGGTTTCGCTGAGTATAAGGTTCTTCTGAATATTAATGGGGTGAAAGATCCCATAGAAGTAACTTATAAACGTCCACTTAAAGGAGATTATTCTGATGCTCAGGTAGATGATTCAACTTACAAAGAGATTCTTGCTTCTGGTCAGATTGTTATTAATGGGAATAATGTTGTGAAAAGTATCCCAAAGGGAGGATGGCTGTATGAAAATTTTCTTTGGGAAAAAGGTGCTCCACAGCAGAGTGGTATTGAGTTTATGTATTATTTGCTAAGAGCTAATGAAAAACATGAAGGTAAAGATGTTTTGCGTAATAAATTAAAAACATTAGGTGGTGGTGATGAGTTTAGTGCTTTTTTTGATGAAGTAATAAACATTATTGATGGGAATGAAAAAGAAGGTTTTGTTAGTTTTTTAAGTAAAACTAGTTTTTGGGCTGGAAATTCTGTAAATAAAGATAATTATTTTAAGTTAGTAAATTTTTTGTATTTGATTTATGTTTCAGATAAGAAAAAGAATGGCGGTTTATTTGAGAATAAGGATTTAAATTTATATAACGAATCAGATTTTCGTAATGCATTTGTTGAGTTTAATAAAACTCTAGGGAGTAGAAGAATTGAATCAGCTGAAGACTTGAAGGGATTAACTAAAATGAGTTTTGTTAATTATGTAGAGGAATTATTGAAGATGGAGATGGGGGCAATAAATACTGAAGATTTCTTTAAAGGACAAATTGTTGTTCTAAATGGGATATTTAATACAAGGGCTCGTTTTTCAAATGCTCAGTCTACTATTTCCTGCCATACTCCCGTTAATCGTTCTTATGTAAAAGAAACACCTGACCCTCAAATAGCAGGATTGAAGGTGTTGCTTGATAAAGATGATGTTAAGTCCTTTATGATAGATCATGAATTTATTATTCCATATCCAGGAATAGAAGGTGAATATATGGTAAATCCTAAAAAGTCTAAGGAAGAGTTTAAAGGTCTATTTATGAAGAGATTTTTTCCGTTAAGTTCTTTTATACCTTTAGAGTTTAGACATGAGTCTCCTGATGAAATGTTAAATTATTTATCACGACTTAAGTCGCCAGAGACAGCGCCGAATCATACAAAATATGAGTCTCCATGGTTTGTTCCAGAACAATCATTAAGGGGATTGCGAAGTTCTGAGGACAGTGTATTTTTTGCAAGGGGATTAAGGAAGGCATTAGTAGAAGTTGGACTTCTTGATAGTAACTTTTGTATAAAAAGTGACATCGATTACAATAGTGTTGGTGAAGAGTATTTTAGAGATAAACTTAAGGGGACAAATTATTCTGAGTTATATAGAAGGATAGCTAATTTTTTTATTAATTATAATAATTTAGTGCCAAATGTGCTAAGGCCAGAGCTTAATTCTGAAATAATCAAGTTGTATCTTCCTTCTATTTCAGGCGAAGAAGCAAGGAAATCATATGATTTTTTAGTTAAAGCAGGTGTTTTGGAATTAGTTGTAGATGGAAATAAAGTTAATCATTATTTTGTTAAAGATATCTCTAAGTTTGATGATGTTGATGTTATGGATGCAGCCGTACTTAAATATAAAAATCAATGGTATCAATTACTTTTAAGAACTAAAAGAGATGCATTAACAGAACTAGAAGTTTCTTCTATTAATTTACCTTCTTTACAGAATGTATCAAGTTCTTGGCAATATGAAAATATTGAGTATGTTAATCGGTTAGTAGGTTTGTTTGGTAGAGGTCAAACTTCTGTTGCTCCAGAAGTTAATAAAGCAATTAGTGCTGATAAATCTATAAATGAAGTTACAGAAGTAGTTAAAAATTCATTAGAGGGTAGGAGAACTGCCTTTCAGTCTGGTCAGCAATTCAGATTAGCATATTTTGAGCAAGTAAGTGCTAAGAATAGAAAAAAAGAAGCTGGAGAAATAACAGGTGGGCTTAGTTCAACAGCAATCATTACAGATTTTCGAAATAATTTAGGAAGACAATATTATGGTTCTGATGGGAAAGTTTATTTGACTAAGGTTTTTACAGAATATTTAGACCCGAATCAAAGAAAACGGTTTGCGGATTTACTTGAAAAGACGTACTCAGTCAAAATGGAATCTTTGACTCAAGAACAGATGATTGCAAAATATATGGAGTATCGACAGAATAGGTTTAGACCGAATATGGGTCAGATTAGAGTGCAGAGTATTCCTTGGGATAACTTTGAGCAGTATTTGCCTAGCATAATTGACAAGACTGCTTTTTTTGAAAGGTTTTTAGTTGAAGAGAAATATCGAGAATTGGAGGAGAAGTATGGTGGTGCACTTACAATAGACACTCTTTCCCCAGAGCAAAGAAGTTTATTAGAGGTTTATATGAATACTAATCATAAAGGTCAAAGGCAAAGTTATAATGGTTTGATAACTCCAGCAATTCTGGAGCAAATTTATCAGGATTTTATTAAATAAGTGGGAATTATTTAGTTTCCTTTCGATATATTAATGAGTTAAATAAATTTATAATATAGGAAAGGGGCGTGGTCGCTCTAAATATTAGCGGAAAAAGTAAAAGTAAAATAGTAATAAAAATATAATAAAATAAAGGAGATTAACATGAGTGGTGGAATGGCAATTAGAGAGACACAGGCAGGACAACAACTAGGACAAGGAGTAAATGGAGCAGGACCAAAGGCAAACGGTCCAGTATTAACAGATGCAAGCAAGGATGCAGCTTTAAGAACGATTACTGGTACGCCAGTTCAAAGTTCTGATATTGTTAAGTCCGATAGCCCAATAGGAGCAATTGAAACAACAGAAATACCTACTGCACCAGCAGAAATTAATAAACAAGCAGCAGTAGCTTTAGGAGCTTCAGTAATAGCTCAAGAAGATTCACCGAATACGATTACTAAAGAAGAATTTAATACACTTATTGATACTCATGCCACTGCTCTTGGCCTGGATGCAGCAAAAGTGACAAAAGCAAAATCAGATGCAGCATCAGCAACAACACCAACTACTGTAGGTTCTATTTTGAAAACTGCAGGCGTAGATGAAGCATTGATTAATCAGGTTTTAGGAGCATCTGCAAATTAAGAATAGATATTAGTTTATTTGCTATAATAATAAGGAGTGCAAAAAGTGCTCCTTATTATTATTAGATAAAGGGGAAAACAATGGGGGCTAAAGATTTAAATATATTAGATATTGAGAAAAAGTATTCAGATAAATTTTCAATAATTTTAAGCAAGTTATTAGAATCAGATAAAGAGTATACTGTAGAAGCTTTTTTAAAGGCTAAAAGTTCTTTTAACAATATTGAAAAAGTTATTACAGACATTACAGGACTTATTGATGCTACTGTTTATGGATGTGTCCAGTATTATGCTATCGCACAGTATTTATATATGAGTTTATCTAATAATTGGACAGACGCTGGACAGGATAGGGTTAAAAACTCTTTTTATTCTTGTATTAATGGCTTGTCCTCTGATAGCGACCTCTCTTTTAGCGATTATGAGTCTTCAGAGAAAAGAATACAGGAGTTAGCTGTAACATATAAACTTAATGATAAAAGCGAACAGCAATTAAAGCAGATTATTAAAGAACCATCCTTTAGGGTATTAGGCATTTATTTTCATTTTTCTGAAACTGAAAAGCTTAATAAATTATTTAGGATAATTGGTAGTGCTAGGCGAATCATTATGGGGCTTAATGGAGATTTTGTGACAATGATTTTCGGTGTTGCTAATACCATGAAATACCATACTTATGAGATACATCATTTTTATAAAGAAGAGGTGCGTACACCAAATGCAGTTAATTATATAGTTGCAGTTATTGATCAAAACCAAATAGCTGTTAGAAAAGAAGTTTGCGAATATATATTTTATAAGAAATGGGTTCCAGTTGCTGAGAATGAATCTTTATTGTTTAGTTTTATGAATAATATACCAGAGAATAAGATAGCAGAAACAATAAAACAGCAAGTGATGAATTCCTTTAATGTTAGTAGCAAAGATGATTTATTAGCTGTTAAAGAGGATTTTATAAATAAAATGATGGAGAATTTCTCATATCATGAGGTTTCACATGACATTTTAGAAGATTTTAATTTGACCGGAGATGAAGTAGCTATTGTCTCTGCAATTTCAGTTCAGGAAGAGAATATGTTGACTGTTATGAACGAGATTCTTACTGAGTGGATGCCCGGTTCTCTTCATTTGAAGGGGCCTCTTAAAAATATAGTAGATGTAGCTATAAAGAACGGACAACCTGAGAAAGCCAAACAAATGTTGTTAATCTATATGAGTGATGGTTGGTTTTTAGATACTGATACTGAGTTTATGTATCAATATACCTATGTGATGTTTGCAGTTTTGTTAAAGTATTTAAATAAAGAAGAACAAATTGATTTTGTAACACTATATGCAGAGATTAACGATGTTTTTGATTTTCTTTTGAAATGGTACAGAAACACTATTGCTGATATTCAAGTCTTATTAAAACAACTAGCTTATAAGGATTCTAATGGGATAATTCTTAATTTTGAACAGTATAAAAATAAGGTGTTTGCTGCTATGTCTTTTATAAATGCTTTTGAGAAGAAGAAAATAACAGATAAACAGCAACTGAGTCAGAATTGGATTAATTTGTTTATTCAAATCAATTCCCTTTCTCCTCAAAATATTCAGAAGGTTAGTTCATTAATTTCAAATAACAGCAAAACACTTTTTGTAGAACTTATCTTGAAGTTCGGTGGCAAAGAGGCAAGCAAGAAATATATAGATGATATTAGATCTTATGTGCTTGATGGTATGACACAAGCAGGCTTCGAAGCTTCTTTGTAGTTCATGTAATCCTATGTACAAGACAGTAGCCATTGCTAATAGTAAGGTGCAAGATAGGATTCAACAAAATTCAAATAAGATAGGAAGTATACTAAATAGTTATTTACAAGTTCTTAGTTCATATTATGAAAATGAAGTTACCAATGGAGCACAAAAACAAAAACACATTGGGATTCGTGATGGGTTACATGAAATGACTAAGAAATTATTGCAACTTAATAATTTGACTTTTCAGGAATATTTGCAAGAAGTGGATAAGTTTGATGACAAACAGGAAACTTCTTTATTAAGTATTAGAAGAGGTCTAAATCCAAACATACTAAAAATTATTGTAAGAAACAATGGAGTCATTGCAGATACAGTTCTTAATAAATGGATTTCTATATGTTGTCTTAATAAAGAGATTGTAAATTTGCAAGGAGACAGATATGTTTTGGTTGCATTAAGAAATGATTTAGATGAGCAAGGATTACAAACAGCAGAGGAACTAGTCCCAGGTGCTTATGATAGGGTATTCGATAAGTATGGAACGTCTGAAGATTATTTGTATGTGCGTGACAATATATCTGGTGAAGAGAGAAAGAGAATTGAAACTGATTTAGTTAATTCTTTAGTGCTTTTTGAACCTTCAAGTGCAGATTTTACAGAAGCTCCTTTTTATTCATGGAACCATTCTCATCCTACAGATATTCCTGATGGAGTTGAAGTGATGGAGAAGTTTAAAAGTAATGCTCATTTTTTTTCAGAGAAGGATTTGGGTATTATTAACTCTGTAAGAAGTTTCGCAGAGGTTTTTTCTACTTTAGGGATAGCATTTGCTGACAGGCTTGTTAGCTATATAGGTTTAGATGGTAATGAGAATCTACTCCAGATAAGTTCTGGATATAAAAAGTATGTTAATAAACTATTAGTTTTTAGAGATGCTTATGATTATATTTCACGAAAATCAAAAATCAATGAATCAAATAAAGTTAGGGTAGCATTATTGCTAACATCTAATTGGATAAACATGAATCCAAGAGATGAAATAGTTGCTAGTCTTAAGCAACTAGGTCTTGAACAGTCATTGTTAGATAAGTTCAAAAATGGAGTTTGTGAAGGACCAGCTCAGTGGAGAACGTTTTTTGGAATAAAGAATTATTATCCAGAAATTGATGCTTTATCAAAAGGGCATATTTCTTATTTTGTCAGCAGATCAAGATTAAATAGAATGATGGAAAGAACAGAACTTGGTAACATGAAGTATCAAGAAGCAATAGAATTTATTAAGCTTCGTTCATCCAAAGTTCTTAGACTTATGCTTTGTGAGAAATATGATTTATCAGATCTTTTTATAAGAGACAGACGTTTTTCTGGTCATAAGATTGTTAGTGCTTCAGCAAAAAAGGAATGCATTCCTTTATTTAATGAATTATGGAGTTCTAAGAACCTTACAGAAGCAAGGACTGCAAGAGATAAGATATTAAAAGCTTTTGATGACCTTTATAAATCAGGTAAACTTTACGAAGATTAGTTTTATTGCTTAATGCTATAATAACCCCATGACAACTGCACTCGTTATACTTTCCGGTGGACAAGATTCCACTACCGCTTTATTTTGGGCTAAGCAACAGTTTGATGCTGTTGAGGCAATTACTTTTGATTATGGTCAACGTCACAAAATAGAGATAGAGTCAGCTAAAAAAGTGGCTGAGATTGCAGGTGTTCCTCATAAGATAGTTAAAGTTACAGCACTAGAGCAACTTGCTGATAATGCTATGATTAATAATAATGAAATTGTTATTAATAAGATTACAGGTCTTCCTACAACTTTTGTTCCTGGTAGAAATCTAATATTCGTCACCTTAGCAGCAGGGTATGCTTATGGAAAAGGTATTAAGGACCTTATTCTAGGCGTGTCTCAGGTCGATTATAGTGGATATCCTGATTGTCGCAGGGAGACGATAAAGTCATTGGAACAGACAATCTCATTAGGAATGGATACAAAGTTTAAAATACATACGCCACTAATAGATATCGACAAAAAAGGTACTGTGTTAATGGCAAAAGAACTTGGGGTATTAGACGTAATGAAGTACACCCATACTTGTTATAAAGGTAATCAACCTCCTTGTGGAGAATGCCCAGCTTGTAAACTAAGAGCTAAAGGGTTCTTTGAAGCAGGAATTAACGACCCCATTCTGAAATGACAAATGCCAAAACTCAAATGTCAAATAAATCATAGAATGACAAATAATTAAATAATACGTGTGGATTTAGTTTTGTTTTGATTTGAGATTGAAAGATTTATTTGGATTTTGAGCTTTGGATTTTGGATTTATATTAAAACATTTCACTTTTCACATTTCACTATTCACGGTTATAATATCCCCATGCTTAAACGAACAGTTAATTGTGGGGAACTCAGAAAGTCAGACATCGGCAAAGAAGTCATTCTTAATGGATGGGTGAATCGTCGTAGAGACCATGGTGGAGTTATTTTTATTGATATTAGAGACAGAAGTGGAATAGTTCAAATAACTTTTGATTCTTCCAAAGCAGGGATGTCCCATCAATTAGCTGAAAGTATCCGTAGTGAATATGTCCTAGCGGTTAAAGGACAAGTAATCGCTCGTTCTGATGCAACAGTTAATCCAAATATGCCAACTGGTGAAGTTGAAGTTGAATGTACAGTAGTAGATGTGCTAAATACTAGTAAAACTCCTGTTTTTAGCGTTGCTGATGATGATCAAGTAGATGAAACACTTAAATTGAAATATAGGTATTTAGACCTTAGAAAAGAGAGTTCTCTTAGTAAGTTTAAGACAAGACATTATGTTACTGCTGCAATTAGAAATCATCTTAATAAAGAAGGGTTTTTTGAAGTAGAAACACCAATACTTAATAGAAGTACACCAGAAGGTGCTCGAGATTATCTAGTTCCAAGTAGAGTAAATCAAGGTAAGTTTTTTGCTTTACCTCAATCGCCTCAGTTATTTAAACAACTTCTGATGGTTAGTGGTTTTGAAAAGTATTATCAAGTAGCTAAATGTTTTAGAGATGAAGATTTACGAGCAGATCGTCAACCAGAATTCACTCAGATAGATTTAGAGATGAGCTTTGTTGAGCAAGACGATATTATTGCTCTTACTGAGGGTGTAATTAAAGAAGCATTTAAGGTAATTGGCGAGGAAGTAACTTTGCCTATTAACAGAATTACATATGATGATGCTATTAATTATTATGGCAGTGATAAACCAGATATGAGATATGACTTACAATTAGTTGATATAACAGACGTTTGTAAGAACGTTGAATTAAAGGTTTTTAACCAGATAGCTAATAGTGGAGGCAAGGTTAAGGGCTTAAATGTTAAAAATGGCCATTCTTTAAGCAGGAAGAATATGGATGACTTAATTGCTTTTTCTCAAAAACACGGAGCTAAGGGTATGGCTTATATTACAGTTAGACCAGAGTCACCAGATGATATAAGTAAATATGAATATACGTCACCAATTACAAAGTTTTTTAGTGATGAACAATTAAAGCAAACCATGGAAAGATTTAATGCAAAACCAGGAGATGTTTTAGTTTTTATTGCAGACAGCCTTGCTGTTGCTAATGAAGTGTTAGGAAGACTTCGACTTGAGATAGCTGAATTACTTAAAATTGAACCAAAACAAAAGTATTGTTTTGTGTGGGTTACCAATTTCCCTATGTTTGAGAAATCAGAAGGGAAGTTAAAAGCTTTACATCATCCTTTCACTAAGCCAGATATTAAAGATATTTCTGAATTAGATGTTGATCCTTTGTCTCTTTATTCTATAGCTTATGATATTGTTCTGAACGGTTGTGAGTTAGGCGGTGGTTCTATACGTATCCATCAAACTGAAATGCAAGCAAAGATTCTTAACATGTTGGGAATAGAGAAAGAAGAAGCAGAAGAAAAGTTTGGATTCTTGCTAAATGCTTTAGAATATGGCGCTCCTCCACATGGTGGTCTTGCAATTGGTCTAGATCGAATGATAATGCTTATGACAGGCGCTGCTTCTATAAGAGATGTTATAGCATTTCCAAAGACACAAAGCGCTGGATGCCCACTTTCGGATGCTCCTGGAGAAGTTTCTGCTGACCAGTTAAAAGAGCTAGGACTTAGGCTAAGACTAGCTTCTAAAGAAGTTTAATTCTAATAAATTTTTATGTGTTGATGTGTTTACTTCGACTTTGCTCAATACAAGTATTTGTTTATTTGTTTTAGGCAGATAAACCCTCTCTGTCAGGAGATGGTGGCGATATTTTAGAGTTTCAGAAGTTTATGATGTGTTACGCCGGGAGAGGTTTGGACGCAAAATGGACACAAAACGGTAAAACAGCATACGAAATGGACTCAAATAAGCCAATTATCATTGTATACCACTATGCCGAGATGTATAATCGATTTACTAAGGTAGGTGAGGAACATGAAAAAAGAAGAAGTTAGTAGAAAAATCCAATTCAAATTTTATGCACCTCAAGCAAAAGAAGTCGGGTTAGTTGGAAGTTTCAATAAATGGAATCCGATTAAAAAAAAGATGAAAGTTAATGTTAAGGGGGAATGGGTTACAAGAGTAATTTTATCCGAAGGAGAACATCAATATAAGTTTATAGTTGATGGTGAGTGGATAAATGATCCGGGGGCAGAAAGATATGTCGAAAATGGAGTAGGCGGACTTAACAGCGTTAAGGTTGTCTAAATCGAAAGGGGTTTAAAATGATATACGAAGAGGAACAATTAAATAAACTAACAAAATTCGAGTTGCTTGATATAGCAACAGAATTGGATGTTAAATACAGAACAAGGATGGCGAAACCAAAATTGATTGAATCTATTCTTGAAGAAATAGCAATAAAGAAAAAAGATTTTGATCCAACAATGGAAGCAATTCTCGACGAACAAGAAAAAAATCGTCAGTTAGATGTTGATTCTGCAAAGGATAGAGAGGCAGTTCAAGCTTCAAAGTATAATAAAGCAGAACCAAAGGATAAAATTATAGATAAAGTTGAAGAAAAACCAGAGACAGTTTTCGTTGCTCCTCAAACGAATGAATATAATCCTTTCGATACATTGAATGATTCGTATCATGTGCCTCATGCTTATGGTGATGATAAAATTATTGCTATGGTAGTTGATCCTACACATATACATATATATTGGGAAACAACTCAAGGGACTCAACAACGATTGCTTCAAGAAGCAGGTTGTTCTGGAAGTAGTTTTGATCTTGTACTAAAACTTTATGATGTTACTGATATAGACTTTATCGGTTCTAATGCATGGAGTGAACAAGAATTAAATGTTGGTTATTCTAGGAATTGGTATTTTTCCGTAACTGCTAATAGAAGTTACTGTGCAGAAATCGGAATGAAAGTGCATTCAACAGGTAAGTTTTTAGTTATTGCTAGATCAAATATTATAGAAACACCTAGAGATACAGTTAGTGATTTTTATGATGAAGAATGGATGTTAATAGATTTTAATAATAACAAGAATATTTATAGCGAACTGTATCGACTTTCTGGTGGATATGAGATGAAGAAACATCAATTAAACTCTGGTTTTGTTACAGAAAGAATTGATAAACCATACGATTATAAGTTGCCTGAAGTTAGTTTAAGCTCAGCTTCATTATCTTCTGCATCTTTATCTTCTCAATCACTGGTTAGGAGACAAAAAGACTTCTGGTTATGGGTTGATACAGAACTTATAGTTTATGGTCAGACCAAAGTAGATGCTAAAGAACTTAGTATTAATGGAGAAGTCGTAAAACTTGATAAAGAAGGAAGGTTTAGAATACATATGGCACTTCCAGATGGAGAATATCCTTTTCAAGTACGTGCAATCTCTAATTGTGGTGGAATGGTTGAAGAGGTTACTCCAAAAGTAATCCGATTCATGGAACAAGAAAAAGTCAGGACGAAAGGATAATTTTAAAATGGAAAAAGGATATCTTGCGCTAGTACTGCATGCTCATTTGCCATACGTTAGGCACCCAGAGTATGCTTCATTTTTAGAAGAAGATTGGTTATTTGAGGCTATCACAGAGACGTACATCCCATTACTTAATATGATGGATAGGCTTGTGAATGATGGTGTTGATTTTAGACTTACTATGTCAATTACTCCACCTTTAGCTGGAATGTTCGCTGATGAAGTTTTACAGAATAAATATATTCATCATATCGAGCAACTTATTGAACTTAGTGATAAAGAAATTGATCGTACGAAGTATCTACCTCAATTTCATGAAACAGCAAAAATGTATAAAGGTGTATTTATGAATAGCCGTTATGTTTTTGTTGATAAATATCATAAAAATCTTATAAATGGGTTTAAATATTTTCAAGATTTAGGAAAACTAGAAGTCATTACTTGTACTGCAACTCATGGTTTTTTACCTTTATTGGAAAATAGTCGTGAGGCAGTTCATGCTCAGGTAAAAGTAGCAGCAGAAGATTATAAGAGACATTTTGGTAGAGGTCCAAGAGGAATTTGGTTAGCTGAATGTGGATATAACCCTGGTGATGATGAAGAATTAAAGAAAGCTGGGATTAACTTCTTTTTTGTTGATACCCACGGAATCCTTCATGGTAATCCAAGACCAAAGTACGGGGTATTCGCTCCGGTATACACTAAGAGTGGGGTTGCTGCCTTTGGACGTGATATGGAGTCATCTAAGTCAGTTTGGAGTGCCGAAGAAGGTTATCCAGGAGACGCTAGATATCGTGATTTTTATAGAGATATCGGCTTTGATCTGGATATGGAATATATTAAAGATTATATTCATCCAGATGGCATTAGAAAACATACAGGAATAAAATATTATAAGATAACTGGTAAGACAGATAATAAGCAACCATACAATCATTTTCAGGCAGAAGCTGCAGCCGCTGAACATGCTAGCAACTTCTTGTTTAATAGAGAGAAGCAAGTTGAGTATCTATATGATGTAATGGGTGGCAAGAAGCCAATAATTATTTCTCCTTATGATGCTGAACTTTATGGCCATTGGTGGTTTGAAGGCCCTAAATTCTTAGAAAACCTTATTCGTAAGGCCTACTATGACCAGGATACAGTAAAACTAGTAAATCCATTTGAGTATTTACAAGAAAATCCAACGAATCAGGTTGTTACTCCTTCAATGTCAAGTTGGGGAAACAAAGGGTATAACGAAGTTTGGTTAGAAGGAAGTAATGATTGGGTATATCCGCACTTACACAAACTAGCAGATAGAATGGTTGAGTTAGCCAATAAGTTTACTTATTCTGATGGTGTATTAAGACGTGC
>CAZXTL010000005.1:0-63536 GCA_964643725.1 uncultured Candidatus Marinamargulisbacteria bacterium
ACTTTATCACAGAATATGCCCTAGCAAAAGAAAGATCCCAATTTGAATCATATTTCTCAGATTTCATTGGCACATTATCTGTATGCCCCTCTACCACTATTTTATTATCGGTTTTTTTTAATATTTCTCCAATATTTTTCAAAATTTCTTTAGCATCTTCCTTGAGCTCAGCTTTGCCAGTGTCATATAAAATTGGCGACGCCAAAACAACCCTAATTTTACTTTCCTCTACCATAACATTTAAAAAATCGCTCAGTTTTTGTTCTTGGATATATTCCTTAACTTTATCTACAACATTAATACGTTCTTGATCTGGGGCTTTTTCAGCAATTTGTGGTTGTAAATACTGCCCTTTCAATGAAACTCTTATTGACTCAAACACCTGTTGCTGCTCTGTTTCTGAAACATTGTTCATTATATATGTATAAAGCAAAAGGAAAAGAATGGTTAAAAAAGAGTTAAAGTCTGCCCAAACGGTGAAAAAATTACCGCCTTCACCGCCTCCAGATTTTTTTCGTCTTAGTTTGAGCATTATTTTTACTCTTTTGTTTCACTCTCTTGTTTTTTCTCTTTCTTTACTTTATTAGACAAAAATCCTCTCAAATATGTTTCTACTTTAATTGGTATCTCACCCTTAGCAATCATCAATATTCCTTCTATCATAATAGTCTTACTAAGAAGCTCATGGTCATTTTTCTTTTCTAACTTCTTAGCTATAGGTGCCATAAGAAATCCAGAAATAAATACCCCATAAAGAGTTGTAAGTAATGCCAAGGCCATCGCTGGTCCAATCGTCTTTGGGTCTGTCATGTTCTGTAATATTTGAAGTATGCCGACAATCGTTCCAAACATTCCAGCCATTGGAGCAATCGTTCCCATAAAGTTCATCCCATCCATATTGAGCATATGCCTAGCATCAATTTCTTGTAATTCATTCTCTAAAACTACTCGTATAAAATCAGGATGTAATTTATTAACAATCATA
This sequence comes from uncultured Candidatus Marinamargulisbacteria bacterium, assembly GCA_964643725.1. Classification (GTDB taxonomy): domain Bacteria; phylum Margulisbacteria; class Riflemargulisbacteria; order GWF2-35-9; family DYQY01; genus DYQY01. Next base: position 986 of record CAZXTL010000005.1, read on the forward strand.
AGCAACCCATTGCTTAGAAAACCATCATCAAAACCATTACCTGCATCCTCTAAGGCCAAACGCCCTTCCCTTTGTGATAAAATGGAAAGCTCAACTAACTTATCAACAATTTCTGTATGTGTGGGAAGTTTCCGATTCTTTGAAAGCGCTCCAAATCCTGCTAATACACCTTTAATGTCAGCCCAAGAAGATGCAGCAACAAACAAAGTAATTGTTCCACCAATAACCATCACAAATGATGCATAGTCTAGATAAACCATAGGGTGAATAAAAATATCTGACACTGAAAGCGCCATTACAACAAATAACCCTATCATTCCTATGAAAAAACATATATCCATTTAGCCCCCCCTAAACTAAAAACTATTTCTTATCTTTTGCTGTTTCGTCACCCAAAATTGAGTCTATAAAACCATCTCTTTCTAAATTCCTTGAATATTCAATTATATACTGCTGCGCTTTCTTTATTTCTGTCTTGGAATATTTGTTTTTACCAAACTCAATTCCTTGCTGTACCATACTCTTAATTCCTTTTGGCATTACGCCATATAATTTTTCAATTTTATCGTCTGGCATCTGACAAAAAGCAATAGATAAAACATCTGAAGGTATATCAGAAAAAATTCTAGCAAAATCCTTAGCGGAAACATTGAAAAGATCTTCAAAAAATAACATAATTTTTCTAAAGGCACCGGCTGTTTCTGGATACCTTGAAGACACTGTATCATTTAGAATTGTTTTTTGATCAATATCTAAAAACTCTACTATTTTAGCCAATACAAATCTTCCACCAAACTGCTCTGTGAGAAGTTTTCTTAAAATTTTATCAAACTGTTCTATTTCTTTCCTAGTAAACTGAATCAAAGAAAGCATCTCCGCTATAATTTGTGCTTTCATCTCATCATCAAACTCTTCCATTATTTTTTCTGCTACTTCTGGCTCTGCAGAGGATATTACTAAGTATAAATATTTCATATTGTCTGCCTTAGATTTAATAATCTTCTTCAGAACATGCGCTGTATGATATGCATTTTCTTTATTTATGTAAGCAAAGAACTCCTTCTTAACAAGGTCAAGATTTACTTTTTCCGTTCCTGCTAGATTCTTAATATCTTCTTTATCTACCATTTTATAACTCTATAAACCCTTCTCGCTCGAGATGTTGAGCGTAACTTAATACCTTCTGTCTTGCTTCTTCCACATCAAACTTAGAAGAAGTATTAGACTTCAATGTTAACCACTGATCAACCATAGCCTGAACACCTTTTGCTAAAGTTTTCACAACTTTCCTCTGTGCTTCAGGTTCTATATGTACTAAGGCTGTTGCAATTACTTCAGTGTCTATATCACTAAATACTCTTGTAATAACAGATATATCCAATTTTAACAAATCATCAAACAAGAAAATTAATGCATTTACTTCATCTGATATTCCTGGATATTTAAAAGAAATAATATCCAATATTTTCTTCTTATCTTCTCCTGGTATTCTTTCAATAATAAGCCTGAGTCTGTTTCTTCCACCAAATAAATATTCAATGTTTTCTTTTATTTCATTTTCTAATTGTTGCATATCATTATCAGGATAATGCTGTAAAACCATAATACTATTAGCAATTTCTGCTTGTATCTTTGGTGGATATTCTACCAAAATTGAAGAAGCTAATTTAAATGGTAAACAAGACATAACAACTGCTATTGTTCTTGGTGTTGCTTGTTGTAACGCTATTTTAACCTGTAATAAAAACTTGAGCTTAAATACATTCTCTTCATCAATAAAATTAAAATACCTCTCACCGTTACCTAGTATCCCTTTTTGCATCTCAACAAGCTTAGCTTCTTCTTCTTGCTTTTTAGCTTCTTCTTCTTGTTTCTTCTTTAATTCATCTGCTTTCTTCTGTTTCTCAGCAGCGGTCATACGACCTCCTGGTTCGCTTCCGGCCCCATCCGCACCTGCTCCATCACCACCGGCACCACTGCCTGCCCCAGCCCCTTCTCCAGCACCACTACCTGAACCAGAGCCACTTCCTCCAGACGCTTTCCCAGAACCAGCTGATGCTCCTTTTTCTGCTCCAGTCCCTTCTTCGCCTGAACCAGCTCCATCTTTTTTACCCTTATTAGGAAGAATCTTTAAAAGCACTATTCCTATAACAAGTAATAATAAAACAATAACAGAGATAACAATTATTGGTGTCCAGTCGTTTTTCTTCTTAGAAGTTACACTTGACGCTGATTTGTCTGACTTTTGAAGTGTGGAAAAATTCTCTCTTAATATTGTTAACTTATCCCCAGCATTTTCATCCAAGGCTAAAAACTTGGTTACAAAAGTTCTAGCCGACCTAAGATCTCCCATTTTGATTTTATTATCAAGAATCAAAACAACATCTTTATTTCTAATAACAGGTGGACTTTGAACTATCTCATAATTAAGAGGAACTCCTTCACCGGAACTGCCTTGAGTAAGAAACCGTAATGATGGTATTCCTGGTGCCACTGTTTGCTGAGAGCCACCGCCTCCGCTACGCGCATCCATTCCATCAATTTGTGGTAGTGATGTATATCTGATTTCCCACTTTTCAGAATCTCCTACCAAAGAAATATAAACAATGGAATTATCTGGACCCAATATCCTGTCCAATGCTGATTGAACTGTTAATTCCAAATGCTTTTGATTATCCAATAATACTTCTGCGTTTACGGGCACAAAAATAGATAATATGAACAATCCCAAAAGCAATAATTTTTTTGCTTTTACCACGTTAACCCTCTGTCTCTACACTCTTTTATTCAATAAGTATAACATGCACGTTATCCATTAAACAATAAATTGAGCATTAAAAATATGTAAGCAAAAGGGCTAAAAAACACCCTCTTGCTTACATATTAGCATATATATTATTCTGCAACAGTGGCTAGCGGTTGTTTTGCTGTAAGAAACTTTAAGTTTTCAGCAATAACCTCCGTTATCCATCGCCTTTGCTTGTCCACCTCATAAGAGCGAACCTGAATCCTTCCGTCAACTAAAACTTTTCTACCTTTCTTAAGGTACTCTCCGCTAATCTCTGCTAGCTTTCCCCAACTCACAACATTGAAAAAATCAACCTCCACTTCCTTATCTTTCCCTGCATACCTTTCTACGGCTAATGTAAAATCTGTTTTGCTTTGTTTCCCTACTTTTTTAGTGTCAGGATCCTTAACAAGATTTCCAACTAGCGTTACATGATTATATGAACTCATTTCTTAACTCCTTTCTAAATTTGTTTTGCCGGCTACTTATAATCATACTCTCAAGGCCATGTTTCCGTCAACTTCTTTTTTTATTATTTTAATAACGTAATCATATCTCTAACAAAATACCCCTCATTAAAGAGGGGTATTAAATATAATTAATTTGAATAGTTATTAGTTAACTGATTCTTTTAACTGTTTACCTGCACTGAAAGAAACTGTGTTCTTTGCAGGGATCTTTATTGTCTGGCCTGTTTGTGGATTTCTCCCAGATCTGGCTGCTCTTGTTTTTCTTTTCCAAGTACCAAATCCTACTAAAGAAACGTCATCACTTTTCTTTAATGCACCTTGTACATTATCAAGAATGGAGTCCAGTGCCTTAGAAATGTCTGATTTTTTCAAACCAGTATCTCCTGATACTGCATCGATTAATTGCCCTTTGTTCATAATGTTCACCTCCTTATTTTCAAGCTATAATTGGACTATACTCATTTTTAAATCAAAAGTCAAGAAAACCAACCCTGAATTTATTAAAAAAGCTAAAAATCAAGCTATCTTTGGATTTTCCTTGCATTTTATGGGGTGTTTTTGTAATATTAATGAAATTGATTTAAAGGTGGGATGTCTATGTTTTCAAAATTCACCCAAGAAGCTATTCAGGTGATTATGTATGCACAAGAAAAAGCTAAAAAATTACAAATACCCTTCATTAATAATGAATTAATTTTTTATGGCATTTTAAAGGTTGAAAACTCAGTTGTTATAAAATCTTTAAAAAACTTAAGCCTAGACATAAATATTATACGAAGTATTATTCAAAAAAACATTCAAGAATATAAAAGTAACTATAAGAATGACACAATCCCATTTTCTCCTCAAGTAAAAAGCTTGCTTTCGCAAGCATGGGATGAAGCAAGACAATTAGGACATAATAACGTAGACATAGAGCATCTTTTCCTTGCAATTATTAAAGACTCGTCTTCAGGCATAACCACTATTTTGGCTGAAGCAAACATTGATTCAACTAAAATTAAAGATGAGATTCTATCTTTACTCAGCGAAAACTACTCTGAGGAAGTTACCGTAACAGAAAAAACCCACAAAAATGCAACGCCTACACTTGATATCTATGGTCTTGATTTAACAAAACTGGCCAAAGAAAATAAACTAGACCCTGTTATTGGTAGAACAAATGAAATCAAAAGAATAATGCAAATTCTAAGCAGAAGAACTAAAAACAATCCTGTTCTTACAGGTGAAGCTGGTGTTGGTAAAACTGCCATTGTTGAAGGGCTTGCTCAGTTAATAGTGAATGCTGATGTTCCTCCAAACTTACTTAATAAAAGAGTAATAACGCTTGACCTAGGTCTCTTAGTTGCAGGAACAAGATTTAGAGGAGAATTCGAAGAAAGAATTAAAAAAATAATTGAAGAAATTAAAAATGATAATACTACTATCTTATTTATTGATGAAATTCACACAATTATAGGAACTGGCAATTCAGAAGGTTCTTTAGACGCCGCAAACTTGATGAAACCATCCTTAGCAAGAGGTGAAATACAATGTATAGGAGCTACCACCATAAACGAATATAGAAAATCAATAGAAAATGACGCTGCGCTTGAGAGAAGATTCCAATCTATATTTATTGACCCTCCTTCTGAGGAAGACACCCTAAACATCCTCAAAGGAATTAGGGCTAAATATGAAGAATTCCATAAAGTTAAGATTACCGACGAAGCTCTTGTAAGTGCTGTTCATTACTCCATTCGATATATAACCAACCGCCAGCTACCAGATAAAGCCGTAGACTTAATCGACGAAGCAGCATCAACAGAAATGCTAGAAGCATCAAAAACCCCAAACACTGAAGGGAAAGAAAGAATAATAATTGTGGATACAAAATCTATTATTAATGTAGTTTCTACCTGGACTGGTATTCCACTAAACGAACTTTCTACCTCTGAAGCAGAAAGACTTAAAAAAATGGCAGAAGAACTAGCTCAGAGAGTTGTTGGACAAGAAGAAGCGATTCACTCTCTTGCTAAAGCAATAAAAAGGTCTAAAGCAGGTCTTAAAGATCCAAAAAGACCTACTGGTTCATTTCTCTTTTTGGGGCCTAGTGGTGTCGGCAAAACCGAACTTGCCAAACAATTAGCCGTTTACTTGTTCGGAAAAGAAGACGCCATAATCAGAATTGATATGAGTGAGTATACTGAAAAGCATACCACTTCAAGACTAATTGGTTCTCCTCCTGGCTACGTTGGCTACAATGAAGGTGGTCTATTAACAGAACCCGTAAGACAAAAACCTTTTTCTATAGTACTTTTTGATGAAATAGAAAAAGCACACCCGGAAGTTCTTAACTTACTTCTTCAAGTTATGGAAGATGGTAGACTTACAGATTCAACTGGAAAACTTGTAGATTTTAAAAATACTATTATTTTAATGACCTCCAATGTAGGAGCTAAAACCATTGAAAATAACACATCGTTTGGCTTTAAAACCAATCATTCAGAAAAAGCTGACTATGAAAGAATGAAAGAAAAAATTATGGCTGATATAAAAGAAACTTTTCGGCCAGAATTTATGAATAGAGTTGATGATGTTATTGTGTTTACTTCTTTAACAAAGGACAATTTGGAAGAAATAGCTCAACTATTCATTGATGATATTAATAAAAGAATAAAATCAAAAGAAATTACGATTAAAGTGTCCCCTAAAGCTAGAGGCTGGATAATAGATAAAGCTTTTGAAGCAAATAAAGGTGCCAGGCCAATTAGAAAAGCTATTCAGGAGTATATAGAAGACCCTATTTCTGATCTTTTAATAGACAGAGACCTAACTCCAGGCTCATCAATTACTGTTGGCTTAAAAGACAACGCATTAACTTATACAAAAAAATAATAATGCGGAGTTGTTTCTGAATCCCGAACGGGGATTCGACTGTACTTTAACTTACACATTGTAAACGCTTTATGTATCGTGATTTGTTAATGGTGCGCCTGGAGGAATACTCTTGCCTTTGGCTTCGAGGACAACCGCTAAACTCATTCTTCGTTAAGCGGAGTTGTTTCTGAATCCCGAACGGGGATTCGACTGTACTTTAACTTACACATTGTAAACGCTTTATGTATCGTGATTTGTTAATGGTGCGCCTGGAGGAATTCGAATCCCCGGCCTTCTGTTCCGTAGACAGACGCTCTATCCAGCTGAGCTACAGGCGCATTATCGAATTATATCAAGTCCTGATCTTTCATGGCTTGAATTAAATCCATTGATCTTTTAAATTTAAGCATTACTTCTCTTTGTTCTGATGTTAAAGGTTGCTTGTTCTTAATCATCTCTTTAAGCTTAACTATTTTTGGTTTAGCCTCTGCAATACTTGCCTTAAGTTCAGCTAACGCTTCCTCTAATTGTTTCTTTTCTTCTTCAGTTAAATTTGGTGCCATAACTTTCTATCTTTTTCATTCGATTGAACGGCCAAAACACTACCAATGCTCTCCCTAACAAGTTTTCTTCTGGAACAGGTCCCCAATATCTGCTATCACTACTTCTTGGTCTATTGTCGCCTATCATAAAATAACTTTTAGGAGGTATCAAAACTGGACCAAAATCAAAATAATCTCTATTTACTGGAAATGGCTCATCAAGCTTCTTATTATTAATATATATATATCCTTGTCTAAGCTCCAATACTTCTCCTGGTAATCCTAATATTCTCTTTACATATTTTTCGCCTATTAGTCCTGGTGGTTCAAAATAAGACGCTCTCCTTTTATCTCCAGCAAAATAATATTCCCTACCCCAAATTGGCTCTTCTGGAGGAAAAAAAACTACTGTGTCGTATCTATTCAACTTAAAATTTCTTTTATAAAAATATAAGTTATCTGAAAATGGAATATTTGCTTTGTATAACGGATTTTGCATTAAAAGCATAATACTTTTCTTCTTTTTAACATTATATAAAGGATTCTGAATCCCAAAAGACATTCTACTAACAACTAACCTATCACCAACTTGCAAGTATGGAATCATTGATCCTGTTGGTATTAATTGAAATTCTAGAAAAAATTCCTTAATAAAAAAAGCAATAAGGACAGCTATAATAACTGTCCCTATAAAATTTATGATATTCTTTAAAGCTGTCTTTAAATAAGACATTGTTAATTAAATCTTGGGTCTCTGGCCTTTATCTTATTGGCCTTGCTTCCTATTCTATCTCTTAAATAAAATAGCTTTGCTTTTCTCGCCTTACCTTGTCTTAAAACTGTAATTTCAGTAATCTTTGGTGAATGAATCATGTATGTCTTTTCAACGCCCACTCCACCAACTACTTTTCTTACTGTAAAGGCTTTTGTAATTCCGCCACCCTGAACCCTAGTTATGACACCTTCGAAAGGCTGTATTCTTTCTTTTTTGCCTTCAATAATCTTATAGAATACCTTAACTGTATCCCCAACATTAAAGTCTACAACGTTTTCTTTCATCTGTTCTTTTTCTATTTCTTGTATTACATTACTCACGCTATTTCATCCTCCTTTAAAAGATTCTTAAGAACCTTTACTTCCTCGTTATTAAATTTATATTGTGCTAAAACGCTTGGTCTATGCACAAGGCTGTTCATTATAGCACTTTTTTTCTTCCATTGCTCTATCTTTTTATGATCGCCGGACAATAATACCTCAGGAACCTGTTTTTCGTCAAACTCTCTGGGCCTTGTATATACATCCCAATCTAAAAGTCCGCTTGAATATGAGTCTTCTGTTGCTGAAAGCTCATTACCTAAAACCCCTGGAATAAGCCTTACCAAAGCATCTGCAATAACCATCGCAGGTAGCTCGCCACCCGTCAACACAAACTCCCCTATTGATATTTCCTCGTCCACATACTGATTTATACGCGTATCAATCCCTTCATAATGACCTGATATTATTATCAATTTATCTTTTTCTATCAATTGATTTAATTTTTGTTGATTTAACTTGCTACCTTGTGGAGAGGTCATGACCACATAAGCACCTTCGGTGTTAATCTCTTCTAGCATAAGCTTCACTGGTTCTACCCTTATTACCATTCCGGTTGCACCACCGAACGGAATATCATCAACTTTATTATGTTTATTATTAGCTTTATCTCTAATGTTGTGAACCAGAAGACTTACCTTGCCTTCCTTTTGAGCTCTTCCTAAAATACTTTCAGAAAAATAGGTTTTAATTACATCAGGAAACAATGTCAGAACATGTATCTGCTTTATCATTTATCATATTCTGGCTTAACTATCGTGATAATGCTATTTTCATCATCAACAGCTAATATAAAAGAAGGGACAACTGGAACCAACATTTCAGTTAAACCCATTACAACTAATACATCATTTGCTCCAGTAAAAAGAATCTCTTCAACACTTCCTAAATTATTTTTGTTTTCATCTTCTATTTTATAACCAAGCCATTGTTCTGTAAAAAAAATACCTTCTTTGTCCAAATAAGCCATCACAGTTTTTGTCTTAATCATTAATTCATCATTTCTTAATTGCTCTGCTGCATCCATATCGTCCACACCAGCAAACTTAACAATAACGCCTTCTTTATATTCTTTAATATAAGAAACTGCTAATGTCTTTTCTTCGATTTGAAATTGTTTTTGATTGATTAATAAATTTGCAAAAACTGGCTTCAAGGGTAGAGCTTTAATCTCTCCCTTAACGCCATGTGGTTTAATAATTTTTGCTATAGAAAAAAACAAAGAATACTAAAAAACAGGATCAGTTGTCCTGCTCGCCCTTAATATCTATTACAATGCCATCTTTTACTACTATTTCAAGCGCTCCTAGTTTTTGATATAGGTTATCTCCTGTTTTGACTGTTGTAAAACCATCTATTGTTCCCTGAATGAATTCTGTATCTAATTGAAGGTTCTTTGCGTCTAATATCCTTTTTTGAAGATCAATGATTGTGTTTTCTTGCTGTTGTTTTTCAATTTGCAACTGTTGATTAATCATTTTAACTTGATCTGAAGCACCGCTTTTTTCTAAAGAAGAAATAAGGTCTTGAGCTTGTTTTTCGACATCAGAAACTTTTCTTTGAAGATCTTTAATTGATGTTTCTAGTTCATAAGTTAAATATTTTTTAAAATCCTCTGTAACGATAGCTTTTATAGTAACCGTTCTTTTTAAAGTGACAGACTTTGCCATAATAAACTCCTTACTTAGTTATAATCTCAACTGTTACTTTTTTGCCTTGCTTTGCAGCGGCAGCCTTAACAACAGTCCTTATCGCATTAGCAATTCTTCCTTCTTTTCCAATAACTTTGCCAATATCTTCCTGACCTACTTTAATCTCAAGAATAATAATGCTTTCGCCTATTGTTTCTCTTATGTCAACTTCTTCAGGATTATCTACTAACGCTTTAGTTATTAGTTCTACTAAATCTTTCATCGCTTGTCCCTCCTACTGATATAGCTTAAGCTTCTGCTTCAGCCTTCTTTGTTGTTTTTTTCTTGACTGCTGGTGCTTCCTCAGCAACAACATCTGCTTCAACTAAAACTTCTTCTTTAGTTGCAATTTCTGCTTTTTTGTGTGGTTTCTTAACTGTCACGAGACCCTTAATTGCTAGCAATCTTTCTACTGTTTCAGTAGGTTGTGCGCCTTCGCTAAGCCATTTTTTAACTTTTTCCTCTACAACTTCAAGAAGCATCGGTTCTGATAATGGATTATATTGACCTATAATATCAATAACCTTTCCATCTCTTGCTGTTCTAGAATCTTGAATTACAATCCTATAAACAGGCTTCTTTGCTCTTCCTCTTCTTTGTAATCTAATTTTTACTGTCATCTGCTTACTCACCTCCATTTTAACTGTTGCTGTATTGTGTTAAGCCTTAAGGCCATTAATTACAGGCTATTATTCTACACTTATTTAATAAAAGGGGCAATATCTAGAATTCTAGACGTTAAACTTAAAAACAACTACGTCCCCGTCGTGCATAACATACTCTTTTCCCTCTAACCGTACTGTTCCGTTTTCTTTTGCTTTTACCATGCTTCCAGCAGACTTTAGATCTTCATAAGCAACAATTTCTGCCTTAATAAAACCTCTTTCAAAATCCGTATGAATAACCCCAGCAGCGCCAGGCGCTTTTGTGCCCTTTTGAATGGTCCAAGCCCTTGTTTCCTTTTCCCCGGTGGTCAAATAGGTTATTAGTCCCAACAGTTTATAGCTAGAGCCTACTAGCAATGCGAGTCCTGACTCCTTCATCCCCATCTCTGCCAAAAACTCTTTAGCCTCGTTTTCTTCAAGCTGAGCTATCTCTGACTCTATCTGAGCTGAGATAACAACAACCTCGTTATTCTCAGCCGCTGCAAATTCTTTTACTTTTTTTACAAAATCATTATCTTCGCCACTTATAATATCAGCCTCACTCACATTCGCAGCATAAATCACAGGCTTATAAGTTAATAAACTTACCTGTTTTATCATTTTTTCTTCTTCTTCATTAAGCTCAACTGTTCTTGCCGGTCTACCTGCAGATAAAGCATCTAACACTTTGGTAAAACAATTAAACATAACTATGGCTTCTTTGTCTTGTCCTTTGGCTTTCTTTTGTACCGCATAAACCCTTTTTTCTACTGTTTGAAGATCGGCTAAAATAAGCTCTGTGTTAATGACATCGATGTCACGTATCGGATTAACTGAGCCATCCACATGAATAACCTGAGAATCCTCAAAACACCTAACAACGTGGACTATCGCGCTCACCTCTCTAATGTTAGCTAAAAACTGGTTTCCAAGCCCTTCTCCCTTAGATGCACCCTTAACTAACCCTGCGATATCAACAAATTCAATTGCTGTAGGTAATAATGCTTTTGAGCCTGATATCTTAGATAACACTATCAATCGCTCGTCCGGAACAGTAACAATACCAACATTAGGGTCTATTGTACAAAAAGGGTAATTGCTAGCCTCAGCCCCTGCCTTGGTTATAGCATTAAAAAGTGTTGACTTACCAACATTTGGAAGACCTACGATACCTAAAGAAAAGCCCACTTATTCTGGACTCGCTTCACCGTCTTCTTGCAAAAGTTTAGCAAAAGCTACCACGCTATCAGAATCATCTAGCTTTTGCACTTTAACGCCTCTAGCTGATCTGCCCTGCGAAGAAATAAATTTAACCAACTGCCTGGATACCGTACCCTTAGACGAAACTATCATAACTTCATCATCAGGCTGCACAACTAAACCACCGGCCAATTTATCGTCTATTTTAAGCTTTATGCCTATTACTCCGATACCTGCCCTGTTTTGTACTCTAAAATTATTTACCTGTGTTCTTTTTCCAATGCCTGTAGAAGCTATCATTAATAAACTTTCTTTCTCTGCATCAGGATTTATTATGCTATTTCCAACAATAATATCTTTGCTGCGTAGTCTCATTCCTCTTACGCCTCTTGCGGTACGACCAACAGAACGAACTTGTTCTTCATCAAATCTAATAACCATTCCATTACTACTAACCATTAGAACATCCATTTTCCCATTAGTAATCTCTACCCATCTAAGCTCATCACCTTCATCAAGAGTTATCGCTATAATTCCTGTTGTTCTAATGTTTTTAAAGTCAGAAACTCTAGACCTCTTAACAACACCGTGAACTGTAGTCATTAATAAAAATTGGTCTTGTGCCTCAAAGTCTTCTATTACAACACCAGTAGTAACCTTCTCTTCTTCTTTAATATTAAGTACGTTTTTAATTGAGGAGCCTTTGCTGTATCTTGACTCTTCTGGAATATTGTATACTTTTGTTTTATAAGCCTTACCTTCTGAAGTAAAACAAACCAAAAAGCTGTGAGTTGAAGTTATAACTACTTTCTCTATTATATCTCCTTCTCTGGTAACCATCCCACCGATACCACGACCACCTCTTAGCTGAGTTCTAAAAGTATCTATTGATAATCTTTTAACAAAACCAAACTTAGTAAAAAATACTGCAACTTTTTCTTCTTGAATTAAGTCTTCAATATCTATATCTTCAACGCTTTCTGCTAATTCTGTTTTTCTTTCGTCACCGAATTTTTCTCTTAAATAAAAACAATCTGCTTTTATAATATCTAACAATCTGCTTTTCTTAGAAAGTATATCCATCATATCAGCTATTTTTTGTATTAATTCATTATATTCTATCTCTATCTTTTCTCTTTCAAGGCCTGTTAGTCTTTGTAACTTCATATCCAAAATAGCTTGTGACTGAATCTCAGACAACCCAAATCTTGCCATTAGTCCATCTCTTGCTTCAGTTGCTGTGGCGCTTGCCCTAATAAGTTCAATAACCTCATCAAGATTATGAAGTGCTATTCTTAAACCTTCCAATATATGCGCCCTTGCTTGAGCTTTATTTAAATCATACTCAACCGCTCTTTTAACAACAATAAATCTATGTTCTAAAAATTTTACTAATAGTTCTTTTACGTTAAGTTGTTTTGGCTGTCCATTGTCTAAGGCCACGATGTTTATTCCATAGCTCATTAAAAGACTCGTATGCTTCATTAATAGGTTGATTACTATATCTTCATTTGCCTCTTTCTTTAATTCAATATAAATCCTCATGCCTTTTCTGTCTGATTCGTCTCGTAGATCAGCTATACCATTAAATATTTTTTCTTTAACTAAATCAGCGATTTTAACAATAAGTTGTGCTTTATTAACGGTATACGGTAACTCAGTAACTATTATTGCTTTTCTTTTTTTACTCTTAACTTCTTCTATGTGATATTTAGCTTGAAGCTTAATTATTCCTTTACCTGTTGTATATGCTTCAATAATACCTCTTTGTCCTCTAATGATTGCTCCGGTAGGAAAGTCAGGACCTTTTATAAAACCCATCAACTGAATAGGTGTTATTTCTGGATTATCTATTAACGCTATTAGTCCATCTAATACTTCTTTTAGGTTATGTGGCGGTATATTTGTAGCCATACCAACTGCAATACCTGAACTTCCATTAATAAGTAAACTTGGTAGTTTTGAAGGCAACACTGTTGGTTCACCTAAAGATTCATCAAAGTTTGGTACGAACTCAACGGTGTTCTTGTCAATATCTGCTAACATTTCAGCAGCTATTTTAGACATTCTAGCTTCTGTATACCTCATTGCTGCCGCATTATCCCCGTCAACTGATCCAAAGTTTCCCTGTCCATCAATCATTGGATAACGTAAAGAAAACTCTTGCGCCATTCTAACCATTGAATCATAAACGGCTGTGTCTCCGTGTGGGTGATATTTACCTAAAACATCCCCGACTACTCTAACTGATTTTTTATAAGGTTTATCGTGTGTAATTCCTTGTTCATACATAGCGTACAAAATTCTTCTATGTACTGGCTTTAGTCCATCTCTTACATCTGGTAAAGCACGACCGACGATAACGCTCATCGCATACTCTATATAGGAAGCCTTCATCTCGTCTTCTATGTTCACTTCTTTAATATTAATTGTTGAAAAAAGATCTTCTTGCATTTATTTTTTCTTCCTTTCTATACCCTAAACGTCAAGCCATTTTACCTGTTTGGCGTATGTCTCAATAAAATTCTTTCTAGGTGCTACTTCACTACCCATTAAAATAGTGAATATTTCATCAGCTACTTCACTGTCTACTAAAGTAATCTGCAACAAGGTTCTCTTTATTGGATCCATTGTTGTTTCCCAAAGTTGATCAGGATTCATTTCTCCCAAACCTTTATATCGTTGAATATAAAGACCTTTTATCGCTAGTTTATCAATATATTCAACCAGCAAACCATTATCATCAACTGTGTCTGTTTTATCTACTACTGTCACTTCATATGGTATTGTTTTTGCTTCTGAAACTTCATCATAATGCATAACTTCTTTAATGAGCTCCATATCCATTTGCTTGCTCACAAATAAATCTAATATAAACTTGTCTTGCTCATTGTCTAAAGAACTTAAAAACTCATCATTCATTTCGTGATATGCTTTTTTTATCTTTATAAACCTTGGTATGGTCATATTAAAAATAACACCTTTAAGTGTGGCTTTGTCTACAGAATACCTATCAGCTTCAAACATCAAATCCTTGTATTTTCTTAATTTATCAACAAACTCAAGAATCTCAGGCCCTTCTAAAACTTTTCCTGCCTTAGTTTTAATAGATACTCCAGCCAAAGCTAACTCGCTTATGACTAGTTTTTTTTGTTCTTCATTATAAACATACTGCTTTTTGTTACCCTTTTTAATTAAATACAAAGGCGGCTGAGCAACATATACCAACCCTGCCTCAACTAAAGCCCGAGCATAACGATAAAAGAAAGTAAGTAATAGTGTTCTTATGTGCGCTCCATCTACGTCCGCGTCTGTCATAATTACTATCTTGTGGTATCTTACTTTTTTCAAAACCTCTTCTCTTGGCATATCTTCATCAGACTTATCCATATTTGCAATAACTTCAGGACCAATGGCTGTAATAAGCGCCTTTATTTCTTCGTTTGCTAATAGCTTATCTAGTCTTGCCTTTTCAACGTTTATTATTTTTCCTCTTAGTGGAAGTATTGCTTGATAATACCTATCTCTACCCTGCTTTGCCGAACCACCCGCAGAATCTCCCTCAACTAAGAACAGTTCTGATTTAGTAGGATCTGACTCTGTACAATCCGCTAGTTTTCCTGGCAATGTTGTACTTTCTAAAACATTTTTTCTTCTAGCAAGTTCTTGCGCTTTTCTAGCTGCTTCTCTTGCTTTTGCTGCTAATAATGATTTTTGGATTATCAATTTCGCAGAATTTGGATCTCTCTCTAATGCGAGCTCTAAGCCTTCTGCAACTACGCTATCAACAATTCCTCTTACGTCACTATTACCTAGCTTTGTTTTAGTTTGACCTTCAAACTGAGGGTCTTGTACTTTTATAGAAATAATTGCCGTGAGACCTTCTTTAACGTCATTACCAGTTAAGATCTCATTACCTTTAAATACCTTGTGTTTTTTTGCAAACGAATTAAGTGACCTAGTAAGTGCTGTTTTAAAACCAACTACGTGTGTTCCGCCTTCTCTTGTCCTAATGTTGTTAACAAAGGATATGACATGTTCATCATAGTAGTTTTTGCTATAATTTATAGCTATCTCAACATCTACTTTGTCTTTTTCTTTAATAAAATAATATGGTTCCTTTAAAAGCTCTTCTTTTAATGAATCTATTGCTTTTATATATTCCAAAATCCCGCCATCATACTTATATTCTTCTAATATTTTTTCTTCCGGTCTATGGTCAACCAAAATAATTTTTAACCCTCTGTTCAAATACGCCAACTCTTTCATACGAGATGAAATCAGTGCATATTCAAATTCAAGTGTCTCAAATATTTGATCGTCTGGGTAAAATCTAACCATTGTTCCTGTATGGTGTCCTGGAGCATCTTCTAATACTGGCGGTTGTGGTGCTCCTCTTTTAAATGTTTGTGTATATCTTTTCTCTTCTGTAAAAACTTCAACCAATAATGTTTCAGATAATGCATTAACGCATGACACACCTACTCCGTGTAGTCCTCCTGAAACCTTATACCCTTTTCCTTCGAACTTACCACCTGCGTGAAGTACTGTTAAAACTACTTCTGTTGCACTGACGCCTCTCTCTGGCAATATTCCTATCGGAATTCCTCTTCCGTTATCCGTAACGCTAACTGAACCATCTTCCATAAACTCAACTGATATTTCTGTACAATATCCAGCCATAGCCTCGTCTATACTATTATCCACTACCTCAAAAATTAAATGATGAAGTCCTCTCTTGTCTGTTGAACCTATATACATTGCTGGTCTTTTACGAACAGCCTCTAACCCTTCTAAAATTTTTATATCCGACGCATTATATGTTCCCGACATTCATTATCTCCTTAGCTTTGGTATAATTTGAACCATTTTTTAGAAATGTTATTTTCTATTATTTGTTCTGTTAATTCTGAAGGCTCAATGCTTATTTTTAAAATCACTAATTCCTCTATTTTAGATTTAAATAACTCTGTTTTCGATTTTTGATTTTTTTTAATATCAAAATACTCATTTTCAATAATATCACAAATTCTGTTGAGCTTAAACTTCTTTTCTTTCATAAATCCTTCATAATTTAAATTTTTCCTTTGAATAGGGTCTATTTCTTCATATTTAATCCATGGAGTCTCTTTAAGTATGTTTTGAGCGTCCTTTGATCTAATGGCCTTATTTTGAGACAAACAAAGTGAACAAAAATTATTTTCCTTAGCAATTATGGGGCTTCCACAGGCAACACATACATGAGCATGCTCTTGTACTGACCCTAGTATTATTTGTTTTAATTGTATTCTATATTTAGGATCACATGCCTCTAGCTCTGACAAAAGACCTGTTATATCTTTTTGTTTTCTTTTCATTTTTTTTATTTCTATTTTTTCTTCTACTTCTGGATTATATGAAACTGTTATTTTAACGTCTTTAATGGTGCCGACAATTTCCTTGGCTCTTTTAAAAATAGTATGTTTATACTGCATTAATTGTGTTGCCCAAACATTATCTTTTACATACACATAAAGAACATTATTTTTATAAATTAGGTCCGTTGTAACGCTGGCTATTTTCTCATTCACTATTTCTTTAAAAGCTCTTTTTAGTAAAAGACTTTCTTGAATGTTTTTATTAGCGCTTTGCAATAAAATATCTATTAATTGTTTCATCTCTATAACCTTATAATAAAAGGATTCTTTAACCTTTTAACATATCTTTCGTCGGTCGAAGTTAATATTTTCTGGTGATCATTTTCAATAAGATCATAAAATATTTTTTGTCTTTCGTCATCAAGCCCTAAAAACGCATCATCTAACAAAAGCACTGGTTTTACGTTTAATTTATCATTAAAATGTTTTTTTTCGCTTAATTTCAAAAGTAAACTTATTAACCTTTTTTCTCCTGTTGAACAATATTTTTTGGTTGATTTCTCATTTAATGAAATATCAAAATCATCTCGATGCGATCCATATAAACATTCTTTGTAGTTTCTTTCTTTTAATAAATCCATATTTTTAATGGTATCAGTATATTTTAACTCTATCGTTCCAATTGTTGAGTAATATGTCTTTAAATAGTTATTCGCTGAAACTTGCAGTTCTTCTAATAGTTGTTCTCTATGTTTAACTATTTGAACGTTATTGTTTTCTAACTGTTCTTGATAAACGCTTAACAATTGTTCATTTATATTGTTATTTTTTAATATTTTCCTTTTTATGTCTATTATTCGCTTATGATCTTTAAGTATTTCTAGATAACCTGTGCTTGTTTTTGAAAGAATAGTGTCTAAGTATCTCCTCCTAACACTTGGAGACCCTTCAATAATTGTTACATCGTTTGGCGAAATTAATATTGCAGTAAATTCTTTTAAAAGATCTGATGATTTTTTTAAAATATTATTATTAAGTACTATTTTTTTTGATCCATCTTCTTTAAAAACTATACTTATTTTACTAACTCTATTTTCACTAACAACTTCAGCAATTAAAGAAGCTTCTTGCTTTCCAAAGTTTATTATTTCTTTATTAATGTTAGTTTTAAAAGATCTAGCTGAAGAAAAGAAATTTATAGCCTCTATGAGATTACTTTTACCTTTACCATTTAAGGCAACAACTAAGTTATTAATATCTTCAAATATAAAGCGTTGGTCTAAAAATGTTCTAAAGTTATATAAATAAATACTCTTTATGAGCATTACCTTTTAACTTTTATTGGCATCATAATATAAATATATTCTTGGTTATTATCTTCTTTAATAACTAACGGTTTTTCGTCATTTATTATTTCTATTTTTATATCATTACTCTCTAAGCTTTTTAATACATCCATCATTAGCCTTACATTAAAAACAACACTTATATTATCATCACCTGTATAAACTATGCTTAACTTCTCGCTTCCATCACCAAAGTCTGGCGTTATGGAAGATATGACTAAGGCTTTATTTAATAGTTCTATTTTAACCATGTATGAGTTTCTTTGAGCAATAATATTAATTCTTTCACATGCATCTAAAAATTCTTTTCTGTTAATTTTAATATCTAAGTTTTTTTCTTTTGGTATTAATAAATTATAATCTGGAAATTGTCCGTTTATTACTCTTGAATACATTTGAATATCATCAATAATAAAAAGTATTTTTTCTTCACTTAGTCTTATTTTTATGTTTTCTGTTTCTTTTATTGAAAATATAGATATTATTTCTTTTATTGTTTTAATTGGAATAATTACTTTTAATGAATCCTTACCTTCAAATTTAATATCATCTTTTGCTAGTCTATAACCATCCGCTGCTACAAAAACAATTTTCTTTTTTTCACTATTTATATCAATTAAAACACCATTCAGTATTATTTTTTCTTCTTCTTCTGATGCCGCAAAAGACACTCTTCTTACCATATCCTTAAACACTTCTTTACTTAAAATAATCTCTTTATACTCATCAATTATCATATTTTCTGGAAACTCTTCAGGATTAGCTGTAAATATATTAAACGTTGATTCTCCACTACTTATAAGTAATGTATTATTTTCACTTAAATACATAGAAACTTCTTCTGCTGGTAATTTACTAATAATATTATAAAAAGTTTTAGCGTGAACTAATGTTACTCCTTCAGAATCAACCTGAGCTTCTAGTGAACAAATAATATTTGTTTTTAAATTATTAGTTGTAATAATTAATAAATTATTTTTGGTTTCTAATTTAAAACACTTTAACGCCTCAACCGTTGTTCTTTCACTAACTGAATTCATGCTTATTGATAATATTTTTAAAAGTTTTGCTTTTCCACAGGTTATATTCATAATTACTTCTCCTTATTGATTTATATAATTTTAACTATTCTTATTCAGTCTTGTTAGTATGTTGAATAAGTGTATTTTTATTGATACTAATCACTAAAATCTCTCCACAATTTATAAGAGAAGCGTCCTAGTGTTATTAACAATTTATTTACTTTTACTATCTATCCCCTTTTATCCTAAATTTATTAATAGGTTATCAACAAATTTATCAACATTTTATTAATTAGTCTATGAGTGTTGTTTTTATTTGATTTAGAGCACTTTTTAAATCGGAATTTTTTTTAATATCATTTCTTACTTTATCACAAGCATGCATAACTGTAGTGTGATCTCTGCCTCCAAAATTCTCACCTATTTTAGGTAACGAAAAATTAGTAAGATCTCTACAAAGATACATAGCAACTTGTCTTGCATGGGCTATTTCTTTAGTTCTTATTTTTGCAGAAAGATTTTCATATTCGATATTATAATATTCAGCAACGGATTTTTTTATTTTAGAAATAGATATAGGTTTTTTAGAATTATTTTTAACAATATCCTTTATAACATCTTTAGCAAGATTAATAGTGATTTCCTGATTAATTAGAGAAGAGTATGCAATTATTTTAATCAAGGCACCTTCAAGTTCTCTAATGTTGCCAGGTATTTGAGAGGCAATATAGTAAATAACGTCTTGTGGTATATTTTGAAACTCTGGCTCTAGTTTTTTATATAATATAGCCATTCTTGTTTCAAGGTCTGGTGCTTGTATATCAGCAGATAAGCCCCATTCAAATCTAGATTTTAGTCTATCCTGAATAGAAGGTATATCTTTTGGCAACCTGTCAGATGTGATAATTATTTGTTTATTAAATTGATAAAGATAATTAAACGTATGAAAGAATTCTTCTTCTGTTTTTTCTTTACCAGCAATAAAAGGAATATCATCAATCATTAGAACATCTACTTTTCTATATTTTTCACGAAACTCCATTGTTTTGTTGTTTTGAATTGAGCTTATAAGATGATTAGTAAATTCTTCAGCTGTTATATATAAAACTTTAAGATATGGGTGAAGGTCTTGAACCTTGTGTCCAATCGCGTGCATCAGGTGAGTTTTGCCAAGGCCAACACCACCATAAATAAAAAACGGATTATATGCTTTTCCAGGAGCTTTTGCTACGGCAAGCGATGCTGCATGACTAAAGCGATTACTTTGACCAACAACATATGTATCATAAGTGTATTTAGGGTTTAACATAAAGGCAGATTCTTGAGGTTCTATGCTGAACTCTTTTCTTTCCTTTTTTTCTTCTTGAGACTTTTGTTTGTTAAAGGATTCTTCTTCATCTGAAACGAAATCGTCTTCTGCTTTTTGTTTCATCTGTTCGTTTACGCTTAACTCAAGAATGATATCTAAATCAAAACTTTGCTTAACGGAACGCTTAATATGAAAATCACACTTTTCATATACCCATTTTTTCATGAAAGCATTAGGAACCCCTAAAATAAGGGAATTATTTAAGAAAGATATCGGTTTGACTGCTTTTTGAAAAGTCGTATAAGATACTTTTCCTAGCTTATCTTTTAGATATTCGTCAACTTGCTCCCATATATCTATGATGCTCATTGTAGTATTGTTTGCCTGTGGATAACTCATTGTTGATAAGTATCCTAACAAACAAAAAATTATTTTGCAATAATGAAAAACAGACAATAATTGAAAATTACAAATTTGTAGTTTATGTTTAGAAGGAAAAGGCTTATAAACCTTATGTATTCTGATCTATGGTCATTTTTTAATATGTTGTTTTTCTAATCTATTTCTCTTAAATTGGTTCACTAGCAGACAATAAGGTGGACCAATCTTTTATTACAGGATCGAACCCTTTTTTTTGGATTATTTTAATAATTTCTTCTAGAGAACGGTGGTCGCTAACCTGGAATTGTTCGTCAGAATTATTATCCGAGTATCCTCCAGGGTTAGTTTTGGACTCAGCGCTTATTTGGGTTACACCTAAACCAAGAAGGTTATCTCTTATTTCAGGACTTTCTCGTGTGGAGAGGATAATTCCGACCTTGGGGAAAGTTACTCTAAAAGCAAGTATCATTTGAACAAAATCTCTATCGGGAACAGGAGAAAAGGCAAGGTTTTCAGGTGATGCGTGTATTCGTGGGAAAGAAACAGTAAAATCTGCTTTCCAGTATTTTTTCATAAGATAATTTAAGTGTTCAGCTAAAGCCAATGACTCTGTTTTCCAGTCTGATAGACCTAAAAGAAAACCTAAACCTACTTTTCTCATTCCAGCCTCTAGGGCTCTTTCTGGAGATTTGTATCTAAAATCAAAGTCTCTTTTTGGGCCAGATGGGTGCATTTGAGAATAGATGTTTTTGTTATAAGTTTCCTGATATATAGTTAGGCCACTTACACCAGCATGAATAAGTTGAGCATACTCCTGAGTAGAACAGGGAAATATCTCACCAGCAACATATGAGAACAATTTTTGTGCTTGCTTTATAATAGGGACTAAGTAGTTTACGCCAGCAACAGCCTTATTTTCACCAGTAAGAAGCAAGATGCTATCAAATCCTTTTTGTTTAAGTATAAGTAGTTGGTTTGTTGCTTCTTTAAGAGACAAAGTTTGTCTAACGATAGATTGATTTATGTTAAAGCCACAGTATTTACAGGAATTACAACACTCATTGGAAAGATACAAAGGAATATATAGCTGAATAGTGTTTCCAAAGTGTTGTTTAGTTAATTGTTTAGCTTTTATTGCTAAGTTTGACAACTCAGAGTCCGATAAAGGGCCTAAGAGTTTTGAGAAGGAGTCAACGTTAAAGCTCATTTTATAAGCCAGGCTAGAGGACTGGATGCCTCACCCTCGTTTTCTTTAGCAAGACCTGAAAGGTAGCCCTCTCTACCCGCTTCAACTGCTTTTTTAAAGGCAGAAGCAATTAATATAGGAAAGTTAGCAATAGCTATGGCGGTATTCACAAGGATTGCATCAGCGCCAAGCTCCATTGCCTCACAGGCATGAGAAGGAGCACCAATTCCTGCGTCTATGACTACTGGTATATTGGCGTTTTCTATAATAATTTTAAGAAGATCTTTGTTTTTTAGCCCTTTATTTGAACCAATAGGTGAAGCTAGAGGCATAACAGTAGCAGCTCCAGCGTCTTCCAGTTTTTTAGCTAAAATGGGGTCAGCCTGCATGTAGGGAAGGACGATAAAGCCTTCTTTTACAAGTATTTTAGTTGCTTTTAATGTTTCTTCTCCATCAGGAATAAGGTGTCTAGGTTCTGGAGTAACCTCTAGTTTAATCCAGTTAGTTTGGCTTGATGCTCTGGAAAGCATAGCTAATCTAATGGCTTCATCAGCAGTTTGTGCACCTGAAGTATTGGGTAAAAGCTGACAGTGTTTAAGATTTAAATGATTTAAAATATGGTCATCGGGATTAGTTAAGTTAACTCTTCTTAGGGCAACAGTAATCATCTCAGTTCCGGAAGATTCTATAGCTTGTTGCATTATTAGGGGTGAAGAAAACTTCCCTGTGCCTACGAATAACCGAGATGAAAATATACGATTGGCTATTTGTAGGGAGTCATTATTCATTTAGCCATATCTATTCTTCTAAGTTGTTTAGAGGAGCCACCATTGTTTGCTTCAGCCTCAGTTTTTTTATAGGAATCGATGCTTTTTGTGAGAAGTGTTTGAAGATTATTTATTTTATTTTCATCAGCATTTTTGACGCTTACTAAAACATCGGTATTGTTTTTGTTTTTAGTGAAAGTCAGTTCAAGTTCCGAAGGATAATCGTTACCTTTATAGTCTGAGTATCCAACTTTTTGAGCAGGCACATCAAAAACAATAGATGTAGTTGGTAATTCTTTTTTTAGAGTTAATAGAGTTTGAAAGAAAATACTTTCTGGTTGAATGTTCTCTATGGTGATAGTTTTTTGACCATCACATCCGGTTAGTAAAAGCAAAAAACAAAAAGAAAACACAATCAGTATTTTATTAATCATAATAGTTACCTCTGCCTAAAGTATAAAGAATAGAGGGGTATTTATCAACAAGATATAGCTTCTGTCCGTTAGAAAACTTTTAAAACAAAAAGAATGGATGCAAATATTATATTTAGTAGAACGTTAAACGTTATATTGGGGGGCATTAAATGGAAATAGTGTTCGGAGAAAATATATTAATTTCAACAAGCAATCAAAGTGCTTTTGATAATGTTTTGTCTGCAGTAGCTGGTAATCAATTTTTTGATCAAAAAGCCTTACAAAACATTCAGACAGATGACCTCCGAGAAGCTTTTAATGATTGGGTTGAGAATGATTTCATGTCTGAGAATGATGAAGGCGGAAATTGGCTTAAAACGACCGAAGAATTAGAAGAAGAAGAAAGATATGCAGGAGTAAGTCCTGGGGTAAGGGAATTTGTAAAAGGTATGGACGAGTATAGAGAGGACTGGGACAAGTTTAATGTCGCTGAGGGCAAAAGAGCATCTTTAAGAAATCAAATAGAAAAAATGGAAACACAACAAACTTATGAAGAGTCATTATTTCTGACAGGAGAGGCATTAATTGACCCAGATATCAGAAAGCAAATCTCCCAACTCAAGGCACAAATAGTAGAAATTAAAGAAGATTTGTAAGTACAACATAGAAAAGTTTTGCAATACCCAACAAAACAGATGATAATTAATTGTTATGAAACGACCTGAACTTCTTGCGCCAGCTGGTAATTATGAAAATGCTTATTTTGCTCTTAAATATGGAGCAGATGCTATCTATCAGGGGCTCGATGGTTTTTCATTAAGAAGAACAAAAAAGGCAGAGTTAGGTGTTGATGAGCTAATAAGGTGTGCAGAGCTAGCACATATGCAAGGCAAAAAGCATTATTTGGCCGTTAATATGTTTGCTCATGAAAGCGATATTGTGTTACTTCAAAAGAAGATAGAGGACATAGCCAAAATTAAGACAGATGCTTTTATTCTTTCTGATCCAGGAATGTTTTTAATACTTAAGGAAAGGTTTCCCGAAGGTGAATTTCATCTTTCTACTCAAGCCAATACACTTAATTCTTCCGCTGTTAGTTTTTGGGAAAAGCAGGGGATAAGTCGGGTTATATTAGCAAGAGAGCTTACAAAGGAAGATATTTCCACAATAAGAGAGCAAACAAGTATAGGGTTGGAAATGTTTGTACACGGAGCTATGTGTATGAGCTATTCTGGAAGATGTCACTTGAGCAATTATTTCCTACACAGAGATGCAAACAGAGGAGAGTGTGCACAACCATGTAGATGGGAATATACTCAGAAAACCCAAAACATAGAGCCTCAAGCCTCAAGCCAGGACAGTTTTATTGAGATAGAGGAAGACGATAAAGGAACATATATTTTAAATTCTAAAGACCTTTGTTTAATAGAAAAAATACCAGAGCTCATGAAAACAGGTATAGATTCTTTTAAAATAGAGGGTAGAAACAAGACAAGTTATTATGTAGCAAACGTTGTAAGGGTTTATCGTCAAGTAATCGATGAATGTTTAGGCGGAAACTTAAAAGATGCTACTCTTCATTGGGGTAAACAAGAATTGTCCAAAGTTTCACATCGTGATTATAGTACTGGTTTTTATGATGGAGAGAAAGGGAGCTTCAACTTTGATTCATCAGGTTATATAAAAGATGCAAAGATGGTTGGAATTGCTTCTTCAGATGGAAATCAAATTGAAATTGATGTTCGAGATAAGATAGAAATAGGCGATGAAATCACTGTTGTTGTGCCAGAAAAAAGAACAGATTTGGTGATAACAGTAACAAAGATGATAGATAGAAAAACAGGTGAGAACATCCAAGCAGCACATAATGGAAACCTGATAAACATTCCAATAGCGGCTAGCATTTTTGAACAATTAATAGTTCGAAAAGAAACACTAACCAAACAGTCATGAGCTCCAAATTAAGATAAACAAACTCAAAACACAGAGTATAAAAGTTAAAGAAAACAGGATAAAACGATGAGTTTTATCTATTAAGATGGGAATATATTCAAATTAAGCCGATAACTGAGAGTATATAAAAATACAAAAAACAACCTTCAAAAGGAAAAACAAGATGTTAAACAAACTAATTGCTATGGATGCTGACCTTCCTACAAGGAAACAAGAGCAACTTATCATCATGAAAACAGCCATTGCGGGGGGAAAAGATATTATATCAACGATGCAGGCTTGTGTTGAGGCTGGTGGAGAAGTCTATGAGTTAATGAGTCTGGTTATCCAAACGATGAACCCTGTTTCTTTTGCTATGCAAGGAGTGATTGAGGCTAAGGGAAACATATCAGAGGCTATCAGGTGTATTGTAGAGAAAAATGGTGATATTTTAGATGCAATGAGGGGCGTTGTGTCCGCAAAGGGAGATGTTTGTATAGCAATGAAGTTAGTGGTG
Source organism: uncultured Candidatus Marinamargulisbacteria bacterium (assembly GCA_964643725.1). Classification (GTDB taxonomy): domain Bacteria; phylum Margulisbacteria; class Riflemargulisbacteria; order GWF2-35-9; family DYQY01; genus DYQY01. The sequence goes on from CAZXTL010000005.1 coordinate 26,505, forward strand.
GAATTTTATAACAAAAAAGCTCAGGAGAGCTTAAACGGTCAAGATGCAGATAGAACTTCTTCAAAAGCTGTGATGTCAGTGGCTGAAGCAATGAAAGGCATTAAGGGTGGCAATGTTTATGAAGCCATGCGAGGTGTAATGCTTGCTAACGGCTCAGTATATGATGCTATGTTGGGGCTTACAACGGCGGGAGGAGCTGTTTCTGTTGCATTGCAATGTGTAATAGATAACGATGGAGATGTTAAAAAGGCGAAAAGCGGGATAGAGCATGGTGGAGGAATTGTTCCGGTTGGGATGCAATAACAGAAACAACGCACACAGGTGATTTGTAACAATAGTAGATAAACCATAAAAACAGGAAGTAGGAGAGAAAAATGTTAAGGAAAATAGTAGGGATAGTAAACTCAAAACCAATAGTTATGTCTGATAACAAGACAAATCCTGTTGTAATTCAGTGGCAAGCGATGATAGCAGAAGCAAGCGTCCTTGAAGATATTTTTAAAGATATATTGCTTGTTAGGTCTAGCTCTTCAGATAAAGGTATATATGATATTGAAAAGGTATTAAAAGCTTTATTTCCTAAAGCAAATATATCAATATCAGCTCCACTAGAAGATTTGCAGGAAGTTTCAACAGCGTATAACTTATGTCTAGTTGGAATGGCAACAAGCTCTGAAACAGTACCCTATCAGCAAAGGATAGAGATTCTAGAACAAATAGCACCTAATTTGTTTACAATGACTTACTTTTTGGGTAGTCGAGGCCCTTTATATGATAAGCTTCAAGAGCTAGTAAACCAGAAAATAGTCGCAAGCCACTTAATAATTAGCATGACAATGATTAATAGAGACTCAAACGCTAATATCTGCGAGGATAAAGTAGCACTTGCAATAGCTGATGCCATTATGGGTGGCATACGACCACATCTTGTGACTGGAGACTAGGTAACCATTAATAAGTGCTGTTAGTCTTTTTTGTTTTTACAAAAGCAAGGTAGTACTCTAAAATTAGGCCTATGGATCAAAAACATATTCGAAACTTTTCTATTATTGCTCATATAGATCATGGAAAATCTACCTTAGCCGATAGGCTATTGGAGGTTACAGGAACCATAGATAAACGTGATATGAAAAAACAAATCCTTGATACGATGGAGCTTGAGCAAGAGAGAGGCATCACAATAAAGCTTCAGCCAGCCAGAATGATGTATAAGGCAAAAGATGGAGAGCAGTATATGCTTAATCTAATTGATACTCCTGGGCATGTTGATTTCACTTACGAAGTTTCCAGAAGCCTAGCCGCTTGCGAGGGAGCGCTTTTAGTAGTTGATGCAACGCAGGGGATTGAGGCACAGACACTTGCCAATATATATTTGGCTATTGAGAATGACTTAACAATTATACCGGTAATTAACAAAATAGATCTACCAGCAGCCGAGCCTGAAAAAGTTATGAAAGAAGTAGAGACTATTTTAGGGCCATCTGACTATATACCAGTTAGCGCAAAAACAGGTGAGGGTATATTTAATGTTTTAGAGGCAATAGTTAACTTTGTTCCACACCCAAAAGGTGATGAAAAGAGACCATTAAAAGCATTGGTTTTTGATTCTTATTTTGATAGCTATAGGGGCGTAGAAGTAATGATAAGGGTTGTAGACGGAAGTATACGAGCTGGGGATAAGATAAAGTTTATGCAAACAAATTCTGAATATGAAATAACAGAAATAGGGTACTTGAAACCTAATCAAATTAAAACAGGATTCTTAAATACAGGAGAAGTCGGCTATTTGATAGGTAACATAAAAAATATTGAAAACGTTAAGATTGGAGACACGGTTACCTTGTCTGGGGATGAAGCTGATGAGGCTTTGCCTGGATATAAGGTTCCGCAGTCCATGGTTTTTTGCGGACTGTATCCTGCTAGTTGTGATGACTATGAAGACTTAAGGGAAGCACTTCAAAAGCTTAAGTTAAATGATTCTTCGTTAAGGTTTGAGCCAGAAACATCTAAGGCCTTAGGTTTTGGCTTCAGGTGTGGTTTTTTGGGGTTACTTCATATGGAAATTATCAAGGAAAGAATAGAACGAGAATTCAACATCGACATGATAGCTACCTCACCAGGGGTTGTATATAACTTAACCTTAACTAATGGAGAGAAGATAGTTATTGATAATCCTGCTAATTATCCCGATAGAGGTATAGTTGTTTCAATAGAAGAGCCAATAGCAAAGGCTAATATTATTTTGCCAAACGAATTTGTTGGCGCCATTATGGATCTTTGTAACAAAAAAAGAGGTAAGCTAGATCATATGGAATATCTTACAGAAGAGAGGATAATGCTACATTATAGACTACCACTGAATGAGATAGTGGTTGATTTTTTTGGTCAATTAAAGTCACTTAGTAAAGGTTATGCATCTCTTGATTATGAGCTGGCTAGCTATGAAGAGGCAGATCTTGTTAAGGTAGATATTCTTTTGAAGAGCGATCTTGTAGATGCGTTTTCTTTTATTTGTCACAAGGATCATGCATATTATAGAGGCAGGGCTATAGTAAAGAAACTAAGAGAGCTAATACCTAGACAGATGTTTGAGATACCAGTTCAAGCATCAATAGGAAGTAAAATTATTTCTCGTGAGACTATTAAAGCGCTTAGAAAGAACGTTCTTGCTAAGTGTTACGGTGGAGATATTTCTAGAAAGAGAAAGCTTCTTGAAAAACAAAAAGAAGGTAAAAAAAGAATGAAGAGTGTGGGAAGCGTAGATATTCCCGATGAAGCATTTATGTCGATTTTGAGCATAGAAGACGAAAAATAAATGGTTTCCCATCTTTACATCCACATACCATATTGCACAACCAAGTGTGATTATTGTGATTTCTACTCAGAATATCCAAAACAAAGCATAGAAGATGAGTATATAAGTGCCGTTATTTCCGAGTTAAAGCAGCGTTATACTGGAGAGCCGATTAGCACTGTTTTTTTTGGAGGAGGAACACCAAGTTTGCTTAGCGGTGAACAGTTAAAACGTATCTTAAGCAATATTAATTTAGTAAAAAACAATGAAGTAACAATTGAGTGTAATCCAGAAACAATAACATTAGAAAAGCTTAGAGACTATAAGGAAGTAGGTGTAAACAGAATTAGCATAGGCATTCAGTCTTTTGATGAAGAAAAGTTGAAGCTGATAGGAAGAAACAGAACAGTAAACGTGATGCACAAAACAGAACAAGCGTTACATGTGTTTGATAACGTTGGAATAGACCTTATGTATGCGTTACCAAAACAAAAAATAGAAGATATAGCAAAAGAGATTAGTCACATTTTGCCAGAAGTAAAGCATGTGTCTTATTATGCTCTTACGCTTGAAGAAGGAACGCCACTTTTTAATAAAAGGGAGGGTGTGCATCCAATAAATGATGATTTACAGGCAGACCTAACAGAAGAAGTGGTTAGGGAATTGGCAGTACAAGATTTTGTGAGGTATGAGATATCTAATTTTGCGAAAGATGGTTATGAATGTCAGCATAACATGGCTTATTGGATGTACCAAGATTACTTAGGTATAGGAGCAGGAGCAGTCTCAACAATTCAAGGAGTTAGAACAGAAAACGTTAAAGATATTAAGAAGTATACTATAGGTGACAGGAAGGTTAATGAGTATAAATTAACTGCTGATGAACAAGCTAACGAGAAAATGATGATGCAATTAAGAACAACCAAAGGTATGCGTCTAGAGGAAAGATTTTTGAAGTATATAGAAAAATATCCAAACCTTCTTAATATTAAAGAAGGCCGGATGTTTTTTACTAACAAAGGGTTTTTAGTTCACGATACAGTCGTTAGTGAGCTAATGTTATAAGCTGTTTAGGTTAAGTGCAACAGTTGTGTTGTCTGCAGCATATAAACTTAATGTATAGTCTACGCCATCTGTTGATTCATAGATGATTTTTCCTTTAGCATCTGAATCAGAATATGCTTTTTTTGTATAGGGATTCATTGGGCTTGTTTTGATTAATTCTTCTCCTTTAAGTAGATCAAATAGTTCTTTCGCCGCAAGACTTCCTGAAGGATAGATATTGTTTTCCAGGAAATAGTTTTCGATACAGGATTGGTATGTCCTAAGGTTAACCTCAGCACTCATTTGGTTGCTTTTAGTTTGAATGTTCCTGATGTTTGGGATTACAAAAGAACTCAATACGACCATTAACGATAAAGCAATTAATAACTCAAACAAACTAAACCCTTCTCTTTTTTTTACCTTCACAGTAACACCTCCAAATATATTTGATACGTTAACAATAATACAACAATACGCTTATTACGTCAACACCTGTCTGCTATCTTTTGTTGCCGTAATGGTTGGCAGAGCAATAACTTAGTTTAATACTGTAGTTGCTATCAAATAGTTATATCAATATAATAGACAATATGGATCAGAGGCGTCTTTCTTATCTTATGGTTTCTGCTTTTGTGGTTACATTTTTTTATACCATAAAATTATTGATAGAAACAGTAATAGCTTAATGAGTCATCAACCAACAAATAGCCTACGGTTGCGATATATAGTAATAATTTTATTTGTTTTTTCAACAGCATTTACTAGATATGGAAGTTTAGCAGTTAATGATTTAGAGCAGAGCCGGGGCGGCACTTTTTCCATGATATCTAATGAAGGTCAAAATGTGCTGAACATGAATATTGATAGGGATTTCACGTTTAAAGAGGTTAGTGCACGTGCAGGAGTAAATATTGTTTTTCCGGAAAACAAAAGACCACCAGGCTTATCATTAATAGAAATTAAATATGTACAGTATGATAACGGTCTTTGGGGTATGAGGTTTGGTCAACTTTCACAGGAATCGTACGGGTATGGACTTGTTATGGATGGCTATAACTCATCACCAGCTTCAACCTATTTTAATATGAGTAGAGCAGGTTTTAAGGGTTATTCTAAATCATTTTTCCCGTTAGGGATTTATGGTATGTATGCAGGAACTGGGGTGGTTGGAGCAAGATTAACGTATGACTTGCTGAAAGTTCCTGGTTTAGAAACTCCTGTTGTCGCGGGAGTTACATATGTGGCTGATTGTGATGGTATTTTAAATTCAAATGGCACTCTAATTAATAAGGGTGCATATGGGTATAGTGCGGATGTTGGGTTTAAACTTGTTAAGCCGTGGATGGATGCGTATATGGAGTACGGAACCTTATCAAACAGGTCCAATGCTCTTACTATTGGAACAAAAATAGATGGTGGGAATGTATTCGACTTCAGAGTGGAGTATCGTATATTGGGAGAAAACTTTATGCCTAATATCTTTAATGCAAGTTATGAGATGGCCCCAATGGATATAACTTCAGCATTTCCAGCTACTAATGGTTATTTTTTAGGTGCAGCTGTTAGGCTTATGCCATTAGGTATTGTTAGTGTTGGTTATGAGAAGTATAGTAACAGAGAGCCACTTTTAAGAGGGGCAGTGGCTTTTAATGAAATCAAAGGGATGTCTGGTGTTGTGTCATATGAACAAACACTTTTACCAGCAGTTCCATATAAGATTACTGGTGTTTTTATTTATCCACTGAATGCTATAACTAGCCTAGTGACGTATTATGAACAAATTGGCAAAAACGAGGCTTCGTATACGTTAGCGTATAAACTAAGGTTCTAATAGAAGATTTAGGAGAGAAAAATGTATGATAAAAACAATAAATATGGAATGAAATTTAATAAACCTACCAAGAAAATACATTCTAAGCCTGCCAATTTGCTTTACCCGATTCCAGCAATCATTATATCCTGTGGTATTGCGCCTAAAGATCATAATCTAATAACAGTTGCTTGGGCTGGCACGATTTGTAGTGACCCAGTAATGGTGTCTATATCTGTTCGACCATCCAGGTATTCGTATAAGATAATTAAAGAAACAGGAGAATTTGTCATTAATTTAACGGATAAGGAACTTTTGAAAGAAACTGATTTTTGTGGCGTCCGCTCCGGTAGAGATATCGATAAATGGTCGGTTTTAAAATTAAAAAAGTCAGCGTCACAAGTTGTGGGAACACCACAGATTGCAACAGCACCTATAAGTTTGGAATGCAAAGTAAAACAAATTCTAACCTTAGGATCACATGATTGTTTTATTGCAGAAGTGGTGGGAGTATCTGTCAGAGAAGATTTAGTTAATAAAAGTGGGGGATTTGATTTAGAAAGAGCTAACTTAATAGCGTTTAGTCATGGCTCGTATTATGCATTAGGTCAAAAATTAGGAAGCATAGGTTTTTCCGTTAAGAAGTAATTTTAGGAATTTATTTTTTCCATTAGGGTTCTTCCAGAAGAAACGGCGTCTTTATTTATAAAGTGATAGTCTTTCTGATATTGAAGATTGTCTCGTTCTTTTTGAAATTCTTCTTGCATTTTTTTACATGCTTTAAGTTTAATAAACAGCAGATGTTCTTGGTTGTAATAATTAGGCTTCCCAAGCTTAGTCATCTGCGTGGCTAGTTGTTGCCTTATTTCATCCATAATTCTTACTTCTTTTTTAATTTTCTTAGGAGAACCACCAATAACATAAATCATTTCTTCGTTGTATTCGTTCTCTTCGAACAACAGCTCGTTCTCTTCCTGAGCACCTTTAAGTGCTTTTTTTTGCATTTTTTGTAGCTCAGGTGGAGTAACTCCTAGATTAGACAGAGTTTGTGATAAAAAGGCTGTTTTGAGTTCAGCGAATTTAGCTACCATAAAGTTGTGGGATTTAGACTGTAGATAGTTTTTGATATATTTATCTTTAAGTACTTCCATTTTTTCTTGTAGGTTGATTTTATAGCCCATCTTATGTGCAATAACTGTTGCACTTATAGACTGGTCTATTTGTCTGATACTGCTGAGTTTGACGTGGTCAGTGTCCATAAGAGGATCAATGGTTTTAGTTCCATCACGCTTATTCACAACATTCCATTTAATTTTTGACTCTGTTGAAGCTTTTATACTGTCTTTAGAGTGTGCTTCATTTGCCAAAGCTTGTTTGTAAGCGTCTAAATTATTAGCTTTTAGTTGTCTACTTAAGTCGATACCGTTAATCTTTTGGATGACCATTTTATTAGGCTATCAGCTTTGATACTTCTTTCTCAATTTCTTTAAGAAAGTCAAAACTAGAAACTAGTGTTCTGCTTAAATCTTTTAATTCATTTAGTTTAGTGTTTATAAAAAACAGAGAGCCAGGATCGTTTTTGTTTTCAATAAGCTGACCATCTATAGTCATGGATTCTACTTTTGGGTCTGCTAAATTTAAGGTGATTTTATTAATAGTACCTTCTAGTGTTTTCATAAAGGTTTTTCTATCGCCAAGATAATACTTTTCGTTACGGTTAGTAATTAGTAGAGATTGTTTAGAGTCGTTGCTTTTAAAAATATCATTACCACTTATAAATCCTGACATATTTTACCCCCCGCCGAATATCTTTTACGTTTACTTAGACACGTATAATATCGACAAAGTTTCACCTATTTATTCATGGTAAATTCTTGATGTATTAATTTAGTTGACGAATAGCCTCGTAAAGCACTATCCCGACTGCTGTTGCGAGATTAATGCTTCTTACTTTATCGTTGAACATTGGAATGGTTATAGCGGTTTTAGTCTCAAAAACCAAGCTTTCCGGAAGCCCCCTTGATTCAGGACCAAAGACCAGAAAATCATTGTTTTGATAAGCAATATTTGTATAGCTTTGAGTTGCTTTTGTTGAGAGGTAATAAAAATTACTTTGCGGGAACTGTTTATAAAGGTCATCTAAACTTTCTATTAGTTGATAGTCAACGTGTTCCCAATAATCAAGACCAGCGCGTTTTAGGTGTTTATCTTCTAAAGAAAAACCCAGTGGAGTTTTAAGGTAAAGCTTGGTGTTAGTTGCAAGACATAATCTAGCTATATTTCCGGTATTAGGTGGGATTTCTGGTTCATAAAGGACAATGCTTACCATGGTTATAGTTCAGTAAAAGCATTTTCTGCTGAGTCTTGGATTAAGAGAACGAGCTCTTTAATATCATTAGCATTATTCATTTTGTTACCTATTAATCTTAATTCATGTGCATTATGAAGACCTCGTACGTATTTGCTTACAAATTTTCTAAATAAGGTAGCTGCTTTTTTCTCTCCATGAAAGGAGGATAAGTATTTAAAGTGTAGCAAGATAGTCTCTTGTAGGGACAATCTTTCTTTACAATGATAATCGCTCAGAAGCCAAGGGTTACCCCAGAGTGCTCGGCCAATCATAACAGCGTCTACGTCATAATTTGCTAAGTGGCTATTGATTTCTGATGTAGATTTGATATCGCCAGAACCAATAATTAAGCCCGAGTAGACTTTTCTTATTTCGTTTATTTTACTCCAATTAGAGTTGCCAGAATATAGTTGCGTAGCATATCTGGGGTGAAGACAAAGCACATCAACCCCGTTGGCATCAGCTATTTTGCATATTTCTAAATAGTTTTCTTCCGAGGCATTCCAGCCAAGTCGAAGTTTAATTGATAAAGGAATTTGGATGGCTGAACGAACAGCGCTAATTATTTTTTCTGTTAAAACTAAATCTCTCGACAATTCAGCGCCTGCATTTTGTTTGGCTACTTTTTTTACTGGACAACCAAAATTTATATCTATCATATCAGCCCCTGCATCTTGAAAATGTTGAGCTGCAGCACCCATTGCATAAGGGTCGGAGCCAAAGATTTGCGCAGCAATAGGATGCTCATCTTTAGTAAAGGTAAAGGAGAGGCTTTTTTTGTCGCCTTTTACTATGCCAACAGAAGATATCATTTCTGTATAACAAAGTTCAGCGCCAAAGTCTCGGCAAAGTTTACGGAAAGGAGGGTCGCTTATGCCAGCCATAGGAGCTACTACAATTTTTGTTTTTTTAATTAAGTCTTGAATCATAGGGACATTTTAATTTAAAAATGAAAATAGTTACAACTATTAATTCCCATAACCTTTGGCTTGCCAAACCAAGAGGTTATGGAAGCTAAAGCACCTAAATGTGTCAGACGGATTAGGAATTTTTTAATTAATGGTTTTCTATAAAGCCTCTAATGCCATTAAAAGATTTTCATATTCATTTTTTGTTTTGAAGTTGATTACAAAAGAACCTATCTCGCCTTTTTTCTTACAAATTATACGATAGTTATCATTTTTAATGCTTAAGGGAGAAGGATGTGCACTTTTCTTAGTTTTTTTGGAAATAATTCGTGTTTCTATGTCTCTGACTGTCATATTATTAGCGGATATCTCAATAAGCATTTTGTCCTGTGCTTCATGAGTGCTTAATTGAAGAAGTTTTCTGGCGTGGCCCTCAGAGATAGTTCCTGATTCCAGTGCTTTTTTGCTTTTTGGTGATAGCTCGAGAAGCCGGATAGTATTAGCAACTGCTGGTCTGCTTTTCCCTATCATTTCAGCAAGTTCAGCTTGAGTTATCTTGTTTTCTTCCATGATTTTTTTATAACACTCGGCTTGTTCAATGGGAGTTATATCTTCTCTTTGGATGTTTTCTATAAGAGACATTAACATGCTTTCTTTGTCTGACACTTGATTTTTGATGATGGAAGGTATTGAAGTGTGGCCAAGATGTTTAGCGGCACGCAGACGTCGTTCACCAGAAATAAGCTCATATCCATTCTCTATTTTTCTAAGCACTATTGGCTGTATAAGGCCGTTTTCCTTAATAGAATCAGCTAGTTCTAAGATAGAGTCAGCTTTAAATATTAGTCTAGGTTGATAAGGATTTGTTTTAATCTTATCAACTGGAATATTTTGTAGCTCAGAGCTGGATGGGTCATTTGCTGTTTTTTCAGGAAGTAATGCCGATAATCCTCTTCCAAGTTTATTTTTAGACATTAATAATCTCCTTTATTAAGTTTTTGTATGCTTTAGCACCTTTAGATTTTTTATCATAAGTTATAATCGGTTCGCCAAAACTAGGTGCTTCACTTAGTTTAACGTTTCTTGGTATAACAGCTTCAAAAACCAGTTGACCCAAATGCTCTCGGGCTTCTTTTTCTACCTGTCTGCTGAGGCCCAATCGGCTATCATACATTGTCATTAGTATGCCTTTGATGGAAAGTTCGGGATTTAGGGCATTTTTAACCGTATCTATGGTTTGCATTAATCTTGCTAGGCCTTCCAGTGCAAAATATTCGCACTGGACAGGAATAATTACTTCATTTGACGCCGTAAGCGCATTAATGGTCAGAAGACCTAAAGAAGGAGGGCAGTCGATTATTATTATTTCAAAATCATCTTTAATTTTATCAATCATAATTTTCAAAAACCGTTCTCTGTTGAATTCAGAGACAAGTTCTATTTCAGCACCAGCTAAATTTTTAGTTGATGGCATAATAGAAAGATTGCTTACAGCCGTAGGATAAACGGCCTGTTTAGGGTCAATGTTTCCTAATAATGCTTCATATACGCTATGGGTAAAATTATTCTCATATAACCCCAGACCACTTGTTGCATTGGCTTGAGGATCGAGATCTATAAGTAACGTTTTTTTATTTTTTTTGCCTAACATAGCGGCAATATTTACTGCTGATGTTGTTTTGCCAACTCCACCCTTTTGATTTACTAAAGAAATTATCCTCATTTCTTACTCCTTAATGGTTTGTTTTTAGCTTCACCGTTATTTCTTGGAAGCTCTATTTTGGCTTTTTTGATTTTTTTGAATACTACGAGCTGTCTATTTCTTTGAAAAAGAGAATATGGGACAATCGTGGGCTCATCAAAGCCAAGCAGCCCGGCTACTAGCCCTGCATCTGCAAGCTCTTGCTCAATATCCAAGGATTTCATGGCAACAAGAATTCCGTTAATTTTTAGAAGAGGTGAAGCGTATTCTAGGAGAACATCTAGGGAGGTTAATGCTTTTGCGCAAACTATGTCGGCGTTTTGTGGGCAACCATGATCTTCAATTCTTTTGTTCAGGGAAGAAGCGTTGGATAAATTTATTGATGTAAGTACTAAATTAATAAAATCAGTCTTTTTTTTATTGGAATCAATCATTATAACTTTTTTGTCGGGATTTTCTATGGCAATTACAAGACCTGGAAAGCCGGCGCCAGAACCTAGATCTAGCACAAGTGAATCGGACTTTTCTGTTTGTAGTATGTAGTCAGAAAGAAACTTGCTATCAAGGATATGTTGTTCGTACATGCCTTGCCAATCCTTTATCCCTGATAGGTTGTGGTGATGATTCTCTTGGAATAAAAGATCTATGGTTTTTTGAAAAAGTTGCTCGTTATTATTTAATTGTTTCACGTGAAACATTATGACACAAATTTGTTTTTTATTTAAGCGGAGACGTAATGAAAAATTAAGTTATTTTGGAAGGCAACTAGTGGTTTATTAACGTAAACGAAAGATAATTGGTAAAATTAAACATAAATATAAAGATTTTGTTTCACGTGAAACAAAAGGTGATAAAATATTAACCATGAAAATTGCGGTCCATCAGTTTGATTCAATAATTGGCAGTCCAGCGCGTAACCTAGCTAGAATGGTCTCTAGGGTGAAAATGGTATCAGCTGATTTGCATTTATTCGGAGAGCTTAGCCTGACAGGATACTATGCTCAGGACGTATTTTTTAATACTAGCGTTCAACGAGAAGTCGAGAATTGTTTGGTGGAACTTGAAAATATTTCGCGAGAAACTTGTCAAAGAATCGGTATCGGTTTTCCTGGTAATAACGTAAACACTAATCAAAAACCGTTATTTAATACGTTTGGATTGTTTGGCGAAAATGGCTTCTTGCAGAACAAGGTTTGTTTGCCAACTTACAAGGAATTTGATGAGAATAGGTGGTTTCAGTCTGGAGATGATAAGCAGGTTCATGTTAGACAAATAGGTGATGAATATGTTGGTTTCTTGATATGTGAAGATGGATGGAACAGTCCTTATGGAGGATTACCTGAGAAGTATCGGTTATATGAAGCTGATTTATATGAGAAGTTGTTTGAAGAAGCTAAAACCTTAGGAGTTAGGTTGTCTGCTTTTATTAATATATCTGCAAGTCCTGACTATATTGGAAAGCAAAAAATTCGAGTAGAAGTGTTTTCAAGAGTTGCTAAGCACTATAAGACACCACTGGTGTTTGTGAATTTAGTAGGTGCTCAAGATGAGCTTGTGTTTGGAGGACGAAGCTTTGTGATTAATGCTAACGGAGAGTTGGTGTTAGAGCTCAAAGGTTTTGTTGAAGACAGCATTATTATTAATACACAAAAGATCAATAGCATGCCTGTTATTTATCGTGGTTATGATTCTATGCAAGAGCTAGATGAGATGATTGGTTGTTATTTAAAGGGTTATTTTAGAAAAGCAGGGCTAAATGATAAAAAGGCAATTTTGGGATTATCTGGGGGTAAAGATTCAACAGCAGTCGCAGTAGCGTTAAAGAGGCATTTGGGTGCCGATAAGGTGGTAGGAGTTATGATGCCTTATAAGCTAGGCAAATATACAGCGAGACTGTCAAAACAAATTGCTGAAAGATTAGCAGTTGGGCTTGGGATAGAAGTGCGAGAGGTTGTAATCGACGATATGGTTGAGCCTGTAATAACCACACTTAATTTAAGAACGGATAGTCTAGCGCATCAAAATGTGCAGGCGAGGGTTAGAGCAAATGTGTTATGGGCGATAGCTAATGAGGAAAATGGAATAGTTATTAATACTACTAATTTTTCCGAAGCAGCAGTTGGGTATGGGACAATTGGTGGAGATTTGTTGGGGTTACCACTTATAGCATCTATTCCTGCCACTATGGTTATTAAGTATTTAGAGTGGCTTAAAGAAAATGGGGAAGAGGCGCTTGATTGGGAAATGATTAATCGTCCGCCTTCAGCAGAACTTATACCAGGACAACTTGATGCAGACGAACTCGGAGATTATGAGTATATAGATCCTATTTTGGAGTCACTTAGAATGAATTATGGAGATAATCAGATAGTAAGGGATCAACTACTTAATAAAAAAGAAAAACAATACATAAAATATTGGTCAGATACCGATAAGTTCGATGATAAATTACGATTCCTATCAAGAAAACTTATTAATCAGTCTGAGTTTAAAAGATGGTACTATAATCGGACACCACAGCTTACACCATTTAGTTGGTTAAGATGGAAATGGCCTTTAGCTAATGCTGAAATGAATAATCAAAGTGAGCCTTTGATTTAAATGGTAAATAGCAATGATTTTTGGTTTCGAAGAAGAAAAGGACTTTTTACTAAGGATCTTGGTTGTCACTTCTTGTTTGGATTCTTTTTGCTGGTTTATTTGCAATACGCTTTAATATTTTTCAAGAAACTCAAGCCAAGAGTGATGTGATAAGATTTATTGCAAGTATTTGTGTTTGGGTAGCACTGCTTGTGTGGTTTTGTGAGAAGAAAACCGATAAAACAGCATAATAATATAACACAAAAACGATTACTCATATTAATGTGTGAATGTTTTCACTAATAAATCCTATATATACAGTTAGTTGTAGCAAACGGAGTTAGGGTGTATACTAGTTTTTAGTGTTTTGCTGTGAAATTATTCACAGAAGAAAGGGTTAGCCGTAATGTTGCCAGCAAATACCGCAGAAAGAATGTGTAAACTTTATGGAATTTTGCAGAGTATTGGCACGAACTCTGAGTATGTTTCCTCTAAAGAATTAGCCGTTATGATGGGAACCACTGATCATACTATTAGGAAGGATATTAGTGCTCTAAATATCATGGGTTTTACTAGAAAAGGTTATCATGTCAGCGAATTGACCGCTACATTAGCGGAGGCACTTAAGTTTTCTCGTCCGTACAAGGCCTGTATTGTGGGGTTGGGGCGTTTAGGAACAGCATTATTGGATTATGAGGCATTCAAGGGTGATGGTTTTGATATAGTTGCTGGTTTCGATAGTAATACAAATAAGATAGAGCGATTGCGTACTACGATAGCGGTTTATCATTCAAGCGATTTAGACCATGTAGTAAAGAACAAAGGTATAGAGATAGGTATTATTGCTGTTCCTGCAGGTTCAGCTCAAGAGGTTGCGACAACTTTAGTGAAAAGTGGCGTCAAAGGTATTTTAAGTTTTTCTTCGGTACAACTTAAAGTGCCCAAGGAGATAGTTCTATACAGTATGGATTTCACGTCAGCATTAAGGTTTGTTGTGTCTCAAATATAAAAAAGGAGAGTAAAATGAAAAAAATATTAACGTTAAATAAAATAGATGCAGCAGGGTTATCATTATTACCATTAGATGATTATGAGATAGGCACAGAGATAAAGAGTCCAGATGCAATCCTTCTACGTAGCTTTAAGATGCATGACATGAAGTTAGCAGATTCTTTATTGGCAGTTGGTAGAGCAGGAGCAGGAGTAAACAATATCCCTACAGATAAATGTATGGAACAAGGTATCGTTGTTTTCAATTCACCAGGAGCAAACGCAAATGCAGTAAAAGAGTTGGTAATTGCAGGGTTGTTTTTATCATCACGCGACATTTATCAAGGGATTGGTTATTCACAGTCACTTAAGGGAAAAGGCGAAGAAGTATCAACCTTAGTAGAAAAAAATAAAGAGAATTACGCTGGTTGTGAAATAGCAGGGAAAACTTTAGGGGTTATTGGTCTGGGCAAGATAGGCGTAATGGTTGCAAACTCTGCACTTGATCTTGGAATGAAGGTTATAGGCTTAGATCCTTTTATTTCTGTAGAGTCTGCTTGGGGGTTATCTAAAGAGGTTACTAGAGCAATTGGAATAGATGGACTATTGGCTGAGTGTGATTATTTATCAATTCATACGCCACTTAATGATGCAACAAAGGGAATGTTAAATGAAGGAAAGTTTAAGGTTATGAAAAAAGGAATGAGGATTCTTAATTTTTCTAGAGGTGGAATAGTAAATAATGAAGATTTGATTAAAGCGATTGAGCAAGGCATTGTTGCCAGATACGTTACGGATTTCCCTGATGATGAGTTACTTGGAATCAATCAGGTTATTCCAATTCCTCACCTAGGAGCATCAACAAGTGAAGCAGAAGTAAATTGTGCGGTGATAGTAACAAAACAAGTTAAAGATTTCCTTGAAAAAGGCAATATTTTAAACTCTGTTAATTATCCTGATGCTACTTTACCTGTTAGCTCAAAGTACAGACTATTAATCATGAACAAAAACGTTCCAAATATGGTTGGACAAATTACTGCAATTCTTGCAGAAAAGAATATAAACATTATTGAGATGTTAAATAAAAGCAAAGGTGAATATGCTTATAACATTATTGATATTGAAAAGGACCTTGATGAAAAAGTGTTGAAAACACTTCAGAGCATTAAAGGTGTTGTTAAAGTTAGATTAATAGTTATGAGTTAAGAATATAGATAAATAACAAGGCGACACAAATATTGTCGCCTTGTTATTAAAAGATTAGTTATTGTGGTGGAGTGTCTTCAACTGTTACTCCATTTTGTTCAAGAAGAGCTTTGAACTCTGGAAAGTGTCTTACCCATTGAGTGAAGTTACTGTCCTGGAATCGATCCATTTGAAAGCACATTGTAAATATTCCAAGTTGTTCGATTTGTTTTTTTGTCCATTCTTCTTGATTGTTAAAATACATATTAGCAAGTTCAGCAAATTTTTCTCTAAATGCTATTGCGTACTTATTTTTCATTGAGTCATCATGATAGTCATTTTCTGTTTTCTTTGGACCGAAGCCAAAAGACACATCAGAAATACCAAAAACAGATCGAGAAATATCGGAAAGTTCTTTAAAAAAGCCATCGAAGGTATGCATAATTAAACGTAAAGGATTTTTCATAGGGCTAGTGCCGGATGCTTCCCAACCAACAGTAGGATTGGCAAGAAGTACGTCAAATTTTGCAAACATTTGTCCATCATTCATGTCGTAATTTTCTTTATAAAGGATTAGAACCTTACCGTTTGTTCTATGAAGCACCTCTTGTTGTTTTTTCATAATATGTTCAACATATCCTCTGCCTTCATTATCTCTAGGGTGTGGTTTTCCAGCGAAGACTATAACGATTCTTTCGCCATCTTTTAAGTCTGAAGCGATTTCCTCATATTTTTCGACAACAGAATCCATAACTGGAAGGTCGTTTAATTTATAGCCCTTTGCTCTTCTTGCAGAAACAACGGTAAGTGTTTTATCAAACTGTTCATCTTTAATAAGACTGTCAACGCCCAGCTGATTTCCTATAAGATTATTTATAAAACCAAGCGTTTCTTGTTTTTCAGCTTTATGAAACTCTCTGACCATTTTTTGAAAGACTGGGTTATTTCTAAGTTTTAACAATTGAAAACCATTAAAGTAATTTGTGGTTATTTGTGGTATTAAGGCTTCCATGCTTTGTAGCAGGCTGGTAGCTTTATCCCACCAAGTAGGAGAATGAATCGCGTTGGTAACGTTACCTGTTTTTGCTACTTCCTCCGGTCTTGTAAATACACGTTGTTTTGTGATGGTTTCATGAATTTTAGCTACTGCATTTAAAAAGTTCGCAAAATATACTGCAACTTTTGGCATGCTTAATCCCCAATTTCCTCCACCAAAAATAGAGGAAAACCCAGTAAAGTCACCCTTGGACACTTTTAGCGGAGAGCTAGGATTACATAACAGAAATATAGTATTTAATATTTCTCGAGGAAGAATTTCTCTCATGTTCTGTTCTGTATATGTGTCAAACGCAGAAGCATCTATTGTATGTGTTACCATTGATGTTTTATTTTGAACTCTCTGAAAGCAAGCCTGAATGGTTTTGCTATGCTTAGTAATAAGTTGGTTAATTGCATTACGGTCAGACCTATCGTCAAAGGATAGGTTTATGCCTTCTTTTTGTAGCTCTTCTTGAAACATAAGAACTGGCAAAAGTGCTGCATGACCTTCATTAAGGTTATTGAGACCGGTATTAAAAGTTTTTGACATTGATAATGCTGTACTTGCAAGTAAATACTGTTGAGCAAGCTTGTCAGCACCGTTTGCGTAAAGTTCTTGTGTTAGATTCTTTTTTCTTTCTGCATCACCATTTTGATTACTATGGTAAGTTGTGTATTGGAAAATAGGATTAATCCATCCATCTTTACCAATCACTCCATGAACAAAGACTTTAACCTTTATTTCCCCCATCTGACCACCAGGGATAGTTAACTCTAGAGGATTATTAGCCTCTGCTATCGGAGATGTTATATCTAGGTCGTTTTGACTAAGAGTAAACAGAAAAGGGTTATTTTCAGGGTGCCAATCGTCACCAGAGTATTGTTGAGTTTTATCTATAAAATTAAGATATTGCTGTGCATATCCAAATTGAGGACAGGCAGTAATAAACATTTTTGGCACAGAATCATCGGCAGACTGTTTAATATTGTCTCCATTTAGGATACCAAGTCCTCCACTGTAAGTATGGACAGCATTTCTCACGCCAATTTCAGAGGACACTTCATTGACAAGAGGGACGTTATTTTTAATCATGAATCGTATAAATTCAAGAGTGGCAAGTCTAAAGCTATGTCGTAAATGAGCTAACGTTTCAGTTGAGCCATTTGCTTCGGCATCGTTCATTTCTTTGGCTAATTGGATGTTTTGCTTTTTTAGCGTTGCAAGAGTTTCTCTTGCGGCAGGAGGAAGGTTACTAATAATTCCTTGAGCGAATTGTTTGGATATTCCTGGCTGAACATCAAAGTGTTTTTTAAGTGCAGACTCAACAGCTTTTTGGGTTATTATTTGTCCGTTGTTTCCAAGTATGTGAGGAACTGCAAGATCATCGCGGAGGCTGTCAACAGTAGATAGTAATGATACAAGTTTGTTATACATAATTTATTCCTTTCCCGTATGAGCTATTAGCTGATTTCGTTTAACTTAGTAAAATATCGAAGGTTGAAGAGAATAGTTGCAGTTAATTTTCAGTAAATGTTATTGTTCAAGGAATCTGTATTGTTCAAGAACGAATCTTACTCCTCTTTCAGCCTCTTTAGGGTTGCTAAAAGTCGGAGAAGTTGCAATTAAAGTAGCCAATGGATAAAGCTGTGGATTTTTAGAAATGAAGGACATGTCTTGCTTAAAACCCTCAGCATATTTATCTTGAAAACCTTTATATGGAACACCTTTAAAAAGAAAATCTACATCTACTGTATGAACAATAGGTCCAGTTAATTGCTTTAGCCAACCAGAGAACGCTTCAAAAGTAGCGGTGTTAGCATTCAAGTATGACATCTCTATTGTTTTCTTTGGATTAAGCTGAAGATGTGGAGCGTCTTTGTAAAATGGCGGGAAATAATGACCAGCTTTATTAGAATAATAGAAATTAACAGGTTCTGCTTGGCAAGAAGAATGTAGTATTTTTGAGGCAAGTCTTCCAAAAAGAGCTAAACTTTTATAGTCTCTCCAAATATAGGTTGTTATAGATTTATCCCAAAGAAGAGGGTAGAGGAAGGAGGCAATTCCAATATTATCACGGCTATGTTTTAAGTTTTTTCTAGCAAATTCAAGAGGAGAGTCAGTCCAATCAATTGTTTGTATTTTTCCCCATCTGTCAAAGTGCTGAGAGTCCCCAAACTCTGGGGCGTAATAGAAGTCGCTGTGTGCATCAGGATTGAAAAGGGTTATTCCTTCTTTTGGAAGCATACCGGCATGTTGCATGTATCTAAATATTGGGAAAAGATAGTCGTGATGGGAGAAAATAAAACCATTAATGCTTTTGATGTAGTAGATGGCATCTGCTGTTTTGTTAGGATTAACAGGATGAGCATCAAGAAAAACCATTTTTTTAATAGCATCGTCAATTGTTTCACAAACAATAAGCGAAACATCCGTAATACTTTTGTGGAAATATGCTTCTAGAGGACTAGAAGTATTTATAGAAACAATTTTATTTTTTAGCAAGGTACATCCTTTGTTTTTTAAAGTATCGTGGAAAGATTTGGTAAATTGCAGGTATTTAATAAAAAGAAACTGAAAGGGTATTGTTTATGGTTATTACTTCTTGGTAGTTTCCAGAAAAGAAGTTATTTGTTGGCAGACTTTCTTTGGTGTTGCATAGCACATAATGCTCCGTATGGCCTTCAGAATACCCAAGAACTTGTTTCTCGGTTAAAATGCTACCACTTACACCAATCATGTTTCGCAGATAGTTTTCTTTGCTAACAGTAAGAGCTTTTTGAGCTATTTTAACTCTTTCCGTCTTTATGGTTTCAGGCACGTGATTAGGCAAGATAGATGCTTGAGTTCCTTGTCGCACAGAGTAGGCAAAGAGATGTACATTTAAAAATATATTTTGGTTGAGGATTGATAAAAGCGAGGAAAAATCCTCGTCTGTTTCACCCGGATGACCAAGGATAATGTCAGTAGTTATGGTTGTTTTCCTTTTAAGGTTTGCAATTTTATTTACTAATGCTAAATAAAATGAAAGAGTGTATTTTCTTTGCATTAGCTTAAGCAGATTATCAGTAGTGCCTTGAAGTGGAATATGTAAATGAGGGCAGAGTTTTTCCTCAGTTTCTATTAGGGAAAGAAGCTCATCAGTTACCAGATTAGGTTCAATGGATCCGAGTCTTATTCGGAAGTCACCATGAAGCAAGAGTAGTTTTTTAACTAGATCAGATAAAGACAACCCATCGTGATTATATAAGCCTAAATTTATTCCAGTAAGTACAATTTCTTTAATGCCTAGGTCAATGTTTTGTTGTGCTTCTGAAAGGATTTGGTCGAGCGGATAGCTTATTAGGTTGTTTCGTACAAAAGGGATAATACAGTAACTGCAGAAATAATTACACCCATTCTGTACAAGGATATTCTTTCTTGTTTTAGATAGCTCAGCGGTAGCTTTGTTGTTACATGGGAATGAAAAACGAGAAATATAGTTAATCAGCTCATGTTTTTTAACAATAGTTCCTAGTTCTGGTAAATTGCTAGATTCATTTTCTACAGAACAGCCTGTTATGATAATTTCTGCTGATGAGTTTTCATTTTTCAGTTTTCTTATCATTTGTCTACTTTTTCGATCAGCAATATGGGTTACAGTACAGGTGTTAATAATGATAACGTCTGCATTAATTGGGGACTTAATTAAAGTGTGTCCAAAATTAGTAAGAAGCTTTGTTACATCATCACTTTCTGCTTGATTAACCTTGCATCCTAAAGTTTTTATATAAAAGTTCATAGCCACTGATAATAACAGAAAGTTATTAACCATAGAAGTTTATTAATCAAAAGTAGGTTGTAATATCTTTTTTCGATGGATAAATTATATATTTGAACGATAACTTTATAAAAGCATGAGGGAGGGAATAAGATGCCAATAAGAAATGAATATGAGCTTTTCCTAGATAGACTTACAGAGGCAATAGTATTAGAAAACTTGTAGTTAGCAAATTGATTATCGAAAAATAATAGTAGTTAAATTTGTAATAAATTTAAGGAGTTAAAAGGTGTTTTGGAAAATAGTTAGTTATGGGGAGATTAAGGAATTTGATGAAAGTATTGTGGATCATCAGCCAGAACAAATGGCACTTGTGCAAAGCGGAGGTCCTTTAGAGTTTACCATAGGGTCAATCTATCATTTGGGCATGTCTCTTGAGAGTTTTATTGAACAAGGATCGGTGCCCTCAGACGGGGAAGGGGTGTTTTTTACCCGTGTTCCTCACAAATTTCTTCATTTTTCTTTTACACGTCGTGCGGATACTCCTTTTATAGCAAGGGTCTCATCTGAGACATTTAATAGGTTAGCTTCAGAGGGTAAGGCCTGTCTTGAGATCTGGGGAGGCGACCGCGCAAGGGGAGTTATTGATCCTTATCCGCGGACCTTTGAGCCATTATTGCTTGATGACATTGAGGAGATATGGGTTGGGCACAACGTCTGGGCAAGGTACCAGCACATTTTGAATGGTCCTTCTGGGTTGCAAGAACGTTGTGATCGACTAAAGACCTTGAGTGAAAGCGGCAAGGTCCGACTTGTTGGAGAACTTTCCCCGATACACGGGATTATTCCTGACCGAGATAAGGTTAAGGAGTACCTTGAATCCAGAGGTTTACAGTATTACATTCCTGCTTTCCGTCAACGCCACGACGTGCGGTAAAATGTCGACATAACAGCAGGTAAACGTTAAAAACTATTATCTAGTATCTGTAATGTTCAGGCTTATAAGGACCTTCAATAGGAACACCAATATAGTCTGCTTGGTCTTTTCTTAGTATTGTAAGCTTTGCACCAAGCTTACTTAAATGTAATTCAGCTACTTCTTCATCCAGTTTTTTAGAAAGTCTATAAACTTGTTTTTCATAAGTATCTTTGTTTTTCCAAAGGTCTAGCTGTGCTAACGTTTGGTTAGAGAAAGAGTTACTCATTACAAAAGATGGATGGCCGGTTGCGCATCCCAAATTAACAAGTCTGCCTTCTGCAAGGATAAAGATGCTATGTCCGTCAGGGAAAGTATATTTATGAACAGGGCATTCGTTGCCTTTGATTTCATCCTTGATAATCCCTGGATAGTTTTCTAGTTCAGCGATTTGGATCTCATTATCAAAGTGACCGATGTTACAAACAATAGCCTGGTCTTTCATTTTTTTCATATGTTCAATCGTGATGATATCCTTGTTTCCTGTAGTCGTAACATATAAATCAGCAAATGGAAGAGCGTCTTCTACTGTACAAACCTTAAAACCAGCCATGCAAGCTTGAAGCGCACATATTGGGTCAATCTCGCTTACCATTACCTGAGCTCTTTCGTTCCTAAGTGCTTCAGCAGAACCCTTGCCAACGTCGCCGTATCCGCAAATCATTGCTGTTTTGCCGGAAAGTAATACGTCCATAGCTCTTTTGATGCCATCTGTCAGTGAGTGTCGGCAACCGTAGACATTATCAAACTTACTTTTTGTAACAGAGTCATTTACGTTAATTGCTGGAATAAGTAGTGCATTTTCTTCCATCATTTTGTATAGTCGGTGTACTCCTGTGGTTGTTTCTTCAGAAACACCTTTCCAATCCTTAACGATATTATGAAAATAATTTTTATCTTCTTTATGAGTTGCTATTAGTAAGTTCTTTATAATTTGTTCTTCAACGCTGTCGGCTTTCCCGTTTACCCAGGTAGAACCGTTTTCTAATTCAAATCCTTTGTGAAGAAAAAGGGTTGCGTCTCCACCATCATCAACTATAAGTTCTGGACCTTTGTTGCCAGGGAAAGTTATCGCTTGTTTAGTGCACCACCAATATTCTTCTAATGTTTCACCTTTCCAGGCAAATACGGGTATACCGGCTTTAGCAATAGCTGCTGCGGCATGGTTTTGGGTTGAAAATATATTACAAGAACACCAACGCACATTAGCACCAAGGGCTACAAGTGTTTCAATAAGGACAGCGGTTTGGATTGTCATATGCAAAGAACCCATAATTCGAACATTCTTTAGCGGTTTTTCTTTTGCGTATCTTTCTCTTACGGACATCAGTCCAGGCATTTCTTTTTCTGCTATGTCTATTTCTTTTCTGCCGAAATTTGCTAGACCTAAATCTGCTACTTTATAGTCCATTGTATGCTCCTTATGTTTGTTTTGGTTTATTATAGTATTTTCAAACGAGAATGTTAAGGTTTCTCTTTAGCTTTAACAACTAATGGTTTATTTCTGCCAGAAGTTTTTTTGAAAAAATGAAGAATAGTTTCTGCTTCATTGAATGAAACTGTTATAAACGAGAAGTTTTCATAAACATCTACTTGGTCGATAGTTGCTGGATTAATTCTGGTGTTTTCAACAATAAAATTAATCAGCTTATCCTTAGTCGTTTTATCTTTTTTGCCTAAAGCAACGAAAAGTCTAGTTTTGCCTTCCATGCTTATTCTAGAATTTCTGTCGCCAGATTCTTGAATATTACTGTAATGAGCAGGGTCAAGTTCGTTATTAAATGCGAAACATAAGAGTTGAGCTAGCATTTCGGTTGGAGAGTTGGTTTCTAATAGTTTATCTGCCCATTCTCTATAACTGTTATCAATCGTCTTAGTAGTTAAGTTTGCAATTTCTTCCGAAATCTTTTTTCTTTTATTTCTTATTATATCTTTTACATTTGGAACAATAGATTTTTTTATGTCAGTTTTTGCAATTCGTTGAATGAACATAAGTTGGCTGTATTCACTTGGTGTAATGAAAGTAATCGCGGTTCCTTGATTGCCAGCTCTTCCCGTACGCCCAATTCTATGAACATATGATTCAGGATCTTGAGGTAACGAATAGTTTATTACATGAGACAGGTTGTTTACGTCTATGCCTCTAGCCGCAACGTCTGTGGCAACAAGTATATTATTTTTTCTATTTTTAAATTTATTTAGTGTTTTTTCTCTTTGTGCTTGAGAGATATCACCGTGTATCGCATCTGCATCATATCCACGGTCAACAAGTCTGGCGGTAACATCATCTACATCATTTTTAGTCCTACAGAAAATAAGACCATAAAAATCTTCTTCAATATCAATGATTCTACATAACGCTTCAAATTTTTCAGAATTTCTCACTTCATAATATATTTGTTCTGTTAAATTAGTTGTTATTTGTTGATGTACAGTAATAAATTCTGGATTAGCCATATATTTTTTTGCTAAATCTTTGATTCGCATTGGCATAGTTGCTGAAAAAAGAAGTGTTCTTTTGTCTGCATTAGTATGTTTCATGATTTCTTCTAGATCTTCAATGAATCCCATATTGAGCATCTCATCTGCTTCATCAATAATTAGATGATCAATGTTTGCTAGTTTAAGAGTTTTTCTGCTTATATGGTCGATAATTCTTCCAGGGGTACCAACTACAATATGTACGCCTCTTTTAAGTCTTCTTAATTGTTCATCAATTGATTGTCCACCATAAATAGGAATAACTCTAAGGTCAGAGGTGCCCTTAAGTGAATTAATTTCTTCAGCTACTTGTATAGCAAGTTCTCTGGTTGGTGTAAGGATAAGTGCTTGTACGTCATTTGATCTGTCGTCAATTAAGTCAATTAGTGGTAGTCCAAATGCAGCAGTTTTCCCTGTTCCTGTTTGTGCCTGTGCAATGATGTTTGTGTCATTTCTAAGCATTACTGGAATTGTTAATTTTTGTATAGGTGATGGCTCTTCGAAGCCTTTTTGCTTGATAGCATTTAAAGCTTTTTTGGAAAGGCCAAGAAGTTCGAAACCATTTATTTCTGTCATGTATATTGCTCTCTTATTAATTATTTTTGATATATTTTAACTAATTAAGGATACACTAATACTGTAAATAAAGAAACAAAATTATATTGACAAGTGTTTTCTTAGGTCTGAATATCTGGATTCGATTTTAATTTTTGATGTATTTAATAGAGAATCAGGACCAAATTCTTCAACGGTAAATGAAGATGTTGCTGACCCAAAAAGCAAAGCTTCCTTTAATGTTTGCCAAGATATAGTTTTATTGTTTAGAAACCCTAAAAATCCTCCGGCAAAGGAATCTCCAGCACCAGTTGGATCTTTTACTAGGTGAACAGGATATGCTCCAGCTGTAAAAATATCATCTTCTTTTTTCCCATAAATGGAAGCGCCATATTCCCCCTTTTTTAATATTACGTAATTGATGTTAGGGAAAGATGATTGTAACTTTCTGACAGCACTTATTAGGTTGTATTCGTTTGTAAGCATTTTGATTTCTGTATCATTAATGAATAATAGGTCAACCAAAGAGATGGTTTTTTCTAATTCTTCTTTCATAATATTTATCCAAAGGTTCATAGTATCTAATGCTTTGAGTTTTGCTTTACTTAGCTCTAGTGCTTGTCTTTGAGAGATAGGGTCATTGTTGGCGCAGAAACAAATATTTGCATTAGTTGCTTCAACGTTTAGGTTAGGGATGAATTCAGCAAGAACCCCGACCTCTGTATCTAGTGTTTCTGCTACATTAATATTTTTTAAATAACTGCCAGTCCAATGGAAGGTTTTATTTGTTTTATCAATTTGGATGTTTTCGGTATTAATTCCACGGTCGTGTAAGAGTTTAAAATATGCGTCTGGATAATCTCCGCCCACCTTACTAATTATATAGGGATGAGTAAAATAACTTGCTGCAATGGATGAATAAAATGCAGAGCCACCAGGAATCTTTTCTCTCGTTCCTTCTGGTGTGAATAAAGTATCAAAAGCAACGGATCCTAGAATACTTAAGCTCATATTATAGGTAATTGTACTACAAAGGTGCTTCCCTTGTCCTTTTCACTTTCAACAAAGATGTCGCCATTATGAAGTTCCAAAAGTTTTTTAACAATACTAAGGCCAATTCCGCTTCCTTTTTCGTTTGCAGTCGGAAGGCTCCCTATATTGGCAAAAGGCTTAAAGATATCCTGAACTCTTTCAGGCGCAATCCCAGGCCCTTGGTCTATGATTTTAATATAAAAATATCCTTGATTGTCATCAGTCGAAATATTTATAGTAGAACCTTTAGGTGAGAATTTAATTGCATTATTTATTAAATTATTTAGAATTTGCTGTAACCGGAGCTCGTCAACGTTGATGGTCATGTTCTTGTGAATAGTTTGAAATATATGAATATCTTTTTGGACAGAATGTAGCTGGTGGCACTGTACCAAACTTTCAATGAAGGGTTTTATTTCTAAGGGGGCTTTATTAATAGTAAACTCCCCTCGGCTCATTTTTTCTAGGTCAATAAGGTCTTCAATAAGCTTCAATGTGAACTTAGCATGTTTATGAATTTTACTTACAACATCCTTTTGGTTAGGCTTAAGGTCATCGGAAAGAAGTTTAAGGAAAATCTCTGATAATCCCATGATTGCCCCAAGTGGACTTTTTATATCGTGAATGACTTCAAATAAAAAACTATGTTCTTTTTCCACGAAATTTCCCTCAATTAATTTGTTTGTAAAATGATACAATATGAATTGTAAAATAAACGGGTGTAAAGATAAAGAGATTGGAGTTTTTTTGAACGAAGAAATTTTAAATCCAAGAAGTATACAGCTTATTTCTAAATCTCCGAGGAGACGAGAAATATTAACTAAATTATATGATGAAGTCAAAGTTATTGATTTTCATTTTGATGAGAGAGTTCCAACCGCGATGGATGCACGGCTTGTTCCAGTCTTTTTGGCAAAACAAAAGATGGCAGATTTCTTAGAAAGCGGGCTACCTAAAATGGAAAGAATTATTACAGCTGACACCGTTGTTTGCTATCCAGAGACAGGCTTGATTCTTGGAAAACCACAAAACATAGAAGAAGCAAAGGAGATGCTGTTATATCATTTTGGCAAAGAGCATCTTGTTGTAACTTCTGTGTGTTATTTTGATGCGCTTAACAATGTTCAAACAATCATAACAGATGAATCGAAGGTCAGATTTAACCAGCGAGAGGACATCGCTGAAAAAGTAATATTAGATTATTTAAAGTTATTGCCTCCGTATGGTCCAATGGATAAGGCGGGCGCATATGGTATACAGGAAGCGCAAGTTTCTAGCTTTATGATAGAAAAGGTTGTAGGAGACATTAATACGGTTGTTGGGTTCCCGTTAGAAAAATTTATTTCTATAATAATTAACAGTTCTTCTAGAGATATTAATTCCTAGTATTCCTAGTTCTTCGGATAACTCCTTATCAGTTTTGTTTATGCTTTTAGCTATGTGGTTTTTTATGAATATGGATGAGTAGTTAGAGTTGTTTACCTGTCTTTGGAAGAGCGCCTTAAAATGGAAAACCTTATTTTCTATAAGCACGTATTTGCTGTTTACTAGTCTGCTTATGGTCGAAGCGCTTAGTCCAGTTAGTTCGGAAATTGTTTTCTGAGTAATTGGTTTTAGTAATCCGCTTTTGAGGAAGTTAATTGGTCTTTGTTTTTGGAAGAAAAGAATAAGTATCATATTAATTAGCTCTGCTCTCTCTTTTAAAATGTGGAGAAGCTCGATATCCTTTACATTGTGAAAATCCTCAAGCATTTCTATTTCAAAGAGGCCGTCATTGATGCTAACAGCAGCGCTTGGAATAATGCTAGGGACGGAGGTATTGGAAAACTGTTGACGTGGCAGAGTGTATACAAGATTATTTTTTATAAATAACAAGGAAAGTGAGATAGCTTCTTGGGATAGGCCTGTTTTGTTAGAAATAGAAACTAAGTCTTGGTTGACCAATTCGCTCTCAAAGGAAAGTATACGCAGAGTATTCGTCTTAAATAGTTCATCTTCAAGCTCATGGTTTTTGATTTGTATTTCAAGAAAGTTTCGAATAGATGTTGCTCCCACTCCTTCTGGTTCAAATTCTTGAAAAACATGAAGAAGTTCATACGTTTTCCTCCTAGAGACATTAAACTCCTTTTGTATGGTTTCTTTAGCAGAAGACCAATTGGTAAATAGACCATTTTCATCTAATAATTCAACCATTCTGGTTAAAATTCTTAGGTCTAATTCTGAAACAATAAGATTTGATAATTGCTCTATAAGAAAAGAGTCTAAAGAGTCAGCGTTGCTATATGTTAGATTTGCTGGGATATCAGTTGTTGTATATTTGGTTTGTATACTGTTATAAGAGGCAGAGAAAAGCTCCATTTTTTTTATTAGCGCAGGAGATACTTTTAGTGATGTTTTGTTTTTTGTTAGGAGCGATCTGCGGAAATTAGCCATTATGTGAGTAATCTTTAATTTTGCTGTAGAGGGTTGTTCTTGTTATTCCAAGATCTTTAGCTGTTTTGGCCATATTTTGATTGTTTCTTTGTAAAATGTAGAGGATGTGATTCTTTTCGATTTCTTTAAGTTCCATAGAGGAGGCTGGGTTTTCTAGAGACAAATATATGTCGAGCTCTTTAAGCGAGATATGTTTTTGCTTACATCTTAGAACCGCTCTTGTTATTATGTTGTCTAGCTCTCGTATGTTGCCTGGCCAAGGATATGCCAACATTAACTTTATAGCATCTTCACTAAAGCCAGCAATATCTTTATGGAATTCTTTGGTTCTAATCTTTAGAAAGTATTGAGCTATTGGACAGATATCTTCTTTTCTTTCTCTAAGAGGAGGTAAATTGACGGTGTATACATTGATTCTGTAAAACAAATCTTCTCTGAATTTTTTTTGTTCAACAAGAGTCTTAAGGTCTTGATTGGTGCTACATATTAACTTGAAGTCTATTTTTCTTTCTTGTGTATCACCAATCCTTACAACGCTTTTTTCTTGTAGGACTCGCAAAAGCTTAGCTTGTAGTTTGGGACTAAGCTCGTTGACCTCATCAAGGAAAAGAACACCATTATCCGCAAGCTCTATTTTCCCGGGACGGTCGCTTATGGCATCAGTAAACGAGCCTTTTTTGTAACCGAACAGTTCACTCTCAATAAGATCTTCAGGTACGGCCGCGCAATTTAGAGCAATAAATGGGCCGTTGCGGTAGATGCTGTTTTTGTATACAGCTCTTGCGGTAAGCTCTTTACCTGTTCCTGTGTCGCCTTGTATAAGCACTGAGACATTATTGTTTAGCACAGGCTCAATGTCTTCAATAAGACTTGAAATAGTTTTAGAGGCTCCAGCCATTTTTAGTATGTTATTGTTATCGCTATCAGTTAAACAAAGGATTTTTTGTTCAAGCAGATTTTCTTTTTCTGATTGAAATTGAACAAAACGAATTAAGCTGCGAAGCATTTTTTCAAATCTTAGCAAGTCTTGATTCTGAACGCGTGGGAACAATTTTTCTAAGGTGTTTAGTAGTGATTCAAGGTATTTAACCATATCGGAATTAGAGATATTTTGTTCTTGGAAATCATTAAGGCTTTTTAGGACATCAGAAATTGACAGAAAGTCGTTTTCGCTTATTTCTGTGTTTATGTTTTGGCTGGCATCAACAATGCTTTTTAGAAGCTGTTCAGATTGTTTTGGTAAGAACTTTGCAGCAAGGTCCTCTCGGCCTTCTTTTTTTAATTCTTCGTGCCAGTATTTTAGAAAATCGTTTCCTTTTTTTATGAGTGATCCAGGCATAACAGTATGATTATAACATTTACAAATGGAATGCAATATATGCGAGAAAAAGAATGCATGGATTTTGGTCGTAATACCGATAATACTAATAGCTTTACCTAATAGGTATAAGCAAGGGAAAGGAGGGGGTAATCATGAACGAAGAAGAAAGAATGGAACACATGATGCACAAAATAATAACCTCTAATCCTGCGGTCAAAGTAAGCACAAAAGTGGTAACTTTAGACTTTTGTGAATATGACCTTGATCTTGTTATGAGTATGAACTAATAACAAGTTTAGGTATATTTATCTTACAGAGCTGCAGTCGGTTTACTGTGGCCAAAGAACCCCTTAACTTGCTAGATACACAACCTCAATCTATAATACAACTGCCATGCAATTATCAGAGATCACAAAAGAAATAATAGTTTATCAGAAGCAATATGATGTTATCGTTGTAGGCGCTGGCCATGCTGGTTGTGAAGCAGCTCTTGCCTCTGCTAGACTAGGCGCCCAAACATTGCTTCTTACTATTAACCTTGATCGTATAGCGTGGATGCCATGCAATCCTTCAATTGGTGGGCCGGCCAAGAGTCAACTAGTACATGAGATAGATGCACTTGGAGGGCAGATGGCTATTAATACCGACAAGACGTATTTACAGATTAAAATGCTAAACACTTCAAAAGGTCCAGCAGTCCAGAGTTTAAGAGCGCAAAGCGACAAATTTAAATACCATGTAGAAATGAAAAGAACGTTAGAGGGACAAGTATCCTTAGACATTAAGGAATCAATGGTTAGAGAGTTAGTTTTAGATAGCGAGAGCATCGCCGGCGTTGTAACAGAGATGGACGCCTGTTATTTAGGTAAACGAGTTATTTTGTGTAACGGTACTTTTCTAAACGGTAAGATTCATATAGGAATGAAAAGCATGTCTGCTGGAAGAGCAGGAGAGTTTCCTTCAATTAACTTAGCTGAAGATTTAAAAAGATATTTTGAGACCATACGCCTAAAGACAGGAACGCCAGCAAGAGTTGATGGAACAAAGATAGATTTTTCTAAAACAGAGCCACAAGAGGGCAATGACCTTAAGCCGAGGTTTTCGTTTACCGAAAGCGAGATATCGGGTAAACATTTTCCTTGCCACTTAGTACATACCAACCAAGAAACACATAAGATAATTCAAGCCAATCTGGACAGGTCACCATTGTATCAAGGCAAGATAGACGGGATAGGGCCAAGATATTGTCCAAGTATAGAGGATAAGGTTGTTCGATTCGCAGACAAGGATAGGCATCAGTCTTTTCTTGAGCCAGAAGGAGAGGACACAGTAGAGGTGTATACGCAGGGGTTGTCTACAAGTTTGCCACAGGACGTACAACTTTCTTTGCTAAGGAGCATTCCAGCGTTAGAAAACATCGAGATAATGCGTCCAGCCTATGCTATTGAATATGATGTGGTAAGGCCATTCCAGCTAAAGTATACGCTCGAAACAAAGAAGATTAAGGGCTTGTATACAGCAGGTCAGGTAAACGGAACTTCTGGATATGAAGAAGCTGCAGCTCAAGGATTGATTGCTGGGATAAATGCCGCAAGTAGTGTGCTGGGGAGAAAAGAATTAGTGCTTTCTCGTGAATCATCTTATATAGGAACGTTAGTGGATGACCTTATAAATAAGGATATTCGTGAGCCTTATAGGATGTTTACTTCTAGAGCAGAATATCGGTTATTGTTAAGGCAAGATAATGCTGATTTAAGATTAACCGAAAAAGGGTACGAGGTTGGATTAATTAATGAAGACAGAATGAGTGCTTTTCTGATTAAAAAAGCTACTATTGAAAAGGCTTTATGTGTTTTAAAAGAGATAGAGGTAACGCCTAATAAGATAGTGGTTAGCATCTTAGAGAAGTATGGCGAGAAGACTTCTAAGAAAGAAACTCTTGCTGGTATTTTAAAGAAACCAAATATTTCATTTGATGTTCTTTATGAAATATATCCGAGCTTGGATTTAGATATTTCTGATGAGGCAAAAATAGTTATTGAGATACAGATAAAATATGAAGAATATATCCAAAGGATGAGGAATGCTCTTGAGAAAAATCAAAAGCTTTCTGAAAAGGAGATTCCTGAAAGTTTTAATTATGATCTTGTAAAAGGGTTCAAAAAAGAGAGTTTAGAAAAACTTAAGAAAATAAGACCATTGAACGTTGGGCAAGCAGGAAGAATCGACGGTGTTTCTCCAGCAGACATAACAATTTTAGTGGTTGCTTTAAGGAAGTTCAGTTAAGGGTAACGGAAGCGCTGTGGCGCGATAGTTGTTTTCTTCATCAATGTATCCAACATAGGAAAAGTTCTTGTATACAAAATGTATGAGCTGATTTGTTTTCCCTGTTACATCTTCAGGCTTAGATATGGCCGTCCAGTTGTTATTTATAAGGCGTAACACGAGAGGTTTTTTATTTTCTAAGTCAGCGTAAGCCAAGAAAAGGCTGTTTTTATTTATTTGGAGTTCAGCAAATCTTGCTTTGCCTGGTGTAGAAAATGGATTGCCCACAGTTTCCCAGTCTTTGCCATTAAACTTTTTTACATTAATCTTACAAACAGAAGCGTCGTCCTTATATGTTATATAGGACACATAAGGTTGTATGCCGTTTGTAGCAAGTGAAAGGTCGCCTGCGAAATAGTCAACTAATGAGAAGTGTCCAACGATATCCCAGTTATTGTTGCTAAGCTTGTATACAAGGATATTGTAAGCTACAGATGAATCAATCAAAGCTAAGTAAACATCATTTTTTATGGTAACAATATCGAGATCAATTACTTTATGATTATATCTGGTTAGCACAGGAAGTAGTGTCCATTGATTGTTTTTCCAGAAGGCTGAAACAACCCCTCCAGCATTTGAGTCTGAGTAGGCAAGAAACAATGAGTCTTTGTGGGAATGAGTTTTTAGTATTCCAATCTTTGATGAAGGAAGTTCTTCAACTGGTATGTTTTGCCAAGTTCCATCAAAGTATTTCCCAGAAATCGAGTAGCCTTTTCTTCTGTCAACGTAGAACACTACAGGTTGATTGTTGATGATCTCTATGTTAGGCCAATAGGCTTGGTCGTCTGTTATTGGCGAGGAGCCTACGTTTTCCCAGTCGCTTCCGTTGAATTTTTTTATTATTATTTTGTAGTTTTGTTTTGCGTCAGAATAGGCTGTATAGGCAATATTGTTATAGAAAGTAAGGTCAAGAAAGTCACACGAAGAGTCGCTAAGGTTTAAGGGATATATGATAGGCCTTGCACGCGGTGGCACGATGATTTTTGGTGGGATAACAATGGACTTGCTATATTTAGGTAAATCTTGCTCTATTTCATAGAAGCCTAGATTATGATTGGCGTCTTTAGGTTGTTCTAAATAGGAAACGCAACCTGCTATAAGTATGAGACCTAGAAGACAAATAGAGAAAATAATCCAATATTTTTTAAACACTATGTTTTAATATTAACTTGAAAAGTTAAACGTTGGAAGCTACTGAGATAGTATATTTTTTAATAAGCTTGTCTGGATAATAGGATGATTTCATTTTTTGGAGTGGAAGCACGCCAAGGTCTTGTTCAAAATTGATCCAAATAGCATCTGTTGTGTATTTAGCGGTTTCTTGAAATAAATATTGATAAACGCCTTTGCAAAATATGTCTGCTTTTGCAAAATGTAGGATATAGTCTTCACGGATTAGTTCGCCAAGGCTAAAAGCGACTGGAGTGCCGGCACTGTAAACAATAATGCCAGATAGATTTAGAGTTTCAAAATTGTTTATTCCGAGTAAACAGGCCGGATAATCGGTGTTAGTTTTGTCATTCCCGGCAGATACTTTAGTCCAGACATCTAATATTTCTATTGCGTCTTTTTGGGTTTGAGTGGAGAAAGGCTTAACTGAAATATCAGGACAAGATTTCGTAAATTGAGAAACTAGATTTCTTTTTTTACTAAGTTTGCTTCCTGACATTTCTGCAAGTCTTTCTTTTAAAAACACATAATCAAAGTCTTTCTCATAGGCCTCAATTTTGAAGGCGTTATCTTCAGTAAACAGTTTAATCCATTCCTCAGGTATAGGATAAAGAGAGAGTCCTGTTGACATCGCTTCTTTAATAGCAGGAATAGTTTCGGTTGACGGAGGAAAGAGGGGCATCAAATATTGTGTATTACCGCTTTTGCCCGCAATGAAGGGTAGTCCCGATATGTTTGAATATTCAAAGGAGTGGTTGTCTTGGAAGCAAAATACATTAGAGAAACAATATTCTGAGATATCAATAGGCAAGGAACTAATAAGCCGTGCTAATTCTTTGTCGTCTGATAAAATCATAACAAGTTAACAATTACCGTAAAATCATTCGGTAAATATCCTGTAATAAATTTTATTTTGCTTTTATCGAATTTAAGAAGTCTGAGCAGATTATCTATTTCTTTTTGGCTATAGTAATTGTAAGCATCTTCTTTGGTGGGGGAAGCTGAAGATAAGAGATTAAATACTATTTTTTCACTAGCTAATTCTTTAAAGGCGAGAAGAGCATCTCGTAATAGAGCAACAGAGTTGGGTGTTTTTAAATTAAAGATACCGCTGCTAAATATTACAGAAAATGCTTTTTCTGGGAAAACCTTTTCAGCGGTTTTGTTGTCTAAGACATCTTCAAGTATAAAGAGACCTTCAGGGTATTTTAATTTAGCTTTTTTAATCATGTTAGGCATGATGTCAGTTCCAAGATAAGTGACCGGCACCTTAAACATTTTAAAATAACCATATAAGTCACCAAGACCACACCCTACATCTAGAATGGATTTATTGTTTAGGTCAACATTCTTTAGTAGAACCTCAAATCTTTTTGTTTGTGCTTCTTGTGTTTCCCATCCGAGAGCTCTATGGTCATCATAAAGCGATAGATTATTTGTATAATAATTTTCAGTTGTATATTCCATATTTATAAATTTTAGTATACCATAAAGAGCACAGATTAATTATGGGGAAATATAATAGACCAACTGGTCAAATTGTTGCACAAAATAATACATGGGAATCTTTGAAAGAACTTACGACATATTGTAAATAAAATAGACAACAGGAGAGGCATATGCCAGCAGTGGTTAATAAGAATAATGAGACATTAAAAAACAAAGATAAAAAAGCAAATGTTTCATTACAAAAAAAATTATACTTATGGCTTAATGATAGTTACGAAAGATACTCAAAATCAATTTTCTCCAATATTGCGGTAGCTAGTGAGATTCGGCATGACGAACAAATATCTTTATTTGCTCCGAAAATGATTGTTTTTTTAGATGAACTTTTTTCCCAAACGGAACTTTATTATGAATTCCAGTCTATAATTAGAAAAGCAAGCAAAGAGGATATAGAGATTTGGCAAACAATAGAGTCTAGGCTCGGAGATATTTGCCTGTTTGCAGAACGTGCTTATTTGTTTACTTTATCAATAAAAGAAGATTCCATCATCGACATATCTTTAGTTAAAAGAAGAATTATTTCTATAAGAAAACAACATATGTTTTCCTATAAATTTGCGAGCAGAGCAAAGGCTGAAGAAGTTATGATGAGTCAGCTTATCTCAATTGACGTTGCTTTTAGTCTTTACCATAGAACAAAGATTAAAAGAAAAGAGATGATACTTGCAGGTGGCGATGCAACAAGATTTTTAAAAATCATCAAGGTGCTCTCTAGTTTAGAGTATGCTGTGTTGGATGAAAAAGATATATTTATGATTAAGTATAATCATGGGTATAAGGATATAGCACATCTTTTTTCTCTAGAGGCATTTAAGCGTATATTTATGACGCCAATGTTTCAATATATAGGTTGTACTTCCCGGGAGATTGATAGTGCCTTTACCAGCGAAAGCGTAGATATGATTAGATTAAAGCCATACTTGGAAAGAGTTTTGGAAACATTTAAGCCAGGGGTTATTCCAAAAGCAATGAACATTGTTTACAAGTGTGTAGGAGAGAACAAGGTTATATATTTGAGTTATTTTACAGCTTCAGTTATTCGGATATATGCGGAAATTTTAAGAGAAGATAGTTTTGGTAGTGAATTAGTATATGTTGTAAAAAACAAGGAACAGCTTACTGCCTTTTCTGAAACGCTTCATTATTTGTATACACAAGGAGGATTGGACGAGAATCGACTTAAGCTTAAATTTGTTGAAACTACTAAAGCAGCAATTCCTTTGTCGGATTATCATAAAGGATTTGTTTTTCAAGATGATGAAATAGTTGTTTCCAGTCCTGGGCATGGTCCAGCATTTATTAAAGTTATGAACGATGAAGTAAAGCGTCTTTTCTCGGAAGGTGGAGCCTGTGTGTCCTTAAGAACGCTTGATAACAGTGGAGCGCATGTTATGAATTATGCTACGTTAGTTCAAAAGGCTGTAGTTTTTGAAAACGGAGTCAGAGATGACCTTGTGGAGGCATTAAACGGAAGCAAGAAAAGGATAGTAGGATTTTTTAGGCAGTTAGGATTGTTTAGCGAGATTGACCTTAAAGAAAAGATAACAGAATACGTAAAGAAACGATGGGATTTCAATTTAGATAGCAAAAGCAACTATAAAGATATGGCCAAAGTTTTGTCGACTCTGCCAATAAGTGTTATTTTAGTGATTTCTGGATATGAGTCAGAAGGTGGCGGGCTGTATGTTCTTGATTCTGAGGAGATGGTTGTTGTAGATAAGTGCAAGAGTGATGATCAGAGAGAGATTAAGAAGTTTAACCCTATGATTTTTGCAACCTATGCTAAGGAAGAATTTCCAGAAGAATTTGATAGAGAATGTTTGTTTGTTACCTCTAAGGGAGATGCTAAGTTGACTTACTATCAAGCGGAAAGTGCATCGACACATATAGCAACATGCCCTAACAGGACATTAAAAAGGTTCCTTGATTTTGATAGAGAAGATATATCAGAGATTTTTATTCAACAAAAAACTATAGATGATTCTTCCGAAGAAAAAAATAAAGCATTTACCGGTCAGCTGATAAAAGATATAGAGCTTATCTGTAGTGAACTAAACATAGATGAGCAAGAGTTTATTGTTTCAGTACATTCTTTACAGAAAGATTTTTTAAATAAGTTTTAAATTCAAATTTTTCAGTAGACAATTTTTTCCTAGCAGAAAACCTAACGCTAATTTTTAATTACTTTCATTATAACAACTCAGTTTTCTGTTTATATAAAATCTAGTGAAATTATTTTAAAGTTGGTACGACATATTTAAAATTCTAAATTTGGAGGAAATCTTTATGTACACAAAAATACTTGCAATTAATTTGTTTGAAAAGCTAGGTGAGGCAAGAAGGAATGGAGCCAACCCTGTTATACCAATTTTATCATTAAATGCTAGTCGGAATCTTGTTGAAGGCATAGTCGTTAATTCGTCATCAGACCAACAAGGTCCTGACGAATATAGTGTAGAGAAAAATTTGGCACTAATGCAAACAGTTCAACGTCGTTTATCATTGCCAGTAGTAATGCAGTTTATGAATCTTACTATCATTCCGCAAGCGGTAAGAGATGCTAATCCTACTGTGGGTATTAATGAAACTACGGATTTTAGTCAATTGAATCCAATAGATTGGAGAAGAGACCCCAAATTGACTCAAGTCATTAATCTAATGAATGCTGCTCATGAGTCATCAGACGTACCTGTAATTGCAATGGGTGTAGGGGCTAATACGTTGCTTTCCATTCTTGTTGGTCACGAAAACTATTGTTGTTTACCTTTTCAAGTAGGTCAGCCAGATACGCCAACTAATGAGTTTGAAGAGGACCCATATTTTAAAGGTCGAATTGATTATGCTATTGCAACTCTTTCGCATTGGCACGAAGCACTTAAGTATTCAAGTGTTGCAGGAGTGGTTATTGCAGAACCTACACTTTCAACAAATTTTACTAGTCCTAACATGGTAAATACATTTGGTCCGTTATTTTTAAACCCAGTATTTCAAAATTTACGAAACTTAAACATGCTCTCAGTATTGCATATATGCGGAAGCATTCAAAAGATACTTAATCCGATGGCAGGTGC
>CAZXTL010000005.1:63636-94917 GCA_964643725.1 uncultured Candidatus Marinamargulisbacteria bacterium
TCGTAGTTTTTGTAATCATGGTATGTCCAATGGATTGATTTATTAGAGAGGATATCCGCCATATCATTTATCCAATTGATTTGATGATTAGGTGCATTAGGGAAGGCGTTTATCATACCTATTCCTTGAGATGGATCAGCTACACCCCACTCCCCACAGTATAATGGAACGTTATTTGCATTAGCCCAAGAAACATAGTAATTAGTAATTTGCTCTTGTATAAAGGGTTTATTTATAAGCTGAACTTTATCAGAAGGACAATCATAAAACTCAAAGGCAGCAAAGATTTCTCCATCAGATATGTTAGTGTTTATGTCAAAGATTACTCTGTAGTAGTAGCCTTCTCCGTATGAGTAATCGATATAATTTGTATGTCCATCCCACCAGTTAGATTTCAATGTAGCCCAATCTTTATCTGCCCAACTTGCACCAGTGGAGTCTATCTCTAAATGGTCACCGACAATCTTATAAAGATGACTCTCTGTTGCTGTTTTCTCTTTTGAATTACCTGTTAACATATACCAATTAGCAGGACGATCATCATAGGTAGTATTATAGATATCATATCTTCTTTTCATAGAAAAATCGTGATTTTTTATAGGGATTTCAGTAAAGGAGTTAAAAGACTGGGAAGATGATTTTTGCACACGTATATTTTTAATACGGATGATGCCTTTAGTGTTTGCCAGGATGATACTTAGCCCAATTCTATCTGTTATATCAATACTCGGGGTAGAGTTAATAAATTCATCAACAAGAATAGGATCACTAGTAAGAGTTATCCAGCCAGTAGAGGTGTTTACTTTGTTAGTATTTTCATACCAACCACCTTTATAGTTTTCTTCTTCTACTTTTAAATATGGGTAATCAGCTCCTAATTGGAAGTAACTATTATTATAAACAGTTTGATGCGTAAATTTAATAGGTTTATACCAGTGGAATTGATAGACAATATTAGAATCAGAAAGTTTCTTAAAAGCATCAGCTCCTACGAGATTATAGTAGCTAGAGGTGGGACTATCATATTTATTTACAGGGTCTGAAATAAAGACAACATGTTCATCATTGTTGCTTCTTATTGACGCAGTGATGATGCTTTCATAAATATTATAAAGTTCTGTTTCAGTAAAGGTGTTAGAGCAATAAGGTTCATTGAGTAAATCATAACCTGCAATAACATTATTTGTGACATATCTGTCTGATATTTTCTTCCAAAAAGTTTTGAGTTCAGCTTTTGTTGCTTGGGTGCCAGTATAGAAGCTTCCGCTTGAGTTAACCCCAAAGTAATGCAAACTAATAATTGCTTTTAAGTCTGCTGCTGCCATTAGCGCTAACTGATTATCCATGTAGGTAAAGAAGGCGGCCATATTGCTATTATCCAGCCAGCTGTATTGCAGATAGAATCTAACAACATTGGCACCCATTAGTTTAATGTTTTCGTAGTCAGTGTCACTTAGGAGATAAGGAGCATTTGGTGGAGCGGTTGGAGAAGTGTATACGCCATTAGTTAAACAAAAACCTTTTAGCTTTATTGTTTGATTCGTTGAGTCTTTGAGGGAGCTTCCCTCGACTTGGAGCTGACCATTTATTACAACGGCTTTATCATTTATAGTTTGGTTAGAGACCATTCCACATCCTACCATAAATACCCCTGTTGTTAAGACTGTAACTAAGATTATTATTCTGGCCATTACCGACATTACTGAATTATAGCGTATAATATAATTTATATGAAATATTTAGCAAAAAGGTACTTATTAGGATTATTTTGTTTGTTTTTAGTGTCATTTTTGGCTAACTTTTATATTCTTCAAAAGAGTATAACTATCTATAAAGAGAATATAGTTTCTGTTATTTCTCTAAATGCACAGAACGTAGATGAGCATCAGGCATTGCAGGATGTTTTGATTTCTGCAAATATTGGAATTACTGAATATATTTTAATAGCGTTAGTTTTGTTACATGTTTTCTTGTTTTTCTGTTTGGTAATCGTTTGGTATAAAGCCATAAAAAGGAATGTGATTCCAATTGAGGAATTGTCTGTTGCGATGGATAATTTTTCTTTTGTTTACAGCGAGGATTTTCCGCGGTTTGAGTTTGAAGGAAGAGAAGAGGTAGCCAATTTAGCCAGGTCATTTAATCAAATGAGACATAAAGTACTTGAGACAGTATCAGATATCAAATCTATGTCAAAGTATAAACAAGAGTTTATGACAAATGTAACACATGAACTTAAAACACCTCTTACTAGTATTTTAGGCTATATTGAGACCTTAGAATCAGGGGCAATTGATGATCCTGAACATAATAAGAATTTCTTAGATGCTATAAAGAGAAATGTACAAAGGTTATCAGATTTGGTAGGGGATATTCTTAATTTATCAAAGATTGAGAGTAGACAGTCAGTCAAAAAGAAGATAAATCTTTTGGATGTTTTTCAGTTGGTAGCCAAGGACTATGATCTTTATAACAAAAAAAATGTGGTTATTGTAGTAAGTTATAAAAAAATACGTATGTATGCAGATTCCGATGAGATGTATTCTGCTTTTTCTAATTATATAGCAAACGCATTGAAATTTTCTCCAGAAGGAGACATACGGATAACTTTTTCTAAAAAAGATAATCAAATATATTTTTCAGTAAGGGATACCGGTCCAGGCATTGACGAAGAACATATTCCAAGAATATTTGAGCGCTTTTATCGAATAGATAGAGGGCGCTCAAGAAAAGATGGAGGGACAGGCCTTGGCTTGGCAATTGTTAAGAACGTTGTAGAAAAATATGGTGGTAAGGTTGGTGTTACTAGTTTTGTAGGCAAAGGTTCAGATTTTTATTTTTATCTTCCGATTGAAGACGTTGAGGCGTAATATTACGATTATGTTACGAAAATTATTTTTTGGTAAAGAATGGCCTTCCTGGCTTTTAAACCTCATGGTTATTTGAGATAATTAAATGGAAATGACAAATATTTTAATTGTAGATGACGAGCAAGACATTGTTGACCTTATAAAATTTAACTTAAAAAAAACAGGCTATAATGTTTTGGAGGCCTATGATGGCGAAGAGGCAATATTAGCAGTTAAAAACAATCAAATTGATTTAATACTTCTAGACTGGATGTTGCCCAAGAAAGACGGCATAGATGTATGCAAAGAGCTTAAGAGTGAAAGTTCTACAAAGCATATTCC
The DNA here is from genome assembly GCA_964643725.1 of uncultured Candidatus Marinamargulisbacteria bacterium. Lineage (GTDB taxonomy): Bacteria > Margulisbacteria > Riflemargulisbacteria > GWF2-35-9 > DYQY01 > DYQY01. The sequence goes on from CAZXTL010000005.1 coordinate 66,825, forward strand.
TATTATTATGGTGTCTGCAAAGAATGAAGAGTTTGATATTGTTCTTGCTTTAGAGCTAGGAGCTGATGATTATATTTCTAAGCCATTTAGCGTAAGAGAGCTACTTGCGAGAGTTAAGGTTGTTCTTAAAAGATATAAAGATATACCATTGTTATCAAAAAGTGAAATAATTTCTATTAATGGATTAGCAATAGACGAGAACAGACATTCTGCATTATTTGAGGGGCATGATTTAGGGCTGACTAAAACAGAGTTTGATCTTCTTATTACCTTGGCTAAAAACAAGTCAAAAGTATATACAAGAGAACAACTTCTTTATAATGTCTGGGGCGATGATTTTTATGGAGATAACCGCGTTGTGGATGTTCACATAAGAAGGCTCAGAGCAAAAATAGAAGAAGTTACTACCCTAGAATTCGTAAGAACCATCCGTGGCGTTGGTTATAAATTCTTAGAAATTTAGTTTTACAAAAAAGATAGTGTATAATAAGTGTAAGAGTCTTTTAAAAACTAATTAATTAGGGGGTGGTTTTTTATAGAACAAGACTAATCTAAACAGACGTTTCAAATTATGAGAGGAGAAATATAATGAAAAAATTAGTATTTTTAAGTTTAGTAGTGTTTACTTTAGGAGTATTCGCTACTGAAATAAACGCAAAGACATATGGATCATGGGGTATTAATTTAAGACAGGCAGGAAGCCAGCTATTTGCTATGGATAAGACCTACACAGATGCTTCCTATAAAGTAGGGGACTCTACAGTTTATGGAACGGTAAGATGGGATAAAATAGCTAGTAATGCAGGTGGTGCAGTCGCGTTAGATTATCTTTGGGTAGAAACAATGATAGGTAGCGATACTTTGAGATTTGGGATCCAAAGATTAGGTCTTGGAAATTACGGAAAAGGGATTCCACAAACAACGCCGTTTTTAACAGCAACATGTTTAAAAGCAGCAGGTGCCTCTTATGCTACAAAGATTGTTGGTTTACCAACTAAGATTTTCTTAGCACAAAGCGCTTTCGTGTTAGATGACGTAAGTGGAGGAGACGGCAAAGGAGCTTTAGGTGTTTTGGTAGACACAAAGATGGGTTCTAAAGTAGGTTATATTTACCAGAACGATAGAGCAACAGATAAATCAGGTTCTTCTGTATATGCTGATTATGTTACATCAATATTAGGAACAAATCTTCAGTTCCAAGTATTTTATGATTTAAGTGATGATGCGCTTAGCTCAGCAGTTAATAATGTTTCTGCTTATACCAAGGCAAGAAGACTTCTTAATGTTGCGGCTGACATGCCAATACAAGGAATAGGAACAGTATATGGTTACTTCTTTAAGAATTTAAATGAAGACAATGATGCAGTTTTAAAGGCACAATACGCAATAGGTTTAGAGTATACACTTAGTAAGACTGTAAACTTTGTTATTGAAGCAAGTGAAACAGAAAAGGGAACATCAAAAACTCAAAGCGCTAAAGCAGCATTAGAGTTCGAGATCTAGTTTTAGCTTTACATTGTTAAATAAAAAAGGTCAGACAGTTTGTCTGGCCTTTTTTGTTTAATCCCCCTGATACTATGTATCTTTCACAAGGTGTCCGAAAACTATTGAAAGGTCACTGAGGTTCTCGAAGTGACCGAATAGGAGAATCTCAGGATTTTTTATGGTTCTTTCGTAAATAAGTTGGAAAATTCGCATTTGTCATCCCAAACTTGATTTGGGATCCAGTCTGATAGCATTAAAGAAAATGATAGTTGCTTGTTTACAATATTTGTTTTTATAGGTAAGAATAAATCTCAGTGGCCTGATTCCTTGATAAATGTTGGGTCCTGGATCCTGAATCAAGTTCAGGATGACAGGACAATTGAAAAAACGCTATATCTCCAGTGTTATCTATACAAACTCCCATTTCTTTCAACTTATTTACGAAAGAACCTTTTTTATTATATAAAACTCATTTCTTCCCCTTGAGGGGAAGTTAGAAGGGGTGTAGCACGCTCCCTAGGAAATAAATTGAGCCAGTTATAATTAGATTATTTTTAGTGGTTCGGATAAATTCATCTGTTTGATTTTTAGGTAGAACTTTCAAATTCTTAATGTCTTTGGTTATTTCTATAATCTCAGATAATGGCATTGCTTTGTAAAAATCAAATTCAGTAACATATAGGGTTAGAGCGACAGAGCTAAGCATTTGAGCCATTTCAAGAATATCTTCTTTGGGTTTTTGTGAAACAGAAAAAAGAATATCTGTCTCTAACAGATGTGTTTTTATATAAGCAACTAATTGTTCTATTCCCTCTATATTATGTGCTGAATCGGCAAGCTTTAAGGGTGACCTGGATAGAAGTTGCATTCTTCCGAATAGGCGTGTTTTCTCTATTGGTTGAGGAGAATATCCAAGGAGAGAAAGAGCTTTATCTGCAAGAAGCTTATTGTTTAACAGATAATTTTCATTTGTTGCTTTGATAAAGAAAAGTGGGCATTTAAGTAGCTCTGCTTTTTCTTGGAATAGCTTACTTATTTTAGGTTCATGCTCAAACGTAACCATTGGAACTGTTGGTTTCATAATTCCCAATTTTTCAGTAGCTATTTGCTCTAAGGTATTTCCAAGAATGGCTTGGTGATCAAAAGCAATAGTAGTAATTACTGTCAGGATAGGGTCTACGACATTTGTTGCGTCTAGTCTTCCGCCGAGCCCAGTTTCCATCACGACAAAATCAAGATTAGCATCTTTAAAGAACAGAAAGGCAATCAATGTGAGTATTTCAAACTCGGTTAAAGGTATTTGTTTTATTTTGGCTTGTATTATTTTCAAGTAGCTATTTATTTGCTTCAAAGTAATCTGGTTGCCGTTTACTTGGAACCGCTCAGTGTAGGAAAACAGGTGAGGGGAAGAGTATAATCCAACGTTTTTCCCTGACGCTTCGAGCGATTGGGCTATGAAGTCAGCAGTTGTACCTTTTCCGTTAGTTCCTGCGATATGAATATATCTTAGTCCTCGGTGAGGGTTTTCAAGTAGAGAGAGTGCTTCAACAATGTGACCAAGGTCATAGTTTATCCCGGAGTTCTTTGCAAGCGCATAGAGCTGTTTTTCGATGTTCACTTAAGCCTCAGTTAGTTTGTTTTCAAGAAGCTTTAATTTCGAGATGTTTTCCTCTAGGGTTATTTTTTGTTTTTCAACAACATCGGCAGGCGCATTTTCTGTAAACCCTTTGTTGTTAAGTTTGCTTTCTAGTCCTTTGATAATTCCTAGAAGCTTGTCAGCTTCTTTTTGTAGTTTTTCTTTTTCTTTTGCTGTATCTATAAGACCAGCTAGTGGCAAGTAGATGGCAGTTGTTTCTGAAATAACGCAGTAGGCATGTTGTTCAGCGGGAGCTGTTTGCTCTGAAGAAAAAGTAGTTGATTCAAGGCCGGATAAATAGGTAATATATTTTTCATATGAAGCTATGGAAGTAGTCGCAGAGCTAACTAGCAGTTTCCCTTTTTTTGTCCCAGCAATATTTTTCTCGGCTTTTATGTTTCTGGTATTTTTAATAATTGCTTTTGCTTCTTCAAATGCAGAAACATCAAAGGTAGATGGTTCTGGTTCTGGCCAGGCGGAGAGCATAATGGAGTTCTTTTCTTCATCTGAGAAAAGAGGGTGTGTCTTAAGTTGTTGCCAGATTTCCTCACTAATAAAAGGGATGATGGGATGAAGAAGTTTTAATACGCCATTTAGAATGTAGATTAGCGTTGGCTGTGATTCTTGTTTATGTAGCTTTGTCATTTCAATATACCAGTCACAAAATTCATTCCAGACGAATTCATAAAGCGTCTCTATTACAAAGTTAAATTCAAATTCATTGTAGTATTTGTCAGTTTCATCAGTTACTTTTTTAAAGACAGAAAGTATCCATTTATCAGCTAGTGTAGCTCCTATTTCTCCTGTTGTTTCTGGTTCTTGCATAAGAATATAGCGAGATACATTCCAAAGTTTGTTGATAAAGTTTCTTCCTGCGACCAACTTGTCATCCATAAGCCGAATATCCTGTCCCCCAGAAGTTACTAGAGAGGCAAGTGTGTATCTAAGAACATCAGCGCCTTTTTCTTTGATGATAATAAGTGGGTCAATAACATTGCCTAAAGATTTACTCATTTTTCTGCCTTCAGCATCTCTTACTAGTCCATGGATATAGACTTTTCTGAAAGGAACTTCATTCATGTTGAAAAGTCCCATAGTTATCATTCTTGACACCCAAAAGGTGAGAATGTCATAACCGGTTACAAGTACGCTAGTTGGATAAAAGTCTTTTAAATCATTAGTTTTTTCAGGCCATCCAAGCGTGGAAAAAGGCCAGAGTGCGGAAGAAAACCAAGTGTCTAAGACGTCTTCATCTTGTTTAATGTTTTTGCTGCCACAGGTACAGGCTATAACTTCTGTTTTGGAGACTATCTCTTGGTTGCAATCTTCACAGTACCAAACAGGTATTCTGTGTCCCCACCAGATCTGTCTTGAGATGCACCACGGTCTAATGTTTTCCATCCAATCGAAATAAAGCTTTTCCCATCTTTCAGGAATGAATTGGATATCTTTATTCTTAACAGCAGCAATCGGTTTGCCAGCAAGTTGTTTCATGTCTATAAACCATTGCTTTGAAAGGTAGGGCTCTATAGTTGTGTCACATCTATAACAGTGTCCTACCGCATGAGCATGTTCCTGTGTTTTCTCTAGTAGCCCAAGAGATGTTAAATCTTTTATGATTTGTTTTCTGGCAGAATATCTATCCATTTTTTGATATTGTTCTGGTGCATTTTCGTTCATTATTGCGCTTGTATCCATTACTATAACTTTTTCTAGGTTGTGTCTAAGTCCTATCTGGAAGTCGTTTGGGTCATGCGCTGGAGTAACTTTAACGGCACCCGTTCCAAAGTCTTTATCTACATGGGTATCAGCGATAATAGGAATTTTTTTATTTGTTAAAGGTAGAATTAGTTCCTGTCCAATAAGCTGGCTATATCTTTCGTCAGCAGGATTAACAGCAACCGCAGTGTCACCAAACATTGTTTCAGGTCTAGTTGTTGCGACGGTTATAAATTGCTTTGGATTATTAGCAAGAGGGTATTTGATATGCCACAAGTGACCATTTTCATCCTTATGGTCTACTTCAATATCAGAGATAGCAGTAAGACATCTTGGGCACCAGTTAACAATATAGGTGTCTCTATATAAAAGTTTTTTTTCATATAGACGAACAAAGTTTTCTTTAACAGCTTCGCTTAGTCCTTCATCCATAGTGAATCTTTCGTGTTCCCAGTCTAAAGAAGCTCCTAATTTTCTAAGTTGGCTTGTTATTCTGTTCCCGTACTCTTCTTTCCATTGCCATACACGTTCAACAAACTTTTCTCTACCTAGTGATTCTCTATGTATTCCTTGTTTTTGAAGTTCTTTTTCAACAACGTTCTGAGTGGCAATGCCAGCATGGTCTGTTCCTGGAACCCATAAGACACGGTCACCTTTAAGTCTGTGGTATCTGGCAATAATATCTTGAAGGGTATTGTCTAGCGCATGCCCAAGGTGAAGAGCCCCTGTAACGTTAGGTGGAGGGATAACCATGCAAAAAGGTTTTCCGGTTTCTTTTGGAGTAAAATATTTATTTTCTTCCCAAAGCTTATACCATTTATCTTCTACGTTTTCGTGATTATAGTTTTTTTCCATTTGTGACCTCAGAAACGTAGAAACTGCTCATAATACCTTTGACAGTTTGGTTATATTTTTTCATAACGTCCTCTGGAGCTTGTGCTGTTACAACATAGACAAGGTCAGGGGATTTTATATAAATATCTTCAACAGCAATCGTGTTTATCAAAACATACTCTTCATTTATTAATTGTCTTTTATATACAGCGCTTATTTTTTCGGTTACTCCTAAAAGTAAGCACTCTTTAGGGGAGAATACTTTTGATCCTAGTAATTGCCATCTTTCCCATAAGGCTCCTGCTCTGTTAAGGTAGACAGCATTTGCTGTTATTGGTTCGGTTATTAATATTGTTGCCGTTACTGGTATATTCATAGAGGTTGTTGCTGAAATGGTTGTAACGGTTGTTATTAATGGAGCAACGTATGCTTTAAGAGTAATAGTAATTTCTTTGTCATTGTGTGGATATGCAATTAACCTACAATTGGTTGAGGATGTATCAAAATTCCAAGAGAAAGGGAATTCTAGAGTGCAGTTCATGCTTTCAGAATTATATTTCTTTCTTGGATGGGTAGAAAAGGAAAGGTCTACTTCTGGCTGCTTTGGTTGATTGTTAGGTGCTTCCACTTGTTTCTTTTGTTCTGCAACATGAGTAGGGATAGGATTTATTATTATAATAGGGTTACTTTCAGCGTAAATTAAGCATAAAAAAAGAGATAGGAATAATAATAATTTTTTCATGACAGTATTTTACCTTACACTAAATATAGAGTAAAGCAGACTATGGTTTTGCCTAAGCTACTCTTTGCCTGATATACTAGCATTATGTTCAGAAAAAGTATTATCTTTTTGCTTTTATTGGTTGTAGTTGCTTATGGTGATGTTTTCAAAAATAGCTCATCGCTTATATTCACTCTTCCAGTTAATAAGTGGCAGTTCGAGTTTAATCCTGCAAGATATGGCGTTAGCGCCGCAGGGTTTTTAGCAGGTCAACGCTGGACAAATTCGCCAGTTATACTATATTGCGAGATTATTCCCACGAACTATCAATTTGATTTATATACGCAGATTCAAAAATTTCAGAAAACAAGCAAAATTAAAAATGCAACATATCAACCATCTCGTATTGCATTAGATTGTCCCGTTCCTTATGAGGTTACCTATTGGGCTGTTAAGGATGTGGTATATGAGTATGTTACGTATTTTTCTCTTAATAATGATTTTGTTGCAGCTATTGTGTTGAGCTCAAAGAGGAATGATGTGTTGGTCGCTTATTTAGAGGATTATAAAGTGATTCTAAATAATTTTGCAAAAATAGCAGGCAGTTTCAAAAAAGAGCCTAGAGGACTTAGGGTCTCACCTTAGTTTTAAGGGAAATCTTGAAGAACCATTGAAGATAAAAAGACGAGCATTATATAATGGGACTGATGCAAAACACAAAATGTCATCCCGACTGTAATTTAAACAAATAAAGGAGTATTAAGATGAATATTTTAAAAATAATAGGTGTTACTTTTATTGGTTTAATTGTTGTAGTTCTTTTGTTTCTTGTTTATATGGGGATGTTTTCTAAGCTTAAAGTTCAGGAAAAGCAAATGGGTCCTTATACAATGGCTTTTGATAAGTTTATTGGTCCATACTCAAAGACAAAAGTGGCTTTTGACAATGTTTATAACAAGCTTAAGGAGAAAGGGTTTAATTCAACCAAAGGAATTGGGATATATTATGATGATCCTGCAAAAGTTCCTGCAAACGAATTGCGAAGCGATTGTGGAAGCATAATTGAAGACAATGATTTTATAAGATTAATAGAGTTGCAAGGAGTCGTAGAGGTTCAGACTATTCCCGCAAGCAAGGTGTTGGTAGCTGTTTTGCCTATTAGAAATGTGATGTCTTATATGTTTGGTCCAATGAAGGCATATCCTGCGATTATGAAGTATGCAAAGGTAAAGCAAGTATTATTAGGCGATGTTTCTTATGAAATATATGATATGCCAAACAAAAAGATATATTATGTGTTTCAGGTTAAAAGTTAACTGGTTAACTTTTTAATTCTTTTTTAGCTTCTTTCCAGAGTAGATCCATTTCATCTAAGGAAGATTCTTTTAAGCATGTGCCTTTTTTTTGCAAGGCTTCCTCTATATAGGTGAATCTGCTCATGAATTTGTTATTAGAAAACTGTAGAGCTTCTTCGGGGTCTATATCAAATTTCCTAGCAAGGTTTACCAAAGAGAACAAAGCATCTCCGATTTCTTCTTTTATGGATTCAGGATTGTTTTCTTCAATAGAGACTTTTATTTCGTCTATTTCTTCATGAATTTTTTCCCAAACACCAGCAACATTTGCCCAGTCGAAGCCAACTCTTGCTGCTCTTTTTTGTAGTTTTTCTGCTCTTAAGAGAGCTGGTAAGTTTTTGGGGATATTTTTTAAAAGAGATCCTTTTTCATCTTTTTCTTTCTTTTCTTCTTGTTTGATTTTGTCCCAGTGAGTCCAAACATCATCAACAGAATTTACAGTTGCATTAGAGAAAACATGTGGATGACGACGTATCATTTTTTCTTTTATTTTTTCAGTTACAGAAGCTAGAGAGAAGGTGTTATTTTTTTCGGCAACAGCTGCATGAAATACTACATGAAAAAGTAAATCACCTAGCTCTTCTTCCATCTTTGCTGAATTATTTTCGTCAATGGCTTCCAGAAATTCATACGTTTCTTCAATAAGATAGTGTTTTAACGATGAATGAGTTTGTTCTTTGTCCCAAAGACAACCTTCTGGGGATAACAGGGTATGCATTACATCCCATAGGGCCTTATATTCTTCGAGATACTTCTCCATGTTATGGAACTCCTTGTATGTTTTCAGTATTCATTGGTTCGGTAGGCTCATTAATTATATTGTTGTTGAATAATAAAACAGTAGAAAGGTTGAAGTCATTTGGCGGAAAGATTTTTGGGTTCAGCGTTAGTGTACATTTTTGTAATTGTTTTCTTAGCCAAGTTTTATAGGTTGAGGTTTTTTTCTCATTGGTAATAGCTAAAATAATTTGCTCAGGTACAGCTTTCATATCTAGTTGCATAGAGTTTATCTTTATGCTGAAAAGGTTTCCTTTATCGTAAGCAAGTAAAGGTGAAAACTGCCCAACCGGAAGAACATTTATGAGTTCGTTAATATTTTCAGGCAGGTCGGTTATTGAAACTATTTCATTGAAAATGGATTTGTTCTTATTAACTAATGCTTTGTCCTTGTGGATGTTGGCGTTATTGATTAGTGACAATAAATATTTTTTATTACTTGTAACGAGAAGAGTAAGGTTATATTCAAGAGGAGGCTCTCCTAATGAATTCTGTTTAAAATGTTCATTTATTTCTGCAGTGGTTATCGTTAAATCTAGCGTTGTAATATGATCAATGATTTTTGTTTTTAAAAGTTCTTTTTCTAGGCTTGCTATTAGTTCGTCAAAGGTAATTTTTTGGTCTTTTAGTATTTTCCAAAAACTTTTAGCATCTGGGAATCCTTTTTTTATTTGTTCTACTCTTTCTTGAATCTCCACTTGGTTTATTGAAATATTGTTTAGGAAGGCATATTTTCTGGTGATATTTTCTTCTAATAATTCATCAAGAACAGCCCTTTTTATTTCATTTATTTCGTTTTGGTCTAGAGTATCGTCTTTAAAAATAAGATAGGATCTATAGTTATTCATAAATTGGCTGAAAAGAAGGTTATATTCTTTGGTGCTAATTGGAATATCATCAAAAACAATAGCCGACTCGGCAGCATAAATAAAACAGCTGACCAACAGTAGTAAAGATATTTTGGAAAGAAACTTTAACATAACATAATTATATCATTATTTCTTGTCAGATAGAGTAGTTTTTTATACTATATTTTGTCAGGAACAACGTATTTTAAGATAAGGAGACTATAAATTGAAAATAAATACCGTCAAAGTAGGGCTTTTGGAAGTCAATTGTTATATAGTTTCTGATTCTAAAAAGAATTGTTGGGTAATAGATCCTGGGAATGAATCAAAAAAAATAATAGAAGACCTTGATAATGGGAAATTGATTCCCACAAAGATTTTATTAACTCATGGTCATTTTGATCATATTGAAGCAGTTTCAAGATTAAAGCAGTTATTCCCTGGAATAAAAGTCTATGTTCATGCAGAGGACATTCCTTTTTTAACCAATAGTAGGGTGTGGGAAACATATTTGGGTAGGCCACTTATTGAGGCTACTTATGATGAGATAATTAGTGAGGGGGATGTGATAAATGAAGGACAGCTAAGCGCGACAGTCCTTTCTACTCCGGGACATTCTCCTGGTTCGGTGTGCTATTTGATGGATAATAATCTTTTTAGCGGAGATACGTTATTTGCTTATGGAGGTATCGGAAGAACCGATCTTTGGAATAGTTCAGCATCAGCGATGAGGACATCCTTAAAGAAGCTTTTTTCAATAGAGCAAAACATTAATGTCTATCCAGGGCATGGCCCATCCTCAACTTTAGAGAAAGAAAGAACCTATAGAAGTTAGTCTGTATAATATCTTTACACTTTTTGTCCTGAATGTTCACTTTTTTATGCAAAGAAATTGGCAGTCATCTGGTTTGAGTGCTAAAATGCAAGAATGAGATCCAAAGAAAGACAAGATATTATAATGGGGAAACTGGTAGAGGATTATGTGGCAACTAGTCAGCCGGTGTCTTCTAATAAGCTCGTTGATAATATTGGCATGAACGTTAGCAGTGCAACGATTCGTAATGATTTGATGAAGCTTGAGCAGGATGGATATGTGCAACATTTGCATACCTCTTCAGGAAGAGTTCCAACGGATAAAGGTTATCGATTATACGTTGATAAATTGATGGTTTTTCCTGATATTTCCGAAGAAGAAAAGCTTGTGATTAAAGAAGTTGTAAGTTCGGTACATTTAAATATCAATCAGTTATTATTAGCAACAGCGGAGATTCTGTCTGACCTTTCAGATTATCCTGTCATTATAGTTACAGATAATTTTAAGCAAAATACCCTAAAATTTGTTCAGCTGGTTTTGCTAAATATGCATCAGATAATGTTTAGTATGCTTGATAATTATGGTGATTATTATCAGGAGATAATGGAGTTACCGTACAATACTATTATTTCTCAACAGGAGCTAAATAAACTTTCAGAGTATTTGAATAATATATGTGGTGAGTGTCCAGTAGTTTCTGTAGAGGAGCTATATAGTCAGAGCCTTGGGGAGCTTTCTGCCAGATTCTCTTCTTATGGTGAAGTATTAAGGCAGATAAGTAAGGTTTTAGAGAGAGGAAGATCACTGTTAAGTGATAATAAAGTAATTAGTAAAAAGAGTAATAAGCTTTATTCTCACCCTGAGTTTCAAAAGATAGAGGCACTAAAAAATGTACACTCTGTGCTTGAAGATGAGGCGAAGGTTGTAAAGCTTTTCTCTGATATGGTTCTGGAAAACAATGGTGATATCAAAGCAGTAATTGGTAAAGAGAATAAGAATATTGGTTTGGAAGATACTTCCTTTGTTGCGGGCAAGGTAACAATTGGAGAAAAAGATGTTGTTGGCATAGGAGTAATTGGTCCGACGAGAATGAAGTATGGCAATGTTTTTGCACAGATTAATAATGTTATTAAGAGCCTGGATGATAAGGTGAAAAAAATATTTATTTAATATATTGGAGGAGGTGAAGAATTTGGTTGAAGAAGAACAGGTTAACGTTGAGCAAGAAGAGCAAGAGCTTGAGCCGGTTTTTGTTGATGTTGATAGCCGGATAGTGGGCGAAGATAAGCATTCGAAAACGGATAAGCATGACAAGGGTTCAAAGTTAAAAGCTAAAAAGATTGTTGAAGATATGCAGAATAAAATTGCAGAACTTGAGCGCATAAACAAAGATACCCAGGAGCAATTCCTTAGAAAAAGAGCAGAATTTGAGAACTTTAGGCGTAGGATGGAAAAGGATAAAGAGGACTTTATTAAATATTCTTTAGAAAAATTTATAAAGGAACTAATTCCTATTATTGATAGCTTTAACATGGCATTGCATCCAAACAATATACCAGAAGAACAACAAAAAGTTTTTGAAGGTTTTAGTTTGATTTTCAAGCAGTTTCAGGATCTTTTGGGAAAGAGCGGAGTAACAGAGATAGAGGCCTTAGGAAAAGTATTTGATCCTAACTTTCATCAAGCTATATCTCAAGAAAAGTCTGACACAGAGGAAAGCGGTAAGGTTATAAAAGAGTATCAAAAAGGTTACAAGTTACACGACAGACTACTTAGGCCATCAATGGTTGTAGTAGCTGAGTAAAAATTTCGAAAGGAGAAATTAAAATGGCAAAGATAATAGGAATAGACTTAGGAACAACAAATTCATGTTTTGCAGTAATGGAAGGCGACAAACCAGTCGTTATCACAAATGCAGAGGGAGGTAGAACAACACCTTCAATAGTTGCTTTTGCTAAAGACGGAGAAAGATTAGTAGGACAAGTAGCAAAGAGACAAGCTGTTACTAATCCTTTTAACACGATTTTTTCTATAAAGAGGTTTATGGGTAGAAAAGAAATTGAAGTAAAAGAAGAAGAAAAGATGGTGCCTTATAAAGTTTCTTTAGGTAAGAATGGCGATGCAGCAATTGATATTAGCGGCAAGCATTATAGTCCACCAGAAATATCAGCAATGATTCTTAAGAAGATTAAGACTGATGCTGAGGCGTATCTTGGCGAAGAAGTTAAGCAAGCGGTTATTACAGTTCCTGCTTATTTTAACGATAGCCAAAGACAGGCGACAAAAGATGCTGGAATGATAGCAGGGCTAGATGTTCTTAGGATTATTAACGAACCTACAGCTGCAGCACTTGCTTATGGTCTTGATAAAGGAAAAGGAAGCCAGAAGATTGCTGTATATGATTTTGGCGGAGGTACTTTTGATATCTCTATCTTAGAATTAGGTGATGGAGTTTTTGAAGTTCTTTCTACTAATGGTGATACACATTTAGGTGGAGATAACATTGACCAAACTATTATGGATTGGTTGGTAACAGAGTTTAAGAAAGACAATGGCGTTGACCTTTCTAAGGACACCATGGCAATTCAAAGGTTAAAGGAAGCAGCAGAGAAAGCTAAGATAGAACTTTCTTCTACTCTTTCTACTGACATTAATCTTCCATTTATAACTGCTGACCAAAATGGTCCAAAGCATTTGAACATTTCATTGACCAGAGCAAAGTTTGAACAAATGATAGAAAAGTATGTTGAAAGAAGTATAGAGCCTTGTAAGATAGCACTAAAAGATGCAGGTATTACAATTAAAGAAATTGATGAAGTAATCTTAGTCGGCGGGACTACACGTACACCAGTGATTCAGGAAAAAGTGAAAGCTTTTTTTGGCATGGAGCCAAATAAGGGAGTAAATCCAGATGAATGTGTAGCTTTAGGTGCTTCTATTCAGGGTGGAGTTTTATCTGGGGATGTAAAAGACATCGTTTTGTTGGATGTTACACCACTTTCTTTAGGAATTGAGACAATGGGTTCTGTTTTTACTAAGATAATAGATAAGAATACGACAATACCAGTTTCTAAGAGTCAAGTGTTCAGTACAGCTGCAGATAGTCAACCAAGTGTTGAGGTTCATGTGTTACAAGGCGAAAGACCTATGGCTAAAGACAACAGGACTTTAGGTAGATTTCATTTAGACGGGATACCTCCTGCACCAAGAGGAATTCCTCAGATTGAGGTAACTTTTGATATTGATGCAAACGGTATTGTTAATGTTAAGGCAGTAGATAAAGGTACTGGTAAGCAACAGAAGGTTACTATTACTAATTCATCAGGTCTTAGCAAAGACGAGATAGCAAAGATGCAAAAAGAAGCAGAAGAACATGCTGAAGAAGACAAGAAAAAGATGGAAGAAATTGAGGTAAGGAATAGTGCGGATAGCTTAGTCCATCAGTCTAAGAAGCTTTTAATTGATGCTAAAGATAAAATAACTGCTGAAATTAAACAAAAGATTGAAGATGCCTCAAGTGCTGTAGAAGAAGCGTTAAAAGGAACGGATAATGATGTCATTAAACAAAAGACAGAAGCGCTTCAACAAGTAGTTTATGAAGTAAGCACGCAGATGTATCAGCAAGAACAACCAGGACAACCTGGACAACCAGGAGATACAACTGCTGGTCAACCAGAGCAGGAACAACCAAAGAAAGATGATGACGAGAAAGTTGTTGACGCAGAGTTCGAAGAGAAATAAAGTGTTAGTTTTTCCCCGGCTTTTGCCGGGGAAAGTATTTTGAGGATATAAGGAGATAATTAATGTCGAATAAGGATTACTATCAGATGCTTGGTATAAATAAAGATGCTTCGGAGGCTGACATTAAGAGTGCCTTCCGTCAGGCTGCGAGGAAGTATCATCCTGATGTGTATAAAGGAGTTGACAGGGATAGTAAGTTTAAGGACATAAATGAAGCTTATCAGGTTTTGAGTGATCCAAATAAAAAAAGACAGTTTGACCAATTTGGTTCAGTAGACGGGTCCGACTTTGGTGGGGCTGGTGGAGCTGGATTTAATGGGTTTGGTGACATTTTTAGTAATTTTGGTGATATGTTTGAGGGCTTTGAAGGGTTTGGCGATATATTCGGAGGGTCACGAGGAGCATCTTCAGGTAGGGGTTCAGTAAGATCAAAGGGAGAAGACCTTAGAGTAGACATCACAATAACTTTAGAGGAAGCGGCCAAAGGCGTGGATAAGCTTCTTTCAGTCAGAAGATTAGAGAAATGTGCAAAGTGTGGCGGCTCAGGGTCAAAAGACAGCAAAGAACCTCAGATTTGTAATACTTGTGGAGGCAGAGGAGAGGTTCGGCAGACTAGACAATCATTTTTAGGAATGATGAGTACGGTGTCTGTTTGTCCAACATGTCACGGAGAAGGGAAGATAATAATTTCGCCATGTACTGAATGTAGTGGATCTGGCAGAGCGGTTAAAAGTAAAGACATAAGCGTTAAGATACCAGCTGGGATTAATACTGGCTCTAAGCTTAGGCTTTCAGGTGAAGGTAATATTGGTCAACGCAATGGAACTATGGGCGATTTGTTTGTATTTATAAATATCAAAACTCATTCTGTTTTTGAAAGAGATGGAGACGATTTATATATGAAGCAAAAGATAGGATATTCTCAGGCAGCTTTAGGCGCAAATGTGGTAGTTCATACTTTGTTTGGAAATGTTGAACTTAAAATACCAGCAGGAACACAGCCTAACACTTCTTTTAGATTAAAAGGGAAAGGAATGCCACATGTTGGAAGAACAGGACAGGGAGAGCTATATGTTGCTGTTATTGTGAATATTCCAACGGACTTATCTAATGATGAAAAGATTGTATTAGAGTATTTGGCAAGTTTAAGAGGAGAGAAAACAGAGCTTTCTAAGAAAATTAATAATATTAAAGAAAAAATGAAAAAGATTTTTTAGGTACGATAATGAAAAAACTTTGCAAAAGAGTTTTAGAAGGTCAATTAGAAAGTAATCTGAATAAATTTATAAAGAAAGTAGCCGACCCGTTATTTGTTTGTGTTAAATGTGGCAGAATGGCACATAAAAAAGCGTCTCTTTGTAAGCCAGTATCCTTAGATGATATAAAATAGCAGCAACATGAAATGGCTTATTACAGATTTAGATAATACTTTAATCGGCGACTCTGAAGAGCTAAATAAGTTTTTAAGTTGGTATCAGAAAAATATAAACAACATAGGGTTTGGCATAGCAACAGGTAGAGATATTAATTCTACTATAGATGTTTTAAGGCTAAACAATGTTCCTATCCCTCAGATATTAATTACTTCGGTAGGCTCAGAGATTTATTATTTTAATAACAATAAATTAATATTTGATAAAGATTGGCAGTTAATAATAAGGGATAAATGGGAACCAGATAAAATAAAGAAGTTATTTGAAAGTATAGATTTCCTCATGCTTCAAGATAATCAACAAGAGCATCGGGTTGGTTACCATATAAAAGATTATAGTTATAAAAAAATACGGAGTATGCAAAGTAAACTTAAAGAACAAGATGTAAGGTATAAGCTTATAGTTGTGGAAAGAAAGTTTGTCGACATTTTGCCATACCGAGCTTCAAAACATAAAGCAATTAAATATGTTTGTAAAAAACTTGGAATTCACACAGAGGATGTTTTAGTTGTGGGTGATTCGGGGAATGATAGGGACATGCTAAGCAAGATGCCTAAGGCTGTTGTGGTAGCAAATCATCAAAAAGAACTTAGCAGAATGCAAAATGTGTATTTTTCCAGTAAAAAGTATGCAGGTGCTATTTTGGATGGTTTAAGCTATTATAAAATAGTGTAAAACACTAGCATAAAATACGTAATATGTGTTAACTTATTATTATTTCTTATAGGGTTAGGGGTGAAGCTATGGCCGGGTTATCTCCTATTGATTTTTCTCTTCTTACTCAGCAACGATCGGATATTTCCAAGGTTGCAGGAGATGATTTTTTGAAAATACAACAGCATCAGCTGGCTGCAGTGATGCAAGATGCTCAAGAGTTAAAGAAGGAGCAGGCGACTGCAATAGAAGAAAAAGGGTTAGTTGAGATAGATTCTCAAAATGAAGAGTCTGGAGATCAAAATTATAGTAAGAGAAAGAGTAAAAATGAAGAAGATACAGAGATGGGTCACGAAGAGGATTATTCATATGTGGAATATGATGACCCAGATCTTGGGAAGGTTGGAGAATGGTTAGGTTAAAAATTATTGTAAGAGCACTCCTCATCAGTATGGTTATCTTTATTAGCAATGCTGCTAGTTTTGATTTTTCTGCACTTGAGTTAATAGATGGAGATCAGTCTTTAGGACAGGTTTTATATAAAGATACTGTTGTTATGCAAATATATGCTACTGGTCCTTTTGTTACAGCATATTCAAGGGCTCAAATGATAGCATATAGGCTAAATGAGTATTTAGAGAGTTATTCTGACATTAATAAGATAAAACTTTCTTATCCTGAGAATATTTATACTGCCTCTATAGCAGGTAGAAATTTATTTTCAGTTTATAAAGAAGATGCAAAACAGAAGAATACTAGGCTAGAGCCTTTGATGTCTGAGTGGATTAATAATATTAAACTTGCAATGACGCCTAAGGCAGGACAAGTGGTTGAAACTCAAAATAAATTGGTACAAGTTGCTCCCAAGAAACTTATTGAGGCAAAGGTTGAGGTTAAAAAACTACAGCCAGAAGTTCCTTTAATTGTAACTGAAGAGAAGGTTGTTGTTGCTCCAGTTGTTGTTACTTCTGAGTCGGAAGAGGTAAAGGATATATTCAATGATGATACGGAAAAAAGGCTAGTAAAATTAGAGTCAGCTTTAGTTGGTAAAACTAATAAAGCAAAAGGATTTCCGTGGATATGGGTTGTTACATTTATAAATCTAGCATTAGGGATATATTTATTTTTTATGTATCGTAAAACAAACAAGCAGGTAGGTAATTATGAAGAAGTAGAGAAAACAGGAAGAATGGAAGAAATAGAGAATTCCGTTAGTGTTTTAATCCAGGAACTTAAGGAAGTGTCTGGGGATGTTGCAGATAGCGCTATAAAAACTATTAAAGAACAACAACAACCAGAAGTAATGAAAGAGATAGTTACTCCAGAGCCAGAACTATCGACAACAGAAACGCTGCAATCGGATGAGCCTATGGAAGTAGAAAATAAGCAAACAACAGAAGAAATAGCAGATGATATTTCAGATCTTTTGCCAGACATTAATGATATTAATATTGTTCCTGATGTAGAAGAAAAGGAAGAAATTAAAATTAAAACAGAAGCTTTAAAAAGCAATGGTGGACAAGATGATATAGAGGCTATGATGGCAGAATTTATACAGCAAGAACCTGTTGTTATTGCTGATACATTAGAAGAAGTTTTGGAGTCAGATAGTCCAGAAATTATTCAAGCAGAAGATAAGATTGAATTAGAAAAAGTTGTAGAGAATAAGAAAGATAACGAAAAGACAGAGGATGTAAAAGCAAAGACAGATGCAGAAAAATTAGCTGAAGAGTTATCTGGTCCGACAACAGCAGAAGAGCAGGCCGTTATAAATAGTCCTAATCAGACAAATCTTTCTGGTGTTGGCATGGCTGAATTGTTCAAGATACTTAGTCAGCTAGATAAAGATATCCGTGATGAAGTTAAACTTGTGTTAAACAATAAAGCATTAAACAAGAATGAGAAAATAATTAAGATGAAACAATTGGAGATGGATCCTGATCTTATTGCTAAAGTTTTAGGAATAGGCAAAGAAGAAGTTTCTTTGGTTATTCAGCTTAACGACTTAGAGAAAAAAGAATAACAGTTAAAGAAATGTACTTAGCGTAGATTTCCCGTCAATTTTATATGGGTCAAACTCATCTGAAGCTGAGAAATTTGTGTTATCGTTTTTTGCCCAAGATGTGGACATCCCTTCTCCAGTAAATCCCTGTAGCGTTTCTTCTATTGCTTTAAGAAGTTCCTTATCAAGCATTTCCTGAATATCTGGTACCTTTTTCTCTAGTTCTTTTATTGTGTCGCTTATTTTGCTTTTCATGTCAGTATTTATTTGAACATCTTTAACAATAGCATTTAGTTTTGCAACTTCATATTTTGCTTGGATTGGACTTAGTGCCATATTTTGTAATTTGCTAAGGCTATCTTCAATATCTTTTAGTGTGTCTTTTTGTTTTTTGTCTTCCATTTTTTGGAGGAAATCTTTGCTGTTTATTTTGCTTGCATCGCTCATATTAAAAACTCCTTTATTTGCAGAATAATGTCATCATTATTTAGTATAACGTGAACAAGTACTCTATTTATTGTATCAAAGATATTTGGTTTATTCATCTTTTCTCGTTTAACAATAAGCATTACAATGAGTGTATGGGTTTTATGTGGATATTTATTGGAATGGCAATGGGTAGTTTTCTGAATGGTCTTTCTTTCAGGGCAACTAGCAATAGGCCTTTATTTGCCTCGCGCTCACGTTGTTCAGGATGTGAAAGGAAAATAGCATGGTTTGACCTTGTTCCAGTATTTAGTTGGTTTGTTTTGAAGGGAAAATGTCGTTATTGTGGCAGAAAAATATCGTTTAATTATTTGTTGGTTGAGTTATTTGTTGGATTAGTTAGTTTTTATTTTTTAAAGGATGCACAAATTACTTTTGTTTTGTTGGCGCAATATGCCTTTGTGTTAAGTTTTTTTCTTAATGTTCTCACTGATTCTACGAACTTTACAGTGTATGATCCTTTTTTGTACGTTATGGTTCTTTTTGCAGGATTATATGTTTTATTAAAAGGAGAATTTATAAATGGATTATTGTCTGGATTATTTGTTGTTATGCTTATTGCCACTGTATCTTATGTGGTTAGTCTAATAGTGAAGAAGCAAGCAATGGGTTCTGGGGATTATTTTGTTTTTTTTGCATTGGGCATGACTTTGTCTCCAAATAAATTATTGAATCTTATACTTTTTGCTTCTTTATTGGGAATTATTGTTTCTTTGGTTTTCAAAAAGAATAAGTTGCCTTTTTTCCCTTTATTGTTTTTTGGCTATATGTTTGTTTTATTTGGAGGTGCTTTGTTATGAAGATGGGGTTTAAAAAAGGGATAGCATTGTCTGAGCTACTTCTGACTATAGCAATTATAGCAGTTATTACAGCTGGAGGACTTTTTGTTTATAAGTCAGTTCTTTTGAGTTTAAGTCTTAATAATGAGACAGAGCTTCTGCATCATTACTTAAAGAACGCTCAATCAACAGCAGAAATCTATGGTAGGTCAGTGAAGTGGGAAATGGTTGGAGATAAATATAAGATAACTGACCTTGAGGATAATACATTATTAAAAGAAAGAAAGGTTCCAAAACATATTAAGGTTCAGGGGCAGAGCTTAACTTTCACAGATCAGCTACGGCCAGAGCAAGGTAGGACAATAACGTTGACCAGCGGCAAAAGGTCTAGAAAAATAACAGTAGACCCTTCCACTGGAAGGGTTAGATTGTGGTGAAACGAAAAGGCTTTTTGCTTTTCGAGTTAATGGTTTTTATTTCTGCTATGAGTTTTTTTATTATGGCATTTTATGTTTTTGAGACTCATGGAGTAAAAACTGCAAAGAAAATTAAGCAACAACAAGCTGTATTGCAAAGTTTAAAAGAAGATTATTATTTTGCTATGACCGCAGAGATTTTTGACGTAATGGCCTTACCAAAATACTTCACTGAGAGTATGGACTCAACTCATTATAAAATAAAAGTAGTAAGCGACAATATGCTTACTGGTTTATTCGTCATTAGAAAGAAGTAGTTTAACCGCCCCAAAAAGTCCAGCATCATCGCCAAGCACAGATAGTTTGATGTTTGGTTTAACAAGGGCCCTTACATTAGCAAAAGGTTCTACTTTTCTTATTAGATAATCACCAATCGCTTGAGAAACACCGCCACCCAAAACAACTACTTCAGGGTCTAGGCAGTTTACAAGGCTTCCGATTGCTTCGCCTAAGTAATAAGCAGAACGCTTGATGGCATCTTTAATGATTTTGTTTTGTTCTGTAACGCCGTTTTTTAATAAAGAACTCTTTAGGATAGAGTCAAATTTCATGCCTTGTTCTTCCATGTATCTTTGCATGGCTATTTTAGAGGAATACGCTTCGAGACAACCATTTTGTCCGCAGTTACATTTTGGACCATCAAAGGTAAGCTTCATGTGGCCTATCTCGCCAGCAATATTTTGTGCACCACGGATAAGTTTATTATTTATGATAACTGCTCCGCCGATGCCTGTGCCAACGAAGATGCCAAGTGCATCACTATAGCCAGTTGCTGCGCCAAGCCAATGTTCGCCAAGCATTCCAACGTTAACATCGTTATCTATTGCGATATTTGTAATACCGAAGTCTTCTTGAAGTTTGTTTTTTAAGTGGAAATTCTCAAAAGGCAAGTTTGGAGAGAAAGTTATTTCGCCTTTTTCATTAACTCTGCCAGGAATACCAATGCCTATACCAGAAATAGTAGGTTCTTTTGCAAGTAAAGTAGATATTACGCTTTTTATTCGCTGGTAAACTTCTTCTTGATTTTGGCTAGCATTGGTTTTTATTTTCTCTTTAAATATTATCTTTTTGTCAGAAATAATAGCTCCGAGTATTTTTGTTCCACCAATATCGAGCGCTAAATAGTTTTTTACCATGATATAAATTTATCCCCAATTTTTATTTTCTCGTATTCTATAAAATCACTGCCGGAAAGTAAATATTTTTTTCCAACGACAAGGATTTTGATAATTATCGCACCATTACTGCATTTTATCATAGGGCCTTCCAGCGTTAGTCCTACTGTTTCACCATTTTTTTCTTTTCCAGAGCCAAAATAATGGGTTTCTGATGCTTCATAGATGGCAATAAGGTGGTTCTTATATTGAGCAAGAGCGCCATTATATGGATTCAAAGCTCTTATCCTGTTAATGATTTTGTTTGTTGGCCAATCCCAATTGATAAAGGTTTCATTTATATTAGGTTTTGGTGCTTTTGGGAAATCTCCAGTAGGTTGTGGTGTTGATGTTAGTTGGTTGGTTTCTATTAATAACAGTAGCTTCTCTAGCATGTTGGCTGCTATTTCTTCTTGTCTAAAGATAACTAGGCCACAAGTATCCTTTGGTGAAATGTCTATTTGTTCTTGTAGGATTATGTCTCCAGCATCGAATTCATTAGTTAAATAATGAAAAGTAACCCCTGTAATTGTTTCCCCATTTGCTATAGTCCAGAAGTAGGGGTTTGATCCACGATAATAAGGCAGAAGTGCAGGATGCATATTTATTCCAAGTTTCGCTAAATCTAAAAGTTCTTTTCCTATTTTTTGTGGAAAGGTGTAGGTAAGTAACAGGTCAGGTTTCAGCTCATTTTTAACGATAGAGATAAATTCTTTATTGTTAATATTTTCAAAACAATAAACCGGGATTGAGTGTTCATGACAGATTAGCTTTATATTCTCAATATCTTGATTGTAAAGAGGAGACACAACCATTCCAACAGGGTAGTTGTTAAGGGAAATAAGTCGCTTAAGTCCTTTAACTGCTATTTGTGTCATTCCGAACATTAGTATGCGCATAATTTGATTTTACTTAATTACCAGAGCATTGTAAAAGCATTTAATATAATAATAGAGAAAGGTCTAATGTTTTGGCGGAGTGGGTGAGACGGCCGATGCTTATTCTGTCTGGCAGAAGTTGGGCCTTTGCTTCTAAGGAAAACTCATCAATGCCACCAGAAATCTCGGTTTTTATGTGAGGATAGTTAGATTTTATAAAAGTTATGCTTTTTTGAGTAATGTTGTCTGTCATATTGTCTAACAGAATAATGTCGGGATTCTCTAGACATGCTTCTTGAACTTCTTCAAATGTTTCAGTTTCTATTTCTAAAAAGAACCCAGGAGTATTTTTTAGACAGGAGTATTCTGTAGATTTTTTTATGTTTTGGATGGCATTTTTTATCCCACCAGCAGCTTTGATATGATTTTCTTTTATTAAGATAGCATCAAATAGTCCTATTCGATGGTTTTCTCCGCCGCCATCGATTACCGCTTTCTTTTGTAAATATCTTAGTCCAGGCATTGTTTTTCTTGTATCAAGTATTGCTACAGAGTATGGGTTTACAATATTTACGTAAGTATTTGTTAGAGTCGCGGTGCCACTTAATTGCTGAAGATAGTTGAGGATAGTTCTTTCAAGTTTCAGAATTTCTTGGCAATGGCCATGAAGCTCAAGGACGATATCTCCTTTTTTGACTTTATCTCCATCTTCTTTTAGTAAGTTGTAGTTTAGAAAAGAATATTCATCTAAAATATGTTTTACTGGCAACAGCCCGCTAATGACCCCGCCTTCTTTTGCTATAATTTTCGCTGAAGTTATTTGGTTGTCAGGGATAGTTAGAAGCGAGGTGATATCTCCTGTCCCGATGTCTTCTTCCAGGGCATTTTTCACTGATACTTGTACTTCTTGCATTAAATAATTCATAAAGAAAGTATAACATATTGATTTTTATTGGGTAAATTTAAAATAAGAAGTAGAATAAACGTTATGGATAATAACATAAAACAAAAACTAAGAGATTTCTTTTTTAATGACGAGTTTGCAAAAACAAATGGCATAAGCATTGTTGATGTTCTTGAAGGGTACGGAGTAACTGTTATGACAGTTGAGAAAAGACACTTAAATGGTGTCAGAAGTGTTCAAGGTGGAGCAGTTTTTACTTTAGCGGACTTGGCTTTTGCCTTGGCCTCAAATTCTCGCGGGTTTGTTTCAGTAGGACTTAATAATTATATAAATTATCTAAAACCTGCATTTGAGGGTGATGTTCTTACCGCAGAAGCAAAAGAAGTTTCCAGAGGTAGAACTATTGGTACCTATGAGGTGAAGATTACTAATCAGAAAGCTGAGCTTATCGCTACTTTTCAAGGAACGGCATATATTAAGAAAGATATTATTTTTTAACCTCACCCGACGGAATTTATAAGTATTTTTAAACGTGATAGGTGCCGTCAACCCTCTCCTTTCTAATGAATGGAGAGGGTAAACAGCAAGTTCAACTTCTAAGACATTATTTTTATCTTCTGCTGGGAGAGGTTCGTTAAATAAAATTTGTGAAATTATTTTTAAGTAGTTTCGATAAGTTAGCATGTTAAATAAGATGGTTTCCCACACAATTTTAATTAGAGATCAAATGCGTTTTTGGCAATCGACGAAATTAGAGGAAAGCTTGAGTAAGCCTGGCGAGGAAGGTTTTGTAGCGCGTAGAGTGCTGGCAAATAGGATGATTCTTATAGCTATGACTAAGGCGCGGGATAGCGGAAGAGTAGATGTAGTACAAGGATTGGAAAAGGCTCATCAAGGAATTGCTTGTGGTGGAGAGGTCAAAGATATTTTTGATTCTCAGTCTTGGAGAACATTTCTTAGTCAATACATATCAAATGATAGTACTATTACTTTAACAACAGCTGATACTGGTTTAAGCCATTCAGTGACTCTTACTTTTTCAGATTCATTACTGCCTTTATAAAAAACTAACATTTCTGTCCAATTTTTATACACAAAACTAGCTATTAAAATAGCTAAAAATCCAAATACATACCAAACCCAAATGACAAATAAATCAAATAATGCCTAATACTTAAAAGAGTATAAGCATTCTTTTATTTGGGATTTAGAGATTTATTTGAGTTTTGGATTTTGGAATTTGAGTTTTTCTGAAGGGTGGTTTGGCAAACTATTTGCATAATATATATATAAACGGCCTATCAAGTCCCCCTTAAGGGGGATTTAGGGGGCTAAAAAAGGAGATGGTAAAAATGGGTTTAATAAAATACAGAGGATACGATCCACTAAGAGAGTTTGATGTATTCAGTGGTTTTTTTGATGCATTAAACACTTACTCTGCAGGGAACAAAACAGGAGGAATGAGGTTTGTACCAAAGACAGACATTAAGGAAACAGACAAGGAATACGTTATTCATATGGAAACACCAGGACTAAAGAAGGAAAAAGTAAAAATTAATGTAGTTGATAATGTATTGACCATTGAAGCTGAGGATGAAGAAGAAAAAACAGAAGAAGCTGAGCAATACATTAGTAAAGAGATTAAAAGGTCTTCTTTTAAAAGAAGTTTCACTTTGCCTGACAATGTTAAAGGTGAAAAGATAGATGCAAAGATGGATAACGGTATTCTAGAAGTTATCATTCCTAAAGCAGAAGAAAAAAAACCAAAAGAACTAGAAATTAAAATAAAATAAACTACATCCCCTATAGTTTCAAAACAACAACTCCCTAATTCCCCCCAAGGCAGAGGGGGTTGTTTGTTTTATGATAGTTATTTAATTCCCCCTTGATAAAGGGGGATGTCGCGTAGCGACAGGGGGATTATTTTCCCCCTCTTGAGAGGGGGTTAGGGGGTGTGTTCTTATATTAATTTAATATGGTATATTCACCGTTCTTTAAAAATGAGCTAAAATAAACCATAGTTAATTTAATTTAGAAAAAGGAGATTATATGTTTTCATTAGAATATACAAAACAAGTAGACCCAATGTTGGCAGATTCCATAGAGAAGGAGTTAAAAAGACAGCAGAATAAGATAGAGCTTATTGCTTCTGAGAATTTTACTTCTAGGGCGGTTATGGCTGCTTGTGGCTCAGTGCTTACCAATAAATATGCAGAAGGTTATCCTGGCAAGAGATACTATGGTGGATGTGAGCATGTTGACGTAGCAGAACAGTTGGCAATCGATAGAGCAAAGGAACTTTTTGGGGCAGAGCATGCTAATGTTCAACCTCATTCTGGAGCTCAAGCGAATACTGCAGTTTATCAAGCATTATTACAGCCAGGGGATGTAGTTCTTGGTCTTGACCTTTCTCATGGAGGCCATTTAACACACGGACATCCATTAAATACTTCAGGATTGTTATACAAGTTTATTGCTTATGGAGTTTCCAAAGAAGATGAAAGAATAGATTATGACAAATTAGAGCAATTAGCTATAGAACATAAGCCAAAAATGATAGTTGGTGGTGCCAGTGCTTATCCAAGGATTATTGATTTCGCTAGAATGAAGCAGATAGCTGATAAGGTTGGAGCTTTATTTTTTGTTGATATGGCGCACATTGCAGGATTAGTAGCAACTGGACTACACCCAAACCCTGTTCCTTTCTGTGATGTAGTAACAACAACAACTCATAAGACGTTAAGAGGTCCTCGTGGAGGTCTTATTCTTTGTAAAGAAAAATATGCTAAGGATATCAATAGAGCTGTTTTCCCTGGGACACAGGGAGGACCTTTGATGCACATTATTGCTGGAAAAGCAGTTGCCTTAAAAGAGGCACTTGAGCCAGAGTTTAAGACATATCAACAGCAAGTAGTGAAAAATGCAGCAGCGATTGCAAAAACTTTATCTTCTAGAGGATTCAGAATTGTTTCAGGTGGTACGGATAATCATTTGCTGTTAGTTGATGTTAAGGCTAAGGGACTGACTGGCAAACAGGCAGAAGTAGCACTTGATGAAGTTGGAATAACAGTAAACAAGAATACTATTCCCTTTGAAACAGAAAGTCCTTTTATTACTAGTGGGATAAGAATTGGTTCACCAGCGATGACCACAAGAGGAATGAAAGAAGAAGACATGATTCTAATAGCAGGATTAATTGCTGATGTATTAGAAAACATTGATAATGAAAAAATACATATGGAAGTTGCAGATAAAGTAGGAAAACTTTGTGCTAGATTTCCATTATATGTTTAAGGGGAGCAGAATTAGTGAATAAAGAGACATTTTTGAAACGTCCTAGCTGGGATACTTATTTTATGAATATAGCAGAAGAGGTAGCTACTCGCGCTACTTGTCTTAAGCGTCAGATAGGTGCTGTTATTGTTAAGGATAAGCAGATTTTGACAACTGGATACAATGGGGCGCCAATGGGCATGAAACATGCCACAGAGGTAGGGTGTCTTAGGGATCAGCTTCAGGTTCCTTCTGGTACACATCATGAGCTTTGTCGAGGATTACATGCAGAGCAGAATGCAATTATTCAGGCAGCTAGACACGGAGTGAATATAAGTGGAGCTACTTTATATTGTACACATATGCCATGTGTTATCTGCACTAAGATGATTATCAATTCTGGTATAGAGCGTATAGTTTTTAAAGGTTATTATCCTGATGAATTATCTGTACAAATGTTAGCTGAATCCAATATTGATATTAGTCTTTTTGAGGAAGAATATGAAAAAGAGAAGATCCAAAATATTGAGCTTTCTGATGAGGAAAGAGAAAGGTATCAGTTTAAATGTTAGCAGCTAAAATGATTAGAGAAGATGAAGCATTTGTTAGAAAATGCTTACAGGCAAGAAAGCAAGATATGGCTACTTTGGATGAATGGATAAAGGAAGATGTTGAGTATAGGGCGATGTTAGCCAAAGTAGAACAACTAAAGGCTGAACAGAATCGACTTACTCCAAAGGGCAAGCCTACTCAGGAACAGCTTGATCAGCTTAAGGTTTTATCAGAAAACATAAAAGAACTTATGGTGGGACAAAAAGAGAAACAAACAATTTGTGAAGATAAAGCACTTTATCTCCCAAATATTATTAGTGAAGATACGCCAATCGGGACCGATGCTTCTGCAAATGTTGAAGTTAGCAAATGGGGAGAACCAAGAAATTTTGATTTTAATATTAAGGCGCATGACCAACTTGGGAAGGATCTTGATATTCTGGATTTTGAGAGAGGCGCAAAGCTTTCCGGGAGCAGATTTACCGTTTACAAAGGTCTTGGAGCTAAACTAGAGAGAGCTCTTATTAATTTTATGCTAGATACTCATTCTGCCAAAGGATATTTGGAGATACTACCTCCCTTTTTGGTGACCAGACAAACAATGCAGGGGACAGGACAGCTACCTAAATTTGAAGAAGATTTATATAAATGTGCAGGCGATGAAGAAACAGGACAACTGTTTTTAATACCAACAGCAGAAGTTCCTGTAACTAATTTATATAGGGATGAAATAATGCCAGGGTCTGTTCTGCCAAAGCTGTTTTGTGCCTACACTCCTTGTTTTAGAAAAGAAGCAGGAAGCTATGGTAAGGATACAGCAGGGTTAATTCGTCAGCATCAGTTTAATAAAGTAGAGTTAGTTATATATTCTAAACCTGAAGAAAGCATGCAAATGCTGGAAAAGCTAACAGCAGATGCAGAAGAAATACTTAGAAAACTTGAACTTCCTTATCGTAAAGTTCAGCTTTGTTCTGGCGATCTTGGGTTTTCATCAGCTAAAACTTATGATTTAGAAGTGTGGCTTCCTTCGCAAAATACTTACAGAGAGATATCGTCATGTAGTAATTTTTTTGATTTTCAAGCAAGAAGAGCGAAAATAAGATACAAAGATGCACAGAATAATACGTCACTTATCCATACGTTAAACGGGTCGGGGTTAGCTATAGGGAGGACAGTTGCGGCTATTATGGAAAATTATCAGCAAAAAGACGGAAGCATAAAAGTGCCTTTCGTATTGCAAGATTATTTAAAAACAGAGATAATGAATATAAATTAGGAGGAATAAATCGTGGATAAAGATAAATACATAAAACTTTTTAGAGCATTAGCAAACGAGGAGAGATTAGAAATAATTTTAAAATTATTTAGAGAGGGCGAATTATGCGCCTCTGATATTGAGAAAAGTTTTTTTATGGAACAATCCACAACCTCACATCATTTAAATTATTTAAAGAACGTTGGGTTGCTTGATTCTAGAAAACAAGGTCGCAATGTCTTTTATTGTGTTAACAAAAAGAACATGTCAGAAGTATACGATGGTTTTTTAAAGGATTATTTCGGCATTTCCAGAAG